>JAJZHW010000007.1 GCA_021810805.1 Nitrospirota bacterium
TCTCGTTCGTGAGCGGCCTTGATTTCATGAAGCTTCTGGTCCGAAAAGAGACTGGACAACCCCTCCAGCGCTTGGCTTCTCCAGCGAACCAGAAGGGAGTGGTGGATCCCATGTTCGGAGGCAAGTTGCGAGAGCGTCTTCTCTTCTCGAAGAAGATCGAGAACCACCTTAGACTTAAACTCGGGTGTGTAGTTTTTTCGTTCGGATTTCATTGTGCTTAGACCCCCCCCTGTTTTTTGTCCAGTTTTCTGGGTCCATCATAAGGCTTGAGCACAAGCAGTCCGTCGGAAGAGCGTGATACCCACGCTCGGCCGCTGCCGGTGGGCAGCTGAGTCACATCCAGCTTGGCGACCCAGGGCAGCGTGAGTTCGCACCCAAGCTGCAAGCACAGGCGCACCGTCTTAACGCTGGTGCAGCGTTGCAGCAAATCACTCAACACATCGGCACGCAGGCTATAGGTGCTCTCGGCGAGTTCGCGTGCCTCCTGCAGGGGCTGGCGCACGCCTACCTCGCTGAGCATTTCCAGCAGCGCCCGTTCTGGCACCGAGACCCGTGGCGCGCCGTCACGCTTCCCGAACGGCCCGGCATGAAGTGGATCGTTTGGGGGCTCATCGAACAGGCGCTTGCGGTGGTACTCCGCCGGAAATCGCTCGGTGAACCAGTTGGGGAGGCGAGCCGTTGTCCAGCCGTAGAGATTCAGAACAGATTGCTGCGACAAATATTGCCGGACGCCGTACCAGTCGAGAGCCGACTTGCCGCCAACATGCAGGCCTTCGATGGAGCGCTGCATCAGTAGCAGACAGGCATGAAGATCGAGCGTATCGTTGGGGCGGCGGAACACCCCGCGCGCCAACCGGGAAAGCCAACCGGCACGCGCATAGTGTACGGCCAGGTCCGCAGAGACCCCCAATGCCGCCAAATCCTCCGATGTCAGGGGGGTTCCAGGCACCCACTGCCGATAGAGGGAGTTTAACTTTGTTCTTTTAGTCGTAGCCACATTACGATTTTTACCACTTTTATAAGTGATTGTCAATCTTTGCCTGGACGTTTTAGTCGTAGTTGTGCTACGATAGCTACAAATAATCCAAAGATGCGGGCTTGCCGGTTCATAGCGATAATTGAGGATTGATGGGCTGGAGTAGCCGCCCGTCAGACCGAGTCCATCTCCCGTGCCATTTCCTCGCTTTTACCCGGGCTCTTGGCTTCGGAGAACCCTCCTGCGTCTTCATCCCCTGCTACGGTCGTTCTTTTGTCCCTCAATGCCACAAGAATCGATGGGGTTGCTTTCCCCAAGGGCAAGAAGGACGGACTTTATCTCCAGATTCCTGCGAAAACCCCAAAGATGTGATCAGTTTTTGACCAAACGAAAGCTCATGTCGTTGTCGAGTTAAGAATCTGAGGGGAAATCGTTCGATTGCGGCGATGCAGAGCTCGACGAGTGTCTGCACCGCTCTGCACGTCATGATGTCCCTTGCAACCTTTGCCGCTGAACTTAAGCGTCCGGTCAAGTTGAGTTATTCAACAACCTCCCATTCC
Source organism: Nitrospirota bacterium (assembly GCA_021810805.1). GTDB lineage: Bacteria > Nitrospirota > Leptospirillia > Leptospirillales > Leptospirillaceae > UBA4572. The sequence continues at coordinate 1,537 of JAJZHW010000007.1, forward strand.
TCTCGCGCGTTCTGGAGATGGACCGGGATCGGGGAGAGAAGCTGTGCCAGGGTTCGGGGGTTGAAGGAGATCGCCCGGTCGTGAACTCCGGGTCGAGGACAAAGGAGAAGGGCTTCGGGGGGGAACCCCTCCGAAGTCAGGATCCGGACGGCCGAGAGGGTGGCGGAGAGGGTTCCGAGGTGGGGATGGGAGACGAGGAGAATGCGGGAGGGCAGACCTGTGGCCCGGGCCAGGGAGAGGATCCCCTCTCCGGTGCCGAAGAAGGGGGAGAGGACCCCGCCGGACCCCTCCACCACCACCCGTTTGCCAGAGTCCGCCGCGGAGCGAAGACGGGCAGCCAGAGCCTCCCGGTCGAGAGACCGGCCCTCGAGACGGGCGGCCGTCATGGGGTCGAGGGGCTCCCGGAAGGAGGCCCCCTCCCAGACGGTCAAGGGGTCGGCTCCCGCCGCCAGATACCGAAGGATATCCCGATCCTCCGAAGGATCCGGATCCTTCGACACCCCGGTCTGGGCGACTTTCACATAGAAAAGGTCCGATTGCCCCCGATGAGCTCGGACAATGGATTCCATGACGCGGGTCTTGCCGACCTCGGTGTCGGTGGCCAGAACAAAGAGAATCGAGCGAGAGGGCGCCTCAGGCGGAAAGAAGATCACGGACGGAGCCGATCACCCGCTCCTGCTCAAGATCGGTGAGCTCGGGAAAGACCGGAAGGGAGACCACCTCGCGCGAGAGGGCCTCGGAGACGGCCAGCGGACCATGGATGGTGGGGTTGTCGGAGAAGGCCTTCTGCCGGTGGAGGGGAATGGGGTAGTAGACCTCCGAGCCGATGGAGCGTTCCGTCAAGGCGGATCTCAGGCGATCGCGGCGCCCCTCCTCCGAGATCCGGAGGGTGTACTGGTGGTAGACATGGCCCCCTCCCCCTTCGGTGCGCTCGGGGTCCAGGGGAACGACCACACCCGGAAGCCCCGAGAATGCCTCGTTGTAGCGCCCGGCCAGCTCCTGCCGGCGACGGGTCCAGAGCTCAAGACGCGGGAGCTTCACGGAGAGAACCCGGGCCTGGAGAGCGTCGAGACGGGCATTCATCCCCATCTCTTCGTGTTCGTACCGCCTCCGGGAGCCATGGACCCGAAGCCGGAGGCAATGCTCGACGATCGCCGGATCGGTGGAGGTGATCATCCCCGCGTCCCCGGCCGCCCCCAGGTTCTTTGTGGGAAAGAACGAATAGGCCACCGCCTGGCTGAAGGCTCCGGGAGGCCGCCCCCGGAAGGTCGCCCCCACCGACTGGCAGGCATCCTCCACCACGAAAAGACCGTGGCGGCGAGCCAGGGAGGAGAGGAGCTCCATGTCCACCATCCGGCCATAGAGGTGAACGGGAAGGATCCCGGCCACCGGGATCTCTCCTCGGCGAGTGCGTAGCCCCCCCTGACCATCCACCACGGTCTCCCTCCGGAAGAAGTCCTCGACAATCTCCGGGGTCATGAGATAACTCACAGGGTCGACATCCACAAAGACGGGAATCCCCCCGGCCAGAACGACGGCTCCTGCCGTGGCGAAAAAGGTGAAGGAGGGCACGAGAACTCCCTGCCCTGGCCGGAGACCTGCCGCCAAAAGGGCGACGACCAAGGCATCGGTTCCCGAGGAGATCCCCACCGCCCGTCCGAGGCCCAGGGTTTTCGAAAAGGCCTCCTCGAAGGAGGAGACGGCCTCTCCCAGGATAAATTGCTGGGAGCGAAACAGGGGAACCACCGCCTCGAGCATCTCTTTTTCCATGGAGGAGAACTGGCGGGTGAGGTCGAAGAAGGGAACGGGAGTATTGGTCACGACAGGTCCTTTGAGGCAAGTTGGTTCGGCGATCCCTTGAGGCTCGCGGATCGGGTTGAGCTCCGGTGGCGGGCTCCTCGTCGGGCAGGATGCGGAGGAGGAGGAATCCGAAGAATCGTCCCCCAGGGGATTTCGTTGGGGTTGGTCACGAGAGGGCGATTTTCATGGAGGAGAAAGCGCCAGAGCCGGGGCGTCCCGTAGACATTTTCCTTGGCGGCGATCGACTGCAGGGTATCTCCCTCGTGGACCCGGTAGATCGTCACGGGCCCCGATTCCGGATGAAGGCGTCCGTAGAGTCTCACCGCCTTCCTGAGATCAGGAATGAACGAAGTGTCGCCCTTCCCGTACCAGGTGAGATAGCGAAGAACCCGGCGATGGTGGAGGGGGTGGATGAGAATCCCTGTCCTCATGTGATCCTGCGAGCGCGACAGAAGGATGTGGGAGAGGTCCAGGAAAGAATCTCCCGACCCCTTCGACTCCTTGCCCAGGACGAGGCCTTGAAGTAGGGTCAGTCGGGACGGGTCTTGCGGAGCACTTCCCAAAGACAAGGCCAGATGGCGCTCGATGCGTCCCATGTGGTCGAGAACCGTGGGGTCGTGGGGCATGGCCAAAAGGGCCTGGGACTCTTCCCGAAGGGCCTTGGCAAAGTGCCCCTGCCGGTCGTAGAGCCACCCCAGGCTGTCCCGGTAGGCCCCGTTTTTCGGGTCGTCGGTCAGGGCCCGAAGGATCATGTAGCGGGCTCCCACCAGATCCCCCTTCATCAAGACCTCGGTATATCCGAGATAGTTCAGGGCATCGGCAAATCCGCGGTCGAGGGCAAGGGAGCGATGGAGGAGGTCCAGGACCTTGGGCAGATATCGTTTGTGGTCCCACTGGTCGTAGAGGATCGCTTCGTTGAAGAGAAGGATCGGATTTTTGGGCGAGAGCTTGCGGGCGCGCCGGATCTCCTCGATGGCCTCGGGGTAGCGCTTCTGGTCCATCCGGGCCAGGGCCAGGGAAAAAGGGATCTCCCACCGGTCTGCGGAGAGGCTTTCGGCCTCCTCGAGGTAGACGACGGCCTTGGAGTTGTTTTCCAGACGGCGATAGAGATCTCCCAGGTCGTAGGAGCCCTCGTAAAGGTTGGGAAAACGATGGATCATGAGGCGATAGGTGGCGATGGCCCGGGTAAAGTGCAGGGATTTCTCGTAGACCGATCCCAGAAAGGAGAGAAGGCGGGGATCCTCGGGGTGGCTCTTGAGGATCCCCTCAATTTGCCGGATGGCCTCGTCATACCGGCTCTCCTGAACGAGAAGCGAGGAGAGTATCAGGGGAAGACGGTTGTTCCGGGGGTGCTCGTAGATGGCCCGCTTGAGAAGGTTGACCGCCTGGGGGTAGAGCTTGAGGGCAAAGTAGGTTTTAAGGAGCTTGACCTCAAGGTCGATCCGTCCGACGTCCTCCAGGGAGAGAAGCTTCTCGTAAGGGGGGCGCGCATCCGCCCAGTCCCCCTGCTTGCTGAAGAGGTCCCCCAGGGCACCCAGCGCAGGGGCGAAGCGGGGGTTCCGCTGAAGGGAGAGACGGTAGAGGGCAATCGCCTTGCCGGTATTCCCGTTTCGCTCCTCCTGGAACCCCAGGTAAAAGGGCAGATAGTCGGAGCTCTTCGAGCGCCGCACTCCCTCTTCGAGGATCGCCCGGCTGCGGTCGGGCCGACCCTCCTTGGAATAGACATCCGAGAGGGCGATATAGGCTTCGTCTTTCAGTGGATCAAGGGTCAGAACGTGTTTTCGGTAGACATCGACAATCTGCCGGAGAACGGCCTTTCGCTTTTCCGGGTCAAGTTCCTGCGCGGAGGCGATCTGCAGGATTGTTCCCAGGGTAAGCCAGGGTCGCAGACGGCTGGGATGTTTCGAGGCGACCTGCCGGGCCTGGGCCTCGGCCCCTTTGAGGTCTCCGGTTTTGAGGAGGACGCGGGCCTTCATGAGGCCCAGATAGACCGAGGAGGGACGGTAGGCCAAGGCCTTTTCCACCTCGTCCTTCGCCAGATAGGGGTTGTCGAGGGTCAGGGCCACATCCGCGGCAATCTCATGGTAGTAAGCCTGCCACGGATAGGCCGGGTCAGGGTGGCCCGAGCCGCCAAGGGCTATCCTTGTCTCTTGTTTGACGCCGTTTGTCCGGACTCCGGACATCGACCCCGACGCGGAGGAACCACTGGCGGAAGGAAGGCTCTGGCATGCGGAGAGAAGGGCCGTCGAAGAGAGGAGAAAAGCGGCGCACAACCTGACAGGGAGAGACATCAAAACCTCGCTTGAACGATGCGAAAGAGGGTCTCCCCGACTTTCTGGTCCAGATCTATCTCGAATGGGTGTGAATGGGTCCAGACGACGTGGAATGAGCCGGGGGATCTGCCTCCAGCGCCTGGCCCACCCGCCGGGAGCGGATCTCCCGCATATCCTGCCCGAGAACGGCTCCCGGAATGTAGTCGAAGACCTTCCCTGCAACGAGCTCCTTCGCCGAGACGGTCGAGGAGGCATAGGCAAGGGCAAGAAGACGCGGAGAGCCGGAAAAAAGACCCGCAATGGAGCCCGGCCAGCGGACCTCCACAGATGTCATGGAAAACCCTTGCCCCAGGTCGCACCGGGCATGGACGATCCCGCCCCGGGAGTCCAGAAAGGGGATCGACTTCTTCACGGGAAAACGAAGCCCCGGAGAGAGCCGAAGAAAGACCCCTTCCCGGGAGGAAAGTTCGAAGATGTACTCCCTGTGCCCCTCCCCCTCGGTCATTTTGTACCGGAGAGGCAGGGAGGGCTCGGTCGAGGCCGTCCAGAATCCCCGCGCCCCTTCCCACTCTCCGTAGCCGGGAAGCAACGTCAGGGAGGCGGTCCGACCATCGTGAAGCAGAAGGTGGATTCCCCCCAGCGTTCGTCCGGGAGCCCCCGGAAATGACAGGATCCTCCCCCGACGGAAGCCCAGCCGCTGCCGACAGCCCTCCACCGGAAGAAGGTAGAGGAGAAGAAAGGCATTCTGGTTGACCATTCGCGCGACTCCCTCCTGTCCTCACTCTCATGGTCCCGGAAGAATCCCGTCTCCCATTCTACCACACCGGAGCCCCGTCTCCCGAATCGGGGTCCCCGCCGGTTCCGGAAGTCCTCCTTTCGGGGTTAACGCTTTCTGGCGATCTGGCCGCGATAGCGGGAGAGGAAGAGATTGATCTTGATCCTGTCGATGAATTTGAGAGGGAGAATTCGTCTCCATGCCAGCAGAACCAGCGGATCGGAATACCTGGCCTTGACGAGAAGAACTCCATATCCCAGCTTCTGCTGCTGCAGGAAGCCTTCGGAGGAGGTGTCGTCGCTGGCGATCTGATGGAGGGTCTCAACCCCCGAAGGCGTCAGGCGGGAGGGATCGTAGAAGAAGATGATGTTCCCCCGGCGAATGACATTGACGATGGTGCAGGGAGAGAGTCCGCTTTCCGGGAGATCGTTTTTGGCAATGTAGGTTTCGGTCATGGGACCGGAGCTCGGCGGACGCGAGTTATAGTGAAAGTTCTGGCAGGCGGCGGGGTCCGTCGAGCTCTTGTGTCCCTGGGAGGGATAGCGAAGGATCCCTGAGCGGATGGGCGAAAAGGGCTGGTTGCTTCCTCCGCCGAACATCCCCATCATCGGCATGAAGGGGGTGGTCGGCGAATTGGTCGTCCCCTGCCCCGAGCTGTCAGCCAGTGCCGGAAGGACTCCCTTGAAAAAAAAGCCCGAAAAGGTTACCAATAGAAGGATGGATCGGAATAACACTGTTTTTTTCTTCGGGAAGTTTCCCGCCACCTTCGGTTCCGGACGGCCGGACAGTCTCCCGAAGAAAAAAATCCCTACCAAGGAGCCTCTCATCAACATTTCCCCCTTTTTCTCACGAGCACTTGTGGTCGCCGGATTTCTCCTGGCCATTCTTTCGCCCCTGTGGGCGGCTCCGGCCAAGGCATCCGCCGATGCCCTTCCGGACATCTTCGGTGAGTATATACCGGGAACGGTTGATGGTTCCAATGCCCCTTACACCTTCGGGCAAGGCTGGGGAGCCGGGGTCGACTGGAGTGCCTTCGTAACCTCCGGATTCTTCGTCCGGGGAGGAGTGCAGATGACGAACTTCCCCGGCCCGGGCGTCTTCCTTCTGCCCATCACGGTGGGCGGGGGGTACCGATTGACCAAGGGCTCGCCGGGGGATCTGTATCTGGTGGGAGATCTTGGAATCGCCCCAGGATTTTACCCCGGAGGATCATCGACCACCTCCTACTACGATGCCGGCATCGGGTACTCATTCACCATGGTCTTTGCCGAGTTCAAGGTGGCGATCCTGCCTGGAACCAATTACGGCAACGGAACCTTCCTCTATTTTCCCCTGACAGTGGGAATCCATCTCTGAAGCGTGCCCCAGATTTCCCGCCTCCATGATCGGATGTGGCCCGTCGGAGAAGATCGACGGCAACCTCTCCCCACTCCAAAGCCTTCCTGCCATTCGAGGGGAGCCGAATGGCGACGTCCCCTCTGCCTCCCCCAATGTGAGCCAAAAGATCGAGAATCGATCCAGACGAATCCAACGACAATCCCCCTCCCGCACATCCTCGGGAAGACCAAGAAATCTTGATTGACAAAAGAGAGTGGCAGGGCATAGACTTGAAGGTGCACGTAGAAAGCGAGGCGTTTATGCAGAATCCGCAAACGTTCCTCGTCGAGTGCGAAATTTGTGACAGGATCGCCACCATCTCCACAAGCAAGTCTCCGGGCATTTACATCTGCACGCCCTGCTGGGACGATCTCAGGAACACTTCGCTCCACTCTTCGACGGAACAAAGTCCCGTATCCGGCCACCCCGAACTTCATTAGTTCCCGGTGGACCCGGATCCCTCCGGGATCTGGTTTCCCCCTCCCTGAACCTGACCGGTCAACGCTGACGGAATCTGAATCTCCTCAAAAAAATTCTCTTTTTCCCTTTTTTTGTTCACAACGACAATATCAAAACGCACCAGAAGCGGAAGCGAATGGTTTTGAACGGAATTCCACCGATCCGTCCAGAGCATCCCGTCAAAGTATCGGATCCGCAAGGACCAGACCCGGGAGAGGATCTTTTCGGGAAGGACCGCCTGGGTTCCATACGAGAGCAGATTGGTATTCTGCTGGTGGACCAGAGTGAAATATCGGGAGCCCGGATCCTTGAAGAGCATGTACTCGACCCCTGCGAGGTGCGCGATGGGCGCGCCCTGGCTCAGGCGGGTCTGTCCCAGCGTGGTAAAGAGGATCGTATCGGTCTCACGGCCTTCCGTCCTGTTGGGAAATCCCATAAAGAGCGTCAGCGGATCGTTCTGGTTCAGGTAGGTCGAGAGAACCTCGTTGCGCAGGAGATAGCGGACAACCTCCATCTTGCGCTCGAAGCGGGTCTTCCTCTCGACATGGGCAATGGTCAGATCGGTCTGCCGGATGGCCTCAAAGAGGAGTCCCAGGATGATCGCCAGGATCCCAAAGGCCACCAGAACCTCAAGGATCGTAAATCCCCCCTCGCTGTCGGGCGACTCTTCCCGCCTTTTCCCTCTAGGGGATATTGGAGACATAGGTCACCAGAGAGAAGGATTGGGCATTGGTGCCCCGCCCATGGGTCACCGTCAGGCGGACCTGCCGGATCACCGGAATCGGGGCGGGAGAGATCTCCTCTCGCCACCGATAGTCTCGATAGGGGGGCTTGAAGCGACCCGTGAGGATCCCCGGAGGCAAGAAGCCCTGGGCGACGATTTCGGCAAGTTTCATATTGGCTAGATCCGCGAGCCTTAGAGTCTCCTCTGTCCGGTCGACCATTCTGACCGTTTGGGCCCGGATGGCCAGAAGGGAGAGCACCGCCACGGCAAAGATGAAAAGGGCCACCATCACCTCCACAAGGGTGAACCCTCCCTCAGAAGGAGTCGGCTTTATGGGCCTATTCATCACCGTTCTCCATCGTCGGTATCTCTCCGCTGGGAGGGCCATAAAAGGGAGGGGGCAACGAGGGCTTCTCCTCGCCGTCGACGATTTCCATACGGCCGGTGATTCCGTGAAGAATCAGCGTCATGCGGCGATCTCCATCATCGAGAACAATCGTGGTCGGCTCCACCGATCCCGTAGGAAAAAACTGCGTGAAGGTCTTCCCGTCAGTCACCTTCCCCTGATGAAGAACACGGATACGCCGGATCCGGAGAGGGGAGGAGAGTCGAAAGGGATGAACCCCGCTGGTTTCAAAGGGGGAAAGGTCTCCGGACGGCGCGAGTATTGACGCAGAAATCGCCCCCCGATCTAGATCATAGTCGAGGCGGACCATTCTCTGGCGCGAGATGGCCTCCCATTGAAGAACCCGGATCTCCCGGGAGAGACGTCGGGCCAAGGCCGGGAGCTTCGCCCCATGGTGGAGGGAGAGCTTCGGCAAGATGAGGATCGCCGCAAGGGAGACGAGAAAGAGAACGACCATGATTTCGAGGAGGGTAAAGCCGGAGCTCTCATGACGCACTCTCCTCATTACCAGCCTTCCTCCTGTGACTTGGGGACAGTTGATCCAGTGAAGCTTGATTGTGACTCGTGATGAGTATTTTGCAAGGATCGTACAAAAAAAGGCAAAAAAAAAGGAGAACCCCTTTCGGGGTCCTCCTTAGGTATTTGGGTATCATAAGAGTATGTATAATGACTTTTGATCCTTGCCGTTCTTTTCAGATCCTTAAGGTCCTTTTTTCCCTACCTCATTGACTAAAAACGCCACAGGAACATCAGCATTACACTCTCTCAAGTCGACCTAGTCCTTGATGACGTTGGCCGCCTGAGGTCCCTTGGGTCCCTGGGTGATCTCGAACTCCACAGCCTGACCTTCGTCAAGCGTCTTGAACCCCTGGGTCTGGATTGCGGAATAGTGGACAAAGATGTCCTCGCCGTTCTCCTGGGAGATGAATCCGTAACCCTTGTTGGCATTAAACCACTTGACCTTACCTTTTGCCATGCGAATACCTCCGGTTGAAACCATAGAATGAAAGGGACATTGGTGAGGCCTGACCCTGAATGCGCCGAATCCGGCAAACCAAACAAGGCTCCCATCTGAAACCCCACGTTCACAATTATAAAGGGTAATTTTTTCCTTGTCAAGAAAAAAAGAAGGCAGGAGCGACAAGAAAAAGACGCCCCCGCCGAGAGGAGTCGGAAGAACTAGCGGACGGGGATCATGATGTGATCACCCACGTGCAATGTTCTGCGGGGGGGGATATGGTTGAGCGCGATAATCTCACGCACCGATGTCCGGTAGTGGTGCGCCAGGCGGTAGAGGGAGTCACCGGGACGAATGCGATGGTCAAGCCAGCCCCGGGAACTTTCGTGAGAGGCAGAATGAGCATTCCGGGCCAGCCGTTCATGATGGTGGGAGGACTCCAGATCGTCATGACGAGGGATCACAAGCTTTTGACGAAGCCTGAGCCGTCGGCTTTGGAGTCTGTTGGCCGCCATCAAGTCCGCCACCGTCGTATGGAACCGATGGGCAATGATCCAGAGGGAGTCGCCGGATTCCACGCGATAGACGGGGACATCCGGATTCACCCCGCTCGCAGGAATCGAGGACAAACGGGAGGAGAGATCCGCCGGAAAGGTGGCCGGAATGTTGACCGACACTTCCTTGAGCTTCGGCGGCGTGGCCCAGCGGATGAACTGTGGGTTATAGGAGAGAAATTCAGGAACTGACATATTCATCGCTTGCGAAAGACGCCGGATCTCCACGGAGTGGTGGAGAACCTCTTGACGAAGAAGCACGGGGCTGTGGTAGTTCAAATCGGTAAAGCCATACTTTGCCGGATCCTTGGCGATCCGCATGGCAGCAATGAACTTGGGCACATAGTTCCGAGTCTCCCGGGAAACGGCCCGGGTCTGACGAATCTTCCAGTAGTCCTGAGTCCCGGTCCGGGCGACGGCATTGGCGACCCGTCCTTCTCCGGCATTATACGCGGCCAGAGCCAAAGCCCAGGAACCGAATTCCTCGTGAAGATCTTTCAGATAAAGGGCGGCCGAGCGGGTGGCCAGAACAGGGTCACGCCTTTGATCGATCCACCAGTTCACATGAAGACCGTATTTCACGCCCGTCCCCCGCATGAACTGCCAGAGACCCGCGGCTCCGGAGCGCGAATAGGCTCTTGAGCTGAATCCACTTTCGATCAAAGAGAGGTAGGCCAGATCCTCCGGCAACCCCTCCTGGCGAAATGTCTCCCGGATCGTGGGCAGAAATTCGTGGGAGCGCTCCAGCCACTTTTTGAACTGGCGGTGTTGGGCATATTCAAAGAAATCGATATAGAGCTGAATGCTTGGGTCATCGGGAACATTGGAAAAGAGCTCATTTTTTGCGGGAAGAGCGTTGGGGCTGGGAGCGCTTGCCGCGGCAGGACCCGTTGAAGCCGCCGGAGCCTTTGGATTTGTCGAGGGGGCATGGCGAAAAAAGAGTCGGGAGAGGAGAGGAAAATGGCGATCACTCTGAACGCTCTGTGAGGAAGGGGCAGAAGCCGATACAGAGCCTCCCGAGGTTGTCGTACAGGAGGGGAGGAGACATAGGGCCAAGGCCAAGAGCCTCAACTGCCATCGATTTTGTGTCAATGTCATCAAATCGTTCCTCCGCGTGAGAACGCCGACGTTCCTTTCATCCCCATCCCACAAAAATCTGTCCTTAAGGGGGCTGAGGCGCAACCTCAAGGATCTCCCCAAGAGGCTCGCCAGGACTGAACTATCGTCCGGTGGACCTGCAAGGCGTCCCCTTCTTGCCGACCGGAAACCCCTTGCCCGGGATGAAGTTTACACAAGTCAGAAAAGAAGATCAAGAAAAAAAATGTTCGATCATCCATCCTTCCCGAAAACGACGCTTACGCTCGCCAGATTCGTCAACCCTTCGGTGATGACTCGTCCCTCGAAGGGGGCCGCCCGCAGAGCCTCACTCTCGCACCCCCGCGAAATCCCCCCTATCGTAAGGCCACGCCATTATCCGCGTGGAGGCACAACGAAGCTCTCGCTGAGTTGAAGGGGGTTCCCAAAATGGATGGACTCCCCCGCCACTTGTCCTGACGGCCTCATGAAGGATAGACTCAAGGCACGAACCAGAAGTGACAGAGAGGAAAAAGCGGGCATTATCGACAACGCCGCCCCCCTCGTTCCTAAGCTTTGGCCTTTTTCTCTTTCCGAAGGACGCCCTTCCCATGAACAATCACGAATCCCGAGAGGACCATTGATCCCCGCTGACGACAACTCTTCAGAGACATCCCTCGACGAGGCCCTCGAGACCCACCCGCTCACTCACGGGCTCCCACCGGAACACAAGAGACGGTTGGCAACGTTTTCAAAGATACGACGCCACCGCTTGGGACACCGCATCGTCGAGGCCAACGAGCCGGGGTCCGAGCTCTTTCTTCTTCTTTCGGGATCGGTGAAGGTCTCGGCCGAGGACTCGGCCGGACGGGAGATCACCTTGGCCGTTCTCTACCCGGGGGACTTTTTCGGAGAGGTCTCCCTGTGGGACAATAAGGGAAGAACCGCGACGGTGGAGACACTCGAGCCCTCCCAGATCGTCTCGATTCCTGGCCCCCCCCTCCTTGACCTCATGAGGGATTCTCCCGATATCGCCTTCCGTTTTCTGGCGACCCTCTCGGACCGGCTCCGGGAGACCGACAGGAAGCTGATGCACATGGCCTACGGGGACTCCTACCAGAAAGTTGCGCGGGCTCTTCTGGAGATTCATGCCAAGGAAGGGGATATGAAGGACGGGCTTCCGTTCATTCCCGACCGTTTTACCCGTCAGGAGCTTGCCTCGCTCTCGGGGGTGACCCGGGAAACCGTCTCACGGTCTCTCGGAGCCTTCGCCATGGCGGGGGTCATCCGGCTCGAGAAAGACCGGATCGTCATCCTGAGCCTCGACAGACTCAAAAAGGAAGCGCAAGCCCGATAATGGGGCAAGCTCTCGGACTCACAGACCGTTTTTCCTCAACAAGGAGGCAGCATGACTGGACAAAGTGGATCGGGCTCTTGGAATGCCATGGACTATATCGTGATCGGCGGGGTTCTCTTGGCTTTTGTCATCGGCGGAACCGCCATGATTCGGGCCATAATGGCGGCAAACAAGATCAACCCAAAATAAAAAAAGGGCCTCACGGCCCCTGGATTTTTTCTGCCCTTCCGGCGGTCTACGCCCGAGGGAGATGCCACGGCGCAAGTCTGAGAGCCTCGTGGTAGAGAGCTTCATACTCCCGCGCCCGCCCCTCCCAGCTGGAATCAACCTTCATGGCCCTCCCACGCATCTCTTTCATCTTTTTCGGGGTGGAGTACAGCGCCGCCGCGGCCTGAATCCCCTCCAGGATCCCATCTTCGGATAGCTCTTCCAGCCAAAGCCCCGTCTTCCCCGCCACCACCGTATCCTTAAGCCCCCCGGTGGGATTGACGATCGGGAGGGTCCCATACCGCATCGCATACATCTGGGTGAGTCCGCATGGCTCATAGGCCGAGGGGACGAGGAGGAAATCGCTGGCCCCCATGATCTGATGGGACATCCCTTCGTCAAATCCGATCTTGAGGTGAACCCGGTCGGGATAGCGCCGCGCCACCTCCCGCCAAAGCATTTCTATCTCGGGATCTCCGGAACCCAGCACAACCCAGCGTCCGGTCTCTTGGCGATCGAGAACCCCCGAGAGGAGCAATCGGGCCAGAAGATCGACCCCTTTTTGCGCCACCAGGCGGGAGACCACACCAAACAGTGGACCCGATCCCGAGAGCCCCCAGGACCGGAGCATCAGATCCTTCAGCTTTTCCTTATTGGACACTGTTTCCAGTGAGTATCGAACCAAAAGGTGGGGATCCGTTTCGGGGTCCCACTCCTCGGTGTCGATACCGTTCAAAAGCCCCACGAATCTGTCTCCGCGATGGCGGAGTGCCGAAGAGAGGCCAAATCCCAGGGGTTCGTGGAGAACCTCGCTCCGGTATGTGGGGCTCACGGTGGTCACAATATCGGCAAACTGGATCCCTCCCTTCAAGAGGGAGAGGCGGCCATGGTACTCCAGTGCGTCAAAATGGTTGTAGGAGGGGGCAAGCCCCGTCAACCGCCACTCCTCAAGGGGGTAGACCCCCTGATAGGCCATGTTGTGAACCGACAGGACCGTCCGGGGGAGGAGGCTTCCCATGGGTGGGTCGAGATGGGGCAGAAGGGGAACGGCCAGGGCACTCTGCCAATCGTTGGCATGGACAACATGGGGGAAAAAGCCCAGAAGGTTGGGAAGCGCCAGCAACCCGTGGGTCCAGAGAGAAAAGCGGAGGAAGTTGTCAGGGTATTCGCCTCCGGCCTCACCATAGAGACCCGGGCGATCAAACAGCCCCCCCGGATCCAGCGCATAGACGGGAACCTTTTGCCGGCCCAAAGTCCCCTGAAACATCCGAAAGCTTTGAGGCCCCTCGGGAGTTTCCGCCACAAAGGTTTTTTTCAGGGAAAATCCCGGAAGGGCATCCACTCCCCGAAAGGCCACGGTCCCGATCCGCACATCCATCCCCAATGCCGACAGTGCCAGGGGGAGAGAGCGGGAGACATCGGCCAACCCTCCCGTCTTGGCCACCGGAGAGACTTCGGATGTCAGAAAAAATACCCGGAGAGGCTCGTCGGACTTTCTTCTTTTTGCCCCCGCGCCTCGAACGCCGGACGGCTTCTTAGGGGAATGCTCCCCCTCCGGGAGATCCTGTGATGTGAAGGGGGGCTGGTCGGTGGGATGGCCACCTCCCCGGGAGGCTGTCATTGCCTCTCTCGTGTTCCAAGAAGCGTCTGGAAGAGGACCTCTTTCTGGAGTGTCCCGTAGAGGCCCAAGATCTCGTCGCGCAGAAGAAGCATCTGGCGGGAAATATCGCGGATCGCCTCGAGATCCCGCTCTCGGATAGGGTCGAGCAGGCGGCAGGAGAGTGCATCGGCCTCCTTGTGGGCCGATTCAAGTTGGGTGAAGGTCGGGATGGAGCGGTAAACCGACTCGGTCTCGCCATCTTTCCCGAGATGGAGCGGAGATCTCTGGAAATAACTCTCCTCTTCCGGAGAGAGGGCCACAAAGCAGGCCTTCTGTGCCAGGGAAAGAACACCCTGGAGCCAGACGAAGTACTCCACTTCCTTAGAGAGAACCGAAATCTCGGGGGCGGGAGAAATCGGCCGGAAAGGCTCGGGAGCCTTGATCGATCGCCACCCGATCTCCCATGCAAGAAAATCCTCTTCGACCATGGGTCGGGCAATGGCATATCCCTGGGCAAAATCACATCCAAGCTTTTGCAGAAGGGGGATAAACTCAGGCCTCTCCATGCCTTCGGCCACAACGGAATGGCCAAAGATCCGGGCCAGGCTGGCAATGCTCTCAATGATGGCAAGGTTCTCCCGGTTGTCGAGCATCCCCATGACAAATCCCCGATCCACCTTCAAAGTGTCGACGGGGAGATTCTTGAGATAGGAGAGAGAGGAATAGCCCGTTCCGAAGTCGTCGATCGCCAACCGAACGCCGCGGCCGTGAATTCGCCGAAGCACCTCGGGGAATTCATGAAAGCCCTCCGCCGTGGAGGTCTCCAGAATCTCAAGCTCAAGACGGTCCGCAGGAATCTCCGGGTGGGCATCGAGGAGGGCGAAGAGACGGGGAACAAAGTCCTCCCGACGAAGCTGAAGAAGGTCCACATTGATGTTGATGGGAACATCAAGGCCCCGGGTCGACCAGCGGGTGAGATGTTCCAGTGCCCTCTCCAGAACCCAGTCCCCCATGGAGACAAGCAGTTCGGTCCCGGCGATATCGGGAAGGAAGCTTCCCGGCAGAAGAAGCCCTCGCTCGGGGTGGTTCCATCGGACAAGGGCTTCGACCCCGGCAAGGGCCCGGGAGCGAAGGCTGATAATGGGCTGGAAGTGGAGGAGAAGCTGGCTGTCTTCGATGGCCCGGGAAAACTCTGCCATGAGGGCCTTTCTCTTCCGGATGACCTCGTCCATGCTGTTGTTGTAGAAGGTATAGGCGAAGTCATGGCGATCGATGGCCAGGTCAAGGGCCCGGGCCGCCTTCCGGACCATGTCCTCGGCGGAGGTTCCGTCGTCGGGATAGAGGCTGATCCCGATGACGAGGTCGAGGTCGATCTCGATGGAGTCGATGGTGTGGACCCGGCAGAGATTCTCGCGGATCTTCCGGGCAAACCGGCCCACATCGTCTCCCTCCCCCGGAGAGGGAAGGATGAATCCGAATTCGTCTCCCCCCATCCTGGACAGGATCATGCCGGGCTCAAGAAGGTCCGAGAGAATCCGGCCCACCTCGATGAGAAGGCTGTCCCCCACCCCATGGCCATAAGTGTCGTTGATCGACTTGAACCGGGAGAGATCGAGGAGAAGCACCGCAAACTTTCCCCCGGCGGACTGGCTTCGGCGGATGGCTCTCTCGAGCTCCGAAATGAGGAACTTCCGGTTGTAAAGGCCGGTAAGGCTGTCGTGGTGAAGGCTGAAGAGGAGCTGGTCCTCGAGATCCTTGCGCTTGATCGCGTAGAAGATGGAACGGGTCAGAAGCGGGCCATTGATCATCCCCTTGACAAGAAAGTCCTGAGCTCCGGCCTGGAGGGAGGCCATGGCCAGCTCCTCGTCGATGACCGAGGAGAGAACCACCAGAGGGATCTCGGGATAATCGCGGTGGATCCATTCGACCGCCGAGAGGCCATTGGCGTCGGGAAGGTTCAGGTCGAGGAGGATGACGTCGATCCCCCCCTGGGCCAAACGGGCCGTGACCTCCCCCACCCGGCTCACGAAGGAGAGCTCGATGCGCTCCTCGTCGGCGGCAATCAGCATCTCGCGAACGAGACGGATGTCTCCCGGATTGTCTTCGACGAAAAGGATCCTGAGAGAGCGGTCGATCAAGGGTCAGGCCTCCGCACTGTCAGGGAGGGGGAGCTGGACGATGGTGAGCCAGAAAGTCTCGATCGACTGGACAACCTTGATGAACTGGTCGAGGTCGACCGGCTTTGTCACATAGCAGTTCACATGCAGGTCGTAGGTTCGGAGGATGTCCTGCTCGGCCTCCGAGGAGGTGATCACGACCACTGGGATCCTCTTGAGCTTCGGATCGGCCTTGATGTGGGAGAGGAGCTCCCTCCCGTCCATTCGGGGAAGGTTGAGGTCGAGAAGAATAATGTCGGGACGGGGAGCATTTTCATAGGGGCTCTCCCGGCGAAGAAAGGACAAGGCGCTGATCCCGTCCCCCAAGATGTTCAGGTTGTTTCTGACCTTGCTGTCCTTCAGCGCCTCTTGGGTCAGGCGCACATCTCCCGGATTGTCCTCCACCAGAAGAAATTCCACCGGACGACCCACTTCCTCGACTCGTGCCACGAACGATCCTTTCTGTTGTGAAATCAGGCTTCCGGATGGGGCGAGTGATGGCTCTCCCCTGGTTCCCGAAGCGTAAAGGTGAATGACGAACCGCTTCCGGGAGTGGAGGAAACCGCAATCGTCCCCCCGTGGCGCTCGACGATGCGCTTGCACATGGCCAGCCCGATTCCCGTCCCCGGATACTCCTCCTTGGTGTGGAGCCGCTGAAAAATGACGAAGATGCGCTCGAAGTACTGGGGATCGATTCCGATCCCATTGTCGGAGACGGAAATCCGCCAGAGATCGCCGTCCCGCTCCGCCTCAACCTTGACCACCGGAGAGCGGTCCTTCGCCCGGAACTTCACGGCATTGCCCACGAGATTCTGCAAAAGCTGCATGAGCTGGACCGGGTCGCCGACAACCCGGGGGAGCTCGCCTCGGACAATCGAGGTCCCGGACTCCTCAATTGCCAGCTTGAGATTGTCGAGGGCATGGTCCAGAACGGAATTCAAATCGCACACCACGAGAGCCTTGCCCCGGGAATCGACCCGGGAGTAGGCAAGAAGGGCATTGATCAGGGCCTGCATGCGAACCGCCCCGTCGACAGCAAAGCCGATGAACTCGTCGGCCTCCGCCGAAAGCTGGCCCTTGTAGCGGCGGGCCAGAAGCTGGGTATAGCTCGTCACCATGCGAAGGGGCTCCTGGAGGTCGTGGGAGGCCACATAGGCAAACTGCTCGAGATCCCGATTGGAGCGGACAAGGTCGGACGTCTTGGCGAAGAGGTCCTGTTCCGTTTTCTTCTCGGCCGTCCGGTCCCGGAACTCCAGAATGGTCCCCTGTCCCTTTTCCTTCTCCAGAAGATTCAGCGTGGCCCAGACCGTGAGACCCGAGCCGTCCCGGCAGCGGATGACGAGCTCTCCCTGCCAGTGACCCTCTCTGGCCGCGATCTCTTCAAGATCCTGAAGTCGGGGGGCCGCCTCCTCCCCGGAGGGGAGAAGAAATTCCGGAACGGGGCGATTCAATATCTCTTCGGGAGCGTAACCCGTCAGCTTCCGGGTCGTCCGGTTCGAGTGGCGAATGCGCCCCTGGCCGTCAAGGATCCAGACCACCTCGGCATTGGTGTCGAAAACCCGGGAGAGGACTTCGGCCTTCTCGCGCTCGGCCATGAAATAGGAGTCCATGACCAGCCCGGAGTCGAAGAGCGTCAGCTTGGAAAGAATCTCGAGAAGGAGGGGATTGCGGGCGAAGGGAGAGGAGAGATCCTGACGGGAGCACTGGACCGTCCATTCGAGAAAGAGTCCGAAGGAGGCCTGGACCCACTCGGGGCCGAGCCCGATCTCCTGATGGGTGATCCCCACGGCGAGGCGGTTGAGGACATAGTCCATGTCATATTGGCCGGAGACCAGTTCGACAAAGTATTCGGCATGGCGCATCTTCAGCCAGGACTGGGCGTGGGCATGGGCAAGAATGGCGGCGGCATCGGGGAAGAGGAGGATGCGATCGTGGAGCCGGTCGACGAACTCCGGAGCCTTGTCCCTGACATAGGACTCCAGGACGGCGATGGCGCGTTCGTCGTCGGGAGAGATCCCCAGGTAGGCCTTTCTGCGGTCGATCTCCTCCGGAGAGAGAAGAAGTTTCTCGGCCATGCGGCGAGCCGTCAACTCATGCGATGCCATGGATTTCATCCTATGTCCTCCGTCCGCACGAAATTGTCATAAGAAATTCCACACAATCATACGAGATATGAGGGGAAATCACAATGAAAAAATGAGTGATTTTCATCTCATCCCCGCAGGGAGTAAGGAAGGCCGGAGGTAATGGCCCCGCAATCCCTATCAAACCCGCAAAAACACAAGGCAGCCCCCCCTTCTCCTTTCGTGTGCCACCCGGAAAAACCCTTCCGGGAGCGAATCATTCGCTCCCGCCAAAAAAGGCTCGCTCGCGCCGGGCAAATCCTCGTGGGCCTTTTTTCTCCTTCTTGCATAAGTCTTTTTAAATTCGACATTAACAGCTCCCGGGACTCTTTCGGCACTCTTTGATAGAATTGATCGGGAGACTGGATTGACCACACACCGAGGGAGGTTCCGCATGGCAAAAGAGCCCGACGAAAAAGAGATCGAATCCATCAATGCCTACTGGATGGCCGCCAACTACCTTTCTCTCGGCATGCTCTACCTGCGAGACAACCCGCTTCTCGAGCTCCCGCTCCTCCCGGAACACATCAAGCCCCGCCTCCTCGGCCACTGGGGCTCGGATCCCGGACAAAACTTTGTCTGGGTCCATGCCAATCGCCTCATCCGGCGCCACGATATCTCGGCCCTCTATGTCAGCGGCCCCGGACACGGGGCTCCCGCCTCCCTGGCCAATGCCTATCTCGAGGGGACATATTCCGAATATTACCCCGACCGCAGCCAGGACAAGGAGGGGATGAAAACACTCTTCCGGCTCTTCTCCCATCCCGGCGGCATCGGCAGCCACTGTACCCCTGAAACCCCCGGATCGATCAACGAAGGAGGAGAGCTGGGATACAGCCTCTCCCACGCCTATGGGGCGGTCTTCGACAACCCCGGCCTTCTGGCCGTCGCCGTCGTGGGGGACGGGGAGGCGGAAACCGGCCCCCTGGCCACCTCCTGGCATTCGAACAAGTTCCTGAACCCCGCCCAGGACGGAGCGGTTCTTCCCGTCCTCCACCTGAACGGATACAAGATCGCCAACCCCACCCTCCTCTCCCGGATCTCGAAAGAGGAGGTCAAAAGTCTCTTTGAGGGCTACGGATATACCCCCCACTTCGTGGAGGGGAGCGATCCGCTGGCCATGCACCGACTGATGGCCCGGACCATGGAGAAGTGCCTCTCGGAAATCCGTTCCATCCAGAAGAAGGCCCGGGAATCCGGCCGACCGGAGCGGGGACGGTGGCCGATGATCGTCCTTCGGACCCCCAAGGGATGGACCGCCCCCAAGGAGCTTGACGGCCACAAGATCGAAGGCTCCTTCCGGGCCCATCAGGTTCCCATCCTCGATGCCGCCACCAATCCGGCCCATCTCAAGATCCTCGAGGAGTGGTTCCGGAGCTATCGCCCCCAGGACCACTTCGACAAAAACGGGGCGCTGCTCCCAGAACTTCGGGAGCTTGCCCCCAAGGGGGAGCGGCGGATGAGTGCCAACCCGGTCGCCAACGGGGGTCTTGTCAGGACGCCACTCCGGCTTCCCGACTTCAGAAACTATCAGGTGCCGGTTCCCCATCCCGGAGGAAGCGAGGACCAGAACACCCTTCGGATGGGGCAATTCCTCCGGGACACCATGAAGATGAACTCCGGGAACTTCCGCGTCTTTGGCCCCGACGAAACGGCCTCCAACAGACTCCAGTCCCTCTTTGAGGTCACAGGGAAGGCCTGGATGGCGGAGACCCTTCCGGAGGACGCCGACGGTACCTTCCTCTCCCCGACGGGCCATGTGATGGAGATGCTGAGCGAGCACACCCTCGAAGGATGGCTCGAGGGGTATCTTCTCACCGGCCGCCACGGCCTCATCAACACCTACGAAGCCTTCGCCCACATCATCGACTCCATGGTCAACCAGCACGCCAAGTGGCTGGAAAAGTCCCGGGAGGACGTCTCCTGGCGAGCTCCGGTCTCCTCCCTCAACATCCTCCTCTCCTCCACGGTCTGGCGCCAGGACCACAACGGGTTCACCCACCAGGATCCGGGCTTTCTCGATGTTCTGACCAACAAGAGCCCCGGGGTCGTGCGGATCTATCTCCCCCCCGATGCCAACTGTCTCTTGAGCGTCACCGACCATTGTCTGCGGAGCACCGACTACGTCAACGTGATCGTGGCCGACAAGCAGCCCCACCTGCAGTTTCTCGACATGGAGTCGGCCATTCGCCACTGCACCACAGGCATTGGGCTCTGGAGCTGGGCTTCAAGCGACGCCGGCGAAGACCCCGACGTGGTCATGGCCTCGGCGGGAGATATCGTCACCATCGAATCCCTCGCCGCCACCGCCCTCCTCCGGGAGCTCTTTCCCGATATCAGGATCCGGTTTGTCAATGTGGTCGATCTCTTCCGGCTCGTCCCGCAAAGCGAGCACCCCCATGGCATCTCTGACCGGGACTTCGACAGCCTCTTCACCGTCGATCGCCCGATCATCTTCAACTTCCATGGATACCCCTGGCTCATCCACAAGCTGGCCTATCGAAGGACAAACCACAAGAACCTTCACGTTCGTGGCTACAAGGAGCAGGGAAGCATCAACACCCCCCTGCAGCTGGCCATCGAAAACCAGATCGATCGCTTCTCCCTGGCCATCGACGCCATCGACCGGGTTCCCCGGCTTCAGAGCAAAGGGGCCCATGCCAAGGAGTGGATCAAGGGACAGATCATCGACCATCTGCGCCATGCAAGGGAGACCGGAACGGATCGCCCCGAGATCGAGGCCTTTCGCTGGCCCTTCGGCCAATAGCCAGCCTCACGGCCTGATGGAGACGCCTCTTCCTCTCCTCCTCGAAGAGTTCCTCCTTCCCCGGACCTTTTACGAACGGCCCACAGAAGAAGTGGCCCGGGACCTCCTGGGGAAGGTGCTTTTAAGGGACGACAGAGGAAAGCGTCTGGCCGGGCGGATCGTGGAGGTCGAGGCCTATCTCGGAGCCCACGATCTCGCCTGCCACTCCGCCCGAGGCAAAACCACACGCACCGAGGTCATGTTCGGCCCCGGAGGCCGGGCCTATGTCTACATGATCTACGGCATGTACCACTGTCTCAACGTGGTCACCGAGCCGGAAGGATCCCCTTGTGCCGTTCTCATCCGGGCGCTGGAGCCGTTGGGCGACCTCCCGGGCGCAGTCTCCGGTCCAGGCCGCCTCTGCCGGACGCTCTCCGTCGACCGGAGCCTCACCGGCCACGACCTGAGCCAATCTCCCCTCACCCTGCTGAACATCCCCTCTCTCCCTGCCCTTTCCCCCATTGCCCGCTCCCCTCGCATCGGCGTGGGTTACGCCGGAGAGTGGGCCGACAAGCCCCTTCGCTTCTTCATTGACGGCAATCCCTGGGTCTCGGGGCCGAAGCCTCCCCGCAAACGCCGGCTCTCCCCGGCTGACGCCCCCGCCGGCCCACAAAACTCCCCTCCCCCCTTCCAATAAAAAAGGACCTCCGCGGTATCGGTGCCGGAGAGGTCCCATAACAAAAGCCACCAGTGGCGATCTCAGGATCGGGGGTCGTCCTTTGCCGGACGGACAAAGCAAAGGGCCAGGAAGGTCACCACGGCCGTGGCGGAGAGATAGAGACCCACGGCGTGGAGTCCGTGGCTCTGGGCCAGTCGGGTGGCGATATAGGGAGCGGGAGAGGCCCCGACGATCCCTGCCAGGTTGAAGGCCAGGGAGGCCCCGGTATACCGCACAGGCGTGGAGAAGAGCTCGGCGAGGATCGTGCCGGCGGGACCGTAGGTCAGCCCGATGACGGAGAAGCCGGCGACGAAAAAGGCCAGAAGGAGGGCCGTGTGGTGGGCGGCCATCATGGGGGCAAAAAGGAGGCCGAAGAAAAAGATCAGAACGGTGGCGATCATCATCGCCTCCCGGGCACTTCGCCTGTCGGCATAGTGGGCCGACACGGGAATGAACAGGGCAAAACAGACCACCCCCGCCATCTGGACCAGGAGAAAGGTCTCCCGGGAGTAACCCAGATGCGTCGTTCCCCACCCCAGGGCAAAGACAGTCATGAGATAAAAAAGGACAAAGGTCGAAAAAAGAGAAAAGACCCCGGCGAGCAGGGCTCCCGGGTGGCGAACCAGCACTCTCGCCACCGGGAGACGGACCTCCTCTCCCCGGGAGAGGACCCGGGCGAACTCGGGGGTCTCCAGGATGCGAAGCCGGATCCAAAGCCCCAAAAAGACGAGAATGGCGGAGAGGATGAAGGGGATCCTCCAGCCAAAGGAGAGAAACTCCTCCCGGGTGATGGCCTTGGAGAGAAGCAGAAAGATCCCCGTGGACAGGATGAAGCCGGCCGGAGCCCCCAGCTGGGGAAACATGCCGTACCAGCCGCGCCGGCCGGCGGGGGCATTTTCTGTGGCGAGAAGGACCGCCCCGCCCCACTCGCCCCCCAGACCGATCCCCTGCCCCAGCCGGCAGAGGGCAAGGAGGAGGGGCGCCAGTATCCCGGCCTTTTCATAGGTGGGAAGAAGGCCGATCATGACGGTGGAGATCCCCATGGTCAGTAGCGAGGCCACCAGCGTTGCCTTTCGTCCCACCCTGTCACCAAAATGGCCGAAGAGAACGGCCCCCACCGGACGGGTCAAGAAGGCCAGAGCAAAGGTGGCCAGCGACTGGAGGGTGGCGGCGGAGGAATCTCCTGGCGGAAAGAAAAGGGCGGGAAAGACGAGGACCGAAGCGGTAGCGAAGATGTAGAAATCGAAGAACTCGATTGTGGTTCCGACGGCACTGGCCAGAAGAATCCGGCCTTTTTGAGAGGGGGCGGTCATCGACGGGTCTTTTCTGAAAAGGGAGAATACGGTCGGGAAAGGTCCAACATCTAAGTTTTACCCGAACATCTGAGTCGACCTCAAGAGGCACACTTCACAAACAATAACTTAAGACGATGCGCTCAAGTCCTAAAATTTGTCGCTCACCCCCATCTTTTCTCTTTGCTCTTCGGGATCGGCCTGTCGAAATGGAGATCTTCCGGACGGCCACCGGGTAAGGGGGTATACGCTGAACCCTCCAGCAGGGACAATAGAGTCAGCATCTCCATAGGGAAGATCATGAAGAGTCGACACACCCAATCTTTTTGAGAAAAAGTCCGAATGAACTTTCTTGTCGAGCCAAAGTCAAGATCTCCTGAAGACCAAGTCGATCCTCTAATACTTTGACTTGTATGGGCTTTGAATAATCCGGCCATTGTTTCAAGAGCATGGCTTGTGCATTTTTGCAGTCAGGAGGGGCCAAGCTATGACAACCGTTGATATGTCGCAGGAGGAATCCTTCATGGCAGGGCTCCTGCCAAATGAGAAGCATATTATGCCTTATCGCCAAACCTTCCAGCTCAAGTTTTTCTTGCCTAGCTCCCTTGGGACTCTCTGCCAATTTATCGGAATCCAGCAACAAGGCTTTAAAAAAATAGCGGCCTCTTTTCACAGCACCTTCCCTCGCCATCGATATCGCTCTCTGAACCATTGTCCTTGGGCTTCCTCCGTTAACCACAACGGTGTCCATAGAGATCGAGAGGGATTTCCTTTCCGTAATTCGGCTGAGAAAGCGGCCATAAGATCGCTCACTTTCTCCTTCACACCCAAGAAAGACTCTTTTTCTTCTTTCGAACGTCTTTGCTCGTCCCAAAGTCACCCGATCTTCGGTACAGCCCCGTACACGCCTCCAAGGTATTCCTTTCGAAAATTCGCAACGGTCCGGACACCCTTGATGTCTGTGAGACCATAAATTTTCGTCCGCCCCGCATCATTTTTTTCGCAAAAAACAATCTCCTCTTTTTTGAGACTTTCCAAAAGAGAAGCGGACTGAGAGGTCATCCAAAGCTGAGCATTATGGGGATTGGTCCGATCACTCTGGAACCAGCGAACAATTTCTTCTAGCAACAAAGGATGCAAGCTTTGGTCCAACTCATCGATAACTGCCACTCCCCCAGTATTCAGGGCATTGAAAAGAAAGGGATACACCCGAATGAATTCCCTGGTTCCGTGACTTTCATGATGGATGTTGACACTCCTGTCCAGCCCTTCGTGTTCAAAAAATGCAGAAAGTCCCACGGGGCTTGATTGAATCGTCATTTTTTTTATTCCAAGATCGACTCTCTGTAATTTGTCGTTAAGGGAAGAGAGAAGCAACGGATTCGAGCCATGAATAAGATTGATGGCCTGTTCATCAGTAAAAACAAGCTTTTCCGTTAAAATATTCGAGAAAATTCTGGAGGCCCATCCCTGCAGTTGCAGGGATGGCTTGTGGTTGAACTGAACGAGAGTCGAGATCAGGCTTGCATTGGAACGAACCTTGTCGATGACATTTTTATACCCGGAAAGAGAGAACTCCTTCGAGTCGCCGATTTTTCCATTTTTATCACGTTCGAAGACACGGATCGATTTTCCTGACCTTCCTGACCACCGACGCAAGCTTTCGGAAAGGACATTTCTAGGTGACTCAAGTTGGGCCTCAAATCGGATTTCATAGGAGTACTGACAAAAAATGGCCTTCTTCCCATCAGAGGCGGCAAGGTCCTCTGGGGCTGTAAAATGAATGCAGATGCGTGTGGGAATCTCCTTTGCACTATCAGAAAAGAAACGCAAACAGGGTTGGCTGCCCATCCCCGATTGGGGATGATCCGCCACTGGAGGAAGTCCCCCGAAACTATGTTGAACGAACCAAGAAACAAATGAGAGAGCTCTAAGGACTGTCGTTTTACCTGAGGCATTCGCTCCAAAAACAGCGACTACTTTGGGAACAGTGTTGGGGGAGTCAGGGAACAGGGGTGCGAGGTGATCTTTCTTCACCAAGTTCGCACGAGCCCTTAAATCAAGAATTTGTGATTCCATCACGGAATAGAAATTTTCGACCTCAATCCGATAAATCATACCCCTCACCTATAATAGATAAGAAATTCCCAATCCCAAAATATAATTTCAACATTTTTTTGTCAAATCAAAGAGAATAAATCGAACAACAAAGAGAAAATCTGGAGATCCCGACAAACTCACTGTCTTGCAAGGAATGAATGATTCCAATATTGGGCCTCCGCCGATCGATCCAAGGAAACACCGGCGATCTTCACCGCCATGACGCCTCTTCCCCCCTAAGCCAGGTGAGCGATCGCCTCGAGAACCTTCCCGAAGGGGATCCTCTCCTGCTCCAGCCGGACGCCCCGGCCTCCCCGGATAAGGGAGCGAAGGGTCGCCAAGGTCTCCTGCTCGGCCGGGTCGAGTCTGGAGAGCTCCCCCTCGAAGGGGGCCGGCTCCTCGACCCAGAGCTCGCGACAGGAGAGAAGGATTCCCCGGTCCATCAGAAAGGATCGGGTCTGGGGATAGCCGCTCCGGAGACGGTCGAGGATCGCAAATCCGTGGGTATCGAGGTCTCCCCAGTAGAAGATCTCCGTCCCGGATAGCCATCCGATCTCGAAGAGGCGGTCGACGGCGTAGCCCTCTCCAAAAAGGAGAAGACTCTTCTCCTGTGCGGGAAAGGCAAGGCCGTTGATCTCGTTCTCCACCACATAGACTCTCCGGGCGGGGATCGGCCGGGAGGAAAGCTCCGAGACCCGGACCGTCAAATCGGAATAGCCCCCGATCGAAAGCGCGGGATCGAGAAGACGAAGACGCACAAGGGCCGGCTTTTCGATAAGTCCGTAGCGAAGGGAGAATCCACGGACCCCTGCATGGTCCGGACGGATTCTCTCCGGAGGAAGGACCCGGTCGAGAAGGGAGGAAATCAGGGTCTTGCGCCCTTCGATGAACTTGGTGTCAACCCCCGGGATGTCGAGCTGGCGAAGGTAGAGGCCGGAGAGTGAGCTGTCCCGGAAGTGGGAAAGGACCCGCAGGAGGCGATCGGCCTCCTCATGGCAGCCATGGAGCTCGAGAGGCCGCTCCAGAATCCACCCTTCTAGCTCCGGGAAGGCGGCAACGACCTTCTTCGCCGCCCCAATAAAGCGCGCCCCGCCCTTCTCCCGGCCGACAAACCGAAGACAGGCGGCGGCATCGGCAAAGACGAGAGCCGAGGGGAGGCGGTTCTCCCCCAGGATCCGGTGCCGGACCGTTCGCCACTCGATCCTGAAAAGCTCTTCCCCCGTCCCTTTTCGAGCCGCGCCGACGAGGGATCGGATCCAGACCCGCACCTCCTCGAAACGGTCGAGAAGCTCCCGGGCGGAGAGACGGGGAAGAGGAATCTCGACCGGGGAGCGATCCTCCCGGTAGAGGGCGCGAAGAAGGTCGCCCCTTTCCCAAAGACGGAGACATTTTTCAGAGATGGCGGGAAGATCCGGAAGGATCGTGCGCCGCCCCCCCAAGATCCCGCCTCCGCCCTCGGGATCCTTCAACCGGGGCCTCTCATGGCTCCCCCGCAATGCCGTCGTTCTCTCCGGCGACATCGGGAGTCGGGTTCTCCCGAGCCTCGAGTTCGGAGCGGTACTCCGCGATGGTCAGATTCCGAAGGCGCGACTCCCGCCCCCCTTCGTTATGGACAAAGGAAACGGAGCTCACATAGGGTTCGATGATGTGGATCTTCTGGAGGGGGGTGACCACCAGAAGCTGGAGAGAGAGGCGCTTGAAGAGTTCGAGCCCGTATCGGGCGGACTCGTCGGATCCCCGGCCGAAGGCTTCGTCGATCACGACGAAGCGGAAGCTCCGGGCCCGGGGTCTCCCCCACTCGAGCCCAAACTGGTAAGCCAGGGAAGCCGCCAGCACCGTGTAAGCGAGCTTCTCCTTCTGTCCCCCCGACTTGCCTCCGGAGTCGGTATAGTGCTCGAACTCCGACCCGTCTTCACGCCAGCGCTCCGAGGCGCCAAAGACATACCAGTTCCGGACGTCCGTCACCTTGTCCGTCCAGCGACGATCGAGCTCGGAGAAACCTTCCCGCCCCCGGAAGCGCTCGATGATCCTCCGGACCTCCAGGAACTTCGCCTCCGAATAGCTCTCTTCCTCGGACCCCGTGGTGGTGTTGTCGGTACAGGCCCGCAGGTCCTCCTGGAACTCCCGGATCTCCTGGTCGGGAGTCGTCTTGGTCTCAAGAACGATATACCGGCCTATGTTGTAGTCGATCCCCTCCAGCGAGGCGTTGATGGCCCCAATCCTCTCCCGGATCAGCTGGCTCTCCCGGGAGAGATGGGAGAGGAATCCCGCCACCTCCCGGATGGTATTGACGTTCAGGAGCTCCTTGAAACGGCTCTCGAAGCGGGGAAGATCGTCGGTCTCGATCTTCTCGAGAAGGGCCACGTAGGCCGGTCCTGCCTCTGGGTTGGAATCGAGCTCTCTCGACTCCCCCGGGAACTCCCTCCGGAACTCCTGCATCTGGCGGACGAGACGCTCCCGAATCTCCTGCCGCTTCTTCTGCTCGTGGGCGATCCGCTGCGACAGATGGGTACGGATGGCCTTCTCCCGCCCGGGAAGATCCTCAAGGCTGGCGGGAGAGGAGGGAAAGAGGGGGGCGAACTCCTCGGCCAGCCGGGGGAAAAGGATCTCCCGGACGGTCGGGGACAAGGCTTCCATGTCCCTGTCGATCGCCCCAAGCCTCTTTGAAAACTCCTCGAGACGCCCCCTCTCCCGCCCTTCGCGGGAGGTTGTCCTGGAGTGGGCCTCCTCGATCTTTCCGATCTCCCGCTCGATCTCGGCCAACTGGCGCTCGAGGGACCGGAGGATATCCGATCCCTCCTCAAGCTCTTTTTTCTCGCTCCGATAGCGGTCGATCTCCACCGCCACGTCCCTCCAGTCAAGATCCCGGAATTCACGAAACTCCGAGAGGCGGGCCAGGGTCTCGATGCGGGACGCAAGCGCTCGCGCCTGCTTCTCCAGCTCGCGCTTTTCCTTCTCCTCCTTGCGGATCTGGGATTCCAGGATCTCGATCTCCCGCTCCAGTGCCCGGATTTTCTCCTTGTTCGACCATCCCAGAACATAGCGGGTCCGGTCGTCGATCCTGTAGCGGTCGTCTTTTTCGTGTTTTTCCGGCCCGCCCTTCACCTGACCCGAAAGGGTCAATGCCCGGGGCTCCCGCCGGAAGGAGTCGAGATCCCGGCAGCAGACGTAATTGAAGCGGTCGGCAAGATGGGCAGAAAGCCACCCGGCGTAGGGCGTCTGGGGATGGATCTCCACCTTGCGCGCCAGGGAGTCGGGCGAGAGGGCGACTGAAGAAGGGATCGCCTCCTGTCCTGAGCGGACGCGGTAGTAAACGAGGCGACCCTTGAGGGCATTGCGGTCGACCCAGAGGCTCACCGCCGCATAGAGCCGGTCGGGAACGAGAATCGAGAGGGCGAAGGAGTGGAGCACCCGCTCGATGGCCCCCTCCCACTCCCTCTCCTCCTCCCGGACACCGACGAGTTCGCCCGCGAAGGGCAATTCGTCGGGGGCCAGGGAAACCGCCTGGGCCAGGCTTTGCCGGATCGCCATCTGGCCGGCAGGAATCGACGAGGTGCGGAGGCGGAGGGAGTTCACCTCGGCCATCACGACCTGGAGGCGGGTCGCCAACCCTTGCAGTCGAACCTCGACCTCCACCGTCTGTCCGCGGCACTTCTCTCCCTGGGCCCGGGCCTCCTCCCCGAGGGGGGAGAGTTCCGCAAGGGTCCTCAGAAATGTTTCGGAGGCAGCCGCCGGGGGGAGGCCAAGATCGGTGGCCAGGGCGTCGTACCGCCGGGCCTTCTCCTGGCGTTCGAGCCTCAGGATCTCGAGGCGACGGATCTCGGCGTCGAGCCAGGAAAGCCGATCCCCCCCGTTGCGGGCGATGGCGCTCCGGACCTCGTCCCGGTTGGAGAGGGCCGTAGCCTTCCGCCCTGACAGCTCCGACAGCTGATGGGTCAGCTCGCGGAGGGCGATCTCGAGCCGCTTGATCTCCTCTCGCCTGAGAGATCCTTCCAACGAGGCCATATAGGGAGAAAGCGCTCCCAGCAGTTCGCCCAGCCTTGCGGCCTCCTCTTCGACCCGCGCGTGAAGGAGAAAGTCGGAGCGGATGGGGAAGAGGAGATCCCGCTGTCTTCTCGCGGCCACGACCGACTCATGGGCCCGGGTCAGATCCTCGAAGTGGGCGATCAGCGCCTCGATGCGGCGGGTGCTGTCGGCCGGCTCGAGCATGTGATCCCGGACAAATCCGGTCAGGTTCCCCACCGACTTCATCGAGACTGTCTGGTGGAAGAGGTCCAGTGCCTGAACGTTGTCGAGGCCGAACCGCCGCATGAAGGAGGCGGCATAGGGGGCGAAGGAGTCGTGGATCTCCGTCTTCGGAAGGCCTTTCAGCCGCCGGCGCAGATCGGCGATGTCGGCGCCGAATCCTGCGAAGTGCCTGGCGATCTCAAGGTCGCGCTCGGAGACGAGGTGGAATCGGGCGGGGGGCGACTGGCTCTCCTTCATCCAAAAGACCTGGGCCAGGGTCACAACGCTGTCTAATGCCTCGTTTTTGAAGACCCCCAGGATCACCGAGTAGCCGCCAGGCTCCCGAAGGGCGACGGGACGGGCGGTGGCCCCGACCTCGACGCGTTCGGACTTGTAGTAGCCCAGGACGTAGGAGCGGAGGGAACGCTCACGGGCATCGGCCCCGGCGGCCTTGTTGTAAGCCACCTTCTGCGGCGGGACGAGCAGGGTGGTGAGGGCGTCCACCAGCGTCGACTTTCCCGAGCCGATGTCTCCCGTGACGAGAATGTTCTCGCCCCGGGGAAAAAGGCTCCAGACCCGGTCGGTGAAGGTTCCCCAGTTGTAGAGCTCGAATCGCTCGAGGCGATAGCCGGAGCGGGGATCGACGACCGACTCGGCGAAAGGGATCCTCACGCTTCCTCCCCCGACATTTCGCCTGCCGCCTCTTGGGCATAGACGGAGAGGGCCCGGTCGAGCCCATCGAGCCACTGGGCGTCGACGTAAGCGGCAATGATGCGCCCCACCTCGTAACGTTCCCCCGGGAGGGCGCGGAGAAAGCCCATCTCGGCGATCCGGCCGATATGGCCGGCAATCTTGTCCCGCTGACGTGCCTCGTTGGCGGTTTCCGGGAGAAAGAGACGCAGCATCTCCACAATTTCCTCCTGCGAGAGGATGAGGCGACTCTCTCCGCTTCGAACATCCGCTTCGGCCAGCTTCTTCCGGAGGAGGACGAGAAGGAGGGAGACGGAGTAGCCCAGGGGCCGCTGGGCGATGAGGCGGGGAAGAGGGTCCCCTCCGGATGCGGACTCCTCCGGGGGGCGCTGCCGGAGGTAGCCATACCCCTCCGTCTCGTCCACGAAAAGGTCGAGGCCGATCACCGCCACATAGTCCCGGATCCGGGGCTGGTGGCGAAGGCAGAACTGCCACAGAAGAGGGCTGGCCTCGCGATAGAGGACCCCCTTCATGAGGGCAATGATGGCCCGGGAAAAGTCGGTGGACACTCCGGCCGCCCCCGGCTCCGGAAGCGATTCGCCCTGATTCACTGTTCTCCTAACTCCTCGAGATCATTTTCCGGGAGCGACCCGGTCCCGGCGTCCCTACTGCCGGCCCATTTTCTCGCCGCAATCCGTCAGCAGGGGGCAAAAGGTTTCGAAAATTGCGTCCCGTCGAAAGCTTTTCAACATTATCTTCGATAGAAGAGGATCCGGGCGAGGCGGGCCTCCCGCCGCACCCCCTCCTCCGGGTCCTCCCATCCGAGAGACTCCTCCCTCCCCTCGTCAACCACGGTCTCCCGTCTCTCCGAGGCGATCACAAGATAGACGACCAGTTCGGCGAGCCCCCGGCTCAGGGGATGGATCTCCAGGATCTCTCCCAGGGAGAGGGGGGAGCGTTGGGAGAGAAGGCGGTCGATCTGTCGCTCGAGCCGTCCCCGGTCGACGAAGACCTGGGAGAAGAGAAGGTCGGTCGAGACATCTCCCTCTCCCGGAAGAAGGGGAAGGTCCCGGATCTGGGTTCGCACCGGAGGCCGATAGAGGGGACGGTCCAGCGGGAGTCCCAGATGAACCCGGGAGTCGTCGATGACGGCAACCGGGTCCTCCCCCATTCTCCCCCTCAGAGAGAGAGCCTTCTGTTCGATGGATCGGACGATCTCCATGATCCGCCGGTTCTCGAGCCACACCGACTCGTCGAGAAAGCGGCGGAGCTGTTCCGAGAGACGGGCCACCGTCCGCTGAGCGACCTCCCCGGCCTCCAGCCAGTCGTAATGGATCCGGAGAAGTCGGCGGTCGGGACGAAGCCTCTCCACCGCCTCGAGGGAAAAGACCTTTTCCAGAAGCCGGGAGAGCTCCTCCTGGCGGGAGGCGCTCATGAGAAAGTCCCAAAAGGCCCGGAAGCTCCTCCCCTGATCGGAGTCGGAGATGGCGTCCCGCTCTCCGAAGACCTCCGAGAGGAGCCCCCCCTTGTTCCCCTCCCAGGTCGCCACCTTCTCCCGGACCTCCCGGTCCAGATGGCGGAAGTTCTGTTCGACCGCCCGGAAGTCGGAAAGGAGCCCTCGGGCCGTGGCCTCCACCTGCAGGAAACGCTCCCGGAGGGCCGTTTCGTCGAGAAGGTCGATCCGCCCCTCCCGCACCCGCTCGATCTCCGACTCAATGGCGGCCTTTCGGCGTTCGAGCTCCCGGATTCGGACCTCGGGGTCCGTCTCGCTCCCTTCGGCCATCTGGCGGAGGAGGTCGAAGATGGTGAGAAGACGGGAGGAGGTGCCGATGAAGGCCCGCTCCTCGAGGGAGGAGAGCCACTCAAGGGCTTTTTCTGTGGCGGGGGTGATGTCGAAGTGGGGAAGGTCCGAATCCAAAGGGTAGTATTTGCGCAGCCATCCCCGCTCGTCGGAGGCCCACTCCTCGAGATAGTCAGAAGCCTCCCGAGGATAGCTCCCCGGCCCGGCCACCTCCCGGACGGAAAAAAGCGTGTCCTCGAGGCGCGAGAGGATCTCCGGGCGGGAGTAGGTCCTGACATTGGGAAGAATGTAGCTCTGGTGGAGGAAGCTCGCCACAAGGGGGGCGTTGTCGGCCAGAAGAAGGCGCCAGGCGGGGTGGACGCGCCTCAATGTGTCGAGTCGGGCGTGGTCGATGGCAACGGTCCTTGGTTGTGTTGTTCCCACGATGATCAATTCTGGCGATCTCCCCCCAATGCAATGGCGAGAGAGCTCCCAGCCGACCCTTGGATTATACCAAGCTCCTGGCGGCCTTTCCGATCCCCTCCGCCGCCATGGGATGCTGATCGGGAAAGTGGGCGAGATCGCGGGCAGTAAGACGCCCTGCCACAGCCAGTCCAATCTCTCCCACCAGAGAGGCCGCATCGACGCCGACGACCGTGCCGCCCAGAAGCCTGAGGCTTCCCGGCTCGAAGAGAAGGGTGATCCCCCCTCCGCTCTCCCCCAGGATCTGGGCCCGGGAGTCTTCCGCAAAGTCGTACCGGGCGTTCACGAAGGGGATCCCCCTTCGACGGGCCTCATCCGGAACGATTCCTACCCAGGCGGCTTCGGGGAGGGTGAAGACGGTCACGGGAACGGCCGCCGGGTTGAAGGCATCCACCGTCCTCCCTCCGGCCAGGATATTGTGGGCCGCCACCAGAGACTGGCGAACCGCCGCATGAAAAAGAGGCGCAATCCCGTTGACATCCCCCGTGGCATAGATATGTGGGATCGAGGTCTGACAGGAGAGATCCGCAACGATCCCTCGAGAAGTGACCTCTCCTCCGATTGACTGGAATCCCTCGGGAACAACGGGCCGCCGCCCTACGGCCACCATTCCCCGCTCGGCCCGGACGACTTCCGGAGGGCCGGCTCCGATTTGATAAGAGAGAGTGAGGCCCGATTCCGTCTTTTCCGCCTTCAGGACAGAGGCATTTGTCAGGATCCGGATCCCCGGATCGAGGAGAGCGCACAGCTCCCTGACCATGGCCGTATCCATGCCGGAGAGGACCTGGGGGCCCTTTTCGATCAGGGTCACCTCCGTTCCCAGGGCACGAAACATCGTTGCCGTTTCAAGTCCGATATAGCCTCCGCCCACGATCACCAGTGAGGCAGGGCGCTCGGTGAGGGTGGGGTTCAGGGCAAAGACATCCCGGCTGTCGAGAAAGAGGTCGGACCCGGGAAAGTCCGGGCGGACGATATCGGAGCCACTGGCGACGATGATGGAGCGGGCGTGGAAGCGCTCCTCTCCCCGCTCTCCCTCTACCACAACGGTATGGCTATCGAGGAATCGGGCCCGGCCGGCCACCAGGCGAAGCCCCGGGAGCTCGGCCATCTCCCGGGCATGCTGGTCGTAGCGCTCCTTCTGAACGCTATCCTTGTGGGCCACGATCCCCGGGTAGTTCACCGCAATCTCCCCCGGCAGTCCCCACGAGGAAAACTTTTGCTGTCGGGCCCGATGGGCGGCCATCTCCCGGATCGCCTTGGAAGGGACGCATCCTTCGGCGAGACAGTTGCCGCTCATGACCCCCTTGGGATCGACCATGACGACCCGAAGGCCCGCTCGGGCCAAGAGAAAGGCGGCCGGATAGGCCCCTCCCCCCGCCCCGACGGTCAAGAGATCGAGCTCATGAACAGCGGACATGGAACCCCCTATTAAGAACATTCAACAAAGAAAATGGCGTTCGTTTCATGACGATTTTCCTTCACATAGGGAACAGTATGGAGACGGTTGCAGAAAATGGCTCTCCGCGGATTGCGGACAAGGTCCATGAGGCTCCGGAGGCCGTCCGGACAGAATCATTCTTCGGCCAAAGGACCGAAGAGGCGACCTCATTGGGGACTTCGACGCACACGACGACCGTCCTTTCTCATCGACGGCCTTTGAGCGCCCGCCAAGATTTTTTGGCCGACGATCATCTCTTTTCGGCCTTTCCGGACAAGGCCAGATCCCGTAATTTTTCCAGACTCTCTTTTCCCCAGGAGACCGCTTCGTCAAATTCGACCGTCAAAGGAGTGTCGATCTGTTCCCACGTTTTCCTGGCCGACGGACTTGATTCCATCCTTTCAAGGGATTGCCGGATGCTGTCGAGGCGAGGCCGGATCACTTGGGCGACTCTTTCCATGTCGAGAGTCTCCGGTTGTCTTGACCCAAGACAGGACCAGTCAAAAAGGTCCCGGGGCGCCAGGTAGGCCCCCCGATAAAACAGCTTTTTGGCCAGGACCTCTTCGAGCGGTTCGAGCAGAAAAAGGCTTTTTTCGGAAGATTCGGGAGGAAGCCCTGTGAGCGACATGCGCACGGTGAAATCAATTTCACCTTCGGAAAACTTCAGCTTCAAAAAGGTCGCATCCTCTTCGTAGCCTTCAACACTAACTCCAAGTTGATCGTTCAGCCTCGGAGACAGAAGTCCGATCCACTGGGGATCGCGAATGAATAGATCAATGTCCCGGCTGATTCTGTGGGCCAATTCGAGCATGAGTCGGGTGCCGCCGCCGAGGAGCGGAGACATGCGCCCTCCCGCAGCAGAGGCTTCCGCATCGGTCACGATTTTTGCGGCCCTTTCTTCAAGGCTCTTCCAGCTGCCCGAGCCAAGCCATCTTTCCATTTCGGCATTGTCGATCCGCGGCATGGGATCTCCGGCGATTAGAGAGCCACCCTTTCCCATTCGGGAGAAGGCGGAAGGGACATCCCCAATATTTCTTCGTAGAGCTTCCGGACCTTCTCGACAGATGCGCCGCATTCGTAAGCCGCTTCGAGAATTGAGGCCGGAGAGTTTTCATGAAAAAGGTAAGCCAGAACGTCCTTTGCCGGAGAGGCGATTTCCCCAAGACTTCCTTGCATCAGGACCTCGTAGACGTCCTTCTCCGAGACGATTCCCGGCCCGTAGGGAACGCTCAAATGAAAGGCGATCATGGCTCCTGCGCTATCCATCCCCATCGGCTCAGGGGCTTCCGGCGATCTTGCGGCCGGAGCCGAACTGCGCCCCTCCCCTCCTGCTTATGAATTGCGAGCGGATCGCCTTCGTCCCGTCTGCCCGTCGGCATTGATGAGAAGAGAGAGATGACGAGAGCGAAGACGTCACGTTCTCCTCGCTTGGATTTTACCACTTTCGGCTCTCAATTCGAAGCCGTGCAGGGCGAAAAGAGCGAAAAAAGGGGCCTCTGAATTTTCGATTGACCACAACGAAAATAGTGGATTTTGGGGTCAATGCCCCCATCTCTTTTGACATCATTAAACTTTAGGGAAGGTTCCATAAATACAATTTCTGCCAGGGAAGCAACAATCAGGGTTGGAGCTCTCGATCAGCGATTTTGAAATAAGGGAGGAAGTTTGTGTTGAGAGATCAACCAGCAAAAAAGGGAGAAGGCTCGCGCCTCCTCCCTCAGAGTTTCGGGAACAATTTCAAGGAAAAACAGACAAGAGCTAGTGGCGGGCGGCGCGAATGGCCTTCACGAGCTCGAGGCCCGTATAGATCGCCTTCTGGTTCTCGGCATCCCCCAACAGGGAAACCATCCCCAGGATCCCCGAACCGGTCCGGCCCTCATCGGAGATCCGGTTCACCGCGGAGTAGAGAATTTCCACCTCGGTGACCCAATGCTCGAGGGTGACCATAATGCGCTCCACGAACTGGTCGTTGACGATCCGGGAAAGTGCCACCACTCCGGCCGCCACATCGGGCAGGGTCTCGAGCGCCCCCACCTCATCCATCTTGTAGATGGCGGCATTCATCTTCTCGATGGGCAGGGCCTTCAGTTGTTCAAGCATCTGACTGGCCTGCTCCACCTGGGCAACGAGCCGTTCAAGAAGCCCGTCCGTCATCAGGCGGTTGACCGCCGCCGCGGCGGTACCTACCTCGACAAGGATGTCGAGCCCCCCCGAGCTGACCAGCGGAGCGATCCGTTCGAGAGCGGGAATGACACCCTCCACCTCGCGAAGCTTCTCGAGGACGGCCACAACGGCCGGATCGGAGGCCCGATCCAAAAGGGTCACGGCCCGGTCGGCCGACTCGGCCACCCGTTCCACCAGGGAATTCGAGCCGATATCGGTGAGGGCCTTCAGACCCGTCACCGTCTCGGTCAGAGTATCGAGGCGATCGAGGATCCGAAAGAGCAGATCCTTGGTCGCCGGTTCTTCCAGCCTTGCAGAAAGGCTGTCTGTTCGTGCTTCGTCTCCCATCGCGCTCTCCTATAGAATGCCTCTCGACGTCAGCCAGTACATCTTGTTGTAGGAAATCTTCAGCCAGTGGACCATGGTGGTCGGAGTCGGAGGCGTTGGCGGAGTGGTGTAGTTGAAGGAGATATAGCTGGCCTGATTGCGGCCGGTCTCGATGAAGCAGAAGACCTTGCCGTCATACTTGTGCGATGGCTTCTGGCCGGCGAGCAGATCGACCACGTTCTCCACGAGAACGTCGGCCGAGAAGTGGGCGGTGGAGCCTGCTTTCGAGACCGGCAGATTGGTGGTGTCGCCCACGACGAAGACATTCTCCGTTCCCTCCATCTGGAGGGTTTCCTTGTTGGTGGGGATCCATCCTCCTTCTCCGAGCCCCGAGTCGAGGATGACCTGGGCTCCCCGGTGCTGTGGGATGGAGATGAGAAGGTCGAAGGGCTGCTGGCTTCCCTCCATGCTGTGGACCACCTTGTTCTTCACATCGACCTCCTTCATGTTGAAGAAGGTCTCGTACTTGATTCCTCTCTCCTCGAAGGTCTGGGCTCCCCACTTGGCCACGGCCGGAATGGTGTGGACCGCGCCCACGGGATAGGTGTAGGTGATCTCGCTCTTTTCCCGAAGGCCCCGCTTGCGGAGGTAGTCGTCGAGCATGAGGGTGACCTCCATCGGGGCCACCGGGCACTTGTGGGGAACGCCCATCGAGATGACGATCTTTCCTCCCGTGAAGCTCCTGAGGGCATCGCGGAGCTTGATCGATCCCTCTTCGGTATGGAACCAGTGGCCGGCCTCGACCAGACCCGGAGTCAGGTCGGGGCGGGGAACCGAGCCGGTGGCGATCACAAGAATGTCGTAGGCGTAGTCCTTCCCCTCCTTCGAGGTGAGCTTCTGCCCCTTGACGTCGATCTTCGCGATGTTGTCCTGGACGAAGTGGATCGAGGGGTCAAGAAGGGAGCGCTGGGGCCTTTTCAAGTCCTCGGGGCGGGAAAGGTCGAAGGGAATGTAGAGCCATCCCGGCTGGTAGGTGTGGGTCTCGGTGTTCCCGATCTGGGTGATCGAGACCTCCCGCGAGCGGAGCTCCCCGGGAATCTTTCTCGCGAGCTGGTTTGCGACGATGGTTCCGGCGACTCCTCCGCCCAAAATCACGATTTTCTTGGCCATTCTATCCTCCACCCTGGCCTTTTAGGAAAGGGACGGCACGGTCCCATTCACAAAGGCCGGATTCATCCTGGGAGCCGGGAGAAAATCTCCCCGCTCCCCCTTGCACCCGGACACAAAAGGGAGGGAGCCCCGACGGGACCCGACTCCGTTTTGTGTCCCCCCGATTCTAGTCCAACACAGCCGGGACCGCAAGAAAAATCTCCCCACAAAAACATCCAAAATCGACTGAGCAAATGACATTTATGAAAAATTTTCCTGTTTTCTGTGCCCCTTCCCCTCCCCCCGTTCCCCCTCTCATCCAGCCCCGGGAAATTCGCCTTTTTCATTGACAAGAACGCGCTCCCCGTGATGAAATCAGAGCATCATGTTTCTCCCTTTTGCCCGAAAAATCCATGGAGAACCCTCTCCGCTTGCTCGTTTTTTCGAGACAGTGCCGGGAGGAAAATCCCTCTGAGACATAACGGTCAAGGGGAAGGACGGGCAACAAGGATTGTCAGGACAGTTCCCCCGGGGGGCCAATCCTCGGAGTCTCTTTAAATTCCGTGGTGACCTTCGGGCTTTGACTCGAAAATTTCGCGAGAGTCCCTCTCGAGGATCCTCATCTCGTGGCACTCGGATCCAAGAGCTGCCCCGGGCCGAACGGATCTCCGGGACCTCACACAGATCGATTTAATCGGGGAGATCGCATATGAGACACGACTGGATCAAGGGGAGGACCGGAGTGGTCACCCAGATGCACTACGCCAAAAAGGGAGAGATCACTCCGGAGATGGCCTATGTCGCCGCCGTCGAAAAGGTCGACCCGGAATTCATCCGGTCGGAAATTGCCCGGGGACGCATGATCATCCCGGCCAACATCCGGCATCCCGAACTTGTTCCCATGGGCATCGGCATCGGACTCACCTGCAAGATCAACGCCAATATCGGCAACTCCTCCCTCGTTCCCGACATTGAAAACGAGACGAACAAGCTCTCCGTCTGCCTCAAGCACGGAGCCGACACGGTCATGGATCTCTCCACCGGACCGAAGATCCCCGAGA
Source organism: Nitrospirota bacterium (assembly GCA_021810805.1). Taxonomy (GTDB): domain Bacteria; phylum Nitrospirota; class Leptospirillia; order Leptospirillales; family Leptospirillaceae; genus UBA4572. The sequence goes on from JAJZHW010000007.1 coordinate 39,554, forward strand.
TCCGGGAGGCGATGCTTCGCATGAGCCCCGTTCCCCTGGGCACGGTCCCGATCTACGAGGCCATCCACCAGGTCGGCGACCCCCTGGATCTGACCACCGAGGACCTCCTTCGGGTCATTCGCTCCCAGGCCGAGCAGGGAGTCGACTACATGACGATCCACTGCGGACTTCTCCGGGACTTCATCCCCCTCACCGCCAACCGCATCACCGGCATCGTGAGCCGCGGGGGATCGCTCATGGCGCAGTGGATGCTTCGCCACGACAAGGAGAACCCTCTCTACACCGCCTACGACCAGATCCTCGAGATCTGCCGGGAATTCGATGTCACCCTCTCCCTGGGAGACGGACTGCGTCCCGGATGTCTGGCCGATGCCTCCGACGCCGCCCAGTTCGCCGAACTCGAAGTTCTCGGGCGTCTGACGAAAAGGGCCTGGGAGGCCGATGTCCAAGTGATGATCGAAGGCCCTGGCCATGTTCCCTACGACCAGATCCCCATGAATGTCGAGAAACAGCAGGAGCTCTGCCACGAGGCTCCCTTCTACGTGCTGGGCCCGCTGGTCACCGACATCGCTCCCGGCTACGACCACATCACCTCGGCCATCGGAGCGACGGCAGCAGCGACGGCGGGGGCGGCCCTTCTTTGCTACGTCACCCCCAAGGAGCACCTGGGGCTTCCCGACCTCGAGGATGTTCGGAACGGGATCATCGCCTACAAGATCGCCGCCCATGCCGCGGACATCGCTCGTCACCGCCCAGGCGCCCGCGACCGGGACGACAGCCTCTCCCGGGCCCGCTACGCCTTCGACTGGAAGAGCCAGTTCGATCTCTCCCTCGATCCGGACCGGGCCCGCTCCATGCACGACGAGACACTGCCGCAGGAGACCTTCAAGCATGCGGAGTTCTGCTCGATGTGCGGCCCCAAGTTCTGTTCCATGCACATCAACCACCAGATCCGGGAAGAGGCGGAGAAGCTCATCTCCATCGACTCTCTCTCCCGCCAGGCCGTCTCCTGACGGCTCTGGCCCAAAGTCGGTGAGGCGGACCCAATCCCCGCCCCCGCTCACAACCGGACCGGATTTCGGGACCGGGTCCGGGCGTCCCTCCTTCAGGAAACGCCGGGCCCGGTCCTTTTGTTGTTTTCGATCTCACGATAACGTTTCTTCTTCTCCCGATACCGTCCCGAAAGGATCCGATGCCGGCCATACGCCTGGGTCATCCCGTTTTTTTCCATAATATCCCCTTCGAGATCGAGGAGCGTCAGATCCTTCGGGAGATGCGCATTCCGAAGAAGTCCAAACTGGCCGATCTGGGCGAGCCGGCCATGGAAAAGGCCATCGGTCAGGCCATCGAAGAGGGCTACCGCATGATCGAGGGCCAAGGGGTCTACCGAACCCTGACCATCACCGGGATCGAGGAGGAGAGGGTGCTGACCCGGGAGAGCTCGACCCTCTTTGTGGGGCAGAAGATGGTCAAGCTTCTGCGACACTGCGACTATGCCACCCTCATTGCGGCCACCATCGGCCCCCGGATCGAAACGGAGGTCGATCGCCTCTCGGGACCCGAGCCCGCCCATTCCTACTTCCTCGAGCGGGTGGGAGCCTGGATGGCCGACTACATGGGCATCTGGCTCGACCATATCCTTGAGCGGGAGATTGTCCGGGCCGGCTACCAGCGGACCTTTCGCTTCGGAGTGGGCTACGGAGACTGGCCCCTCTCCTCCCAGACCGAGGTCATGGCCCTGACGGAGGCCCACAAGATCGGGATCACCCTCAACGAAGCCTTTATCATGATTCCCCGCCTGTCCGTCTCTGCCGTCATCGGATGGCAGAAGCCCGGAACCGGCCCCCACCCCACCCCAGACTCGGAGAACGACGCGTGACTCCTCTTCTCGAACGGCTCAAAAAGGACATCCTCATCCTCGACGGCTCCATGGGAGCCCTGCTCCAGGGCCGGGGGCTCCCCCCGGGCTATGCCCCCGACCTCTGGAACCTCGAGCGTCCGAAGGACATCCAGGCCGTTCATGCCGAATATCGGGCGGCAGGCTCCGACATCCTCCTGACCAATACCTTCGGCGCCTCCCGGCGTCGGCTGGCCGAATACCAGGCCGAGGGGCGCATCCGGGAGATCAACCATGCCGGCGTGGAGCTGGCCCGCCGGGCCGCCGCAGGCAAGGCCTATATCGCCGGCGACATCGGACCCTTCGGCTCCACCATCGCCCCCTTCGGGGACACCACCTTCGAGGAGGCCGTGGCGATCTTCCGGGAGCAGGCCTCGATCCTCGCCGAAGCCGGGGTCGACCTCATCGCCATCGAGACAATGTTCGACATCCAGGAGATGCGCGCCGCCCTCATCGGCGTGCGGGAAGGGGCCCCCGGCATCCCGGTCATGGCCTTCATGACCTACAATGCCGACGGGATCACCGACTCCGGGAGCGATCCCGAGACCGTCGCCGCCGTCATGGAGGGGTTTTCGGTTGAGATCATGGGGCTCAACTGTTCGGTGGGGCCCGAGGCCATGGTCCCCGTCCTCGAGCGCCTGGGACGGGCCACCCATACCTACCTGGGGATCGAGCCCAATGCGGGACTGCCCGTCCACCGCGACGGCAAGACCGTCTACCCCTCCGGAGCCGAAGAGATGGCCGCCTTCGCCCCGACCTTCGTGGAGGCCGGAGCGAATATCGTGGGAGGCTGCTGCGGCACCACCCCCGACTACATCCGCCTCATCTCAAAAATGCTCAAGGGTCGCCCCCCTCGCGTGAGAACTCCCTCCCCCCAGACCCGGATCGCCTCCCGCACCCGGGTGGTCCCCATCGGAGCCGGAGCCCCCTTCGTCCTGATCGGGGAAAAGATCAACCCCACCGGGAAAAAAGCCTTCTCGGAGGCCATCGCCGAAGGCCGGACCGATCTGATCGTGGCCGAAGCCCGGAAGGAGGCTTCCGCCGGAGCCCATGCCCTGGACGTCAATGTGGGCGTTCCCCTGGTCGACGAGGCCCTGATGATGGAAAAGGCCGTCATCGCCATCGGCAACGTCGTCTCCACGCCGCTGGTCATCGACAGCTCCTTTGCCTCGGCTCTGGAATCGGGGCTTCGAATCTATCCCGGGCGCGCCCTGGTCAACTCCGTCAATGCGGAAGACGAACGGCTCGAGGAGGTGCTTCCCCTGATCCGCCGCTACGGCGCGGCGGTGATCGGCCTCCTGTCGGGGGACGACATCCCGGAAAAGGCCGTCGACCGGATGAAGAACGCCGAAAAGATCCTGAGGGCGGCGGAACGCTTCGGGCTCACCCCCCGGGACATCGTCTTCGACACCCTGGCCCTCACCGTGTCGGCGGTCCAGGAGGCCTCGCGACAGACGCTCGAGACGATCCGCCTCCTCAAGTCCGAATGGAACGCCCATACCGTGGTGGGGCTCTCCAATGTCTCCTTCGGCCTTCCCATGAGGAAGACCGTCCACGACACCTTCCTCGCCATGGCCATCGGAGCCGGTCTCGACGGGGCCATCTGCGACCCCTACGATCCCCTGCTCCACCAGACGGTGGCCGCCGCCAGCCTCTTCTCGGGGCGCGATCCCGAATGCCGGGTCTTCATCACCAAGGCGGAGGGCTGGACCCCGCTCGTCCCCCAGGGAGACAAGGGAGCTGTCGCCACAACCGCAACGGCCGGCGCAGGAACCGCAACTCCGGATCGCCCCCTCACCACCCGGGAGAAGATCGAACGCGCCATCATCGAAGGCGAGCGCGAATCCATCACGCCCCTCGTGGAGTCGGCTCTTGCCGAGGGGATGGCCCCCTTCGAGATCTTCGTCGAGGTCATGACTCCCGCCATCCGCAAGCTCGGAGACCTCTTCGGGGCCCGACAGAAGTTCATTCCCCACCTGATCGCCGGAGCCGACACCATGAAGAAGGGGGTGGAGGTCCTCCAGCCCCTTCTCGAGGCCAAGGGCCCCACCGAACCCAAAGGGACGATCGTCTTTGCCACCGTCAAGGGCGACATCCACGACATCGGCAAGAACATCTGCATTCTCATGCTGCGCAATTTCGGCTATCGGGTGGTCGACCTCGGGCGCAATGTCCCCATCGAGACCATCCTCGAGACGGCCGAGCGGGAAAAAGCCCAGATCCTAGCTCTTTCCGCGTTGATGACCACCACAATGATCCAGATGAAGGTGGCGGTCGATGCGGTTCGGGAGAGGAATCTTCCCTACAAGATCATGGTGGGGGGAGCGGTGGTGACGCCAAAGTTCAGTGCCGAGATCGGCGCCGACGGGTACGGGAAGGATGTGGGGGAGGTGGTTCCGCTGACGGAGAAGATCCTGGCAGCCCTCAAGGAGCTGCCGGCCTCCTAAAGGGAGAGCCGCAGACCGTCGTAGGCCGGGCGGATCCCGGGAGGGAGCTGGGCCTCCAGGGTGGCATGGTCCATCCGGTGGGAGATGTGAGTGATGTAAGCCTCCTCAGGTCCCACCTCCCGAATCTCGTCGATGGCCTGATCGAGCCCGAAATGGGAAATATGGGGCTCGTACCGCACCACCCCCACCACCATGGTCCGCGTCCCCTTCATGACCTCCTTGCCTTCGGGCAGGACGGCATTGCAATCGGTCAGATAGACAAGATCCCCCAGACGAAGCGCGGTGTTCCGGGTCGGCCCATGCTCCACGAGAAAGGGGCGGACCGGAAGACCAAAGATCTCTTGCGGCCCGTCCAGGGCATGGGGAACGAGATCGGGGCGGGTCACCCCCTCCCGGTTCACCTCCGAAAAGGCATAGGAAAACATCGCCCGAACCCGGTCGAGAACCCGGGAGGGGGCATAGATGGGGATCTCGCTTCCCTGAATGAAGTTGAAGGTCCGAAGCTCATCGAGCCCCAGGACATGGTCGGCATGGGCATGGGTATAGATCACGGCGTCGATGCGGTCGAGTCCGTGGCGTAGGGCCTGGATCCGAAGGTCGGGAGAGGTGTCGATCAGAATGTTCTTCCCGCCAACGGTCACGAGAAGGGAGGAGCGGGTCCGGTGGTTTCTCCGGTCGGGAGAGAGGCAGACGGCGCAGCGGCACCCGATCATGGGAACCCCCACCGAACTCCCCGTCCCGAGAAAGAGCGCCTGCATGTGAGGAGAGCCGCTCATAGCCCGGAGCTCCTCACACTCTTTAAGGCGATGGCCTTCTTTTTAGGGGGCCACACGGACGATTTTGACATGAAGGATCGTAACGGGCGTCAGGGGACGATCATTTCTCCCGGTGGGGACCTGCGAGATCTTGTCGGCCACATCCTGCCCGGAGACGACCTGCCCAAAGATGGAGTATGAGCCGTCAAGCCAGGTGGTGGGGGCCACGGTGATGAAAAACTGGCTCCCGTTGGTGTCGGGGCCGGCATTGGCCATGGCCAGGACGCCCTTCTTGTCGAAGTGAAGGGAGGGGTCCACCTCGTTCTTGAACTGATACCCCGGCCCGCCGGTTCCGTTGCCCAGGGGATCCCCCCCCTGGATCATGAAGTCCTTGATCACCCGGTGGAAGACCAGGCCATCGAAAAAGGGGCGTTTGACGGAGGTTCCGGTTCGGGGATCGATAAACTCCTTGGTCCCTTCGGCGAGGCCCACGAAGTTGGCCACGGTCTCGGGGGCCGAAGCGGGGAAGAGCTGGCAGACGATCGTTCCCATGGAGGTCTCAAGTTCGGCATATTCTCCGGGAGGGAGAGAGCTGGTCATATCGGCGGCAGAAGCGGTCATGGAGAGTCCTCCGGATGTGAGGGTCAAAACGAGGGCCAGAAGGAAGGGGGTCGCCGAAGCGACCTTCGAACCGACAAGGCGAATCAAGGCTGTCCGAATCATTTTTTCGAGGCCCTCCGTCTTTCCTGCTCGTTCAAAATGCGTTTTCTGATGCGGAGGGCTTCGGGAGTCACCTCCATGATCTCGTCGTCCTCCAGGAACTCCAGCGCCTGCTCGAGGGAGAGGACCTTGGGGGGAACGAGGGTGATGGCATCCTCGGCAGTCGAGGAGCGGATATTGGTCAGGTGCTTCTTCTTGCACGGATTGACGGCCAGATCGGTCGGCCGGGAGTGGGCCCCGATAATCATCCCCTCATAGACCTTGACCCCGGGTCCCACAAAGAGGACGCCGCGATCCTGAACGCTTTCCAGGGCATAGGCCACCGTCTCTCCGGTCTCCATGGAGATCAGGGCTCCGTTGATGCGGCCGGGGATCTCGCCCTTGTAGTCGCCGTAGCCGTGGAAGGTATGGTTGAGAAGTCCGGTTCCCTTGGTGTCCGACAGAAACTCGCTCCGGTACCCCAAAAGACCCCGGGCGGGGATGAGGTACTCGAGCCGGACATGGCCATCCTTCTGGGGCGCCATGTTGAGCATCTCCCCCTTCCGGGGTCCCAGCTTCTCGATGACGGCTCCCACATAGTCTTCCTGCACATCGACGACGAGGTATTCGTAGGGCTCCTGGCGCTGGGAGCCTTCCCCCTTGTAGAGCACGTGGGGGCGGGAGACCTGGAACTCGTAGCCCTCCCGGCGCATCGTCTCGATGAGAATGCCGATATGGAGTTCACCGCGTCCCGAGACCTTGAAGGAGTCGGGGCTGGCGGTTTCCTCGACCCGGAGGGCAACGTTGGTGCGGATCTCCTTCATGAGACGGTCGCGGAGGTTGCGGCTGGTGACAAATTTGCCCTCCTGACCGCAGAAGGGGGAGTTGTTCACCATAAACTCCAGCGAAATGGTGGGCTCACCGATCTCGATGGGGGGAAGCGACCCGAGGTCGGTGACATCGGAGAGGATGTCCCCGATGCGAAGATCTTCGAAGACGGCAATCAGAATGATGTCGCCGGCCTTGGCGGAGGGGACCTCCACCCGCTTGAGCCCTTCAAAGGAGAGGATCTTCTTGACCTTGTTCTTTTCGATCAGGGCCCCGTCCACCACCCGGGCGATGGTCTCCCCGGCGGCGACCTTGCCGCTGACGATCTTGCCCAGGGCGATCTGCCCCACATAGGAATCGTACTCGAAGCTGGTCACCTGCATGAGGAAGGGACCATTCTCGTCGACCTCTGGCGGCGGAACATAGTTGATGATGGTGTCGAACAGCGGAATGAGATCCTTGCCCTCCGCGGCGGCGTCGAGGGAGGCGATCCCCTTCTTGGCCGAGGCGAAGACCACGGGAAACTCCATCTGGGCATCGGTGGCCCCGAGCTCGATGAAGAGGCTGAAGACCTCATTCTGGACCTCGACCGGCCGCGCCCCGGGACGGTCGATCTTGTTGATCACCACCACCGGGCGAAGGCCCATGCGAAGGGCCTTGTTGAGAACGAACCGGGTCTGGGGCATCGGGCCGTCGAAGGCATCCACCACCAGCAAAACGCCATCCACCAGGGTGAGCGTCCGCTCCACCTCTCCCGAGAAGTCGGCGTGGCCCGGCGTGTCGACGATATTGATCCGGTAGTCCTGGTAAAAGATACAGGTATTCTTGGCGAGGATGGTGATCCCCCGCTCCTTTTCCAGGGCGTTGGAGTCCATGACGCGCTCCTCCACCACCTCGTTATCCCGAAAGACATGCCCCTGCTGCAGCATCTTGTCGACGAGGGTGGTCTTCCCGTGGTCGACGTGGGCGATAATGGCAATGTTCCGCGTGTGCATGAGTGAAGCCGTCATAAATCATTCCGCCTTTGGAGAAGAAATGTGAAAAAAGCCGTGGAGTCTCAGCCACGGTGGCTGAGACTCGGCCCAATGTGCAGGGAGCTCCCTTGGTCCCTCAAGGGACCGGGACCGATGGCCAAGGCCAGACAGCAAGGCCAGAATGACCCGGGGAGGAGAGCGTCTTTCCGAAAGACAGGCCAACCCTGACAAGGAGAGTCCTTGCTGAGAATTCAAAAGAATCTTTATTCTAAGCAAAATTCCAGACAAGGTCAAATCGAACCGGGCCGGAAAATCACTAAAAATCGTCGATAAATTACATTTCCGGAAGGGAATTTCCGACTCTCCACGGGAGGCTGCTGCCCCCCTCATGAGCCGGCCCGGTCTCCCACATAAAATGCCGCACACTTGAGATAGTCGAGCTCCGGCATGGACAGGATCCTCGGATGGTCCCAGGAGGCGCGTCCGGTATAGAAAAGCCGGCCCGGTCTCCCATCCTTCCGGAAGACCGCCCGAAGGACCCCGGTGAAGTCCTCCCAGGAGAGCAGTGCCGAGCAGGAGCAGGCCACGAAGATCCCCCCGTCGGCCACAAGGGAGAGGCCAAGACGGAAGGCCTTGTGATATCCTTCGATCCCCTCCTTGACCAGTCGCCGGCTCTTGATGAAGGCGGGAGGGTCGAGGATGACCGTATCGAAGTGTCGCCCGGACGAACGCGCCGTCTCACCCCAGGCAAAGAAGTCAGCATCAATAGCTTCGCCGGACGGGTTGTTGCGGCGAAAGAAGGCGAGGGCGGCACCCGAGCCATCGACCCCAACGGGACGCGTTTTGGGGTTGGCCAAGACCGCGGACTGAGACCACCCTCCCACATAAGAGAAGGCATCGAGGAGGCGGCCGCCGCCGATCCTGGGGGCAAGAGCCTTCATGTTGTCCTTCTGGTCGAGAAAGAGTCCGGTCTTCTGTCCCTGGCGAAAGGGAAAGGAGAGGCTCCCGGCTCCGAACGGTATGGTCAGCTCCTCCGGCACCTCGCCGACAAGCAGATCTTCCCCCACCGAAAGACCTTCGGTCTCCCGGGCCCGAAGTCCCCGATCCACCCGGATCCCCCGGGGGGAAAGCCTCTCTTTGAGCTGGTCGAGGATAAAGGGAAGATGGGCCTCCATCGTCCGGGTGGTGATCTGGAGGGAGAGAAAGTCCCCATAGCGGTCGAGGACCATCCCCGGCAGGGAATCCGCCTCCGAGTGAACAAGGCGAACCGCCGCCTCTCCGGAGCCGAGCCTCTCCCGCATCGAGAGGGCGGCCTCGAGCCTCTGGGAAAGATAGCCCTCAAAGCTCTCCACCCGACCCTCGAGAAGGCGTACCGCGATCAGTGAGTGGGGATTATAGATCCCCGTTCCCAGGAGTCGGCCGGAGGAGGAACGAACATCCACAAGCAGCGGGGCCGAATCCCCCCGGACCGCTCCCCGGGCCACCTCATTGGAAAAGACCCACCGGTGGCCGGCCACCACGCGACGCTCTTCATTTTTCCCCAGAACGATCTCTCCCCGGGAGCTCCCGGAAGGACCGGCCGCACCCTGACTCTTTTCCATATCATGGACTCCTGCACTGTTGCACATAAGAAAGTTTGAAGTTAAACTAAATATCAAATGACGTGAGTCGGGAGCTCTCCCCGACAGGCGTCCTCCCCCCAGACCAACGAACCCATAAGGATACCACCGATCGTGTCGGATCGTCCCGAATTTTTTTTGAGCCCTCCCCAAAAACTTGGGGCGTCCCGTCCCGCACATCCTTCGTTTTTGGAGAGGTCCCGTCGGAGCCTTCCCATACTGGCCCTCCTGGCAGTCCTGACTTTTTCCGCGGGACCTCTGGCATGTCCCACCCTGGCAGGAGCCGCCCCTCCCCCTCCGGGCACCCCCTCGACCGGCCCCTCCTCCCCTTCAGCAGCCGGATCACCCGCCTCGTCCTCACACCCGGAGGCGGCCAACGTCACCTTGGACAACCTTGATCCGCCGGACAAGGACCCCGGGGTGATTTCCCTCGGGGGAGGTCGCTCTCGCCTCGTTCTCTTTCCGAACCAGGATGTCTTTACGCCTCTTCTGGCCAACCCCCGGGAGCCCCTGTCGACCCTCGAGTTCTTCGCCGCCTCGAACAACCCCTCCTATCTCCAGTTCAACGGAAACATCGCGGGAGACTTCGGTATCGTCCGATGGGAGTCCAATGCCGAAGGGGTGAACCGCTCCCTGCAGTTTGGTCTCTCCGCCGGAGAGTTCTCCCGGTTCGGCATCTTCAGCGGAAGCACCTACCTGATCGATTCGGACTACATGGTGGGAGGCACGCTCACCGGCCGCCTCGGCCCCCTCTCCCAGCGGCTTTTCTTCTACCACGAAAGCTCCCACACCGGATACAACTACACCCAGCTCGCCAACCTCAACAAGTTCTCCGACTTCGGGCAGGAGATCCTGCAGGAGGTGACCTCCTGGGACATCACCCCCCACCTTCGCCTCTATGGAGGGGCCGCCTATCGGGTCATCGGGCTCTATTACTACTCCTCGGCCCAGGACTCCCTCATCCTTCTGGGAGGGGCGGAAGCCTATAGCGACAGACTCGCCTTTCTCGACAATCTGGGGCGGGTCTATACCTCCTTCTTCCTCGAATCCCGCGGCATCAACGGCTATACGCCGGCGGAAGACTTCCAGGTGGGACTTCTCTTCCACCGCCCGGGATCCTATTTCCAGGTCCGCCCCATGATCGACTTCTACAACGGATACTCCGACATGGGAGACCTGCTCTTCACCAAGGACAGCTATGCCGCCCTGGGCGTCTCTTTTGACTTTTGACGGGCTCTTCCCACAGAATATGTCAAATGAACGAGGCCTGATCCGGCAGCGTCCCTCAGACAACTGACCTTCCGGCGAATCGCCGGACCGAATCTGCCGCCATCTCCCACTTCTTCTTTCCCCAAAGGACGCCAGTCCGGAGAGTGTCTTGACCAAATCTCTTATGCGGGGTCTTTTGCCCCTTCTGACCGGTCTCGTGATTCTAACCGCGACGGGACTTCTTGTGCATCTCTACCGAAGCACCTGGACCCCGGGTCTCGAGACCGAACCCCGAATTCCCCGGGCCCAGACGACCTTTACCCTCCGACTTCCCACCCCTCCGCCATCACCGCAGGGTTCGCTCTCCCAGGACTGGCCCCTTGTTCTGAGCGTGGTCAAGGAAAGCGACGCCCCCCTTTCGGTGGCGTACTGGCCAGCCGGACGCACTGTCCTTCGAATGCCCGTTCTCGTACCGCTCCTCTCCCCCGGAGCCCCCCCCGCCAGCGTTCGACTGGTTCTGTGGGATCCCGGTCGCTACCAGCTGACACTGACCGATCCCGCCACAGGCCGGACAGTCGAAACCCTTCCCCTTCACGTCATGGCGCCACTGATCCTCTTTCGAAATGACCTGCTGCTTCTCCTGGCGCTGGGGGTGGCGGGATACTTCTCCGGACGCTCCGTCCGGGGGACGGGACTCCTGTCTCACATGCCTTCCCGGGGATCGTCTTCGGAACAGAGTCCACAACCCTCGACCTTTGACCGCCTGCTCTCCCGGAGACGGACCCTTTCAGCCTCCCTTCTCCTCACCGGGATCCTCATGATCGCCCTGGCGCCCCGCCCCTCGAGCTCTGGAGCGTTATCCCCCACAGCCACCCTGCCGGGAGGAACCGCCGAGTCGGAGGGACGGAGGACGGCGCCGCGCATGCCGCTCCTCGACCCGACCAAGCTCCCCCCCGGCTTGTCTTCGGGGAAGGGCTATCTTGTCCTGAGCCACCGAATGGACAGCTGGGCGGCCTACGGCCACGACCTGACGCTCTTTGCCGGACCGGTCGATGGCCGGCTTCTCTCCCGGGCCTTTCTTCTTCCCCCCGACGACGGACGCTACCGCCTTCATCTTTGGACGACCGACTCTAAGGGACGTCTGGTCTCGATGCGGACGGTCTCCCGGGCGATCCCCGTTTCTCCGGCCTTTCCCGTGTGGCTTTTTTCCGGTCTGGCCCTGATCTCGCTGGCATTTTTCATACTGGGAGCGACGACTCCCGCGGTCCGGTCCCCCGCGACTCCGCTAGAAAGGCTTCATTGAAAAGACCATCCACGGTTTTCTTCTTCCTTCGGAGAACCGAACTCGCTCGACTGGGACAAATCCTCGTCCTTCTCCTGCTCTCCCTGACACTCTCGCCGAAGATCGCCCAAGCCTTCGATGTGCAGTTCATGGGAAATTTCGACTATCTGGCAAAGTCCCCGCTCCAGAACAACAGCCCCGAGGCGTGGGGCGGAGGGGTGCGCATGACGTGGGAGTACATTCCCGACTGGGACATTACGGCCACGCTCATGACGAACATCATCCAGACCACCCAAACGATCGCAGAAAACCCCGTGACATACTCCCCCAACAACTCGGGGCTGATGTCGCTTAGCCCTCTCTCCTTCGGGGTCTACCATGTCCTCTACCGGACAAAGAAGAAGAACTGGATCTATGCCATTGCCGATGTCGGCGCCGCCCTGGAGTACTCCTATGGGGGGGGCCGCATCACCCCCGAGCCCTTTGGCGAAGTGGGAGCGGGCTTCAGCTTCAAACAGTGGTTCATCGAGGAACGGGTCGAGGGGATGCCCCTGGCCTTTCCGGCCTACCCCTCTCCCGCCTTCACCTCAGGTCCGCTGATCATGTTCACGACCTCCGTCGGCGTCCACTTCTTCGTCTTCTGATCCGGGAGGGGCTCCCCCTCCCCTTTTCCCCAGACCTCCCTCGCGCCCCACAAAGGTCAGATCCGCCACGGCAGTCCACCGCGGGAGATGGCCCCCGATCACCCGATCGAGGAATCCCAACCGCTCCCGCAGGGGCGGACTCCCCCTCCCGTGCCCCTCCCCCGTGCCACCAACCCCCTGTCGCTGGGAGAGGTGGTTGAGGATCTCGGGCTCGACCGCCCAGAGATCTCCGCCACTATCGGCCAGGCGACATCGCTGGCACAGGACGGCGCCATCCGCGAGCCTGAAAAAGAACATCTCTGGCGATATCGGCCCCTGACTCGACCCTTGCCCTCCGGCCAGGCCGCAACGACGACACAGGGCTTCCGGGATCCCCCAGCCAAGAAGGGCCAGGGCCTCCCGGGCAAAGTCTTCCCAGTGCTCCCCCGGCAGTCCCCCTTCCCGATCCAGCCCTCCCAGGGCCTCGCAGGCAAGACGAAAGAGGGCGGGTTCGGGATGGTGGTCCGGGAGGAACCCCAGAAGGAAGCGAACGACCAGACCGGCCCAGATCAGACGGTCGTAGTCGGAGCGAAGGCGGGGATAGGAATCGATCACATCGGCATGGAGGATCCGGACAAGCCCCGAGAATGTGGCGCGGCGAAGGGAGAGCCGGCTTCTCGTCAGGGGTTCGAGGGAGGCCCCGAAGCGGTTGTCGCGGGCGGTGGCTCCTCGGGCAAAGCCTGCCGTACGCCCCCCCTCGAGGGAAAAGAAGGTGACGATCTTGGCCGAATCAAGATAGCGGCCACAACGGAGGATCAGGACCTCTTGCTCAGCCATGGAGCGAAGAGGGACTCCGAAGGGAAGACCGCCGGAAAAATAATGAGACGGGGATCATTGGGGAAGGTATCCCAGCTCCCGGAGGATCGCCGGACGGTCCCGCCAGTCGGGGACGACCCTGACCACGAGGCGAAGATAGACCGGCGTTCCGGTGAGGCGCTCGATCTCCTCCCGGGCGCGCTGGCTGATGGTCCGGATCGTCTCCCCCCGGGCCCCCACCACAATGCCCTTCTGGGACTCCCGCTCCACGAGAATGGAGCCCTCGATGCGGGTGGCCTTTTCGTCGGGATTCGGCTCGTGGAACTCCTCCACGGCCACGGCGCACTGGTGGGGAACCTCCTCGTAAAGCAGGGAGAAGATCTTTTCCTGGACGATTTCCCGGACCATCTCCCGCATCGTCTGGGAGGTGAACCATTCGGGATCGAAGAGGGGCTCGCCCTCCGGAAGGGCGCGAAAGAGAAGGTCGCAGAGGGGGTCGAGGTTCGTTCCCTTGAGGCCGGAGAGGGGAACGATCTCCCCGCTGATGTGGTGGCGATCCATCTCCTTGGAAAACTCGAGAAGGGCCGGAATCATGTTGGTAGCGCCCAGCCGATCGATCTTCGTCAGCGCCACCACCAGAGGAGGATTCGTTCCGCCCTCGCCTCGCCGGGGGGAGCGGATGAGGTCGAGAAAGCGGGCAAAGTCCCGGTCCCGCTTCTTCGAGGTGATGTCCACGACCCATAGGACCACATGGGCCTCGGCCAGGGCGGCGGAGAGGCTCTCGCCCATCTGCTGGTTCAGCAGGGGACCCGACTGATGAAATCCCGGGGTATCCAGAAAGATCGCCTGACCGCGGTCCTCGGTCCGGATTCCCCGGATGAGGGTTCGGGTCGTCTGGGGTGTGGCGCTGACCGCCGAGACCTTCTCGCCGACAAGGGCATTGACCAAAGTGGACTTTCCCGCGTTGGGGAGGCCGACGACCGCCACAAGGCCGGCGCGTCCGGTGGGAGGAGCCTCCTTCCGGCTTACGGCTTCGAGCTCGTCGGCCGCCGTCGGTCCCGGGGCCTTTCCTTTTTTCTTCGACATTCTGATCCTCTTTGCCCCATGGATTGTGGCGTTATGGCTCGTCGGCCGCATGTCACGGCCGGCCGCGGACATACATCCCTCCGCCCTTTTCCTTTAGAGTACCCGAAGAGGGGCGACTTTTCCATGGAGAAGGAAGGAGCGGCAGCGAGCAATCCTGATATAATCCGACGGGAGGCAGTGCCCTGGAGCCTTGCCGCAACGGCTCTTTATCGGAGCCCCCGATCTCTTTCTCCTCTTGCAAAAGGAGTGTCCCCATGGCCGTCATTGTGATCACCGGAGCCTCCTCGGGGCTAGGGGAAGCTCTGGCGCTTCGCCTCTCCCAACCCGCCTCGACGATGCACCTCGTGGCCCGAAGAGGGGAGCGCCTGGAGGCCCTGTCCCCCAGGATCCGGGAGCGGGGGGCCACCCCCCGGATCCACATGGCCGACGTCAGAAACCGGGAGGCCATGCAGGAGGTGGCCGACCGGGTTCTGGAAGAGGGAGGGCCCCCCGACCTGCTCATCGCCAATGCCGGAATCCGGGGAGAGGGCGACGGGGACAGCGCCATGGCGCTGGAAGAGATTCTGGCCACCAATGTTCTGGGGGTCGCCCACTCCCTGGCCCCCTTCCTCCCTTCCATGCGCCAGGCCCGCAGGGGGCAGATCGTCGTGGTCGGAAGCCTTGCGGGCTACCGGGGGCTTCCCGGAGCCGGAGCCTACTGCGCCTCCAAGGCCGCCCTCATGGCCTGGACGGACTCGCTTCGCCTCTCCCTCGAGCCCGACGGCCTGACGGTGAGCCTTGTCAACCCCGGATTCATTGTCACGGAGATGACCCGCAAGAACCCCTATCCCATGCCCTTTGTCATGTCGGCGGACGAAGCGGCCGAGAGGATCGTCCGGGGAGTGGAGAGGCGCTCTCCCCGGATCGAGTTTCCCCTGCCGATGGTGGCGATGGTCCGCCTTCTCGCCCTCCTTCCTCCCCGGATGGGGGACTGGCTCCTCCGGCAGTCTTCCAAGGAAAAGGGCCATTGACCTTCGCAACTCCATCCACCGAATGGCATTTACGACAGATAAAAGGTGTGTTATATTTTTAACCACAAACGAGGAATCGCATCATCCCAACCCCGAGGCCATTGGGAGATTCACCGGTCCCATTCTCGAGGGGCAAGGGGACAGGTCGCGAGGCAGGATTCAAGGGAGACTGACGATGGAGACCACGACGTCGGGAGATCGAGAAGCCGAAGAATCGCGATCCCCCATTTCGTCGGATACGACCTTCGGGAGGCCCTTGGGTGAGGCCCTGAGCCTCTCCCGCGAGTTGGTGTCCCTTCTCGAGATCGCCACCGACGGCCTCTACCTCACCGATGGGTCCGGTCGTCTCCTGGCGGCCAATCGTCTCTTTGCCCAGATGATCGGGGCGGATCCGAAAGGTGAGCCCCCCCTCCTCTTTTCAGGACGAGGGAAGTCCTCCTCGCCGCTCTCCATTGCCGACTGGAACGGCCAATGGGGTTCCGAAGAAATCCACGCCGAGCTGGCCAAAAATCTCTCCCTCCCCCCCGGCGGCACCCGCGTCTTCGAGACCTTCCACAAAAGACGGGACGGATCCCTTTTCCCCGTGGAGATTTCCGTGCGCCGAACGGAGACCCCCGACGGACCGGTGCTCGTCCATTTCGTCCGGGACATCACCCAACGACATGAGGCGATCGGCACCCTCGACCGTCTGGGCCGGTATGATGACATCCGCCGGGAGGCCACCCATCAGGCCTTCTCCGCCACTTCAATCCCCGAGTTTTGCGAAGAACTCTGCCGGGTTTGCACCCGGGAAGAGAAGGAAGTCCTCCTGGCCTTCGTCTGCCGGCCGAATGCCCAAGGGGTCTTCGAATTCGTCGCCTCGGCCGGACGGACGGGATTTCTCGACGGCTCCCGGATTCTTCTCGATCCGTCGGTTCCTCAAGGTCAGGGACCCACCTCCACCTGCTATCGGGAGGGGCGCCCCCTCTTCAATGCCCCCTTGGGCGATGTCTCCTGGGAGGCCCCCTGGAAGGAGCGGGCGCGTCGCTTTGGCCTCCGATCCCTGTCGACCCTCCCCATCATTGTCGACCAACGTCCCTGGGGGGTGCTGGCCCTGGGCCACGGCGATCCCCAACCCGTCGACCCTCCCCTGGCACAGCTTCTCACGGAGCTCGCCGCAACCGTCTCCCGGGGAATCGACCGCCTCGACAGGCTTTACCAGGAAAAGGCCCATGGCGCCCTCATCGATGCCCTGGTCGACAATACCGACGCCGGCATCCTCTTGCTCGGAGGGGATCAAATCCTTATGGCCAACGGGACGCTGGCCCGGATGCTGGGATACGACACCCCCGAATCGCTTCGGGCACTTCCGGCCGACCGGGTCTTTGTCCGCCCCCTCCCCGAGACGGCGGAGGAGGCGGGAGGAAGAATCGCCGAGACTTTGGAGTTTCCGATGAGAAAGAGGGACGGGACGATTCTTCTTTGTGATCTCTCTCGCCGAAGGCTCCCCCGGACGGACTCCCTTCTTCCAGATCCGGACCCGGCCTCCCGCCCGCCGGAGGTGGTGAACCTCCGGGAGAGCCGCCTCCGCCACCAGAGCCTCCAGCGCCTTCAACGCATCTCACACTTTCGCTCTCTCCTGGCCAAGGCCGCGGAGGCCATGGCGGAGGCTCCCGACGAACAGACGCTCTTCGAGAAGATCTGCCAGCTCACTGTGGAGCATGCCCAGATTCCCCTGGCATGGATCGGGCGGCCCGGACCGGACGGGGTCTTCCGTTTTCTTGCCCGATGGGGACGAACAGGGTATCTCGACGGACTGACCCTCTCCATCGACCCCGAGACCCCCTCGGGGATGGCCTCCTCCGCCCGGACCTTCCGGGAGGGGCAAACCATCGTCCAGCCCTCCTTCGTCGGTCCGCTGGCCCCCTGGCGAACCCATGCGGCGAAGTTTGGCCTTGCGGCCAGCATCACCCTCCCCATCCGCCGCGGAGGAGCGGTGGACGCCGTCCTGACCGCCTACCACCACGAAGAGGAGGCCTTCGACCCCGAACTTCGGGAGATCCTCGAGGAGCTGGCCAAGAATCTCTCCCGGGGTCTCGATCGCCTGGACGTGGCCCGGGACCGCCAGCGCATCAGCGCCCAAAATGACGCCATCCTGGCCTCTCCGGCCATGGGGATCCTCCTGGTGTCGAATGAAAAGATCCGTCAGGCCAATCCCAGGATGGGAGAGCTTCTGGGAGAACCCGCCCCAGAAAAGCTCTCCGGAAAAGCCCTCGGAGACTTCTTCGATGAGGAGGGGGCCCGGACAATCCAGGCGACTTCCCAGCGGATCCGACTGGGAGAGGCGGTGGACACGATCGAGCTTCGCGGACCGGCCCGGGGCGGTTCGCGATGGATCGCCCTCTCGGGGGTTCCCTTCCCCGGAGAGGGGGGTGGGATCCTCTGGACGGCCTCGGACATCACCTCCAAACGGCTCGCCCAGGAGAGCCAGCGGCTCTTTGCCAATGCCCTGCAATCCCTCGACGAAGGGGTCGTCATCAGCGACCCGAAAGGCAGCGTCCTCTATGCCAATCCGGCCTTCGCCAATCTCACGGGATACCCCTCTTTCTCGATGGTGGGCAAGAACTGCCGCCTTCTCCAGGGTCCGGAGACGGACCCCGAGACCGTCCGGGAGATCCGTCAGGCCCTGGAGCGGGGAGAGAGCTTCAGAAAGGCCCTGCTGAACTACCGCAAGGATGGCTCAACCTTCTGGAACCTTCTCTCCCTCACGCCACTTCGGAGCGCCGACGGGACGGTCACCCACTACGTGGGCATCCAGAACGACATCACCGACCTCCGGGAGCTCCAGAACCAGAACGAACATCTCGCCTTTCTCTCCCGCCACGACCCCCTTACCGGTCTGGCCAATCGGACCGCACTGGAAGATCACCTCGAAAGAACCCTGTCGAGAGAGGGCCGCACCGGAACCCCTTTTGCCGTGGGGATGATCGACCTCGACGACTTCAAGCCCGTCAACGACACCTGGGGCCATCAGGCCGGGGACCAGCTCCTCCGGGAGATCGCCCGTCGATTGACCGGGGCCCTGCGCCACCACGATCTGGCCGTCCGCCTGGGGGGCGACGAGTTCGTGGTCGTGGTGGAGAATCTGCCGGGAGGGGAGCAAAGCCCCGCCTTTCCGGCGCTCCTCGAGAGAATCCACAAGAGCCTCACCGCCCCCTTTGTCCTGGGCGACGGAATCTCGACACGGGTGGGGATCTCCATGGGGGTCGCCTTCTTTCCGGAGGACGGAACGACACCGGACACGCTTCTCAGGACGGCCGATACGCTCCTGGGCCAGCTCAAGGAGAAAAAGAACGACAGGAGCCGCTGGTGGGCGACGGTTCGGGAGGGCCTGACCGGGGAGAGGGAGTCGCGGGAGGAGGAGCTTCCCTTCGGGGGGGAGGTGCGGAGACTGCTCGCCAAACACTCGTCCCTGATCGAGGAAAGCATTCGGGATTTCGTGAGGGACTTCTACAAAACCCTTCCCGAAAACCCTGAGGCGGCCGAGGTGCTCTCCCACCTCTCGCCCCAGGAGCGCGACCATCTGGCCAGAGGGCAGGAGGCCTATCTGAAACAGATCCTCTCTCCCGAGATCGGAAAGGACAGCGTGGTCTCTTCCTCCCGAAAAATCGGAGAGATCCACTTTCTCACCGGGGTCACCAGCGGTCTTCTCATCGAGGCGACATCCCTTTACCGGAGGCTCCTCGCCGCCCACCTCCGGAGATCCCTTCTGTACGACCGGGAAAGACGCATCCTCCTCGACGCCGCCGACCGCCGGATCGAGATCCATGTGGCGACGGAGATCCGCACCCAGAGCGACATGCATTCGCTCTACCTCGCCGCGGCCCTGGCCTGGGGATCCCCCGGACTCTCGACGGACGACGGAGCACGGAGGATTCTTGCTCTTCCCGGGATCGCCGGCCTCGCGCTCACAAACAATGGCGCCGGGGAAGGGAACGCGATCCATGCGTGGGGAGAGGTTCCGGAGGGGATCGAGGAAATTGTCGGGAGGGAGCACTCGCATCTCCCCATCGACACCGCCCTCTCCCTCGCCCATCAGGAGCCCAAGGAGGCTCGAGCGACCATCCGCAGCGCGCTCTCCCTTTACTCCCGGGAGGGAGACAGCCTCCGTCGCCTCCTTCTCTTCGGGGAGTATCCGAACCAGTTTGCCTCCCAGGCGATGCATCAGTTTTCACTGGTCCTCCACTCCCGACTTCCCCTGACCCCGAAGACCCCCTGACCGGGGAGAAGTGTCTCCAGGAAGACCGGCTCGGGAGAAGGTCGGCCCGGCGGGGCTCCCTTGTCTTTTTTTTGGCCAAAAAGGATAATGGGAGAAATTCCTTACGAGAAAAGCCAGGACGGCATACAGAGAGAAAGGACCGGAGATGCTTCACAGTCTGATCATGGCCGGAGGGTCCGGCACGCGATTCTGGCCCATGAGCCGGGAGCTCTTTCCCAAGCAGTTTCTCTCCTTCGAGGCGGAGGGCCCCCTTCTGGCCCGGACCCTCGATCGACTCCTTCCCCTCATCCCCGAAGAGCGGATCACCCTGGTCGTCGGAGCGACCCATGCCGCCGAGACCCGGAGGATCCTCCAGGCGATGAACGGGGGGCAGGGACGCCACCCCCGGGTCATCACCGAGCCCCGCTCCCTCAACACCCTCCCGGCCATTTCTGTGGCGGCGCTTTCGATCCTGAAGGAGGATCCCGAGGCGGTCATCGCCGTGATGGCCTCCGACCACATGATCTCCCCCCAGGACAACTTTCTGGCCCTTCTCCAGCACGCCGCCTCGGTGGCCCGGACCGAAAAGGTCCTGATCACCTTCGGGATCCCCCCGCACCGCCCCGAAACGGGGTTCGGGTATCTCGAGCTGGGAGACCCCCTTCCCGAGCACTCCACGGACCTCTTCTCCGCCCGCAAGGTCGCCCGCTTTGTGGAAAAGCCCAACATGGAGACGGCCCGGCGCTTTGTCGAAGACAAGAACCACCATTGGAACTCGGGGATGTTCGTCTTTTCGGCAAAGGTCTTCTTCGAGGAGCTTGCCCGCTACCAGCCTGAGATCGAGACCGCACTCCAGACCCTGGGCCAGGCCCTGGGGACTCCCGACGAACGCCGGGAGCTCGACCATTTTTACCGTACCACCACCGCCGTCTCCATCGACTACGGCCTGATGGAGCACTCCGCGCGGGTCTGGTCCCTCTCGGGCCCCATCGACTGGAAGGACGTGGGATCCTGGTCGGCCCTCGACGACATCGCCGAGAAGGATGGCCGGGGAAATGTGATCCGGGGCAACGCCATCGTCATCGACTCCGACAACACCATCGTCCGCGCCGACAAGCGGGTGGTGGCGACCATCGGACTCCGCGACGTGATCGTCGTCGACACCGACGACGCCACCCTCGTCTGCGCCAAGGACCAGGCCCAGCGGGTCCGCGAGGTGGTGGGCCAGCTCCGGGAGCGCAATGCCGTGGAGGCGATGGAGCACCGGACGACCCACCGGCCCTGGGGATCCTACACCATCCTCGACCAGGGGCCCATGTACAAGATCAAGAGCGTGACGGTCAACCCGCGCGCCCGCCTCTCCCTCCAGATGCATCTTCATCGCTCCGAGCACTGGGTGGTCATTGCGGGAACGGCCCGGGTCACTCTGGGCGAGGAGGAGATCTTTCTCCACACCAACCAGAGCATCGATATCCCCAAGTCCACCCGCCATCGCATCGAAAACCCCGGGAAGGTCCCCCTGATCGTCATCGAGGTCCAGAACGGCGAGTATCTCGAAGAGGACGACATCATCCGCTTCCAGGACGACTACCGGCGCATGGAGGAGGAGCCGGGACTCAACCGCCCCCCTCTCAAGAACTCGACTCCATGAGGGATCCGGGCCCATGATCAATCCGGGGATCTTCCGCGAATACGACATCCGGGGACGGGCCGAGACCGACCTCGCCGACCCCGACGTTCGGGCGATCGGCCTTGCCTTGGCCTCACTTCTGACGGAGCGCGGCGCGACAACGATCGCGCTGGGCCAGGACGTGCGCCTCACCTCCCCCCGAATCGCCGGAACGCTCACCGAGACCCTCCTCTCCCGGGGGATCTCGATCGTCGATGTGGGCACCGTTCCCACCCCCCTCCTCTACTATGCCCTCTTCGCCCTTCCCGTCTCCGGAGGGGTCATGGTGACGGCGAGCCATAACCCCTCCCCCGACAACGGGATCAAGATGGCCATCGGCCGGGAAACGATCTACGGCGCGGACATCGCGATCCTTCGCGACCGGGCCATCGGCTTTTCCCGGAGCGCCCCTCCGCCCTCTTCCGTTCCCCGGGGAACGCGATCTCACGCGTCCCTCCGGGAGCGGTACATCCGGGAGATTGCCGGGAAGCTGGGCCCCCTGCCCCTCGTCGCCGGCCGTCCCCTTCGGGTGGTGGTCGACTGCGGCAATGCCACGGCGGGGCTTTTGGTCCGGGACCTCTACGCCGCCCTCGGGGTGGAGGCCGACTATCTCTTTGAAGAGCCGGACGGGCGGTTCCCCAACCACCATCCCGACCCGACGATCCCGGAAAACCTCGCCGTCCTGATCCGGACGATCCGGGAGAAAAAGGCCGACCTGGGGATCGCCTTCGACGGAGACTCCGACCGGATCGGAGCCTGCGACGGAACGGGGCAGATCCTCTTCGGAGACCAGCTCATGGCCCTCTTTGCCGAGGATCTCCTGAAGAAGCGCCCCGGGAGCCGGATCATCTCGGAGGTGAAGGCCTCCCGCTTTCTCTACGACCGCATCCGTGAGCTCGGGGGGATCCCCGACATGTACAAGGCCGGACACTCCCTGATCAAGGCCCGGATGAAGGAGACGAAGGCCCCGCTGGCCGGGGAGATGAGCGGACATATCTTCTTTGCCGACGAATATTACGGCTACGACGACGCCCTCTATGCCGGGGCGCGGCTCATGGCTCTCGTGGCCCGCTCGGGTCGCCCCCTCTCGGAGATGGTGGCCGAGTTTCCCCGGACCTTTTCCACCCCCGAACTTCGGCGGGAATGTCCCGACGAAGCCAAGTTTGCCGTGGTGGAACGGCTCAAGGAGAGGCTCTCCGCCCGATCCCTCGAGATCAATGCCATCGACGGCATCCGGGTGGAGTTCTCCGACGGGTGGGGGTTGATTCGCGCCTCCAACACCCAACCGGCCCTCGTGCTGAGGTTCGAGGGAAATACCCCCGCCCGTCTGGACGAAATCCGTAACCTTCTCACGGGAGAGCTCGCCCGCGCCATGGAGAGCGAGGGGCTCGATCCCTCGATGGCCACCCGGGACGCCACCCACCACTGAGCCCCTCGACATCGGGAGGGGCTTCCATCCGAAACGGGCCGGAGAGACCTTCCTCTGGTCTGCGGTCTTTCTGTCTCCCTGTTTTCTCGCCGTCTGCCATCTCCCTCCGCTTCGGCGCGAAGGAGCCCCCATCGGGGTCACACTCTCTTCGGACCCCCCCCTTCCTTCTCGATTCTTCTCGAAAAAACAAGACAAATCCCCCGTCAGACTCTCTCTATCATCGTCTCAGGGGGAAGGAGGGATCGAATATGCCCGGCAAGGAGGGCGACGATTTCGGGCTCGCGAAGATCCGCGTAGTCCGAGGGGAGGAGTGCGGCATAAGGCCGCAGCTCGATGCGTCCCGGGCGAGGGAGGGCCCGGTGGGGAGGATAGGCCTCGAAGGCGCCGACGATGCCGACCAAGAGGACGGGGACCCTCATTCGGGAGAGGATTGTCCCCACCCCCGGCCGGAAGGTTCCAAGATGGCCATCGATGGAGCGCTCTCCCTCGGGGAAGACCCCCAAAGCCCGCCCCGACCGCAAAAGTTGGAAGGCGATCCTCAGTCCGGAGAGGGCCGAGTCGGGATCGATGGAGACGATGCCGAAGATGTTTTTGAAGGCGGACAGGGGACCTTCGAAGAGGGGGGCGAATCCCCAGAAGAGGGTCCGGGCCAGAACCTCCGGCGGGAGCATGAGGGCCAGGAGGGGGCCGTCGAGATAGCTGGCATGGTTGGCGACGATGACGAAGGGGCCGGGGGCAAGACGAATATCCGCAACGGCGGGATCCCCTGAACAGAGGACATAGTCCTCTCCCTCCCGGCGCCAGCGGGGCCAGCGAATCCCAAAGAAGATCCGTCCGGCTCCCCGAAGGGCGCGGTAGAGAAGGCGCTCCCGAAAGAGCAGAGCCCGGGGCGCCCTCCCCCGGGGAGGAACCTTTTCCTCTTCCTCGGCGGAGAGGGGACGAAAGAGGATCTCCTCCGAGGGACTTTGCCCTTCGGGAGAGAGCGACTCCAGGCGCTCCCGGAGGTCCTTCACCGTGGAGATCTCCGACAGGAGATCGTCGGGGATCTCCCGTCCCAGGATCTCCTCGATCTCGGAGAGAAGCTCGATGCGGGCGAGGCTGTCGAAGCCCAGGTCGGCCTCAAGGCGGGCCTCGTCCACCACGGGGACCCCCTCCCCGGCCTGTCGGGCAAGAAGGAGACGAACCTTGGCAAAGAACGGGCTCTCGAGCCGGTCGGACTCCTGACTTCCCCCCTCCAGACGTCGTCTTCGGGCCTCCCGGTAGAGATCGGCCAGGAGGAAGCGGCGAAGCTTCCCCAGGCGGGTCCGGGGGAAGGGGTCGGAAACGGTTTCATGGGCCGCAATGCGGCTGTGGGGGGGGAGGTCGCGGTTGACGTCCCCGATGATCCCCGAGAGCTCCTCTGGAGTGGCCCCGCCTTCGGATTCTGGGCGGATCAGGGCGACCAGGGCCTTCCCCTCCAGCAGAACCGCCGCCTCCGCCACCCGACCCCGGAGGGAGAGCCGACTCTCGATCGACTCGGGAAAGATATTCTTGCCGTTCGGAAGAACCAGCACCTCCTTCTCGCGACCGACCAGCCGGAGCCGGCTGCCCTCCCATCGGCCCAGGTCGCCGGTATCGAACCACCCCTCCGCGTCCATGAGATCCATCGTCGTCCCGTCCCCGGTCCAGTAGCAGGCCGCCACCGACGGCCCCCGAACCTGAACCCGCCCTCCCGGGCGACCTTCCTCGGCCGGCAGGATCCGGAGCTCCACCCCCGGAAGGGGCGGGCCCACCGTGCCGATGGCCAGGTCGTCGGGAGTGGTCATGGAGACCACCGGCGAGGTTTCGGTGAGGCCGTAGCCCTCCAAAAGGACGATCCCCATGGCGAGGAAGTCCCGGGCCACCTCGGGCCGCAGTGCGGCGCCTCCGGACGCCAGGGCCTTCATCTTCGATCCGAAGATCCGGGAGAATCCCGGAAAGATCCATCGCCCCAGGTTGATCCCCCACCGTCTCCGAAGCGAGAGAGAAAGGGGAAGGATCCCCCCCCGGATCAGCCGCACCACCCAGCGGGGACGTCGGGCGAGCTCCTCCTCAATTCTCCGGTGGAACCCCTCCCATAAGAGGGGGACGGCGGGAAAAAGGGTAATATCGTCCTGGGCCAGGATCTCCCGGAGGGTCGAGGGAGCGAGGTCGGGAGCAAAGACGGCCGTTCCGCCCACCGAGAGGGGCAGGAGCAGGTTGACCATGTAGGGGTAGGAGTGGTGGAGGGGGAGGACGCAGAGGACCCGGTCGCCATCGGCGTAGACCCCCCGGGAGAGAACGGCATCGGCATTGGCGAGGAGGTTTTTGTGGGTGAGAGGAACCCCTTTGGGGCGACCTGTCGTCCCCGAGGTCAGGAGAAGGTGCGCCACCGTCCTCTCTCCCAGGGGAAGGGCCCGTTCGAGAAGGGAGCCGGGATCGGAAGAGGCCGGGGATTCGGGGAAAAGCCGGGGAGAGAGAGGGACGAGTGCGGGGCGGTCCAGCGCCGAAACGATCTCGGAGGAGGCGAAGACCCCCCGGACACGAAAGAGATCCGCCACCTCCCGAAGAGAGTCCGGGGGAAGGAGATGGTCCACCAGGACCGGAAGGCGGGAGGCGAGCATGAGGGCCAGCTCCCCCACCACGAACTCCGGTCCCGGGGGGCAGGCGACGAGCACCGGACCGGGAGGACATTTGCCATCGATCTCCCGGGCGAAAAGAATCACCTGCCGGGCCGTCTCCCCGTAGGTGAGCCTCCGGCGTTCCCGGGCCTCACCCTCGCGCCACTCAAGAAAGGGTCGGCGGGGATGGGCGGCGGCAACCCGGAAGAGGCGGTGGAGGAGGGAGAGATCGGCCACAGACGGTCAGACCGGACGGGGTTCCGGAGGCAAAGGTGGGCGCCGGGACGAATCCCGGAAGAAGCCCCTCACCCGGAAATCCCGGGAAGGGTGATGCTCTCGCCCAGTGTCGGCATCGTCGAACGGGTCCACCCGATGCCGGGAAGAACCTTCCGGAACCCCTCCATTGACCGATTCTCTCCGTGCACGAGAATCGCCAGGCCCGGGACGGACATGGAGCGACACCAGTCCAGAAGATCCTTCTGGTCGGCATGGGCCGAGAAGCCGTTGATCATGGCCATGTCGATGCGGACATCGCGCTCGGAGCCGAAAATTTTGACCCTCCGGGCCCCGTCCACCAGGGTTCGCCCCAGGGTTCCCTCCCCCTGGTATCCCACAAAGATCAAGGAGGCGGCGGGGTTGTCGATTTCCCGTTCGATGTGGTACATCATCCGGCCGCCCGAGAGCATCCCGGAGCCGGCCAGGATGATCGCCGGCCCCTTGGCGGAATTGATCCGCCGGGAATCGTCGCTGGATCGCGCCATCACCAGACGCTCAAAATGGAAGGGGTCCTCGTGGCGGTCGAGCATGTCCCGGATCTCCGGAGAAAAGTCCCGGGAGTAGCGCTCGAAGACATCAGTGGAGCGGATCGCCATGGGCGAGTCGAGGAAGACCTTGGCATCAGCCGGAAAGAATCCCTCCCGATCCCAGTTGCGGAAGAGATAGAGAAGCTCCTGGGTGCGCTCCAAAGCAAAGGTCGGGATGAGAACGGGTCCTCCCCGCTTGAAGGTCTCGGAGATCTTCGCCCGGAGCTCGGAGACCGAGTCGGCGTAGGAGCGGTGGTTCCGATCCCCGTAGGTGGTCTCCATGACCACGCAGTCTGAGTCGACGGGGGGGGCCGGCGGATTGAGAAAGCTTCGGCCGGAGGATCCCAGATCGCCGGAAAAGAGCGTCCGGGTGCGAAGCCCCCCCACCCGCTCCACGATCTGCACCGAGGCCGAGCCGAGAATGTGGCCCGCATCGTGAAAGGTGGCCTCCACCCCAGGGGAGAGGGGGATCTTTTCCCCATATTCCGCCGGGATCTGGAAGAGGCGCAGGGTGTCGAAGACGTCGGTGGGGGTATAGAGAGGAAGCTCCTTGCTCCCGTGATGGGCCTGGTGGAGGGCATGCTCCGCCAGGATATGGGCCGCATCCATCATCACGATGGAGGCGAGGTCCCGGGTGGCCGGGGTCGAGATGATCGGCCCCCGAAAGCCATTCTTGACGAGGAGCGGAAGGCGTCCGCAATGATCGAGGTGGGCATGGGTCAGAAGAACCGCCGAGATCTCCTTCGGATCGAAGCCGAGGGGTTGGCTGTTCTCGTGGCCCATGTCGTCGTGTCCCTGAAACATCCCGCAGTCCACGAGAAACTCATGGCCTCCGGCACTGACCTGGTGGCAGGAGCCCGTCACGCACCGGGCCGCTCCGTGAAAAGTGATCTTCATGGTTTCTCCCTTCGTGTGATTTTTTCAGGCCAAGTCTAACATAGGCGCCCCCCTCCCGAAAGGGCCGAGCGCGGCTCCGAACGACCTCCAGGTTCCTTGACGCCCGAGGGTTCTGTCGATAAAATAAAAATGAGAGTTATTATCAAACAATTTCCGGAGGAGCCATGGAAACGTTCCTGATCGTCATGAGAGAGTCGCTCGAGGCGGCCCTTCTGGTGGGCATACTCCTGACCACCGTCAAGAAGGCGGGGCGTCCCGGCGACCGGCGCTATGTCGTGGGGGGCGTCCTGGCGGCCCTAGCCCTTTGCGGACTGGTTCTTGTCCTCTCCCAGGACATTCCCACCTTCCTTTCCGGACGATTCCGGACGGGGCTCGACATTCTGATCTTTTTTCTTGCCGCCTTCTTTCTCACCACCATGGTGGTCTGGATGCACTACCACGGCCAGGAGCTCTCCCGGGAGATCTCGGGGAAGGCTGCCCGGCTCCTTGAGTCGGGCGAGCACGGAGCCCTCTTTCTACTGTCGTTCTTCGGCGTTTTCCGGGAGGGGCTCGAGACCATCCTCTTTCTCTGGGGAATCGTTACCCAAAGCGGGGAGTCCGGGAGCTCCGAGCTCCTCTTCGGGGCTCTGGGGGTCGCCGCCGGGATCGGGCTGGTGGTTCTGATCTTTCAGGGCCTCGTACGGGTTCCGCTGGGCCGTTTTTTCTCCGTGACCTCGGTACTGTTGATCTTCTTTGCCGCCGGCATGGTTTCAGCAGGAGTCGGTCGCCTTGTCATGATCGGAGCCCTTCCCCCCCTGATCAGCCAGGTCTGGGACACGAGCCGCATCCTTCCCGAACACAACCTCTTCGGAGGGTTCATGGCCGACTTTTTCGGCTATCGGGCCCGCCCCTCCCTGACCGTCGTACTGACGACCTTCGCCTACACCGGCATCATGATGGCATGGTGGATCCGGGTCCACCGGCCCGGAGTTTTCTCCCAGCCGGCGGGGAGCACCACCAAGGGATCTTCCCGATAGCCTCTCCCCTTTAAAAAACACCTCCATCCCGAGTAGAATAAGCCTATGAGACGATCTCTTTCACGCAGGGTTTTCAGTGCCGCCGGGGTATCGATTGCAGCCGCCCTCCTCTTGTTTTCTGGATGGCCGGGGTCGCTCCCCGCGGCGACGGCGGGAGAGGGCGGCTCCCCCCAGACGATTGCGGTCACGATCAAGGGCCACAAGTTCGCGGCCTCCCCCCTCTCCGTCCCCCCGGGGCAGCCTCTCCTCTTCCGGGTCACCAACCTCGATCCGACGGCCGAGGAGTTTGAAAGCTACGACATGGGATTCGAGATCGTCGTGCGTCCGGGACAGACGATTCTGGTCCCGGTCTCGGGGCTGGGCAAGGGCCGCTACGACTTCTTTGGAGACTTTCACCCGGGGACCGCGCATGCCACCCTCACCGTCAACTAGAACGCCCTCAGGACAGCCACGGGAGGCTCAGGGATCCTCCAGGTCTCCCTCCCCCTCCGGGAGCGGACTCCCCTTTCCCGACCCCCACTTTCTGAGGATTCTCCGGCCCCTCGTGGAGGCCTATCAGGCATTTCTCCAGGTCTCGGACCGCCATATCGCCTCCCTGGGGCTCACCCGCGGGCAGTTCGACGTCATCGTCACCCTCGGCCGAACCGAGGGGCTCCGCTGCACGGACATTGCCCAGGAGACCCTGGTGACCAAGGGGACCCTCACCGGCGTTCTCACCCGCCTCGAGAAGAAAAAGCTCATCCTCCGCACCCAAAACCCCATCGACAGGCGAGGTCAGATCATCCGGCTGACATCGGCGGGGGAAGATCTCTACGAGAAGGTCTTTCCCCGCCACATCCGCCACCTCGAGCAGTACTTCGACCGAAGCCTCACCCCCGAGGAGATGGACATGCTCCGCCCCCTCCTCCTTCGCATGAGAGATAGCTTCCGCTCCCCCCTCGCAAAAAAAGAGCTGCCGCTTCGGCTTCCCGCCAAGAGCAACGTCCGCGCCTGACTGAGCCGCTGAGCCCCCGGCCGCCGGCCTCAGCGGGGTTCTTCCCTTTTCTTCCGACGATCGCTGGCCAGTCGCTCCCGGCAGGCCGTCGACGGACGAAGGCGACAGGCCGCCTCCCGGTCGGCGACCCCCTCCCCCCAGCGCCCCATCTGCTCGAGAATGCTTGCCCGGTTCCAGTATCCGTAGAAGGATCGGGGATTTTTCAAAAGAGCCCGGTCGGTGGCATCAAGAGCTTCGGCATAGCGACCCAGACGAAAGAGGGAGGCTCCCACCCCGATCCACCAGATATCGTTGGAGGGATCGTGGGAGACCCGACTCCGGTAATAGGACAACGCCTGGCGGTAGTGCCTCTCCGACAGGAGAACCGCCCCCTCCATCTCGGCCTCGTAAATCTGCCGCCGGGCCTTCTCCGCCCTCAGAAATTTCCGGTAGGCCTTTTCGAGATCCTCTCGTCGCACCGCCACCATCACATAGGCCACATAGCCCGACGACAGGCGTTCGATCTCGTTGTGGACCACCTGCTGCCCCACGAGGGTCCCCCGGGAGGCGGCGTCAAAGAAGTCCCTGACGGTCGTGGCGTCGTCCCGGTCGCTGCGGGATCCCGTCTTGCGGTAGCGATAGCGGATCCGCTCCCCGAAGACGCTGTCCACGATCTGAAGAAGGGCATGGCGGCGCGCCATAGCAATGGCCCGAGGCTCCTCGGTCCCCTGCCCGAAGCCCACGGCCACAACCTGGCCGGGGGGAGCCTGGGGGCTGGCCACCCAGGGGGGGAGCGGCGGGGTGGCACAGGAGGAGAGAGCCAACAACAGTAACCCCCTCATGAATGGCTTCAGCGTTCTCCTCATGGAGACCTCCTTCGGGCAAGAGTCCAATGCATCCTTCTCGAAAAAGAGAGTAACAGAGCCGGAAAAAAAATGGTAAACTCTCTCCAATCGCCCCTCTTTATATCTTGGAGTGCAATGCAGACCATTGTCGTGCTTTCCCTTCTCTTTTTTGTCGTCTTTCTTCTCTCCACCCGATTTCTTCCCTTGGAGATCGTCGTCCTCTCCGTTCCGGTCATCCTCTCCCTCACCGGGGTTCTTCCCCTCGACCGGGCCTTCTCGGGGTTTTCCCAGCCGGCGGTGATCGCCATCGTCTCCCTCTTCATCCTTTCGGAGGGGCTCTCCCGCACCAAGGTGGTCCGGAAGGTGGCGCTCATGCTGGGGGGGATCCGGCATACCCATCCCCGCCTCCTCCTCCCGGCCCTGCTTCTGACGGTGGGGCTCTTTTCCATGTTCCTCAACGATACAGGGACCACTGCCCTCTTTCTCCCGGTGGCCCTCTCCCTCCTCCGGGAGGCCCACCTCTCCCGCAAGCCCTTCCTCCTGCCGCTCGGCTATGCCGCCATCCTGGGAGGCTCGGCAACCCTCATCGGCACCTCCTCCAACATCGTCGTTTCCGGCTACCTCGACAACCTCTCGCTTCCCCCCTTCCGCATGTTCGACTTCCTTCCCGTGGGGGGGGGAGCCTTTCTCCTGGGGGTCGGCTGGCTCCTCCTCACCGCCCGGAAGGTCTCCGTCGAGGCCGAGTCCACCGAGCTCCTGGCCCACAACGGGGAGGAGCGCCACTACGACCTCGAGATCGCGTTGGGGCCGGACTTCCCCTACCTCGGGCAAAAGTTTGAGGAGACCCCCCTGGCCACCACCCTTGGGATCTCCCTTTCGAAAAACCATGACCCGGCGCCCATTACCGCACGACAGCGCGCCCAGACCTTTCTCCGGGCCTCCTGGGACTGGAGCCGGAAGATCTCTCCCGCCTCCTCCCCGGAACGATCCGTCCCCTCCTCCGCCACGGCGGGCGATGAAGCCCTGTCCTCCGGCCAGCATCTCCACATCCTGGGGACGCTGGACCAGCTCCATCGGCTTGCCGACATCCGGGGACTCTCTCTCGAGCCCGTCCATGCCTTTCTTCCGGGGGCCCCCCCCCACACCGGGAGAGCGACGCTGGGCCCCCTGATGGAGTCGGAAGACTGGATCTTTGCCCAGGCCGTCCTCTCCCCCCGCTCGGGCATGGTGGGGCGCAAGCTCTCCTCCCTGCACTTTCTCCTCCCTCCCGAGGTGGACATTGTGGGGGTCCACCGGGAAGGGGGGCGCCGAGTTCCCGGTCACCTGGCCGACATGACCATCGAGCCCGGGGACATCTTGCTTCTTCTCGGTCCCCGTCCGGCGATTTCGGAGCTGTCCGGCCGGAACATCTTCCTCTATCTCGACCGCTACGAGAGGGAGACATTCCGCTCCGGCAAGGCCGTCACCGCACTTCTGATCCTCGGAGGGGTGGTCCTTTCCAACGTCATGGGGTGGCTCCCCCTGAGCCTTTCGGCCCTAATTGGAGCCCTTCTGATGGTCGTGACCGGCTGTCTTACCCTCGAGGAGGCCCGCTCCGCCATCGAGTGGCGGGTGGTCATGCTTCTGGGGGGACTTTTTCCCTTGGGGTGGGCCCTCTCGGCAACCGGCATCGGCGAGAGCCTCGCCGCCCATCTGGGAACGCCGGGACTTCTTCCCCATCCCTGGCTTCTTCTGGCCCTTCTCATGGGGACCACCGCCCTCCTGGTGCAGTTTCTCTCCCACAATCTGGTGGCCCTGATCATGGCCCCCATCGCCATGGACCTCTCCCGAACCTTTCACCTCTCTCCCTATCCCCTGATGATGGGGGTGGCCTTTGCCTCCACCTTTGCCTTCCTGACTCCCTTCTCCCATCCGGTCAACACCCTCCTATGGGGACCGGGAGACTACCGCATGGGAGACTTCATGCGAAGGGGGGCCATCGTGATGCTTCTGGCCTTCGGCTGGGGTCTTCTCACCATCCCCCGCTTCTTTCCCTTCGGAGGATAGCCCGGTGAAGACAGTCATCCCATCGGCCCTAGAAAAACCACAAGGCCATCGCCCCTTCCCCCCGGGCCGTCGCCCCTCCCTCCTTGCGCGCCACCTTCTCCGTTCCTTGGTTTGGACCGGGTGGGCGCTGATCCTTCTCCTGGGACTCCTCGGATCTCCCGAGAGCGCCCGGGCTGGCTTGGGAACGGCCTTTTCCGCCCAGGAGGCGGTACATCTGGGCTATTCCCGGGTGGTCACGGCCACCCTCCCCGGCCCGCTCACCGCCTACACCTTAAGCCGGACGGCCACCAACCCCTTGGGCCACGCCGTCACCGAGAGGATCCGGGAGGTCGCCGGCCCCGACGGACGCATTTTCGCCCTCTCCTGGTCGACCATCCACCACCCGGACCTGAATCTCCTTCTGGGGAAACGCCTTCCCTCCTCCCTCCCCTTCATCCGGGGAGAGCGGACTCTTTCCCTCCCCACCCTCGAGCTTCGCATGGGCGGCTCCGTCCTGCACTCGGAGGGGATGGCCTGGGACCCCCGGAGGCTCCCCCCGGGGATCAACCTGCAAGAGCTATTGACCCTTCCATGACAAAAAGATTGCTTGCCGACGAGACAGAGCGTCAACTCTTTGGGCTTTTCCGGCTGTATCGCAGAGTCCTTCCCGGAGTCCTGGGGCTCCTGCTGATCCTCTCCGGATGCGGGGGAGGCGGGGGAGGCGGGGGAGGGGGGAGCAGCAGCGGGCCCCCCGCCGTCTACGCGAACCAGGTCGTCGTCTCGCTCCTTTCGGGGGAGTGGAACATCCCGACGGTGAGTGTGACGCTGTGCGTTCCGGGGAGCTCCACCTGCCAGACCATCGACAACATCCTTCTCGATACCGGCTCGGTGGGGCTCCGGATCTCCCATTCCGTCCTCACGATCCCCCTGCCTGCGGTCACCGACCGGGGGAGCGATGTCTACGAGTGCTACAAATTCGGCTCGGGCGACACCTTCGGATCCGTCTCCTCGGCCGATGTGACATTGGGGAGCGAGCCTGCCGTGGCTGTGGACGTGCAGATCTCAAACCATACCCTCTCCTCTCCCTCCTCCTGCTCCCCCTCCACCATCACCACGGCCGGGGTCAACGGGATCCTGGGTGTCGGCTACCCCTTCGCCCAATACGACGCCGGCACCTACTACACCTGCCCCTCCTCTGGATGTCCCTCGACCACTTCGAGCCTTTCCTGCTCAAACTCCACCAACGGAAGCTTCCCCTGCCAGGTCGCCAACCCGGTTTTTTCCTTTCCCTCCGACAACAACGGGGTTCTCCTGGCCATGGACTCCGTTTCGGCCAGCGGGGCCGCCTCCCCCGTCTACGGCGTCCTCACCTTCGGCATCGGCACGCAAAGCGACAACAGCCTCTCGGGGCTGACCACCTATACGGTCAGCTCCTCCAATACCTGCGGAAGCAGCTACAGCTATATCGACGCCTCCTTTACGGGCGGGGCAAGCGGCTCCTGCGGCTTTCTCGACTCGGGATCGAACGGCCTTTTCTTTGGGACGGGCGCCTTTCCTCTCTGCGGGAGCGGAAACTCCTGGTACTGCCCCTCACCCTCCCCCGGCACGATCTCCCTCACCCTGACGGGGGCCAATGGGAACCAGAGAAGCTTCTCGCTGAGCATTCTGAGCGAGAACACCATCTCGATGTCCAACGATATCGGCTGGAACGACCTGGCCGGGCCCTACAGCTCGAACAGGACCTTCGACGCAGGGCTCCCGTTTTTCTTCGGACGGACGGTGGCGGTGGGATACCAGACCGGAGGGCAGACGCCCTTCTGGGCCTTCTAGGGCCCCGATCGCTCTTGGCAGAGGAAGTGGAACGAATTTCGGGAGGCGAGAGAGGCTTCCTTCCGAGGATTCGGAGGCCTCCCCGAAAAGGAACAAACAGAGGGTGACGATTAGCGGAGAAGCGCCTCCCGGAAGTCCGATCGGAGGGGGTAGAGCCAGATGTCCTTCACCGGAAGGAGGTATTCGTTCTTGACGTCCTTTTTGCCCCGGCCCTGGGTCTGCCCCACATAGATCCAGTTGGCCGCCTTGTAGCAGGTGCCGGCAAACTGCTCGGAGTCCACGAAGGTCTCGAGCAGAACCGGGGCGTAGTGGTAGCGGGCGAGCCAGTCGGCCTCGATGCGCCGGGCGGCCATGCCGAGAAGCATCGAGGCCAGGTTCCTGGACTGGATCCAGGGAAGGATAAGATATCGGGAGTTGTTGACGATCAGCTGGAGATTTTTTTTCTGGACCTCCGGACTCCATCCGATCCACTTGTCCCGGGGGGCCGTCTTCCAGGCCGCGGCCGAGAAGCCAAGGCAGGCCAAAGGCTTGTCCCCCACCCAGGCGATATAGCGGATCTGGGCCCCGGGAAGCACGTTATATCCCAGGTAGTGGTAGCGCTCGATGAAGTCGTTCCAGATCTCCGACTCGAAGCCCTTGGCCACAGGGCGGAGGTCGATGGCTCCCCATGCCCTTGCCGGACGGGTATCCACGGGAGAGGGGGAGCTTTCGAGCCTGTTCTGGATGCGCCACCGTCCCCGCTCGGGAGCGGGGACACGGGGAGGGGGAAGCACGACGATCCCCCGGCGCTCCATCTGAAGAAGCGCGACCCGGGCGCTCATGATCTTGGGCCGGCTCCCGTCGGCATGCACCCACTGGAAGCTCTCGCAGATCAGGCGGGCGATGTCGGTCCGGGACAGGGACGGATCTTGCGTCCATTGCCGCACCTGGTCGACCTCTTCGGGAGAAAAGGAACGACCACTGAAAACAAGGGAGGGGAAATCATCGGCCATTTGGATCCTCATCGGGTGAACGTCGGGTCGAGCCCCCGCGCCGGGAAAGCCCGCGGGAAAATCATGGCAAATGACTCCCTCATCTTTCAAGATCCCTCCCACAAAGCTCTTGGCCTGAGCTCTCCCGCTCTTGTTGACAGAAAGACGGCTCTCCGCCCTACAATGGGACAACGGAGATCGGGGAAGACGGGGAAGGATTCCCCCTGAAAGAATCGCTGGCCATGGAGGGAGTCACCACTTGAAACGCGTCATTGTCGTCGGATCCGGGTTCGGAGGGGCCGCCTCCGTCCGGGCTCTGAGAAAGGTTCTGGAGCGCGACGTGGAGATCGTGGTCGTCTCCCCCCGCCCCGAACTCCTCTACTATCCCGGGTTGATCTGGATCCCCACCGGAGCCAGAAGGCCCGAAGACCTCGTGGTGAACCTGACGGCATTTTTCAGGAAAAATGCCGCGAGCCACCATTCGGGAACCCTCGTGGGGCTGGAAGACGGGGGACGGACCGTCGTCACCGACAACGGCTCCCTAAGCGGGGACGTCGTTCTGATCGCCACCGGCGCCCTTCCTCTTCGGAAGCTCCCGGGGATCGAACACAGCCTCTCCATCTGTTCGGGTCTCGAGGAGGCCATCAGGATCCGTGAAGGCCTCGCCGGAATGGCCCGGGGAACGATCGCCGTGGGCTTTGCGGGGAACCCCGAGGAGCCCTCGGCC
Organism: Nitrospirota bacterium; assembly: GCA_021810805.1. GTDB lineage: Bacteria > Nitrospirota > Leptospirillia > Leptospirillales > Leptospirillaceae > UBA4572. Next base: position 74,839 of record JAJZHW010000007.1, read on the forward strand.
GTCCGGGGAGGGCCGGTCTTCGAGATCCTTTTTGGCATCGACACCTGGCTCCGACAGAAGGGGCGACGGGGCCAGGTGGAGCTCGTCTTTTTCAGCCCCGCCGCGGAGCCGGGCAATCGCCTGGGGCCGGAGGCCGTCCGGGGACTTCTCTCCGAGATGAAGCGACGGGGAATCGCCACCCATCTCGGACACAAGCTCGTCAAGTTCTCCGAAACCGGCGTCACCACGGCCGGGGGCGAGATCCCGGCCGACATGATCGTCTTTACCCCGGGGCTCCGGGGGGCCGACTGGATCGCCAACACCGATCTCGAACGTTCTCCCGGCGGCTTTATCCGGGCCGAGAGAACCTGCCAGGTTCCGGGCCACCCCCCTCTCTTTGTCGTGGGGGATACCGGAGCCTTCCCCGGTCCGGACTGGATGCCAAAGCAGGGCCACTCGGCGGACCTCCAGGCCGATGTGGCCGCCGCCAACATCAAGGACTATCTGGAGGGGCGCCAGGGGACGCGCACATTCCGGGTGGAGCTCGTCTGCGTCGTCGACAGCCTGAATTCCGGAACACTCGTTTACCGGACTCCGTCCCGGAACTTCCTGCTGAAAAGTCCCCTCATGCACAACGCCAAGGCATTTTTTGAGAAGCGCTACCTCGCCCGCTACCGGTAGGTCCTCCGGAGCTTTCCCTTAAGGCCCGGACAAAGGGAGCCGGACCGGCAGATGAACTGACACCCCCATCGCATAAAGGAGATCCCATGGCTCAAACGCCCAAGAGCAAGACAGGCAAAGTGGTCCCCGCACAGAACCTCGACAGCGAGTCCGTCTCCTCCCCCATGTGGGAGACCCTCATGGAGAAGCTCGACCGGGCGTGGGCCGAGAACAAGATCGACCGGAACACCTATGAGATCCTGCTCGAAGCCCTGGAGGAATCCGAAGCCCGCAACATGGACGTAGAGAACGCCTGATGGAGAGAAACGTCTCCCTCGTTCCCGCTACCCGCCTCATGGAGGGGGCGGGGGTTGTGGTCCACCGGACCATTGGGACTCCGGCTCTCCGGACGCTCGATCCCTTCCTGATGCTCGACCACTTCAACTCCCCCCGTCCGGGCGACTACATTGCGGGCTTTCCCGACCACCCCCATCGGGGCTTCTCGACCCTGACCTATCTGATCGAGGGCCATATGCTCCACCGGGACAGCCTCGGCAACGAGGGGGACCTCGTCACCGGAGGGGCCCAGTGGATGAAGGCGGCCCGGGGAGTGATCCACTCGGAGATGCCCCAACAGACCGAAGGGCGGATGAGCGGATTCCAGCTGTGGGTCAATCTTCCCGCCCGGGAAAAGCTCTCCGACCCCGAATACCGGGAGATCCTGCCCGGGCAGATGGCCCTTCTGCCCCTTCCCGGGGGGCCTGGCGGAGAGGTCCGGCTCATGGCCGGCTCATGGCCCGCCGCCCAGGGGGAGGTTCAGGGACCGCCCCTCGATCCCCATACCCACCTCGTCTGCGCCGACATCAGCCTGCGCCCCGGCGGGACGATCGAGATTCCCTCCCCCATTCTGGCCGGTCGGTCGGCCTTTGCCTTCCTGATCTCCGGGGAAGCCAGGGTTTCAGGGGCTGACCTCCCCCTCGAAACCCTGGCGGTTCTCGCCACGGGAGAGGACTCCCCCCCGTCCCGGAGCCTCGTCTCCGGAGCCGAGGGGGCCCGGATTTTCTTTGCCGCGGCCACCCCCCTCAAGGAGCCGGTGGCCGCCTATGGCCCCTTCGTGATGAACACCAAGGCCCAGATCGAGCAGGCCATCGACGACTATCGCAGCGGGCGGCTTACCCGCTAAGGCTCGTCCCGCCAGACAGGAAACCTACGCCTCCCGGTCCTTCTCCGAAAGAAGGACCGCAGCCACAAGCAAGATCCCAGCCGCCACCACAAACACTCCCGGAACGGGCTCCCCCAGAACGACCAGCGACAGGGCCGCCCCGAAAAATGGGGAAAAGGAGAACCAGGCCCCTGTCCGGGAGACTCCGATCAGCCTGATCGACCGAATGAAGAAGACGAGACTCGCCCCGTAACCGATCCCTCCCACCGCCAGAATGAGGCCGATATCGGCGGGGGAAGGCATGCGCCAGATCTCAAAACGGGCCGAAAGGGAGAGCAGAAGGAGCGAGGAGGCAACCCCCTTCCAGACGGTCAGCACAAGCGGGTTCACTCCGGATAAAAAACGCAGGAGATTCGAGTCCAGGGCCCAGAGAAAGGCCGCCCCCAGAAAGGGGAGGGCCCAGAGAGCGGTCCCCAGCGAGTCCTGGAGAGACAGCAGGGCGCACCCCCCTGCCCCCAGGACCGTTCCGGCCAGGAGCCGGAATGTCAGGCGTTCCCGGAAGAGAATGACGGCCAGGATGACCGTCAGGATCCCCTCGGCATTCATCAAAAGGCTTCCTGCCGAGGCCCGCGCCCCGGAAAGCCCCCGGACAAAGAGGGCGGGAGCGACGACCCCGCCGGCCAGGACAGAGCCGGCAAGGGCCAGGCGGGTTCGCCGGGCGAGACCGGAAAACTCCCAAAAGGCCCGGTGGCTTTCCGGGGAAAGACCCAGGGGACGGATGAGACCCACCAAGGCCCCCAGGGCGGAGCCGCCATAGAAGAGGCCGGCGAGAAACAGCGGAGGATAGCGGGAGGAAAGGATCTTAGAGAGAGGCGTCGACAGGGAAAACAGCAGCGTCGAGAGGATCGCCCAGAAGGACGGGATCACCGGCGGTCCTTGGATGAGGGGGGGTGAAGGAGCATTCTTTGTAAACCGGCCTTACAGAGCGGGAGATCCCTCCAGCGAACGCCCCATCAGGGCACTCAGAAATGGAACCACACTTTGGCGCCGACAAGCAATCATGGCTTTACCGCTCCCCCTCACAAACGAATTGTCGCTTGGCTCGGCTCATTTGATGAAAAAACAAACGATTTTCGGCCCTATTACACTTTGGAATAGCGGTCAAGAGAAGACACGGGGTTTTCAAGGAATTCTGAGAGAAAAATTGGAGCGGGATATGGGATTCGAACCCACGACCTTCAGCTTGGGAAGCTGACACTCTACCGCTGAGTTAATCCCGCCCTCTTTGGGATTGGAAAGTTAATGAATTTTTACCACACCTTCGTCAAAAATTCAAGCCACCAAACCCTCCCCACATCTTCCATTCCCCGCCATCATGCCGGTCACCCTCCTCCCACAAACCCGATGACCTCGATGGCATCTCCCGGCGCCAAGACGGTTTCGGCCCAATCCTTCCGGGAAACGATGGAAAGATTCACCTCGCAGACAACCGGCTTCTCCAAAAAACCCATCTCCCGGACAAGCTCCTGAAGGGTCGTGCCCTCCTCCAAGGTACGGGCCTCCCCGTTGACCACGATCTCCATGCGACAGATCCCCTTTTCCAATCAATGTTCATTTTCTTCTTCTTTGTATTATAATACTAAAGAGGTGCGTCAAATTCAGCGACTGTTTGTTGCTGTTTCGTCTTTCAGACAATGTCGGGAAATTTTTTGTCGGCCTCTCTCAAGATGTCCGCGAAAGGCCCCCACGCGTAACGTAACCGTCCCAGGACGGCAGGAATCAGGATGCTCGACACCCGGATCCAGAGAACATTCCTTCTCGGACAGATTGCCCTTGTCTCCGCGGCCTCCTACATGGCGGCCGATGCGGTGAACGAGACCCTTCGCGACCGCATTTCCGGCTCCTATGCCCTGCCCGAGATCCATTCCCTGATGGTCACCCCTCGGGAGAAGCTTCCCACGGCAATGGATCTGGCCTCCATCGCTCGAGGAAATGTCTTCGACCCGGCCCGCCGGGGAGCCGAGGCCGTGCTTCCGGGGGACATCGACCTGGAAGACAACTCCACTCCCCAGACGGGGGAACCGGTGGTGGCGGTGGGGGGATGGCAGAGCCAGAAGAATCTTCCGGTTCTCTCCTCCGACAGCCTGAAGCTTCGCCTCGTCGGGACTCTTATGGGGTCGGGAACCCTTTCGGGCGCGGTCCTCGAGGATACGGCCAAGAAGACCCAGAAGTTCTATCACGTCAACGACAGCGTGATCCCCGGGCGGGTTCTTCTCGCCCATGTGGAAAAAGCGGCCGTGATCTTGCGGGTGGGCGCCTCCTACGGCATCCTCAAGGCGCGCTATACGGCGGAGGACGACGGCGGCCAGACGCTGACGTCCTCGGGTCCGACATCCAGCCATGGGATTCGCAAGCTCGATGGAACCCACTGGCTGATCGAGTCCCGGGCGGTCCATTCCGCGGTGAAGAATCTCAACCAGCTCATGATGCAGGCCCGGGCGGTCCCCAACATGGTGGCCGGGAAGCCCAACGGATTCAGAATCGTCGAGATCCAGCCGGGAAGCCTCTATCAGGAGGTGGGACTTCTCCCCGGGGACGTGATCGAGTCCATCAACGGGATGTCGATGAGCGATCCCCAGAACTTCATGAAGGCTCTGTCGACTCTGGGAACGGCCACCCAGGTCAGCATCGATCTCGTCAGGAACGGGGCCCCGCAAACCTTCAGCTACCAGATTCAATAACGTGATCCCTGGTGCTCGAAATGACGATCATCGGCCCGCCACCCTCTCGACAGGACAGCGATTTGTGAGATGCCTCCCTCTGCCCCAGATTCACATGACGTGTAATCGCCGGATTTTTTCGAGAAAGAGGGCCCTACTGACAACCGTAGTTGCCGGAGCCCTCCTCTCCCTGGGGGTCTTGTCCCTGGGGCCGATCCGTGCCAACGCCCTGGCCGCCCCCGCCCCCACTCCCCTGGCCCTTCCCGCTCCGGTGCAAAAGGTCTCCATGAACTTCCGGAATGTCGATGTCTCGGTTCTGGTCCGTTTCATGAGCGAGCTCCTTCAGCAAAACATCGTCATGGACGAGAGGGTGAAGGGCAAGCTCACCATCCTTTCCCCCTCTGAGGTCACTGTTCCAGAAGCCTTCAGGATCTTTTCCGACGCCCTCCGGATGAAGGGCTTCGAAACCGTGAGCAAAAAGGGGATGATCTACATCGTCCCGGAGACCCAGGCGCCACCGACCCGGGAGATGTTCCTCTACACCCTGGAAAACACCTCGGCCAAGTCCATCGCCAAGACGGTGAACGCCATCCTCTCCAAGGGATTTGCCCCTCGCCCGGTGGGAGGCGTCCGGGAGGGAGGCTTCGACGGGCCGATCCAGATCGTCTCGGACAAGAGCTCCAACAGTCTGATCGTCTCCGCCACCGCCCACGACTACGAACGGCTGAAGCCCATCCTCCACTCTCTCGACTCCCAGCCGGGGGAAGTCTACGTCAAAGCCTCCCTCGTCGAGATCTCCACCGACAAGCTCAACAACATTCAGGTGAACCTCTTGGGGGGGGTGCTCGGCTCCAACAACTCGGGGGTCGTGGGCCTCACGAACTACGGGATGCTGGGGAGCATTGTCAACGGCGCGACCGGAGCCTCCTCCCTGACGGGAGGGACCACCGGGTCGACCGGCTCCCTCGGCGTCGTCTCGGGCGCGGCCGGGGCGGCCTCGGCCCTCTCGGGGCTGAACGGCCTGGTGGCCGGAGTTCTGACCGGGGGAACCTTCAACTACAACGGGGTCAGCTACCCCAATGTCGGCGAGCTCCTGAATGCCCTGGAGACCTACTCCGATGTCCGCACCCTCTCCACCCCGGAGATCCTGGCCACGGACGGGGTCAAGGCCAAGATCACCATCGGCGAGGATGTTCCCTTCATCACGGGGCAGAGCCAGACGGTGGGCGGCAACGTCATGACCATGATCCAGCGGCAGAACGTGGGCATCACCCTGGAGCTGACCCCCCACATCCTCTCCCACAACCGGGTCCGGCTTGACGTCAAGCAGACGATCTCGGCTCTGACCAACGCCTCCCAGGTCATCGGCACCATCGCCGTGGGCCCCACCACCACAAAGCGCTCGGCCAAGACCAACCTCACCATCTCCTCAGGGCAGACGGTGGTCATCGGGGGGCTGATCTCAAAAGAGACCAGCATCAACGACCAGGGGATCCCCTTCCTCTCGGACATCCCCATTCTGGGATATCTCTTCTCCAACACCAACCACGAAAAGAAGCGGGACGACCTCCTGATCTTCCTGACCCCCTACGTCATCCGAAGCGCCCAGGATCTGGCCGTCGTCAAACATGACGCCCCCGAGGCTCTGAAGAAGTTTGCCAGCAACAACAAGCTTCTCCAGAAGCTTCTTCTCGACCGCAAGACCACCTCCGCCTCGAGCGACCAGTTCCTGAATACCGTCGATGTCCCGGGCGACCCGGGCGCTCCCGAATAGGACGGGGGATGGAGACGACTCCGGCCGGGATCCTCGCATCGCTGAAGGGCCTCCCCGGGTCCCCGGACTTTGAAACCCGCCTCTCCGCGGCCGGGCTCTCCCGGGAGACCCTCTGGAAGGGCTGGGCCGAGGCCCAGGGATACCCCTACCGGAGTTCGGTGGAGATCTCCGATCTCGATCCCTCCCTCATTCCCCGGCTCCCCATCGGCTTCGCCAAAGCTCATCTGGTTCTTCCCCTCTCCCTCTCCGAGGAGGAAGGAGGGTACGAACTCTCCGTTCTCTGCGGCTCTCCCGCCTCCTTTCCCGCTCTCGACCGGGTCGCGGACTTTCTCGTACCGGAGGGGAGCCCCGTCCGGATCCACCCCGTCCTCGTCCCCCCGGCCGCCCTTCTCGGGCTCACCAACAACGCCTACGAGCGCCACGGACAAACGGAGACCGGACAGATCCTGGACCGGGCAGAAGAGGAGGCCGAAGGCTCTCTCGATCTTCTCGCCATGGTGGAGACGGTCGACCTTCTCGATGCCAAGGACGATGCCCCCATCATCCGGCTGGCCAACTCCATCCTCTCCCAGGCGGTCCGCCAGAAGGCCTCGGACATCCACCTCGAGCCCTTCGAGGAGGAGGTGAAGGTCCGTTACCGCCTCGACGGGGTCCTCTACAATGTCCTGTCCGTCCCGCAAAAGCTCAAGGCGGGACTTCTCTCCCGCTTCAAGCTCATGGCCAACCTCAACATCGCCGAAAAACGCCTTCCCCAGGATGGACGCATCCGGATCCGGGCCGCCGGACGCGATGTCGACATCCGGGTCTCCACCATTCCGGTTCGCCATGGCGAGCGGGTCGTCCTCCGGATCCTGGAGCAGGGAACGCTCCTTCTTCCCCTCTCCGAGATCGGCTTCGCCCCTGAGGATCTGGCCGCGGTGAACCGGCTGATCACCCTCACCAGCGGGATCATCCTGGTCACAGGACCCACCGGAGCCGGAAAGACCACGACCCTCTATGCCATCCTCAACACCATCAACAGCCCGGACAAGAACATCATCACCATCGAGGACCCGGTGGAGTATCAGCTCCGGGGCATCGGCCAGATCCAGGTCAATCCCCGCATCTCCCTCACCTTCGCCTCGGGGCTCCGCTCGATCCTGCGCCAGGATCCCGACGTGATCCTCATCGGGGAGATCCGGGACACCGAGACGGCGGAGATCGCCATCCAGGCCTCTCTCACCGGCCATCTCGTCTTTTCCACCCTCCATACCAACGATGCCCCCTCGGCCATGACCCGGCTTATCGACATGGGGGTCGAGCCCTTCCTCATCTCGACCTCGGTCCGGGCCGTTCTCGCCCAGCGGCTCGTCCGCAAGATCTGTCCCTCCTGCCGGACGCCCTATCGTCCGGCGTCCGACGAACTCCACCGGCTCGACATCGACCCGGCGAGCCTCCCCCAGGGAACGCTCTTCAGGGGAGCCGGCTGTCCCGACTGCCTGAACACGGGATACAAGGGGCGACAGGGGATCTACGAGCTTTTCGTCCTCGACCCCGAAATCGCCCACCTCGTCAACGTCCGGGAAGACGCGGCCGCCCTCCGGGAGGCCGCCCGAAAAAAGGGGATGCAGAGCCTGACCGACGATGGCCGGCGGAAGGTCCTCGAAGGGATCACCACCATCGAGGAGGTCCTCCGGGTCGCCCAGAGCGAGATCGAAGCCGGCTAGCGCCAAGGAGAAGCCATGCCCGTCTGGAACTACTCCGGCGTCCGGGGGAACGGAGAGCGCACCCGGGGCCTCGTCGATGCCGACAGCCTCTCCTCCGCCCGACAGAAGCTCCGGAAGGAGGGGATCCTCCCCCTGACCCTCGAGGCCCATTCGGGAGAGCGGGCGGAATCGGGATCCACGACGGCGCCCCGAGGGGGGGGACGTCGCCCCTCGGGAAACGACCTCTCCGTCTTTACCCGCCAGATGGCCATCCTGGTGGGGGCGGGAGTTCCCATCGTCGAGGCCCTCGGGGCCGTTCTCGACCAGGGGCCGGAGACCCCCATGGCCCGGGTGGCCTCCCGGGTGCGGGATCTGGTCAAGGAGGGGCAGCCCCTTTCGGCGGCAATGGGGAGTTTGCCGGCGGTGTTTTCGGGGATCTATCTCAATATGGTCCGGGCCGGCGAGGAGTCGGGGACGCTTGAGATCATGCTCGATCGTCTGGCCGACCTCATGGAAAAACAGGTGGGAACCCGACGGAAGGTTTTGGGGGCGCTTTTTTATCCCATCCTTCTCATGGGGGTCGGCCTTCTCATGGTCGTCTTTCTTCTTCTGGTGGTCATGCCCCGGATCACCGCCGTCTTCGAAGGTCTCAAGGCCACCCTTCCCCTCCCCACCCGGATCCTCATGGGCAGCTCCCGCTGGCTCAACGACCACCTTGTCCTCGCCGGAGGGGGATCGGCAGCCCTCCTTCTTCTGCTCGTCCGGGCCGTCAGAAACCACCGGAGAACCCTCGATCGCCTGGCCCTCTCCCTGCCCAAGGTGGGGACGCTTCTTCTGTCTGCCCAGGTGGCACGATTTGCCCGGACGCTGGGCGTTCTCCTCGCCTCGGGGGCCCCGCTGCAGAAGGCGCTCGAGGTCTCCGAGGCGGTCGTCACAAGCGGGCCGGTGAGGGAGGCCGTCGCCCGCTCCCGGGAGGAGATCGCCGAAGGGCGATCCCTCTCCCAGAGCCTCCGGGACTCGAAGGTCTTCCCTCCCCTGGCCGTCCACATGATCGCCGTGGGAGAGCGCACCGGAAAGCTCGAGGAGCTCCTCCTGAAGGTGGCCCAGGGCTACGAATCCGAGGTCGATCAAACGGTGGCGACGCTGACATCCCTGATCGAACCGGTTATGATACTCTTCATCGGGGGTCTCGTGCTTTTCATGGTTCTTTCCGTCCTCCTGCCCATCTTCGAGATGAGCCAGGCCGTCTCCTAACACATGCTCCGGAGAATATCGATGTTCCGAACCCACTCCTGCAGACTTCGCCTCTTCCCGTCCCGAAAAAAGCGCCTTCGGGAGGAGGGCTTCACCCTGATCGAAATCATGGTGGTCATCTTCATCATTGCGCTTCTGGCGGCCCTGGTCGTCCCCAAGATCGTGGGCCGCACCGAAGAGGCCAAGAGAACGGCGGCCCTGACCCAGATCCGGGAGTTCGAGAACGCCCTCTCCCTCTACCATCTCGACAATGGAAGCTACCCCACCACGGAGCAGGGGCTTGGTGCCCTGGTCAAAAAGCCCACCCTTCCCCCCGAACCCAACAGCTACAAGCCGGGCGGGTATATCTCCAAGATCCCCAAAGATCCTTGGGGCCATCCCTACATCTATCTCTCTCCCGGGACCCACGGCGAGTTCGACATCATGAGCTACGGAGCCGACGGCGCCCGGGGCGGCAAGGGAAACAACAAGGACATCGTCTCATGGGACATGGAAAAGTGATCCTCTCTCCCGGGCACGCCATGGAGGCCCCCCGCGCCTCAACAGGACTTGCCCCCCGATGAAGACTCTGGTCTTTCCCCCGGATATCTTGCGTCGCATGGCCGCTCTAAGATGGCGACCCTTTCGCCGGGCGGAGGGTTCGCCCTCATCCGCCCGGCCCCGGATGGGCCGGCGGACCCTTTTGCTGGGAGCCACCGGAGCGGTGGTCTTTGTCGCCGGCCTGGCCCAAGGGTTCCCCCACCGGGAGCTGGCCCAATACTTTCTCGGACAGGCGAGCCAGCAGGGGGGAGTCCTCCTCACCGCCGGATCGGCCCGATTCGACCTCCCCGCCCAACTCTCCTACCGCGACCTGGTTCTGGTGGCCCCCACTCCGGCGGGACCGGCCACGGTAACGGTTGACCACGCCGAAGGGGTCCTGGTGCTTTCAAGCCTCGCCTCCCGCAAACCCCGGGTCAACTTCAAGCTCCGGGCCTATGGGGGGCTCTTCGAAGGACATCTCCGACGACTCCCTCACGAGGAAAACCACCTTAAGGGGGCGACCGTGACCCCGGTGAACCTCTCCCTCACCGAGCCGGTCCTCCATCAGAAGATCGGCGGCACCCTCACCCTTAACACCGACTACACCTGGCACGTGGGTCAGGAAACCCGGGGCCACGGGGTCTTCGAGGCCATGGTCCGTCACCTCGTCCTCAGCTCGCTCTCAGTGGAAGGATTTCCCCTTCCCCCGGTGGCCTTCGATGCCGTCCGTTCCCGGGTCTTCATCTCGCGCGGGCGAGGTCGCGTGGAAAAGCTCCAGGCCGTAGGCCCCCTGGCCGACATCAACGGGGGCGGCACCTTTACCTTGGCCACCCCCTATCAGAACAGCATTCTTCACCTGAGGCTGGACATCCGTCTCAAGGGAGCCCTGGCCTCCATCCCCTTGCCGGGAGTCTCCGGCCAAAGCCCCACCCGGCTTGTGACCCTGACGCTCGATGGCCCTGCCCAAAACCTGAACATCGCGATGAATGGCCTCCCGATCCCTCACTGACAGAGCCCGGAGCCTTCGGCGTCTTCTCTCTCCCGGGCGCTTCCTGGCGGGACGGCTGACTCCGGAGGCTCTCTGCCTGAGCCTCATCTCCCCCAACGGCCGCCTCCCCTCCTCCGGGGACCGTCGATTCCCCCTGGACGGAGACGGCTGGGAGGCCGGCCTTTTGGAGATGGGACTGCCCAGGGAGGAGCGGGAGCGGACGCCCTTTCTCCTCTTCTGGCCCGATGAGAGAACCCTCACCGCCTCCGTCACGCTCCCGCCCTCCGTGACCGCCGGGGAACGGGAGACGGTCGCCGGCGCCGAGGTCGAGTCCCTCCTTCCCTGGCCGCTGGAGGAGACCCTTTTTTCCCTGATGCCCCAGAAGGGACAGCCCTCCCGTGTCCACATCTGGGCCGCCTCCCAATCCGAGGTGGGAGACTTCCTGCGCCGGCTCGAAGACTCCGGGCTCTCCCCCCGCTGGATCCTCCCCGAATCCCTCCTCCTTGCCGATCTTCTTCGTGAACGGCCCCCGACCCTCCATCCAAAGGGAGAGGGCGCAGCCGATCCGACGGGCAAGGTGCAAGGCATCATCCACGCCGAGAGCCACCGGGCGATCTGCCAGATCCTGGAAGCCCGTGCCGAGGGCGAAGACATTATCGCCGTCTCGGCCTGCAGGACTCCCCCCGGAACATCCCCCCTCGATCGGGATCGCCGGATCCTCGACATGATCCTCTCCCTGGCGGCCTCGGCACCCTCCCTTCCCGAACGCTTTCTCTTCGATCAGCCTCTCGCCTCCGGAAGCCCCCTCCTCCCGCTGGCCTCACCCGTTGAGACCTTGCCCCGCCCGCTGGGAGAGCGAGCCTATCGCCTTCTCTCCCGCCTCTCTGGCGAGGAGATCTCCTCCCTGACCTTTCGCAAGGGGGCTCTGGCCTGGCAGGGAGACCGGGCCGAGATCCGCACGGGGATTCGCTCGCTGGCGGCCCTGTCCATGCTTCTGGTGGGGGTCCTGGTGGCCGATGGATCGGCGCATCTCTCCCGAATGGACCATCGGGTGGCCCGGGCCCGGGAGGCATTGGAGAGGGAGGCAAGAAAGGCCCTTCCCGACCATGCCATTGTCATGCCGGTGGAACAGCTGACCCAGGAGAAGGCGGCCCTTGATCGGCAACGCCACCTCCTCTCTCGGGGAGCCGACATCATTGGGCTCATGAAGACCATCACCACCGCTCCCCCTTCCGGCGTGAGGCTCGAGCTCGTCTCCCTGGCCATCAGCCGAAGGTTCGTCACCCTCTCCGGCAAAACGGAAAGCTTCAAGAGTGTGGATGCCATCAAAAGCTCCCTTGCCGCCACCGGGATGATCCATGACCTCTCCATTTTAAGCGCGGGGCTCGACATTGACCGCAAGACGGTGACATTCCGGATGAGAGGTCGCCATGACTAGGGGAGAGATTTTTAAGGAGGCACGGGAGAGGGTTCGCACGCAGTCAGACACCCTTCTTCGCCCTCTGCGGGTCGCCTATGAGCGGCTGACTCCTCGGGAAAAACGCCTCGTCCGGATCCTGGCCTCCCTGGTGGCGGGGATTGTTCTCTGGCAGGGGGTGACCTGGCTCTTCTGGGATCCCTATCAGGCCCGGAAGGCGGAGCTGGCCGACCTTCGTGACGAGACCCTCAAGGTTGCCAGCCTGGCCCGGGAGATCGAGTCCTCCCGGGCCCTGATCCAGACCCAGGCCCAACGCCTGGCCCGGGAGGAGCGCGGGTTCTCCCTGATCGCCACCCTCGAAGAGGAGGCGGACCGGGCCCACATCAAATCCCGGATCACCCGGATGACCCCCCGCTCCCTGCCGCCGGAGGGGGCCTACCGGATCGCCATGGTCTCTTTGGAGATCGACTCGGTGGACCTTCCCCATGCCCTGTTCTTCCTGGCCAGGATCCAGCGCTCTCCCCATTTCATTCGCGTCACCCGGCTCTCCATGAAGCGCCGGTTCAACGACCACTCAAAGATTGATCTGAGCCTCGATGTGGAAGCCGTTCAGCCCTCCTAGCTCCCGCACTCCCGAGCCGGGCTCTCCTGAACCGGTCACTCCCGAGCCGCTCTGCGCCGAAAAGGAGGGACGGCTCGGCCATGACCGGGGCGTGGTCCTGATCCTCGTCCTCTTCATGATCCTCCTCCTGACCGGAGTGATCACCCGATTTGTCCTGACAAGCCGGGCCTTCCTTCGGCAGACGGAGATCTATGCCCACAGCGTCTCCGCCCTATACATCGCCCGGGCCGCCATCGCCATCGCCAAGGTTGCCCTCGTCGAAAGTCTCCAGATGGCCACCCAGTCGGGGATGAATGTCGTCACCACCGCCCAGCCCTGGGCCACCCCCATCATCAACTATCCCGTCTCCAATGCCGGCTTCGTCTCGGGGCTGGTCACCGACGAGGCCAGCAAGTTCAACATCAACATGCTCACGGGGGTGGGGGGAGCCATCGACCCTCACCGCCTGATCCAGTTCACCCGCCTCTTCACCTCGGTGGGGGCCGATCCCGCCCTCCTGCCGGCCATCTCGCAGTGGGTGACACCCGCCCCCAACATGGCAGGACCTCCTGGGCCCTACGGGGGGTTTGTCCCGCCTTACCGCAACCGGGGGGGCCCCATGGACGTCCTCTCGGAGCTTCACCAGATCGCAGGAATGACCGAGGGGGCCTATCAGGCCCTCGAGCCCTACCTGACCGTCTACACTCCGGGGCAGATCAACGTCAATACCGCGAGCCCCACGGTCCTGGCCGCCCTCGATCCCGGGATCACCCCGGCGATCGCCCAGCAGATCGTGGCCCGACGGCCCTTTCTCACCTTGGCACAATTCCAGCAGGCGGTGGGGCCCTCGATCTTTGCCAACATCTCGGGAGATGTGACCCTCACGAGCCAGATTTTCTCGGTGAGCGCCGTGGGGATCGCAGGGGAGACCAAGGTGGCGATCCGGGCGGTGCTCTCGATCAACGGGATGCAGACCCAGACCCTCGCCTATAGAATCGGCGGCAATCGGCTGCTCTATCAGATCGACACCCTTCTCCGGAACGCCCCCCTGCCGCCGGCTGGGGGAGAGGTCCCGACGATCCCCGTCCTTCAGGCCGGGGGTGGGCCGTAGAGGAAACAGACCCAGGAAGCCTTTTTTCGCATGACAGCCCATGTATCTGGCCGGGTTCAAGGGGGAAACTGCGGATTGGGAGAGACCATGGGTCTTGTTGAGGGGGAAGGACAAGAGAGCCCGAGGGAGCCTGACTCGAAATGGATCCATCAAGCCCCGGGGTCTGAGAGAAGAAGGAGAGGGAGCTCCGCTCTAGGAGAAGGAGCGGACGCGCATGCGGTTCAGGTTCAAGGCCAGCTTGCGACCCAGGCCGTGGAAGGTGGTGGCATAGAGAAAGGTCGAGGGGAACATCTGCCGGCCATCCTCGACCACGCGCTCGATGGGGCGTCCCCTCACATGCTCCACCGTGTCCGGCACGACATAGCAGCCAATGGTGAGCACTCTTTTCCGTAGCTCCGCCAAGGCCTCGGCACTGCGTTCGCTGATCTGACAATCGGTGAGAACAATGGCCGCATCGTATTGATGTCCCGTTCGCTCGATCATCGGCAGGAGGTTCTGGAACCCCTCCATCTCGTCCGGCTGGATGAGATTGAGTTCGTCGGGGGCCATTCGGAACTGGAACCGGCTCGAACAGGAGACGACATCGAAGGTGGAGGCCACCTTGGAGAGGGCGATCACCTGGGCCAGATGGGAGGCATAGTAGTGAGGCCACCCGTCCATGGAAAAGGAGAAGTCCACGATGGCAAGGATCCGAAGTTCGGTCGCACCCTCCCGGAAGGGAGAGGGACGGTTCATCACCTTGAGGGTGGGCGCAAAGAGCTTCTGGGATATCAGCCGGCCGGTCAGCCCCGCAAGCGGAGCATCCTCGAATCCCACCTTTAAAAAGCGGGCGAGACTGCGGGTCTCGGAGCGGATCAGCCCCAGATCCCACGGCCAGACCTCCCGGCGGTGAGAGGGAGGGATAAACAGGGGGATCTCCCCGGACATCCGTAACAGGGAGGGAGCGTCCTGGGTTGCCCCCAGCCCCTTGCCGGTTGGGGAAGCCTTGCCACCCCGCCCCCCTTCGGCCCCATACCCGTGGGTCGTGTCGGGAGCCCGATAGTCCCAGTCCGGAGGCGGACCCTCCTGGCCTTTCTCCTTCTCCCCCGACGAGCGGCCAAAGGCCCCGCCACCCCCCGACCCCGAGCCACTCCCGCCTCCGGCACTCCCGGAGTCGGGGTTTCGGGCCGAGACCCCCTCCGGACCTCGTCCCCCCTGACCCGAGCGATCAAAAACCTTCCGCCATTTGGCATAAAACTCCCAGACACGGTCGAGGCTCTCCTCCCGGCTCCCGGCCTCGGCTGTCCGATCCAGGGCCTCCCGAAAATCCCCCAAAAATTCCCGGTAGGTCGCCAAAAGGCGATAACGGCTCAGAAGAATGCCGGATCGGACAAGAAGGGGATGGCGCTCGTGAGGAAGTTGACCCGCGCCGCCCAGGGCCTTCAGAAGGAGGATCTCGCCCAGGACAAAGGGGTCGAAGCTCTGGCGAAAGGTATTGATGGCGAGACGTTTTTTTCTCACGCGGATCGGATAGAGTGCCTCGTAAAGCGGGGCGAAGGTCTCCGGGGGAAGACCGAGCCGTTGGATCTGGAACCGGTCGGTCCGGTAGTCCTCAAAGAGGGTGACAAGGCCGGGAGGCAGCGAGAGAAGTTCGGCCTCCTCCCCCTCGAGACGAAGGCCGGAGCGGATCTTCCCCAGCTCGTGCATGGAGAGAAGCTCCAAAAGGAGCGGGACCTCCGGATGTCTTGCCAGAGAGCGGACCCCCAACGAGAGGGTCCGGGCGGAGGAGTTCCACTGGGGACGATCGGTGTCCGGGCGCAGGGAGATGCGCACAGGGATCCCCCCCGAAAAGCGTGAAGAGAGAATGGAGAGCCGACGCTCGAGACTCCTCAGATCGGACTGACGGGAGGAGGCCACCTAGGTGTCCTTTCGGGGACTTTCTCGGGGAGGGGCGGGTCGGCGAAAGGCTCCGTCGAGAACCTGCTCGATCGCCTCCAGTTGCTCCTCGTCGGGATATCCGTGCTGGTCATGGGAAATCAATCGATTGAGCCAGAGCCCCCGGGCGGCGGAGATGGGGTCGGCGCCGTCGAGAATGGACTGCCCCCAGTTCTTGATATGGCGTGTGGAAAGCGGCGCGGAGAGGTGTCCCTGCTTGTAGGCCTCCCGCAAGGTCGCCGCGACGTTCATGATGCTTTGCGCAATCCCGGGAGGAAGACCCTGTTTTTTGAAGATTTCCCGTTCAAGTTCGGTGTTGTAGTCGACAAAGACGATGGATTGGAATCGGTCGAGAAGGGATTCGTCGAGATCGTGGGTCTGGGAGTAAGATGCCCCGATGTTGCTGGTGGCGCAGAACTGGATCCGGTCGAGGGGAACCGAGATCACATCCCCCGTAATGAAGTCGTGGAGCTCGTAATGTTCGAGCACGGGATCGATCGCCTTGAGAATCAGGTTTCGGGCAGCCCGGGAGGCCCGGTTGAGCTCATCGAAGACCACCGCGATCCGCTCTCCTTCATGGGCGAGCCGAAAGACACGCTTGAGGGGACCTTCGACGCGAGTCCAATCACCCAATGTCTGGGCGATGACGGAGAGCGGCACATCGGAATACTCCCGGGAGAGGGTCATCATCATGCGCATCTTTTCCTGGGGCCCGATGGGAATGGGCTTCGACAAGAGGTCATAATCCTCCATACCGTCGGAGCAGGGAATCATGACGATCTGGTCGATACGCCCTTCATTCTTCAGTGTTTGCAGGTGTTCGATCACGATGGAAAAGGTTTTCCCTGAGCCTGTCGGACCATACAGCAGGACGGAAAATCCTTTTTCGAAGATCGTTCGAAGAGAAAAGGGGTCGGGAGCCGGGAGAATGGAGAGAGCCTCTTCTGCGGGATCGAGAGGGAGCTCCTTCGTGTCGGCGCTCTTCATAAAGGAGCCTCCTTTTTCGGAATCGGCGGAAGCCTTCTTCCTGACGCCGAAGAACTCTGAGGACGGAGGAAGAACCTTCTTTTTCCGGAAGTAGAGATAGACGAAAAAAAGAAAAATGGCGATGACGGCCATTCCCCATGTCATGACAAGGACGGCCAGGCTCGGGGAGAAATAGTGAAAGTTGGCGCCAAGAATCAGGAGAAAGATGGAGAGGGTAATGAAGACGAAGATCCCATAGCTGATTCGGCGAAAGACGGGAGAAAAGGAACGACTGCCAAGGATGAGGAGCCCCAGGATCACCACATAACTGATAACAGCACCGAATCCTGCATTACTTCCCATGTAAACGAGTCCCCTTTCATCGCCGAGCCCTCCCTAAGCCGGAGGAGAAGATTCACCCGAAGGAAAAAAAAAGGGGGGCAGCAAATCGCCACCCCCCTTTGGAAAACCGGAAAACCCTGTGACGTCCGACTAGGCCTTAACTTCGGAAGGATTGTAAGGAACAGCCTTGTGGGCCGGAGCCGTCGCAGTGCGGTAGAGATTGTAGAGGAAGATCCACTGTCCCGTAATGATCATGAAACCGCCCCAGGACCGGGCCACCATGTAGGGGTGGGAGGCCTGAATGGACGCGACATAGGGGATCTCGTAAACCTTCGCGGCAGCCTGAATGAGTCCGGCAGCGGTGAGCGAGGTCCAGAAGATGATGAATCCGATGGTCATGAGCCAGTAGTGATAGAGCTCAAGGGTCGGGTTGAACTTGCGCTTCAGAAGCCGCTCGAGACCATAGTACATGGCACCGATCTCCACGAAGGAGGAGAAGCCCAGAAGAGCCAGATGGGCGTGGGCCACGATCCAGTGGGTCCCGTGGATATACCAGTTGATCGCGCGGGTCTGCTGGAATCCGCCCTGGAAGAAGAGGGGGATACCCATCAGGGTTCCGGTGATCGCCCAGCGAAGAGCGGGAACTTCGACGAAGAGCTTCCACTTGCCCTGCATGGTGAGAAGGGCGTTGGCGATGAAGGCCATTCCCGGCACGAGAATCAACACGCCGGAAACGGAGGCAAAGGACTTGAGCCACTCAGGAACGGGAGCACCCATCATGTGGTGAGCTCCAGGAGTGGAGTAGAAGGCGAAGAGACCCCAGAAGGTCAGATGCGCCAGCTTGTGGCTGTAAAGGGGGTTTCCCGAGAGCTTCGGAATCAGGTACATGGCGATACCGATGGAGATCGGGGTGATCCAGATGCCGAGCTGATTGTGGGCGTTCCACCAGGTGATGAGGGCCTCGTTAAGACCGGTCACATGGAAAACCTCCACAGACTGGGACATGGAGTACACCGTGACGAGGTAAAGGAGACCGGCCATCATGATCCAGGTGGTCGGGTAAATGCCCTTCACTGTACGGGTCAGGACGGTCATCCACACGTTCACGCCAAGGGGAACGAGGATGAAGGCGATCACATAGATGTCGATCGGCCAGGCGAAGTCAGAGTACTCGCGACCAGAGCTCATACCGAGGTCGAGAGAGACGTCTGCGACCATGATGCCAAGGTTCCAGAGCCAGATGTTCATGACGCCGAGCCGTTCGCTCCAGAGCTTCGTTCCGCAGAGAACGGGGGTCATGTAGTACATGGCGGCGGCAAAGGCCATCGAGATCCATGCATAGATCACCGTCAGGACGTGGACCGGCCGAATGTGCCCGAAGTTCAGGTAGGGTGTACCCGCGAGAACATCAGGGTAAGACAGTTTGAGCGAGGTCACGAACCCAAGGGTCGTTCCCATCGCCAGCCAGAAGACGGAGGAAATAATCGCCGTCTTTGCTGCGGTACCGTTCGGAATTTCTTTGTTGGAAGCCATACCCCCTCCTTAAATTGGCACGGATAGAAGGAACTGCCGACCTGTAACGGCCCGTCCCGGACCCTTACATTTCAGCCCACGAATCAGTATACAAAAGCCATTTTGGATTCGCAAGGGCTTGAAGGAATTTTTTTTATCACTTCAAGTGTCCGATTCTTAACAAAAAAACAAAATTTTTTCCTGGGTCTTTTCTGGAATGGCGCCGGATCCCCTGAAATTTTTGCTATTTTTCTCCGGATTTTTCTCCGGACCCGGCACGGAGTGTCATCAGCGTCATTTCAGGAATCATCCCCACCCGGACAGGAATCCCGTAATACCCCAGCCCCGCGCTGACGTGGAGGCGATGGCCGCGGCAATGGGGGTCCGGCGAAGAAAAGAGGCCCACCGGGAACCTGAAAAAGAGGGAGGCCAGACTCGGCAGAGGCGGATGGCCACCAATCTGCCCCCCATGGGTATGGCCTGCCAGTGTCAGATGAGCCTTCCGGCACAGGGGACCCTCCCACAACGTCGGTTGATGGACGAGGGCAAGAACGAATTCATCCGGGCGAACCTCCGTCAATGCCCTCTCGACATTGGGGCCACAGTCGGGGGCGCACTCCGCTCCCGCCGGATCGTCGACTCCCACAACCCGCACCTTTCCGCCGGTCCCGGTCTCCAAGAGGCGACTTTCATTTTTCAACACCGGAAATCCATGGCGGCGCATCACCGCACAGGACTCCTTTCCGAGGGTCCAGTACTCATGGTTTCCCAGGACGGCGACCGTTCCGAGATTCCCGGAAAGAGGGGCAAAGATCCGTTCGAAGATCCCTGCCTCCTCCTCCCGGTGGTCGATCACGTCCCCGGTGATGGCCAGAATATCCGGGGCCGTCCTTTTGACAAACTCCGCAATGGTTCGAAGGCGCCCCTCTCCCTGCCAGGCCCCTACATGAAGATCGGAGAGATGCAGGACCGTCAGACCATCCAGTCGAGGATCGAGCCCCTCAAATGAGAGGGTGAGTCGAATGAGGCGAGGAGGAAGAAATCGTGCGCCCAAGGCCGATACAAGGAGAAGAAGGGTCAAAAAGCCTCCCCCCTGCAAGGCCCAAAGCGAATAATCGGCTGGCAAAGCCCCACCGCGTGCAGACCGTCCCTCCCCAGAAAGGAGAGTCTTGACCACAGGGACGAGTGCGCCAAGGCCGGCCCCGATCCAGAAGCTTCCCAGAGCAAAATACCAAAGGAAGAAGGTCTGGGAAAAAATCCGGACTCTGGGGAGAACATCACGAAAGGAAAGAATCAGCCAGAGGGGGAGGAGCATGGAAAAAAGAGAAAAGAGCTGGACTCCTTCCCCTAGGGGAGCCGGGCCACGGCTTCGGAGGAGAAGGATGAAAAGGACGTTGAGAATCTCATAGAGAACGAGGGCGCTCCAGAGGATCCGGAGGAAGCGGCGGCGATGGTCCTTCAAAAGACATGGACCTCGACGGTGAAGTACTTCTTGGGATGCTCCTTCATATCCTTGAGAAGGCTGTCCACCCGGCCGAGGATCTTGTCCACGTGGGTCGCGGTCGCCGGATCGTAGAGGAGGCGGCCGGCCGTTCCCTGCCCGCTCTGAACTTGACGGAGAATGTCGTCGAGACGTGCCAGAGAATCCTTGAAGCTCTCGGCCGTCTTTTTGTCGTCGAGGAGATTCCCGGCCAGCCCCTGTCCATTCTTGGCCGCGGAGAGAACGGCATCGAGGCTTCCCAGCGTCCTGTCCAGCCGGCGATAGAGCTCATCGGAGGAAAGGAGCTTGGAGACCGTCCCCGGTCCATGATCGATTCGATCCGCCAAGGTCGAAAGCTCAAGCGCCGCCTGATTCACATTGTTATAGAGGGTGGGGTCCTTCATCAGATGGCCCACCGTTCCCTCCCCGCTCTTTGCCGAATTGGCAAGTTCGGTCAAGGAGAGGGAGAGATCTTTCATGTTTTTGACCACATCCTTCCCCGACTTCATCACCGCTCCCAGAGAGTTGGACTCCTTGCCCATGATGGGCAGGGAGGCGTTGAGGGGGCCGTCAGAGCTTCGGCCCGGAGAAAGCTCGACATACTTGATTCCCATGAGCCCCTGGGTATGAATTTCCGCCGACGTCCCGGCGGACAGCTCGGAAAACCTCTCCCGCGAGAGACGCATGGCGACTCTCACGTAGCGCTTTCCCTGGAATCGGACAAATTCCACTCCCGAGACATAGCCGCTATCGATTCCCATGAGACGAACCGGGGCCCCCTGGGTCAGCCCCTGGACATTCCGGAAGAGGGCCACCATGTCGACCTGCCGGGAAAAGATGCCCGAGATCTTGCCGTAGGCAATGATCACCATCGCCCCCACAAGAAAGCTTCCGCCGACGATGAGCCCCACACGAAACTCGGAGAGGGAAAGGTTGGTGCTGCGCTTCATTGTGACCCCTTTCAGGACTCGAGGGAGAGGAACGTTTTGATGAAAGGATCCGTGGAGCGTTCGATTTCCTGACGACTTCCGGTGGCGATGACCTTGGCATCCTTGATGAAGGTGAAGAGGTCGCCGACGCGATAGGCATCGGTCAGGTCGTGAGTCACGACAATGTTTGTCGTCGTGAACTCCCGCTGGACCCGCCGCATAAGATCGCAGATGGACTTTGAGGTGAAGGGATCGAGCCCGGTGGTGGGTTCGTCGTAGAGCATAAAGGCGGGGTCCTCAGCGGCCATGGCTCTCGCAATCGCCACACGGCGACGCATCCCCCCCGACAGGTCGGAGGGCTTCGAGTCGATGGAGCTCTCCAGCCCCACAAATCGGAGAAGCGTCCGCACCCGGGTCTCGACCTCCGCATCGGAGAGTTGGGTATGCTCCCAGAGCCAGAAGGCCACATTCTCCCCCACGGTGAGAGAGTCGAAGAGGGCCCCCTCCTGGAAGACCATTCCCATGCGCTGGCGAAAGCGAAGAAGCTCCTCATCGCTCAGCCTCGAGATGTCCTGGCCATTGGCCAGAACCCGTCCCGACACCGGATGGAGGGTCCCCAGCACGCACTTGAGAATGGTGGTCTTCCCCGAGCCGCTCTCCCCCAGGATCACCATGGTCTTTCCCGTGGGGATCTCAAGGTCGATGGCGTCGAGAATCACCCGGCTTCCGTAGGAGACGGTGACATTCTCAAGGCGGATCAAAGCTTCCACCCCCAGATGTCGATCAGGAGCTTGCTGATGAGAAAGTTTGCCACCAGGATCCAGATGGCCGCATAGACGACAGCCTTGGTAGTGGATCGACCCACCCCCTGGGCCCCGCCCGTTGTCCGAAGGCCATAGAAACACCCGATCGAGACCAGGATAAAGCCAAAGACGAAGGGTTTGGCGATGCCGTTGACGAGGTTGGGAGCGGTCAGGGCGGTCCGGACGCCCGACCAGTATAGGGGGGCGGGAACGTGGGCCCCGAACATGGCCACAGCCAACCCCGCCACAACCCCCAAAAAGTCTCCCACCACCGAGAGAACCGGGAGCATGATCATTCCGGCCAGGATCTTGGGAGCCACCAGTCGGTCGACCGGGTCCACCCCCATGACCATGAGGGCTTCGATCTGCTGGGTGGTGGACATCATTCCCAGCTCGGAGGTAATGCCGGCGGTGACCCGGGCGCTCATCACCAGAGAGGCCAGCACCGGACCCATATCCCGGATGACCGAGGTCGCCACGACCTTGCCCAGGAGATTGGTCGCCCCGTAGGGGGCCATCACCACGCTGAACTGGAGGGCCATGTCGAGGCCGGCAAAGAGATTTGCCAGGAAGACGATGGGGATCGACCCCACCCCCAGGCGATCCATCTCCAGAAGGCTCTCCCGAAAGCGGAAATGGACCACCAGGTAACGAAAGGCCCGGGCCACCATCAGGGTAAAGCTTTGGATCGTCCCCAGGATCCCCAGGGCCAGCTCGATCGGATCGATCATTCGGAGGCGATCTCCGCTGGCACAGGAAGTCCGGCCAGGGAAAAGAGACGGCGCATGTTCCTGCGGTCCTCCTCGTCCCCGTCTCCCTTGGGGGTTTCCAGGACGATGGGGGTCTCCGATGCCACGGCAAGACGGACGATTTGCCCCAGGGCCGGAAGGCCGATATGCCCCTCTCCCAGCCCCGCATGGCGGTCTCGCCCCGATCCCCGGGGATAGAGGGCATCGTTGAGGTGCCACAGGGAGGGCCGCCCCCCCGGAAGCGCCTCACAGAAGCGGGAGACAAGCTCCTGTCCGGCTCCTTCCTCGTCGAGATCAAATCCGCTGGCAAAAAGATGGCAGGAGTCGAGACAGATTCCGGTCTGCTCTGGCCGGTCAATCGCCGAAAGGATCTCCGACATCTCCTCGGGGGTCGCCCCCAGCATGCTTCCCGCTCCCGCCGTATTCTCAAGCAGAAGAGGCGTCCCCCCTCCGGGAAGTCGGTCAAGAACCTCACGGATTCGGGAGGCCGCCCGGAGAACGGCGGCGCTCCTCTCCCCACCCCGGGCCGACCCCGGGTGGAGGACAAGGCCCTCCGCTCCCAAAAGACGGGCGGTGGCCAGCTCCTTTTCCAGGGTTTCCACGGATTTTCTCGCAATCTCGGGATCATCCGAGGCCATGTTGATCAGATAGCTTGCATGGATGAAGACATCGGAAAAAGAGGCCCGAGAGCGGGCGGTGGTGTAGGCAGCAAGAACCGGCGGGTCAGGAAGGGCGAACTCCCAGCTTCGGGAGGAGTGGGAGAAGATCTGGACCGTTCCGCAGGCCAAGGCCTCCCCTCGGGGAAAGATGCGGTCGAGGCCTCCGGCGGTCGAGACATGAAGGCCGAACCGGGGAAGCGATCCCCCGGTCCGGCCGGATGATGAGCCTTTCGTCAAGAAATCCTCACATGCCGGGATGGTGATACGGAGGATGGTGGGCCATCATGCCCCCCATCATTCCATGGTGCATCATCATCATTTCACGCCAGAGTTTTTTTGCCTTGGCGAACTGTTCGTCCGTGAGGACCTTGTGGGCGCCGGCGACCATCGTCACAAAGGCGCGCATGATCTTTTTCTTGTGCGACAGAACGCTGTCCATGTTCTTCTGCACCTGGTTCACATCAATGTTGTGGCGCATCATGAGGGACATCGTCTCCATGTGAAGGACGTGGATCCGAGCCTTCTCCATGATCTTCGTCTTCATAAAGGCCATCTTGAGAGCCATGAGCTTCTTTGTCTGGTCGGAGGAGAGCCCCAGACGATCCTGATTCATCAGGTAGAAGCCGATGGGCCCCATATGGCCATGGTGCATCATGTGTGCCCGGGCGGCAGTGGGATGCGCAACCTGGGATGCCAGGAAGAGAACGCCGGCAAAAAGCCAGGCGAGACGCTTTGCTGTCATGAGAACCTCCTTGAAAAAATGGGTCCGAAAGAGTTTTCGGACGAGATGGATCTTTCTTTATTTTATCCTTGATCGAGGTCCCTTGAAAAGAAGAACCTCACGCGACCGGAGGGGAGGGCTATGATGGAGGGGGCAACAGGCTGGGGGCAGGAAGATGGAGGGTGATTGTGGTCCCCTGCCCCAGGGCACTTTTGACGGAGACCCGACCGGAGAGAAGAGTCATCACATGGCGAACGATCGAAAGACCAAGGCCGGTTCCCGGCACAGCCGGACTTCGGGAGCGGTCGACCCGATAGAATCGTTCGAAGATTCGGGGGAGCTCCTCCTCGGGGATGCCCATTCCCCGATCTTCCACCTCGATCTGGATTCCTGTCGCATCTGTCGTCGCACCGAGGCGGACCTTGGAGCCCGGAGGGGAGTATTTGAGGGCATTGTCGACGAGGTTCACCAGCACCAATTGGAGAAGGGAGTCGTCGGTGACAAAGGTGAAGGGTCTCGCAAAGTCCGTGTCGAGGCGCATCTCCTTTTTGGCGAGGCGATCGGCAAACTCTTGGCGAAGACGGTCGGAGAGAGCCCCCAGCTCCACAGGAGCCAGACGGAGATCCACCGTCCCGGACTCGAGGCGGGAAAGTTCGAGAAGGTCATTCACAAGGCGAGAGAGACGGTCGGCCGAGGTCGAGATGATTCCCAGAAAGCTCCGGGCAAGCTCCGGATCTGAGAGGGCCCCATCGCTCAGGGCTTCGGCATATCCCCGGATCGAGGTCAGAGGCGTCCGAATCTCGTGGGAGACATTGGCAACGAAGTCCTTCCGGACCCTCTCGAGCCCCCGGATGGTGGTCATATCGTAAAAAAGAAAGATCCCGTAGCTCTTCCCCGATCCGTCCCGGGGCTCCGAAATCGTCGCCACCACATTCAGCACCTTGGTGGCTCCCCGACTCCGGTAGCCCAACTCCCGCATGACCCGGGTCTTCGTGCGAAAGACCTCCTCCACCAGCTGGTGGATGGCCGTCTCCCGGACGACGATCCCCAAGCGATTTCCCACCGCCTCCTTGGCGGGAATGGCCAAGATGCGCTCGAAGGCCGGATTCACCATGAGGATCTGGGAGTTGGAGGCGGTCACCACCACCCCCTCCACCATATTGTCAAAGACCCCCTCGAAGCGGCTGGCCACTTCGGCGAGACGCCCGGAGGTCTCGTGCTTCTCCTTCAGGAGGCGGATAAGTCCCGAGAGCATGGGATCAAAGAGATCGTCAAAGAATCCCTGGGCGGCGATGGTGAGGGGGTTTTTCAGGGCCGCATCCGCCTGGCGGGCCACAATCCGGTAAACCAGACGAACGAGCAGGTGAAGGACAAGAAAAAGACCGACAAAGAGAAGCAGGCGGGCCATCCCATGTCCTTCCAGGACCATGAAGACCCCGCCTGCCACAAAGGCGCCCACGCCAAGGAGGAGGACGAAGGCGCGAAAGCTCATGGTCCGCCCTTCCCCTCTTCCCGGAAGCGATAGCCGATCTGCTTGACCGTTTCAACCCAGGCCGCAGATTCCCCCATCTTCTTCCGGAGGCGACGGATGTGGACATCCACCGTCCGGTCCGTCCCCTCGTAGTCGTCGCCCCAGACCGTATTGAGAAGTGTTTCCCGGTCAAGCACGCGTCCCGCCACTCGCATCATGGCGACGAGAAGATCGAACTCCTTGGCCGTCAGGGGGGAGGGCACCCCTTCGAAGGTGGCCTCATGGCGTCCGATATCGATGGTCACGGGGCCGATCGACATTCGCTCCGAGAGTCGCTGCTGGGTTTCGCGGCGGCGCAGGACCGCCTTGACCCGGGCCACCATCTCCTTGGGGTGAAAGGGCTTGACGATATAGTCGTCGGCCCCCATCTCGAGGCCCACCACCCGATCGGTCTCTTCGCCCTTGGCGGTCACGATCACCACCGGCGTCGCCGAAATTGAGGGATCCTGCTTGATCAGGCGGTTTACCGTGAGACCATCGATCCCGGGAAGCATGAGATCGAGAAGAATGGCATCGGGCTTGAGTCGACGCGCAAGAGAAAGCCCCGCCGTCCCGTCGGAGACATGCTCGCACTCGAACCCTTCCATCTTGAGATAGTGCATGATGAGGCCGGCAATATCGGGATCGTCCTCAATCATCAGGATTTTCTTGGCCATCGAGCATCGTCTCCGGAGAAAAAGTGGGGGAAAGCGATTACCCACAAGAATAGGGAAGGCCTGACAAAAAATCAATCAAGAAAGGAACTTCTCAAGCTTCAGACGAAAGGGTGAAAGCCTTTTGCCTCGGCCGGGAAGGGAAGGGGCTATGGAAGAGGATCCTCGACAACCCGGAGGAGGCGCTCGGCCACCTCGCCCTCCTGCACGACGAACCCTCGAGCCACTGCCGGCTCCTTCTCTAGGCCCACAATGATCATGTACGCTTCGGGATAGAAGGCCTGCCGGATGTCGGTGGGAGAGGGAGCGGGTTCGGAGAGAGGATGGGAGTGGAAGATGGCGAAGAGGGACCAGCCTTCCCTACGAATCCGCTTCATCGCATCGAACTGCTCCCGGGGGTCCATCTGGTAGCGGACTGGAGAGTGGAGGCTGTTTGTCACGGGAAGAACGGCCACGGGGCGCCCCGAGCCATCGGCCGCCACCAGACCGCAGGCCTCTTCAGGGCGGAGGGAGCGGCAATGGTCGAGAATTTTCTGAAAAATTGCCCGTGGAAGGAGAATCTCCCTCCCCTCCATCAGGAGGCCGGCACCTGGCAGACCCACTCCGAGGAGCCAGAGACGCTCGTGATGGTGGGAGAGGGTCCGCACAGGGCGCAATGGGGATCCTTGGGAACCTTGAGCTTACGGAAGGTCATGGAGAGAGCATCGTAGAGAAGGAGGCGACCGGTCAGAAGCTCCCCGACTCCCAGAATCTTCTTCACCACCTCAGCGGCCTGAAGCGTTCCGATGGTCCCCGCCAAGACGCCCAGGACACCGGCTTCGGAGCAAGAGGGAACGAGTCCCGGGGGCGGCGCTTCGGGGTAGAGACACCGGTAGCAGGGGGCAGCGGTGTGGCCCTCGAGAACGGTCACCTGACCCTCAAATCGGAGAATGGAGCCCGACACCAGGGTCTTTTTCAGGAAGAAGGCCGCATCGTTCACGATGTAGCGGGTTCCAAAGTTGTCGGAGCCATCAACGATCACGTCATAATCGGAGAAAAGCTCCATCGCATTTTCGGCCGTCAGCCGGTCCTGAATCGGAATGACCCGGACATCGGGATTCATCCGGGTGAGGGTCTTCTGGCCCGAGAGGACCTTGGGGATCCCCACCGTCGCCTGGGAGTGCATGATCTGGCGCTGAAGGTTCGAGACATCGACGACATCCATGTCGATGAGACCGATGGTTCCGATACCGGCGGCGGCCAGGTACATGGCCACAGGGCTTCCCAAGCCTCCGGCTCCGATCACGAGAACCCGGGCAGCCAGGAGCTTCTCCTGGCCCTTCCCCCCCACTTCCTTCAATATGATGTGGCGGCTATAGCGCGCGATTTGGTCTTCACGAAATGCCATGGGAATCTCCTTGGAGTCCTATCCTTCGAGGATGCTCTTTTCAAGCGGAGCGACAACGACGCCCCGATCTCGCAGATAGGCGACGGTCCGTTCGAGATCGGCAACCTCGCCGTCCATTTCCAGCTCCATCCAGCCGCTGTCGTCGGAGATGTCCGCCCGACGGATGTTCACGACGACGGGAAAATTCTTGCAGATCTCGTAGACGATGGGCTCCCGCACCCGGTCCTCGGGAAAGGTCAGGTGGAGGCGCATCTGTGTCATCGCGAACCTCCGGCGATGGCCGGGATGATGGAGACCTCGTCACCGGCCTTGACCGTCGTGTCGAGCCCCTCGGCAAAACGGATATCCTCTTCGTTGAGATAGATGTTGATGAAGCGGCGAAGCTCCCCCGCCTCGTCGGTGAGGCGCTCCCGGATCCCGGGATAGTGGCTCTCGAGTCCATCGAGGATCTCTCGAACCGTCTTCCCCTCCTCCCGAACCTCTCCCTGGTTTCCTGTGAGCTTTCTCAGGGGGGTGGGGATGCGCACGACAACGGACATGGAGAATCCTTTCTTTTATGGGGTCAGTTCGACGGGTTCACATTCTTGCGGAAGGAGCTCAAGGAGGCATCGATGGACACCGGGTCGGGAAGAGCTCCCGTGAGAGCCTCCATCGTCTTGAGCCCGTTGCCGGTAATATAGGCCACGGTGAGATCCGAGCGGCCAATCCGTCCCTCTTCGCAGAGTTTTTTCAGAGAGGCCACGGTGACCCCTCCTGCCGTCTCGGCAAAGATCCCTTCCGTCTCGGCCAGAAGCTTCATCCCCTCCACGATCTCCGGATCGGTGGCCGCAGCGATGGCGCCCTTGGACTTGAAGACCACATCCAGGGAATAGAACCCGTCGGCGGGGTTTCCAATGGCCAGGGACTTGGCAATGGTGTTGGGCTTCACCGGAACGAGGTGATTTTTCCCGGAGACGAAGGCCCGGTAGACGGGAGAGCAGCCTTCCGCCTGGGCTCCGTTGACCCGAAGGGTGGGGTTGGCGGGGACGATGCCAAGCTTTGAGAACTCCTGGAAACCCTTCCAGATCTTGGTCAGAAGGGACCCCGAGGCAATGGGAACCACCACCTGGTCAGGAACCCGCCATCCGAGTTGCTCGGCCGTTTCAAAGGCCAGGGACTTGGATCCTTCGGCATAGTAGGGGCGAATGTTGATGTTCACGAAGGCCCAGGGATACTCCCCGCCGATCTCGCTGCAGAGGCGGTTGACGTCGTCATAGTTTCCCCGAACGGCCACCACGGTGGGATGGTAGATCAGGTTGCCCAGAATCTTTCCCGCCTCGAGATCGTGGGGAATGAAGACAAAGCACTTCATCCCGACGCTGGCCGCATGGGCCGAGACAGAGTTCGCGAGGTTCCCCGTCGAGGCGCAGGCCACGGTATCGAATCCCAGCTCCCGGGCCCGGGTCATGGCCACTGCCACCACTCTGTCCTTAAATGACAGGGTGGGATGGTTCACCGTATCGTTCTTCAGGTAGAGGTTGTCAAGACCGAGAAGCTTGCCTAGGCGTTTGGCGTGGACCAGCGGGGTCATGCCGGCATGGAGCCCCACGCTGGGGGGCCCCGTCACGGGAAGGAGCTCGTGGTATCGCCACAGGGATTTGGGCCCCTCCTCGATAGAACGCCGGGAGAGCCGTCCGGCGATCGCCTCGTAGTCGTAGTCGACCTCAAGGGGTCCAAAGCAAAACTCACAGATATGCATCGCCACGGCCGGGTAAAGACGGCCGCACTCGCGACATTTGAGACCCTTTATCTTCGACCCTGCGGAGGCGTTTGCCACAGTCTCTCCGCGGGTCGCATCAGACTCCCGGTGTGGTGCAGACGGTCTGTTCATAGTCGATCAACTCCGTAATCACAGGATGATCCCCGCAGACGGGGCACTTGGGGTTCTTGCGGACGGCCACGTTCCGAAATGCGACCGTCAGGGCATCATAGGTCAGCAGGCGATTCGTCAGAAGGTCTCCCTTGCCCAGGAGAAGCTTCAGAACCTCGGTTGCCTGGATGGTCCCGATGACCCCGGCAATGACGCCGAGGACACCCGCTTCGGAGCAGGAGGGAACGGCTCCGGCGGGAGGAGGCTCCCGGAAGAGGCAGCGATAGCAGGCGGACTCTCCGGGACGGATGGTGAGCACCTGACCGACGAAGCGCAGGATGCCCCCATGAACAAGGGGGACTCCGGAGAGAACGGCCAGGTCGTTGATGAGGAACTTCGCAGGGAAATTGTCGGTTCCGTCGAGGATGACGTCGTATCCCGAGACGACCTCTCGGGCATTGGCCGCCGTCAGGGCAAAGGGGTAGGTGGCCACCTTGACGTCGGGATTGAGCGCCTCGATCTTCTCCTGTCCGGAGAGGACCTTGGGACGGTCCACATCGGGCGTTCCATGGAGGATCTGGCGCTGGAGGTTCGACAGGTCCACCACATCCATGTCGACAAGACCAATGGTTCCGACGCCGGCGGCCGCAAGATAGAGGGCCGCGGGGCTCCCCAGCCCTCCGGCCCCGATGATGAGCACCCGGGAGGATAGGAGGGTTTTCTGCCCCTTCCCCCCCACCTCGGGAAGAAGGATATGGCGCGAATAGCGCTCAATCTGTTCCTCGGTCATCTCCATCTCATTGTCCTTCCTGCCTCGACACTATATTTGAAGATATTTTTCAATGGAAAAGTAGCGCTCATAACTGTCACACACCACCGTGACAATCCGGGATCCCTCGGGAAGGGTCCGAGCCAGGGCGATGGCTCCAAAGACATTGGCACCGGAGGAGATGCCGGCCATGATCCCCTCTTCCTTCGCCAGCCTCCGGGCCGTCTCGATCGCCTGGGCGTCCGTGACGGTGAAGACGCGGCTCAGGACCTTTCTGTCCAGAATTTTCGGTACGAATCCCGCGCCGATTCCCTGGATCCGGTGAGGCCCCGGGGCGCCCCCGGAGAGCACCGGGGAGCTTTCGGGCTCTATCGCCCAGACCGGAAGGTCGGGAGATTGCTCACGAAGAAAACGTCCAACCCCGGTAATGGTTCCCCCTGTGCCGACCCCGGCCACAAAGCCGTCGGGGAGCCCTCCCAGGGACTCCACAATTTCCGGGCCGGTGGTGCGGTAGTGGGAGTCGGGGTTGGCAGGGTTGTCGAACTGTCGGGGCATGAAGGCCCCGTTCATGGAAGCGGCGATCTCTTCGGCCCGCCGAATGGCCGCGCTCATCCCGCCGGCGGCGGGAGTCAGCTCTACGGTGGCCCCCAGAGCCCGGAGATGGGAGACACGCTCCTGGCTCATCCCCTCCGGCATCACAATCGTCACCGGGTGGTGGGCGAGGACACCGATCTGGGCCAGACCAATTCCCATATTACCGCTCGTGGCCTCCACAATGGGAGCCCGAGGAGCAAGGAGACCGCGAGCCCGGGCATCCTCGATCATGAAAAGAGCCGGCCTGTCCTTGATGCTTCCACCCAAACTCTTGGACTCGAGCTTCACAAGGATCGTCCGGCCGAGATCGAAGCTGATGCCGGAAAGCGGAACCAGTGGGGTCTTTCCAATCAGGGCGATCAGGGGAGAAGAGATTCTCCCCGATGCCAATTTGCTTTGTGGTGACATGGCTCCCCCGGAGGAGGAAAAGGCCTTAACTCAGGCCTGCCCCCCTCCCATGAAAAAGAGGATCTCCAGCTCGTCGCCCCCCGAAAGGACTGTCGAATCGAGCTGGGAGCGCTCAAGGATATTTCCGTTGTGTTCGACCGAGACGAGAGCCGGATCGAGCTCTCGGGCGGCAAGGAGCGAAGCAACGGTGCTCTTGTCGGGAACCGTCTCCGGCTTCCCGTTAATCCTGATCTCCACGACCCTAGGTTCCCATTTCCCAAGACGCCAGGTACTTTTCCTGCTCGGGCGTCAGGGTGTCGATGGCGATTCCCAAGGCGGCCAGCTTGCGGCTCGCAATCTCGCGATCCACTTCACGAGGGATCGTGATGACGTCCTTGGGGAGCTTCTTGGCATGCTTGACGATATATTCGGCTCCAAGCGCCTGGTTGGCAAAGCTCATGTCCATGACCTGGGCCGGATGGCCTTCGGCCGAGGCGAGGTTGATGAGGCGACCCTCTCCGAGAAGCATGATCCGCCGACCGTCCTTCATGACATACTCCTCGACGAAGTCGCGAAGGAGCGTCTTCTTCGTGGAGAGCTTTTCCAGGGCGGGGATGTCGATCTCGGCATTGAAATGGCCGGAATTGCAGACGATCGCACCGTCCTTCATGACCTTGAAGGCATCCTTGGCGATGACGTTGATGTCGCCGGTCACGGTGATGAAGAAGTCACCCACCTTGGCGGCTTCCTTAATCGGCATGACGGCATAGCCATCCATGGCCGCCTCGAGCCCCTTGATGGGATCGATTTCCGTCACCACCACCTTGGCTCCCATGCCGGAGGCCCGACGGGCGATGCCGCGACCGCACCAGCCGTACCCGCAGACGACCACGGTGGAGCCGGCAAAGAGCCGGTTCGTGGCCCGCATGATTCCGTCCAGCGTGGACTGGCCCGTTCCATAACGGTTGTCGAAGAGGTGCTTGGTCTCGGAGTCGTTCACCGCGACGATGGGGTAGGAGAGAACCTTTTTCTGGGCCATGGCCTTGAGGCGGATGACGCCGGTCGTGGTCTCTTCCGTGCCGCCGATGACGTGGGGAAGCAACGCCTTGAGGTCGGAGTGGAGCATCGACACCAGATCGGCTCCGTCGTCCATGGTGATCTGGGGCTTGGCTTCAAGCACCGCCCGGATATGGCTGTAGTAAGTATCGTGGTCTTCGCCCTTGATGGCAAAGACGGGGATCCCGTCGTTCACCACGAGGGAGGCCGCCACGTCGTCCTGGGTCGAGAGAGGGTTCGAAGCGCAGAGCATGACATCGGCTCCGCCCGCCTTGAGGGTCTTCATGAGGTTGGCCGTCTCGCTGGTCACATGGAGGCAGGCCGCCACCTTGACTCCCTTAAGGGGCTTTGTCTTAGAAAAGTCCTTGGCAATGTTCGCCAAAACCGGCATGTCCCGTCCGGCCCATTCGATGCGGCGGGCGCCCATGTCGGCCAGTTTCTTGTCTTTGATATCAAATTTCATCGCATCTCCCGTTTTGGGTTCATCTGTGATTTTAAAAGAATTGGCTCCTAGGCCAACCGCTCGGTCTCTTTCCGGAGGCTCTCGGCCATGTCGAGGCGCTCCCAGGTGAAGTCTTCTTCATTGCGTCCGAAGTGGCCGTAAGAGGCCGTCTTCCGGTAGATCGGCCGCCGGAGTTTCAGGTGGTCGATGATCCCCTTCGGAGTCAGGGGGAAAAGCTCCCGCACGACATTTTCGATCAGTCGGTCGGAGACGGGGGAGGTCTGATAGGAGTTCACGTGAACCGACACCGGCTCGGCCACACCGATGGCATAGGCCAGCTGGACTTCACAGCGCTTTGCAAGTCCGGCCCCCACGATGTTCTTTGCCACGTAGCGGGCCATGTAGCAGGCCGAACGGTCAACCTTCGTGGGATCCTTGCCCGAGAAGGCTCCGCCTCCATGGCGTCCGGCCCCTCCATAGGTGTCCACGATGATCTTCCGACCGGTGAGTCCGGCATCACCGTGGGGTCCGCCGGTGACAAACCGGCCGGTGGGGTTGATATGGAAGGTCACGGGACGGCTTGAGATCAGGGCTTCGGGAAGAACAGGGCGCACGACCTTTTCGATAACGTCGGAGTAGATCTGCTCCTGAGTCACATCGGGGGCATGCTGGGTGGAGACAACGATTGTATCCACGGCCACCGGGCCGTTCTCGTCGTATTCGAGGGTGACCTGGGCCTTGCCATCAGGCCGCAGATAGGGAAGAACCCCCGACTTTCTGAGGTGGGCCAACTGACGGGTCAGGCGGTGAGCCAGAAGAATCGGCATGGGCATCAGCTCTTCTGTCTCGTTCACGGCCATCCCGAACATGAGCCCCTGATCTCCGGCGCCGCCGGTATCGACCCCCATGGAAATGTCCGGGGACTGGGAATGCAGAGTGGTCAGAACGGCACAGGTCTTGTAGTCGAATCCGGTTTCGGAATCGGTATATCCAATATCCTTGACGACCTCCCGAGCCACCTCGTCATACATGACATTGTGGCGGGCCGTAATCTCGCCGGCCAGCATGACCAGGCCGGTTGTCGTGAGTGACTCGCAGGCCACCCGGGCCATGGGGTCCTGGGCGAGAATGGCATCGAGAATGCCGTCGGAGATTTGATCGCACATCTTGTCGGGATGTCCTTCGGTGACGGACTCCGAGGTAAACAGGTAGTGGCTCTTGGCCATCGATACCCTCCATAGTTTGAAGGCAAAAAAAAACCCAGTGCCAAATAAGCACAGGGTTCATCGAGATCATCTCGCATCCTGGACTTTTAGCACTTTTTTTTAAGGTGGTTGCAATCGTCTCAAATCACTCCACCGGGTCAATTGAGTCAATAGTATCGCGCCGACTCTCCGGTGTCAACAAAGAAAAAAGTGTCGGGAGTCACAACGACAGAATGCAGAAAAAGCCAATATGGAGCAGAGAAATCCTGAAAAACAAAAAATACATTCCAGAAAGGCTGTCATCCCCTTGAACTGATCGGATTCTTTTGCTAGGATTCTCTGACCGGACAACCGGGATCCTTCCTTATGTGGGGCTGTGGCGCAGTTGGGAGCGCGCAAGACTGGCAGTCTTGAGGTCACGGGTTCGACCCCCGTCAGCTCCACCATATTTTATCGATACTTAGAATCCTTCCTTCTTTCCGAAATCAAATCGTGTTCAACCTATGTTCAACTTTCGGCGGACCTCACATCCCACGTCAGGCTCGATTGTCTTCCTCTCTCCCCCTGATCCTCGGGAAGAATTGCAGAAAGCCCCCAGGGCTAGCCGCTTCCCTCCTCGATCAACTCTCTCTCACCCATAAAAAGGAATACCGAAACATAGGGAGTCGTATGCCGATTTCCGTTGCCGGAAGTAACGAGAAGCCGGGAGCGAGGGAAAGTATTCTCCCGAGAGACGGGGGGATTCCCCCACTCCCGCCACACTAACATTCCCTAACACCCGGCGTTCACTCCCCCCTCCCCCCTCTCTTGATTGTTAAATGTAACATCATGGACTCATTCCATGACCGTTACATTTAACAGACCCTTGACCCGGAGGAAGCCATGGCGATGACGAACAAGGAACGGCAGGCGGAGTATCGACGGAAAAGAAAAGGTGACGGGGGGAAGTGCCTCTCGGTGGTTCTCGACGACGGGGCCGACCTGGCCCTCCACCGCCTCATACGTCATTGGGGGAAGATTCGACGGGAGACGATTCTTCGCCTGCTCGAGGAAGCGGACCTCTCCCTCATTCGGGGCCTGCTGGACGACGAGGAAGGGGGGCGCGCTATATGGCCTGGCCGTGACGTGTAGCGAAGGCAAGGGGAGAAAAGTCACCAGTGGCGAAAAATAGGAAAGGCCCCTTCCGAAGAAGAGGCCCGAGGGTGGGAAGATATGGCGGCCTCACATTCTCAGCCGGTCGAGCGCCTTTTTCTTGCTCCCGGAGTGCTCTTGCCAGTTCCCGGATGTAGGCCCTAATCCCTCCCTTCCACGCATTTCTCGATGAGCGATCCTTCCCTTCCTCGCTCCTGGGGCCGGTCGATCTCTTGCATGGCGTCCATCCGCGCATGAGCTTCGATTGCCTTTGCCTCTCTTCCTCCGTCCATTGCCTCAACCGCGTCCCCCTTCCGTAATAGTTCGTTCGGCTGTTTTCCGGTTTCCCGTGCGCCCGGAAGGTCATTGTTAACGATCTGCTGGTTGGCATTGTTCTGTTGCTTGATGAAGGCCGTTTGTCGGGGGTTCTTGATCTCCGAAAGCGTCCGGAGTGTCAGGGAGTATTGGGCCTGAGCTTTCATGGCAACCCGCCGGGGAGGGCGGGGCTGTGCGTAGGGTGGGAGGGTCGAAAGGGCTACTGGACGGCTATCCAGTGATCCCCGACGTATTTCATTTGGAATGGTGCGCCTGTCGGTTCGGAAGTGTTTGTGACCGTTTGGGTAATTCCTTGGATGGTGTCCAACACCACCTCAATGCTTTCGCTCCACACGTTCTCGTCTGTTCTCAAATCGACAAGCTCCACCGACATGCTGACCGTGGAGTGATACCCGTAAAAGGGCCCCTCCAAAGGATAGAAGACGATCTCGGGAACCCCGATGAGCACCATGTCCAAGAGTGCCCGGAGCAATAAAAAATTCGTCTCGTAGCGGTAGGGAAGGGTGCCACCAGGGCGGAGTACGAGAACGAAGTCGGCCCCTTTGACGTGGCCCGGTTCAGCTATCGAATCCGAGGCCGCGTGTTCCATCTCGAAAAGGCGCTCCGAGCTGTCGAACTCGCGGGCCGCATAGGAGACCATCACGGCCTTTCGCGTAGCCGCGACCTTTTCCCGGATTGCCTCGATATCCTGATCAATGTAAGTGATCTGTTCCTGGTTCATCCCATATCTAGCGGCGCGGTAGGAGGCATCATCTAATTCAACGATTTCAAGATGGGGTTTACGGTGGTATTTTGCGAGAAATTCTTGGTACCAGGGGGCATGGAAAACGAGGTAAGAAACGGAGATATGTTTATAGAAGAGGCTTGGAGGAATTGCGGATTTTGTCGAAGCGCACCCTCCGAGCCCGACCAGGAGGAGAATCGCCCCCACCCACTGCTTCATCGACTGTCCCATCTCTCTCCTCATTCGTCGAAGATTTTTGGAAGCCCTCGTTAAAGAATAGGACGCTCGGAGAAAAACGCAAGTCTTGATAACTGGATTAATGGGTTTTAGTTAAGAGGAGAAACTCAAGGGAGGGGCACCCATTTTCCGGAAACGAGAGCGAGGCGCGTAGGACCAACTCCAGGGTTCGACGATGAAACGAGAGCGGTTTCCCCTTTGCTTGAGTCATAATCTAATTCCTCATCCCCCTTCCATACAATCTCATCGTTTGCGATAGCGATAAGCTCGAAATGAAAAAATATTTTAGCAATGATATGCCGAGAATCTCGCCCGACGTAGTTTGCCGGAAGAGCGGAGTGTCTGTAGATAAGCGCGAAATCCGCTCCTTGAAGATGTCCAGGTTGATGAACGGAATCCGCGCTGGCGTGTCTCATCTCGAAGTATCTTTCTAAATGAGTAAAAGATCGAGCGCGTGTAGTCACGAAGCGCACCTTATGGGATTCCAGTAATGCTTCTATGACTTTCTCTTTCACTCCTTTAATTAGTTGATCCTGGTCTTTCCCGTATCGCATAACTTCGAGGGCGCCTTCTTTAATATCGACCGCTTCCAGGACGGGGGTGCGATTCGAGGATGTCATGAATCCAGAAAGCCAAGGATCGGATAATAAACGGCCAGCAAGAGTGTATTCGGCAACCCCTTGATGAAACATGGGAGGGAACTCCAAAGTTTTTGGTGTCTTTTTCACGCAATTGAACTTCACGGTTTCATCGATGGGGCCAAGGCCGGCATATCCGTTCCCCGCGTACGATGTCATCACGAAAACTTCTCCTCTATCCTTGCAAAATTTTTTCCCCCTATCGAGGGCGAGCTGTCGAATTTCTACATGGGAGGAAAGTCCGCTCCCGAAGGCAGTATGGCGGGCGCTTACGATATAGGAGTTGTTGCCTATATTTTCTGGATCCTGCACTACCGCGTAACAGGCTGAGAGGCTCTCAAGAAACATGGATTAAGATATCGTTTTTAAATGATATCTGAAGGAAAGACCTGATCAATAAGGGATTAAGACAGCGATATATACATCTGATCTAATCTCTAATAGTCCATCTGAAGGAAAGACCTGATCAATAAGGGATTAAGACGGATATGATATTAACGTCTAAGCCATCGAACGAAATCTGAAGGAAAGACCTGATCAATAAGGGATTAAGACGGGATTCCGCAATTGCATTTTTCACATACTGGGAATCTGAAGGAAAGACCTGATCAATAAGGGATTAAGACAAGGCCTGATTCTGGGTGCCGATGATCCGGGCTACATATCTGAAGGAAAGACCTGATCAATAAGGGATTAAGACGAGGGGGTGAGCGATGGGAAAGCGAGAGATGACGGCTGAGGAGCGCACAATTTACTATGAGGCGCTTCAACGGGCATACGTCAACCCGCCTAAGCCGGACGACAAAGGAGCGGAGCGCGATGCATTCTATGACGGGCTGGCTGGGCTAGCTGAGCCGTTGGCGAATTACGCGCTCAAAGCCTTCTGGCGCGTTGGGAATCAGATGAGATCGCCGGGGTTGCAGTTGGACGCGGACGACAACGCGGACTGGCTGCGGAAAGAGAGGACGAAATGAGAAAGTTATCTGAAGGAAAGACCTGATCAATAAGGGATTAAGACAAACTCCCCGGGTCAGGTTAATCACAGAAGTTTATCTGAAGGAAAGACCTGATCAATAAGGGATTAAGACTCACGCTTCATGATGCAAGCCCTGTCCTGCGCGAATCTGAAGGAAAGACCTGATCAATAAGGGATTAAGACTTTCTCGAAGATTACTTTCCCT
Organism: Nitrospirota bacterium; assembly: GCA_021810805.1. GTDB lineage: Bacteria > Nitrospirota > Leptospirillia > Leptospirillales > Leptospirillaceae > UBA4572. The sequence continues at coordinate 112,904 of JAJZHW010000007.1, forward strand.
GATTCGCTCAAATCTGAAGGAAAGACCTGATCAATAAGGGATTAAGACGCAACCTCTTTAAGGATACGTCTTTCGACTTCAGAATCTGAAGGAAAGACCTGATCAATAAGGGATTAAGACGAGTCCCCTTCCTCCATGAGCCCACCGGCAGACGCGTCATTCCCGGTGCTCCAGGATCCCAAAATCACCGTCTGAGAGACCTAGAGAGACGACCCCATAGCGCCGTCCGACCTCTTCCTGGTGCCGTTGCGCCTGCCGTCAGAGACAATCGTCTAAACTTCAACACAATAGAGTTTTTTCTTTGAGGGAGGTCAACAGGAGATGGCGCCTGACTTGCCCTTGGGGGGGGGGAATGGCGGACAGTGAAGCCGTCCCCGCTACTTTCTCTTTCGGGGAGAATCTTGCGGGACGGGGGAGCTCCCGGGGACATAGATCTTCCAGCCGTCCTTTCCGGCCTTCTTCACCGCATACATGGACCGGTCGGCATTCATGACAAGCTGGTCGACCTCGGAAGGGTCCGAGGGAAAGACCGTCACTCCCAGACACCCCGTAATCGACACGGGGAATCCGTCGATCTCCCGGATATTCCGGATGCCCTCGAGAATTCGATCCAATGTGGCATCGAGCCCAGGGATGGTCCCCGAGGAGGGAGGTTCGGAAGAGCTGGAAGGTGACAGCCCGGTGAGAATGATCCCGAACTCGTCTCCACCGAGGCGCGCCACCGTATCCGAATCGCGAAGAAGTGTGGTCAGAAGGGATGCGACAGCAATCAGGACATGATCCCCGGCCTTGTGGCCAAGACGGTCGTTGACCTCCTTGAACCCGTCGAGATCCAGAAGTCCGACGGCAAAGGCCGAGCCATGGCGAAGGGCAACCTTCTTGGCATGATCGAGACGGTCGTAGAAGAGGCGTCGGTTGGGAAGGCTCGTAAGCGGATCGTGAAGGGAGAGGAAGAGGGCCCGATCTTCCTGGGAGCGGCGCTCCTGCTCCCGGTCATAGTTGTCGAGGGCAAAGGAGAGATTTCGGGAGACCTCGTCGAGAAGGGCGGAGAGCTCGGGATTGAAGAAGCCCGATTGCCTTGAAACGACAGCAACGACCCCGAAAAAGGCCTCTCTCCGGAAGATCGGGAACATGGCCGCCGAACGAATGTCATGCTTTGAGAAGAGCAGACGAAGGAAGGGGTCGGAAATCTCACCGAGAGAGTCGTTGACGACCAATGGCCGTCCATCCCTGAAAGACTTCAGGAGAATGCTGTCAAAGGCGCTCTGTCCGGAGACGGGGAAGACCGGCAGGCGCAAGTTGCCCACCCAGTCTGACTCTGAACCCGTATAGTGCTTCCAGAGGAGAAGGCCTGTGTTCTGATCGAGCTCGGCAACGCCAACGATACTGGTCTTCTCGCTCTCGTGGAGGATCTCGCAGGTCCGGTCGAAGAGCTCGTGCGGAGCCATGACATTGGCCACGATCCGGTTGATCTTCGACAGGGCCTGATAGTAGTTCTTGAGGGTCAGGATGGTGCGTTCGCTCTTCTTTTGCTCGAGCCTTCTGTCGTAGTTGTCGAGGGCAAAGGAGACATTTCGGCTCAATTCGTCAAGAAGCCGCTCCATCTCCTCACCGAAAAAGGCCACATACTGGGAAAAGGCGATCAGAACGCCGGTGGGCTCTCCCGACCGGTGGAGAGGATAGGCGGCGGCCGCCCGGATATTCTGCTCTTCGAGCTTCCGGCGAAGCGCCGGAGACAGGGGATGGTTCAAGCAATCGTTCACCACCAAGGGCTTGCCGGTGCGAAGAACCTCATCTGCCATAGACTCCCCACCGGCCCCTTCGGGGTTGGCCGACAGACTCAGGGAGTAGACCCAGTCCGAAGAAAGACCCGCAAAGGCGGTCCAGACGATCATTTTCGTCTTCGGATCGAGAAGTCCGACAATGGCTCCCTTGGGATCCCCCCGCGAATAGAGGGTGTCGCAAACCTTCTGGAAGAGCTCCTGGGGAGAGGGAATGCGAATCAGAAACTCATTGACCTCCCCCAAGGCCCGATAGTAGTTCTTGACGGTAAGAAGGGCTTCTTCGTGGAGGGTCTGGGCCTTTTTTCTGTCGACGTTGTCGAGGCCAAAGGAGAGCGAGGCCGCCATGCTTTTCAGAATATCGACAAGGTCGGGGATAAAAAAGTCCTCGGAACTTGAGTGGACGGAGAGGCATCCGTGGACACTCCCGGCCCGATAGAAGGGGAAGACCGCCGAAGAGGCCGTTCCCATCCCTTCCAGGACAGACCGCCAGATTTTCATTTCAGGGACGTCGAGGAGTCTATTTTCGACAATGGGGCTTGAGGCGCGGAAGGCCCGCCCGATCAGCCCTCGACCTTCAGGAAGATCTTCGTTGACGGAGATCTTAACGGAAAAAAAGGCGTCGCGATTCTTTCCATGGGCACTTCGGACATGAACCCACCCCAAAGGATCCGGCACAGCAACCATGGCGTGGCTCAGCCCGCATTCAAAAACGGCGATCCGAGCTATTTCATCGTAAAGGGTCTCTTCATCGGGGAGGGAGGCCACCAGCCTGTTCAGGTTCGACAGGGCGCGTGACATCTGTTTGAGGGGGGCGAGAGACTCCATCGTTCATGGCTCCGGATAGTCGGGAGAAAATGCTCTCCCCAAAATGCCATCTCTTGTCAGTCGCCCCATTCTAGCACTGACAAGTCCGGAATAATACGTTCCCAAATTCAATCTTGCACAGAGCTTCCCACCGGGTCTCCTGGGAGCTCAGAAGGGCCATCGAGGAGAGGCGTTGGAGGGAAAGGAAGAATCCCCGAGAAATGATCGCTATGGAAGCCCCCCATGGCTCGTCCCTTCATCCGCTGGCGCGATCATCCACGGCTCGATCCGCGGGACGGTGACCGCTTGTGGCGAGGGAGCCGTCGATATCTTGCCTGGAGCCTTCCTGGGTGAAGTCCGTCTCTTTGGAGCGGTCTTCTGAGGCGTCTTCCCCGCGGCATCCGGAGTCGGGCTCTTTGGAGCAGGGGCCTTTTCAACCCGAGCCGATGCCTCGAGATAATGGTGGTAGAGCCTTTCCGGAGCCGGTTCGGCCATCCACGGCTCGATCCGCGAGACGGTGACCGCTTGTGGCGAAAGAGCCGTCGATATCTTGCCTGGAGCCTTCCTGGGTGAAGTCCGTCTCTTTGGAGCGGCCTTCTGAGGCGTCTTCCCCGCGGCCCCCGGAGTCGGGCTCTTCGGAACAGGGGCCTTTTCAACCCGAGCCGATGCCTCGAGATAATGGTGGTAGAGCCTTTCCTGAGCCGGTTCGGCCATCCACGGCTCGATCCGCGGGACGGTGACCGCTTGTGGCGAGGACGCTGCCGATGTCATTCCCGGTGAAAGCATCCGTTGCGGCGTCTGATGGCTCTCCCCTCCCGACCGAGCGACGCTTGGGGGCAAGGAAGGAGCTGAACTCTGGGCCAGCGGCTGAGGACGTGGTGGCTCTGTTCGATAGCCGTGGTAGGTTCTCTCCAGGGGAGGACCGGCCATCCACGGCTCGATCCGGGGAACCAAAGCCACGGACGCCCGTGCGGCCAACAGGGCAGGCGTTTCGAGGGTCGGGTGACGCAGGGGCGCCGAAGCCGTCAAAACGGGGGACGAAGGCTGTCCCTTGGAGACAGGCGAGGGGGCAACCTTTTTTGTTAAAACGACTTTCTTACGGTTGACCGGTGTCGGGGGAAGGACCGTGGCCACGATCCCCTTGTATCGGACGCAGGTCATATTCCAAAGGCCATAGTCGGTGACCGTCCAATCCCCCGAAGCCTTGAGCAGACCCTTCGCCCGAGAGGAAAAGTTTTTCCTGAGAGAGCGGAGGATCCCTGTCGAGACAAAGGCATTGCCCCCCGGCTGGAAAAACAGGGGCTCATTGTTGCACTCCCACCCGTTCACGATCCGGGGAGGGCTTTCGAGGGGAACAAATCTTCGGGTATCAAACGCACCCTTCATCTTGGGAACGACCATCTCGGCCGACCATTGCCCTGTGGAGGTGCACCCGGACAACAAAAAGAGGCCCCCCAGGAGGATCATGGCTCCCAGCACCGACAGGCCCGGAAGAAGTTCGACCATGCGACCGTTTTTCACCTTTGTCCTCACTCCCATATCTACTCAAAAGGTTTTCTGGATCTGTCCCCAAAGCTGAACCGGCGAGGCATAGCCAATCTGGGAAGGCAGGGGCCCCACCGGGAATCCCAACTCGAGCTTGCCCGTCCAGTCCTGGGCGGGGGAGGTCCAGTTTCCGCCGATCCCGGGCCCGGTCAGATTGACGAAGCTGGTGGGGATGGTATAGGTCGCCACTCCTCCGCTGTCCCAAAACACCTTGCTCTGCCAAAGCCCCGGCCAGGAGATGGCCAGATTGTGCTGCCACTCGAGTGTCGCCTCGTAGCCCTCGTCCCCGAAAAGGGCCCCTTCCATATAGGAGCGAACGGTATCGGGCCCTCCCATGATCATCTGCTGGGAAGGGTCGAGCGCTCCGGTCGCCAGCTGTCCGCTGGCCTCGGCATTGAGAAAATCCCGGTCGGACCAGAGGCGCTGAAGTCGGGAAGCCGACAGGGTCCAGCGCGACCGGTAGCCTTCGGTGCTTGTCCCGTAGGGATTGGCGGGATTGATCGATCCCGGATTGGGAGAGACGAGCATCGGGGTGAAGGCAAGGGATCCCTGGTTGATCCCTCCGCCCCCCAGGGCATCCCGGGAGTTTCCCGACAGGGAGAGGGTGAAGAGGTCGAGCCCCCGATCGTTGGCCGCCCCCGAGATCCCCGAAAAGGTATCGGACAGGAAATAGTGATCCCATCCAAGGCGGGCGGAGAGGTTCGATGTTCGGGAGCGGACGATGGGCTGGGTCATGTAGAGACTCCAGATCTGGGAGTTTCCGTTGGCGCCCAGGGCCGCAAGGGCCGACCCGGACTCGTAGGGGATGGGAGAGTACCCGCCCCCCAGACGATAGGTCATGGCCGAATAGGCCGCCCCGACCCGTGTTCCCCATCCGTCGACAAGGATTTCATATCCCAGACGGCCATAGGTGAATCCGTTGCCCGAGGAGACCGCATTCACCGTCAGGAGATCGCCCCGATGGAAGGGGCTGTTCACCGCCACCCCCCCGGAGAGCCGCATGGCCCCCGTGTAGGGGTTGCCATAGTCATCGATGGAGGCGTTCCCGGTCGCCAGGGGCGTGGGGCTCGCTGTGACCGAAAGGTCGGAGGTTCCGGGCATGGATCCGGGAGAGAGGACGGAGTTGACGTTAACCCCGGGAATGTCCGAAAGGAGGAGAAGGGTCCGATCGAGGGGCTCCTGGGCCACGGGAGATCCGGAAGGGATGTCCGTCAGCGTCCGGTCGAGAACCTCGTTGGTGATCCGACTCTGATTATGAAGGGTGATCTTCCCGTATCGGGCCTCAATGATCCGAAGATGCAGGATCCCGCCCCGGACCGTCTGGGGGGGGACAATGGCCCGATCGAGGGGATAGCCGTGCTGGCGGTAGAAGAGGGAGATCTTCTCGGCCAGGGCATCGATCTGGGAGAGCGTCAGGGCATGTCCTTCACCCGAGGCGACAAGTCGGTGGAGCCGCCTCGAGGGAAAGAGCCGGTTGCCGTCGATCACGATTTTTCGGACCGGAATCCTGAGACGGGAGTTCGAACGCAAGGGCCCCGCGGGCGGAATGACGAGGCTGGGTCCTCCGAGGGGAGGAAGGGCGTTGATGTTCGGAGCGTTCTGCTGGAGGATCTGACCTCCCACGGGGGGGACCGTTACGGGAGCAGCCCAAACATTTCCTGTCCCCAAGAAAATCGCGCCCCCTACGATCCCTGCCCCGACAACCCTCCTTGCCAGAAATCGGCAACAGGCCGGGATCACCTCACTGATCGATTCCACACACCCTCTCTTTCAGAAAAACGCTCAAAACCCAGCAATTCTTTCTTCGTCATCAGGGAGTTCCCGATGAGGTGGTTCCCGATGTCGTTCCCCCCGAGACCCCGCCCCCCGTCACCGAAAGTGACGAGCTTCCCGAGGGGCTCCCACCGGAGACGCCGCCCCCCTGGACCGAGAGCGACGAACTGCCGGAGCTTCCGCTGGAGCTGCTCGTGGTTCCGCTCGTCCCGTCCGTTGTCGTGCTCCCGCCACTGGTTCCTCCCGAGACCCCTCCCCCCGTGACCGAAAGCGACGAGCTTCCCGAGGTGCTCCCGCCGGAGACGCCCCCGGACTGAATTGAAAGAGAGGAACTGCCGGAGCTCGACCCCCCGGAGACGCCCCCGGACTGAATCGAAAGAGAGGAACTGCCGGAGCTCGACCCCCCGGAGACGCCCCCGCCCTGAATGCTGACGGTTGAGCTTCCCGAGGAAACGCCCCCGCCCACCACGCTAAAGGAGAGCGACCCAGTGGTCAGTGCGAGGGAGGATACGGCCGTGCTTTGGGAGCCGGAACCGCCTCCGGAGCTTCCCGACGACGGGGGGCTGACAAGACCGGAGAACTGGGGTCCCGAGGTATCGACCACAGAGGAGCTCCCTTGCGGTGCTCCCGAGGAGGTGGAGGAGCCCGAGCCCGTGGCGCCCGTCGCTCCCGACCCCGACGAAGAGGCGAGGCTCATCCCCGATGTCGTGCTGCCGGAGCTGCCGGTTCCACCACTTGTTGTGGAGGTCGCCCCCGACGAGGCGGAGGCCTGGGCGGAGGTCTGGGAGCTCTGGGCGGTCGAGGCCGTTGTCTGGGTGACGGTGGTATTGGAACCGTAGGTCTGCTGGATCTGGGGGGTTGTGCCGACGGCACCCGTGACCGAGCCCCCCGTGAAGGTCGTGGGAAGAATGTAGTCCCCGGCCGAGAGGGCTCCCGTGAAGGCGCTGTTGCCCGTCAGATTGGACGTGGTCAACGACACGCTTCCGCCGATGTTCGAGCCGACGCTCGCGGAGGCGAGGGTCCCGGTCACCGTCGTTCCGAGGGTTCCGCTCTGGCCTGAAACGATCCCCCCAAGGCTCGCATCGGAAGACGAAAGAGAAAGAGCCGAGGTCCCGTCATAGGCCTTCGAGGCCGTCGTGGAGAGGGTGAGTGTTGCCGGGGTGACCGAGCCCCCCGTGAAGGTCGTGGGAAGGGTGTAGTCTCCGGCGGAGAGGGCAGATGTGAAGGCACTGCTTCCCGTCAGATTGGACGTGGTCAACGACACGCTTCCGCCGAGGTTCGAGCCGACGTTCGCGGAGGCGAGGGTCCCGGTCACCGTCGTTCCGAGGGTTCCGCTCTGGCCTGAAACGATCCCACCAAGGCTCGCATCGGAAGACGAAAGAGAAAGAGCCGAGGTCCCGTCATAGACCTTCGAACCCGTCGTGGAGAGAGAGAGAGGTGCCGCCGTGATCGTCCCTCCAGAAAAGGTCGTGGGAAGGGTGTAGTCCCCGGCCGAAAGCGCCGAGGTGAAGGCGCTGTTTCCCGTCAGGTCGGAATTTGTCAACGACACGCTTCCACCGAGGTTCGAGCCGGCGTTCGCGGAAGTGAGGGTCCCGGTGACGCTAGATCCCGAGAGGGTTGCCGACTGTCCGGTCATTATCTGTCCAAAGGTGGTGTTTGCCGAGTTCAGGGAGGCGGTCGTCGTCCCGTCATAGACCTTAGAGAGCCCCGTGGAGAGTGTCAGAGACGCGGGAGTCACCGTCACCGACGTATTGGAAAGAGGAAGGGTGTAGTTGGACGGATTGGAGCCATCCACTCCGTTCAGGGTCAGACTAGAGAGCGCGGCAAGCGTTTGACTTGTCTGAACATTTCCGGAGTTGGCCAGAGTTGCCGCTCCTGAAGCGGTAAAGGTCTGGCCCGCGACCCCCGTAATCGTCAGATTGGACCCAAGAAATCCTGTAGTACCATTGTAGGCTTCCGATCCGGAGGCACTGAGGGTCGCCGTGTTGATCGTTCCATTGCCGTTTACCGTCGCCGAATTCGTCCCGGTTATCTGAACCCCGTTGATGGTGTAGTTGGCCAGAGATGACCCGGAGCCAGCAGTAAAGTCTCCCGCGTTCAGAGTGACGGAGACGCCGATCCCCGAACCGGCATTCGGCGAGGCATAGGCTCCGGTCGCCCCATTAAAGGTCGCACTCTGGCCGGTCACAAAGCCGGAGATGTTCGTATTGGAGGATGTCAGAGTGGCCGTCGTCGTCGCATCATAGGTCTTGGTGGGATTCGACAAGGTGACGGTGAGCGGGGTCGGCATGATCGATCCTCCCGTTCCCGTCAGGGTCGTCGTGTTGCTTCCCGTCAGCTGAACTCCGTTGATCTGGTAGTTCGACAGCGTCGTGCCCGAGAGCAGGTTGGTGAAGTTTCCCGCCCCCACCGTCGCGCTCACGGAATACCCCGTCCCGGCGTTCGAAACGGCGCTTCCCCCCGAGCTGTAGGTCCCGTTGACCCCCAGGGTCCCCCCCTGCCCCCCCACGAAGCCGCTGACTGACAGATTTTGCCCCACGGTCTGGCTGATCCCTCCCGTCGTCTCGCTCACCCCCGACGAGGCGGAGGTGAGATAGGCCGTCGTCGTCCCGTCGTAGGTCTTGGTCGGATTGCTCATCGTGACCGTGAGCGGGGCCGGAGTCACCGTGACGCTGGTATTGGCCAGGGGAAGGGTGTAGTTGTTCGGGTTGGCCCCGCCCACGCCGAGGATCGTGAGCCCGGAGAGAGCGGTCAGATTTTGGTTGGCTTGGACGTTCCCGGAGTTTCCAAGCGTCCCGGTTCCCGAGGCCGTGAAGTTCTGGCCGGCGACCCCTCCGGTCAGGGTCAGGTTGGAGCCTAAAAATCCGGTCGTCCCGTTGTAGGGTTCGGATCCGGTGGCAGAGAGAACAGCCTGATTGATTGTCCCGGTGCCGCTCACCACTCCCTGGTTCGTGCCAGACAGGGCCGTTCCCGAGATGGCATAGTTAGACATCAGGGTCCCGCTCTGGGTGGTGAAGTTCGAGGCCCCGAGATTGGCGCTGATCCCGATGTTCGATCCGGCGTTGGCGGTGGCATAGTTTCCGGTGGCGCCTCCGAAGGTCGCCCCCTGGCCGCTTACGAAGCCCGAGACGGAGGTATTGGAGGAGGTCAGCGTCGCCGTCGTCGTCCCGTCATAGGTCTTGGTGGGGTTCGTTATGGTCACGGTGAGTGGTGCGGGGGTGACTGAGACACTTGTTTCAGAGGGCGTCAGTGTGAAGTTTCCCGCCCCCGACCCGGAGAGGGCCAGTGTGTTCAGGGAGGCGAGGTTCTGGTTGGTCTGGACGTTCCCGGAACTTCCCAGCGTCCCATTCCCCGTCAGGGAGAAGGTGTAGGTGGTCCCGCTCAGGTAGGCCTGGGCCGACAGGGAACTCCCCGCCATGGTGGTCGTCCCGTTGTAGACCATCGTCCCCGAGACGAGGATGGGAGCGCTCGTCACCGTCACCTGAGTCTGGGAGGGGGTGAGCGGGTTGTAGTTCGTCGTCAGGGCCCCGTTCGCCCCACTCAGGCTGAGCGTCCCCACCGACGCCAGGTTCTGGCCGGTCTGGACATTGCCCGAATTCCCCAGCGTCCCATTGCCGGAAGCAGTGAAGGTTTGTCCGTCCACCCCGGTGATCGTCAGGTTCGAACCGGAGAAGTTCGTTGTCCCGTTAAAGACCTGGGTTCCGGTCGCGGAGAGGTTGGCGGGAGTGATCGCTCCCGCACCGGTAATGGTCGCACTATTTGTTCCGGCGAGGGGCGTGCCTGAGAGCATGTAGTTCGACAGGGAGGTTCCGCTATTGGCCGTGAAGCTCCCCGCTCCGAGGCTTGCACTGACGCCGATATCCGATCCGACATTGGAGGTCGCATAGGATCCGGTGACGCCGTTAAAGGTCGCCCCCTGGCCGGTCACGAATCCCGTCACTGTGGTATTGGCGGAGGTCAGAGAGGCCGAACTTGTGGCGTCATAGGTCTTGGAGGGAGAAACCGTCACGGTCAGGGGTGCCGGGGTAATCGAGCCGGTCGAGACGCTTGCGGCCGAGGTGGGAAGAACGTAGTTCGACAGGGTCGTCCCGCTTCCGGCGGTGAAGTCCCCCGAGGGAAGCGCGGTCGCGCTCACCGTATATCCCG
>JAJZHW010000026.1 GCA_021810805.1 Nitrospirota bacterium
AACTTGCCTCCGAACATGGGATCCACCACTCCCTTCTGGTTCGCTGGAGAAGCCAAGCGCTGGAGGGGTTGTCCAGTCTCTTTTCGGACCAGAAGCTTCATGAAATCAAGGCCGCTCACGAACGAGAGGTGACCACCCTCTACCAGGAGATTGGTCAGCTCACGACCCAGCTCACCTGGTTGAAAAAAAAGTCCGGGATGAAGTAACCCATGAGACCCGTCAATCCTGTGCGCTCCGCGCCCCTGTCGCCTGCCGCCCGCGAGAGCCTGCTGGCCGACCTGGAGCTTCCAGTGGTATCGCTGGAAGATGTGTACGGTGGAAAACTTGTCGCCGCAATGGACAGGCAACATCCACGCGACCTGTTCGACGTGATGCAGCTGCTTGCGCATGAAGGTATTACTCCAGGAATCCGGCGCGCATTCGTGGTCTACCTGGCCAGTCACAACCGACCGGTGCATGAGGTGCTGTTCCCGACTTTGCGCAACATCGAGCAGGAATACGAGCGAAACTTCAAAGGCATGACCACCGAGCCAGTCGAACTCGCTGCTTTGGTAGCCGCGCGGGAGAGCATGTTGCAGGAGCTGCAGAGCGGGTTGGATGCGGGCGAACGCGGTTTTCTGCTGTCGCTGGTCGAGGGGAATCCGCAGTGGCCGCTGCTCGGAATCGGGCACCTCGATCAGCTTCCTGGCGTCCGTTGGAAGCTGCAAAATCTTTCACAGCTGCGACAAAAGAGCCCGCGGAAATTTGCTGAACAGATCGAGATGTTGGCCAATCGGCTACAGTAGATCACCACCGTAGCCCGTCTTTACGACTGAAACCGTCAGGACGTAAACGCACGTTTAATCCTAAGTCCTGCGGATACTGCGCGCCTCTACCAGACCGATCACTTCAAAGAATCTAGATCGGCTCCTTTCGTTGTGTATGCACGTAAAGAGTCAGAGATTCCTGGACTTGGGGAAGATCGCTCCCTTTGCCTCCACCTTGCGGGTCCTTTGTCTGTCTCTGGCGTTGGGGATGGTCGGGAAAAGCTTCAGGGTGGTTCGGCGGACTATTTCAAGAGATCTTCGTCGAGGTCCACGAAGACGGGGGCATGGTCGGAGGGGCGCTCGTTCTTGCGGACCTCCCGGTCGATTTCCGACGACTTCAGGGCAGGCTCAAGGGCGGAAGCCATCAGGATCAGGTCGATCCGGAGGCCCATGTTGCGCCGGAACATCCCCTGCCGGTAGTCCCACCAGCTGTAGTGGCCGGGGTCGGGATGGAGGATCCGGAAGGCGTCCCGGAAGCCCAGGGCCATGATTCTGCCCAGAGCCTCACGCTCCGGAGGGGAGAGGAAGATCTGCCCCTTGAGGGCCCCCGGATCGTAGGCGTCCCGGTCTTCTGGCACGATGTTGAAGTCCCCGACCAGAACCATGGCCTTGTGGCGGCCCCGCTCGGCCTCGAGGAGGGTGGCGAGGCGGGCCAGCCACTCGAGCTTGTAGCGGTACTTGGGAGTGTCGAGGTCCTGACCGTTGGGAACGTAGAGGTTGAAGAGGCGAAGGGGGCCGGCCGTGGTGGCGAGAAGGCGGCACTCGGGGTCGGGGTTTCCGGGGAAGTCCCTCAGGGGATCGGAGAGGGGGCGCCGCGAGAGGACGGCGACCCCGTTGTAGGCCGGCTGGCCCCGAAAGAGAAGGTCATACCCCCGCTCCCGGAAGGGTTGATCGGGAAAGCGGCTGTCCGGGACCTTGGTCTCCTGAAGGCAGAGGATGTCGGGCGACCTCCGGTCGATCCAGTCGAGAACCTGCGGGAGCCGGACCGGCAGGGAGTTGACATTCCAGGTGGCCAGTCGCATGGAGGGGCTGGCGGCTAGAAGTGGGTCTTGTGGGTCTGCTGGTTCCCGAAGCCGTGCCATTTGAGGAGGCTCGTTGCGGCATCGACCGCCAGATCCATGATGCCGAGCTCGGTAAGTTTTTCCGACATCAGAAGGATGGAGTCGATTCCCGTTCCCATGGGGCCCCGGCCGTTTTTGGCGATCTTGACCACCTCCTGGGGAACGATTTTTCCGATGTAGTCGGGATGGGTCCTGTCGGAGAGGAAGAATGTGGCGTCTTCCGCCGATTGTCCTCCCACGATGATCGTTCCCTCCCGCATCACGAAGCGGTTGCCGTGGCGCTTGGCCAGGGCTTCGAGGACCTCTTCCTCGTCGTCTTCCGGAATGAGGTAGGCGATCCCTGTGCAGTCTCCGGCCGTTTCAAGGCCCAGACCGGGGGAGGGGGCATCGGAGGAGCCATAGTGCTCCGTCGAAAAATGATTGAAGGCCCGGTGATATTCCTCGAGAAGCGCCTTCTGGCGCGTCTGGAAGGGGTAGGGAAAGTCCCACATCAGGGAGTCGTAGGTAAAGATCCAGGCCATGAAAAGACCTCCGTTGCCCGTTAGTGGGCGATTGATTGTTCGTGGTCCCCGTCAGGGGGCGTGGCGATGAAAGCTTTCCTCTTCCGAGGGGAACTGTCGGTCCTTCACGGCGCGGGAGTATGCTCCAAGAGCCCGCAATGCCTCTCCCCGGCCGTCGGCAAAGCCTCGGGCAAAGCGCGGCCGTCTTTCCTCGGGGGTCCATCCGAGAAGATCGTGGATCACCAGAACCTGCCCGTCGGTGTCGGGTCCCGCCCCGATTCCTACCACTGGGACCGGGATCTCCCGGGTGATGCGGGCCGCGAGCTCCCGGGGAACTCCCTCCAGAACAAGGGCAAAGATGCCTGCGGCGACCAGCGACTGGGCCTCCCGAAGGATTCGGTCGCCCTCCTGGGGAGTGCGTCCTGCCACGCGGTAGCCGCCCATGGCATGGACCCGCTGGGGAAGAAGGCCCAGGTGGCCGACAACCGGGACCATGGAGGAGACGAGAGCCTCCACGTGGCGGAGGTAGTCTTCTCCCCCTTCGAGCTTGACCGCTTGGGCGCCCCCTTCCTTGACGAGGCGGAGCGCCGAGCGAACGGCCTCCTCGGGAGAGATCTGGTAGGAGCCGAAGGGGAGGTCGGCCAGAAGAAAGGTTCGACCTGCGGCCCCCCTCCCCACCATCCGGGTGTGGTAGACCATCTCGTCGAGGGTGACGGGGAGGGTCGTCTCCTGCCCCTGTACCACCATCCCCAGAGAGTCTCCCACCAAGGCGATGTCCACCCCCGCCTCGGCCAGAAGCTGCCCGTGGAAGGCATCGTAGGCGGTCACCGCCACGATGGGCGGTCCGGCTCCCTTGCGTGTCCTCAGAGCCGGAACAGTGAGGCCTCGAGGAGCTCCGGACATTGCGACTAGTCCAGCGCCAGTTCGAGGATGGCCGGGATCTGTTCCTCCGCCCCCACGGTCATGATGTGAACCCCGTTGACCAGCGGGGCCATGGCGCGGATCGTCTCGGCGGCGATGCGGACACCTTCTGCGAGGCGCTCTTCCCGGGGGACCGACTCGAGACGGGAGATCAGGGCGTCGGGCACGCGGATTCCCGGGACCTTCTCGTTGAGGTAGCGGGCCATGGCGGGGCTCTTGAGGAGGATGATCCCGCAGATGACGGGAACCCCGAACGGCCGGGCAAAGTCCATGAAGCGGTCCATGCGGTCGGCGTCGAAGACGACCTGCGTCTGGAAGAATCGAGCCCCCGCATCGAACTTTTCCTCGAAGCGCTTCTTTTCCACCGAGAGGTCTCCCTCGGGGGAGGTGGCCGCTCCGGGAAGGATGTCGGTGGCTCCCGTGAGGTCGGCGCCGGAGAGATCCGATCCGCCGTTGAGAAGGGTCACGGCGCGGATGAGCTCCGGGGAGCTCAGGTCGAAGACCGGTTTGGTCTCGGGATGGTCTCCGATGGTGGCGGGATCCCCCGAGAGGCAGAGAACCTGTCCGATGCCCAGAGAGGACATGCCCAGAAGGTCGGACTGGATGGCGAGGCGGTTCCTGTCTCGCAGGGTGATCTGGACGATGGGGTCGAGGCCGATGGTCTTGAGGTGGAGCCCCATGGCAAAGGGGGACATGCGCATGACCGCGGTCTGGTTGTCGGTGATGTTCATGCCGTGGATCCGCCCCTTGAGGGGGAGGAGCTTGCGGAGAAGCTCCGAGGTCTCGGTTCCCTTGGGGGGAGAACACTCGGCGGTGATGACGAAGGTGCTGCGGTCGGCCAGGGCCTGTCTGAAAGTCACATCCTGCTCCTAGGGTGAGGAAAGTCCCGTATGTTGAAGATAGGCATCGAGCGTATTGTCGAGGAGGGTGGCGATGGTCATGGGGCCGACGCCTCCGGGAACCGGAGTGATGGCTCCCGCCACCTCTCGCGCCTCGAGGAATCGCACGTCCCCCTTGAGCTTGCCGTCGGCGCCGCGGGAGATGCCCACGTCGATCACCGTGGCTCCCGGCTTGATGTAGTCCCCTCCGATCATCTCCGGCCGTCCCAGGGCGGCGACGAGAATGTCCGCCTGCCGGGCCACGGCCGGAAGGTCCGGGGTCTTGCTGTGGCAGATGGTTACCGTGGCGTCCCGATTGAGAAGAAGAAGGGACATCGGGCGGCCGACGATGACGCTCCGGCCGATGACCACCGCATGCTTCCCTGAGATCGAGATTCCCGAGCGATCCAGAAGGGTGATGATCCCCCGTGGCGTGCAGGCCACAAGTCCCGGTTCTCCTGCCACCAGACGCCCGAGGTTGGCCGGATGAAATCCGTCCACATCCTTGTCCGGGGCGATGTGCAGGAGGATCTCCTCCTTGCGGACGTGGGAGGGGAGGGGAAGCTGTACCAGGATCCCGTCGATGGTGGGATCGGCGTTCAGGGTGCCGATCAGGGAGAGTAGCGTCTCCGTTGTGGTCGAGGATTCCAGGTTGTATTCGGGGGCATGGAACCCCACCTTCCGGCAGGCATTCCTCTTGTTGGCGACATAGGTTCGGCTGGCGGGGTCGTCGCCCACCAAGATGACGGCCAGGCCAGGCGGCCGTCCGGCCCGCGGAGCCAGGACTTCCACCTTTTTGGCCTGTTCGTCGTGCAATGTGGCGGCCAGGGCCTTTCCGTCAAGAATCAGGGGGGTATGGGCCATGAGAGGGTCACCTTCTGATGAGGGTCGGGGATGCGTGAAGTCTTGGCACAGGATAGCCTATCCCCCCTCTCCGGTTCAAGGCGGATCCTCACTTGAAGACGAGGGAAAGGGAGAAGGGGCAAGCGGGGGATCTTCCCAGACGGAACATTGGTGAGACCTTCTCCGACGGAGTGCATCTTCTCGGCCGCATGTGGCTCGCAGACCCCGGAGAACAGCCTTTCGGACAAGCTTGCATCTCTTCTCGATGTTTTTGGGCGCTCCCCGGCAATTGACTTTCAGTTAGCCAAGGAGCGGATTTGCAAGTTGGAGGGCCCCCATTTCCGGAGGGAGGCTCGCAAAACAAACAAGACCTCTTCAATGGTTTATTGTCTCTGTCTGAGATGGTTGAAAACCCAGGCCTTCAGAGGAAGCGAATTCTTGACGAAGGTGGGGGATCCTTGCATTTTTCGGCTATTCTTTAATGATGTCGTATGTTTTCCGTTTTATACATAAAATATATTTTATAAATATAATAGATAAATGCTATCGCACTGCATGACCGCTTCTTCAAGGCGACGCTGGGTCGGCCGGACCGATTGGGGAAGGTGCTCAAGGCCTTCCTTCCCGAAAAGTTCTCTTCCCCCCTCGATCCTGCTTCTCTCGCTCCCCTGGCCACAGAGTCCGTGGGAGAGGCGTTGGGCGCCTCCTGCATGGATCTCGCGCCTACTCGGCCCGGTTCGGAGCTCAGGAGGCCTCGATCCATGTGATTGTGGAGCATAAAAGCACTCCCGATCCCCGGACTCATTTTCAGATCATCCATTATCTGAGTGGCCTCTGGATCCGGGAGCTGAAGGAGGGGCGTGAGCCCTGCCCCACTCTCCCGCTCCTCGTCTATCACGGGGTGGTTCCCTGGCGTCTCCCGTCGCGCCTCTCCGATCTCCTCCGCCCGCCGGCGGAACTTCTCGAGGTAACCCCCGACTTTGTCCTCCCTCTCCTCGACCTCCGCCGGATCGAGGACGAGGAGATCCGGCGCCGGGTGGACGATGTCGAGGTCGTACTGGCGCTTCTGTCCCGCAAGCACATCTTCGATGGCCTTGAGACACTCCTCCGTCTTCTTCTGAGGGAGGAGTGGGAGCGACAAGCTCCCCATGTTATACTGAAGCCGGAGATGGACTATATGGCCGGTGTGTATGGGATCACCGATTCCCAAGAGATGAAACGGATTGTCGATCCCATCGTCAGGGAGGTAGGAATGGCTCAAGACATCGTCGATACCTGGATGGAAGAATATTTCCAGCAGGGACTCCAGCAGGGGCTCCAGCAGGGAGTTCAACTGGGAATCCGGCAGGGAGTCGAGCAAAGCCAAACGCAGATGATCCAGAGGCTTCTCTAACGTGGAGGATTCTCCTTTGAAGAGATCGCCTCGCTCGTTCATTCGGATCCGGCCCGTGTTCGGGAGATTGCCGCGGGCATGGGAAAGAGTTCCTGATTCCGTGAGCCTCCCCTGGGTTCACATGAAGGAGGATGGCTTGCTCACCTCCGTTCTTCTTAGGTGCGACGCGGCTCCCCCTGAAGTTTCCGGCATTTTTTAAGGACAACTTTTCGGGGGAGAGGCTGAAGTCAACGATCGAGCCTCCGGATCCGGTTGTTCTTTTTCCAGAATCTCCCGATGTTGCCCGGTTCTCTGCTGTTAAGTTCCGAGAGAAGGTTTGTTCGATCCCCAAGACAATATGCCTTCCCCACCCCTTGTTCCCGGGATGCTTTTCCATGGGCCGCTCTTTCATGCAGCGCCATGGCTCAAGATCGAAGACCAAAAAAAACACTTCCTCCGCCCCCGGACATCCAGACGGGTTGTCTTGAACCTCAACATGCATGACAACCGGGATCTTGCTCACAAAGTCGTTCGCGAAATCTTCGGCTAAAATCACCTTCTCGACTCAGTCGGCCTATGTCGGAGCGGTCGCTCCCCTCACGGGACATCCTCCATGGTAGAATCGGCCAATGTCCGACTCTCATCCCTCCCGCTCTCCGGCTGCTCCCTCCTCCCGCCTTCGGCTGGGGGTTCTCCTTGTACTGCTTTCGGCCACCGGCTTTGCCGCCAAGGGGATCCTGGCGAAGCTGGCCTATAAGGAAGGAGTGGGGGCTTCCACAGTGTTGGACTTGCGGATGCTTTCCGTTCTTCCGGTCTATCTGGTGGGGATGGTCTGGTTCGGTCGCAAGGGAGCGCTCGCACGTCCCGGTCCTCGGGATCCCGACTTCTGGAAGGTTGTTCTGCTGGGTCTTCTGGGATTCGATGTCTCGGCCCTCCTGGACTTCGAGGGGCTTCTCCGGATCGGGGCGGGCCTCGAACGTCTGGTCCTCTTTCTCTACCCCACCTTCGTGGTCTTCCTTTCCGCGCTGCTGGGCCGGCGGGGGATCCATCTTCGGGAAATCCTGGCATCGCTCCTGGCCTACGGGGGGCTGGCCATCGTGGCGGGCGGCAAGGTCACCGCCGATCCGGATCTGCGCACGGGCATGTTCCTTGTGCTGGGAAGTGCCATCTTTTACGCCGTCTATCTCGTCGGCGTGGAGCACCTCGTTCGCCGCGTCGATCCTCTCTATCTGACCTCGCTTGTCATGGTGGTCGCCACCGCCGCCCTTCTCCTTCAATCCCTCCTTGCCGGACACTTTCATCCGGCGGCGGCCGACCGGAAGGCCCTTCTCCTGATCGGGGCCATGGGGGTCTTTTCCACGGCCCTTCCCACTTTTTTCATGACCGTGGGGATCTCGATCATCGGATCGAGCCGGGCGGCTCTTCTCTCATTTTTCGGTCCGGTGGTGACGCTGGCAATGGCGGGTGTCTTTCTCGGGGAACGGGTGACCCTTGTCGAGGGGGTCGGGGCCCTGCTGATCATGGGGGGAGTGGGGTGGGTTGCGGCCGAGGGAAAGAAAGGGGCTTTTCGGGGGGGGCGATAGGGAGGATGCCGATTCTTTGGCGAAAGTCCATGTTCCCTGAGGGGGGCGCAAGAGAGAGAAGGCAGTTCGTCTGTGTTAAGGGAGGAGTTGATCCTCAGAGAAGAGGCGTCCTCGACCACTTGGGTCGATCTCCATGTTCGATGGACATGTTGAAGAAATTGGGGAGCGACCCTCCACCATGAACGAGTCAATCAGCGTGGTCAATCCTCATCCCTTGGGGGTTGACCATCTTGAAAGATATTTTCGAGATCATTCCCTCCCGGACACCTTCCGGGCAATCTCCTCGACCCAGGCGCGATCGACCTCCAGGACAGAGGCGATCTCCTCGGGAGAGAGGACTCTCTTGAGGAGGAGCTTTTCAACATCTTCCATTCGGCCCTCCATTCGGCCTTCCTGCCGGCCCTCTTGGCGACCCTCCTGCCGGCCTTCCTCAATCCCTTTCACAATCCCTTTCTCGAACCCTTGTTCAATTCCTTTCTCAATCCCTTTTTCAATACCCTGATCCCTTAACAGGTCGATCACCGTGTACATTGTCTTGTTCTCCAGGAGTCAAAAGGAAAGAGAAGATCC
>JAJZHW010000013.1 GCA_021810805.1 Nitrospirota bacterium
CGATCTTCATGGATCGCAGATTGGTGGAGGAGAGCCGGTCGAAGCTGGGGCGACTGGTTCGTCTGGGGCTTCCCACAGTCTTCCCCGCAGGCTCGACGACGTCGGGGTGGGTCTTTTTCCGGACGGACATGACAAAGGGCACGATCCATCTCTCCCTTCGGGATGTGTACGGACGTTTTTCCTCGCTGGACATTTCTGTCGGGCCTGTTGGGCAGGTCGGGGCAGCATTGTCGAACGAGGGGGCGAAGACCCACGGGAGCGTCGCCCCCGGAAAGGCGGAACCATGACCGGGGAGAGGAAGGAAGGGGGGAGGAGGGAGATTGGGGTTCGCGTTCTCAGGGAGTCTTCCGGTGCCGGGCTCCCCTCCCGGGCCACCCCCGGGTCGGCCGGACTCGATCTTCGGGCGGCCATTGTTGAGCCGTTGGAGATTCCCCCGGGAAAAAGACATCTGGTGGGGACAGGAATCGCCCTCGACATTCGGGATCCCGGGATTGTCGGGGTTGTCGCCTCCCGCTCGGGGCTCTCGTTGAAACACGGAATCCGGGTGGCCCAGGGGATCGGGGTCATCGACTCCGACTATCACGGGGAGATCGGGGTGATCCTGGCGAACGACGGAGACCGGACCTACACCGTCGAACCGGGCGAGAGGATCGCCCAGCTCCTGTTTCTTCCGGTGTTTTTGGTGGATCTGATCGCGGTGTCACATCTGGGCGAGTCGACGGCCCGGGGGGAGGGAGGCTTCGGCCATACCGGATCCTCATGACACATGAGATTCAGCTCTCCGGGGGCCGAGAGGCGATCTCAGAGAGGGCGAGGCTCGGGGGTCAGGCCACGCCTTCGATGGTCGTGATGCGCAGGGCCTCCATCATGCGCGAGACCGACGCATCGATCTTGTCGGAGAGATCGGGGAGCCGCTCTCCCAACCGCTTGAGCTGGCGCATGAGGACCTTCTGCGGGAGCATGCGGTCGTACCCGGGGGCTTCGCGGGCCATCAGGATCGCCCGCCGACGATAGTCTTCCATGGTGTTGTGGAGGGGCATCTTGTAGTTGAGCGCCACCTCCTCGATCATGGAGAGGACCTTTTCCCCGTAGGATTCGACAAAGGAGTCCACCATCTCGCTGAAAAAGCCGAAGTGGCGGGATTCGTCCTTGGTGAGGTAGATGAGCAGGCGGTTTAAGACCGGCTCCTTGACCACCCGGGAGAGGCTCTGATAGTAGAGCTGGGTGGCCTTCTCCTGGAGCAGGGTATAGGTGAAGACCTGAACGGGCTGGGAAAATCCGATGCTGAAGGACTTGCGGTTTTCCAGGATCAGTTTTTCCTCGAGGCGGTCCCGGTCGGGTTCGATGCCGGCATGGTACTGGTAAAGCGCCAGCGCCTGGGCATGGCGATCCTCTTCAAGACCCCAGCGGACGGTGAAGTGAAAGAGCTCCCTGTTGTGGAGGGAGCGGGCCATGGAGTCGGTCTCGATGGGAAAGAGGGACTGGTATTCCGAGAAGTATCCGGGCAGGTGATCTTCCACGTAGGTGACGAAGACGACCGCGTTCTTCTGGCCTTCGGTGAGAAGGGACGGGTTGAGCTCGTTCCAGTGAAGGGACTTGAACCGGTTCCAGTTGGAGTCGTCGGCCAGTCTGTTATATCCGTCGATATGATGTCTGAGTCGTTCAAGGGGAAGCTGCACTCTGTCCTAATCCTTTCGTGAATGTCCTGACCCACTTCTTCGGGGGCTCTCCCGAACGGAGAAACCCGTTCCGGGTCCTGGCTGAAAAAAATTCAGGTATCCTTTCATTATACTCCCGAATCTTGAAAAATTCATCAGGAAATTTTCGATTCTTCTCGGCGCAGTCAGAGGGGGCCTCCGTCCATTCGCCTTGTAAAAGAGGCGGAGGGAGCGAGCTCATCAGTTCGGACCATGGGGTGCGCAGGGGTGCTGTAGGGGAGCCACGGCAGGGCCTTGGGGTCGAGGATCGCACGAGCCTCTTTTTCTGTGATCTGTTGCGCCGAAAGGGCCTCGGTTATCCTGTTGACGAAATTGAGCCCCTCTTCAATGATCCGTCCCGCCTCCTCGAGGGTCAAATCCGGACGCCCCGAAAGGTAAAGGCCCGGAGAGCTGATCCATGTGGCCCTGCCGAAGGGAAGGGGAATGCGAAATCGATCCCAGGAGGAGAGCTCCATCATCCTTGTACAGCGGACGCTCTGGAGATAAAGAGGCTTTTTGGAGGACATGGCGAGGTAGCCGATCCCGTCCTTGACCTTGTAGATGGGCCCCTTGGGACCGTCGGGGGTAAAGACGATCGAGTCTGTTTCCTTCCGGTCGAGGCGAAGAAGCTCTTTGAGGGCAGAGGTGCTTCCCCGGCTCGAGGATCCCCGGATGTTCTCGATCCCGAACCAGAGCAGGAGAGAGGCAATGAGATCGCCGTCCTTCGACTGGGAGACGATCAGCTTGATTCGTCCGGGTTTGCCGAACCAGACGAAGGGCATGAAGAGCCCCTGGTTGTGCCAGAAGGCAATCAGTACATGTTCTCCCCGAGAGAGTCTCTGGCGGTATTCCTCGAATCCGATGACCTGGCATCGATTGAACCGGCGGAAAATGCGCAGCAAGAGCGAGACGGGATAGGCGGCGATACGGAGTCTGACGGGAAGAGTGCTCATGACATCCTTGCGTAAATGTTTTATTCCAAACAAAAAAACATCCTCTATGATCTAGATCATAGAGGAACGGGGGCGAAATGAAAAGAGATTTTTCTAAAGAGGGGCCGAGGGGAGGCTCTGGGCAAAGAATTCTCGATCTGTCCTGAGACCCGCCGTGCCATTGCCGCACGCTAACCCGTTTCCTTCGGGGCTACGAAGAGCCCGAGAGCCGGTCTTGAGGAATGTTCCTGATGTCGCCCCGGTCTCCTCATGCCGTCATAAGGCGATCGGGGATCCTCCGGAAAGGGGGGGAGAGGGAAGGGTCAGGGGTGAGGCCGCTTCCCGGGAAGCTTCGGGGCGACAATGTAGGATTGAGCTCACCCTGTCGGCGGAACCTCTTCCGGAAAGGGCAGACAGGATGGCCTGTCGGGCCTCGGCCGCCAGATCTTTCCTCGAGGTCTTCCCTGGGAAAATCGGTTGGCACAGGGAGAGGCGGGCTATGATTCGAGGTTCGCCGAGAGTTCTCCAGAAGGAGCGCCCGAAGCTCTCTCCGCCGGTATAGGAGACTGCAGGGTTGGTGTGACCCGCGAGGGTAGTATAGCGCAAGGCGACCGGGAGAATCGGGATACCGGTTCGCAGAGCGCTCTGGAAGAGGCCACTTCGGAAGGGGAGGAGCCCCTCGCCGGTCGTGGTGGTTCCTTCGGGAAAGAGAACGACGGATTCTCCCCGGCCGAAGCTTTGACAGACTTGATCGAGGGTGGCGTGAAGGGAGGAGAGTTTTTCTCTTGAGATGAAGAGTGTCCCGGCTCTTTTGGCACCGGCGCCGATGACCGGCCAGAGGGAGATCTCCTCTTTGGCGATGAACTGCGCCGGAAAGAGATGGCGGATGAGGGGGATGTCCATCCAGGAGATATGGTTGGAGACGATCAGGAAGGGACCGGCACCCGGGAGAGCTCCCTCCACGGTCACCTCGACTCCAAACTTTGCAAGAAGTCGTTGGCACCAGAGCGAGAGGGCATCTCGGCTTTTTGCGGAGGGCGGCCGTTCCGCAGCCGGAAGAAGAAAGCATCCGACCACATGGGTCGCCACATGGAAGGCCCGGAGACCACGAATCGTTCGGGGAAGGGGGCGGGAGGAGGTGTGAGAGGCGTTCTTCATTCGGACTGCCCGCCTCGGATGGACCGTCGGCGCGACCTGAAAAAGTGCCGGGCGTAACGTCCCGAGGTTTCGTTGACGGAGAGCCAGACGGGGAAGTCGGCCGTCTGGAAGACGGGGTCGTGGGAAGGCTCCCCCAGAATCCGCGCTCCGAGTCTTACGTAGCCCTTGAGAAGGGGAGGAAGGGATGGGGGGGTGGGATTCTGTGTGGGCCGGAAGAGGCAGGGGTAGTGACGGTAGGGAACGACGGCTTCGCGCTCTTCTCCCCAAGCCTCTAGTCGAAGGTAGGTGTAGATGCGGTCCAGATCGAGCGAGGGGTCGGTCAGATCGCAACTGGCGCATCCCATGAGATACCGGATCTCCTCCTTCATGAGGATTCTGGCCAGGGCCGACCAGAGCAAGGAGATGACGCCACCGTTCCGATAGTCCGGATGGACGGCCGAGCGTCCGAGCTCCGCCGTGTGCTCGAGAAATGGCGTAAGAGCCGAGATGTCGAACTCAGTTCCGGTATAAAAACCTCCGGCCCTTTCTGCTCCCCGAAAGTCGAGAATCCTGTAGGTGCCGACACACAAGTCCCGGTCGGTATCGACGACGATCAGGTGACGCGCAAAGGCATCGAACCTGTCCTGTTCCGGGACGATAAGGGGCTCGGGAGTCCCGGGCGGAGAAAATCCAAAGGCCAGAGCCCGGAGCTTTTGGGCACGAAGGAGATCCTTTTCGTTTCGGGCCCAAGAGACTTTGAGCGGAGAGGAGCGAAGGGGAGCCAGAACTGGGGACAAGGATAAAGACATGGCGACCTCCCGGATCGTGGTGGATGGCTGTCATCGATCCTGAGAGTAGTCGCGTCATATGACGGGAAGGTCTAACTTGTGTTACGCAGTGGAGTCGAAACGGTCAAGGAAGCGTCAACCGGAGGGCAGATGGTGGGGCCGTGGAAGAGCCGCCAAACAATTGAAACCGACTTCAGTTCGGTCAACATGTGTGTCGAGAGCCTCTTGCAAAACTCCGGGGCGTTGTTGTAGATAGATTTTTCCTGATACATCGTTAGAGTGAGTTTCCTCGAAAGAGGGCATTTTTCCTTAAATTCGCAAAACAGAGGCGTCTTGAGGGCAAAGATCCCCTCTTTCCTCCTCTCGGAGGTTCAAAACACCTCTTCTTGTCGGACCGCGCTCCGGAAGATTACGCGACGAGCCGGAGAAGCTGGTCGGCCGTGAGCGCCAACACGGAAAACATCACGTGGGCGGTTACTTTTCGATGCCCCCGGACCTGGACGAAGGTCACTTCGAATTCCTCCTTGAGCCGGGAAAACACCCGCTCCGCTCCCGAGCGCTTTTTATATCGCTCCTTTATGGCCGGATCCAGAGGAATCTTCTCCCCACCAATCGTGTTCTCCTCATCAGAGAGGGTTAGATTTGAGGGGCTCTCCACGTGTCGCAGCCGCTTCATCGAGAACACGAAATCCATACACTTGGGCCGCTTGTACCAAGCGGCGATCAAAAGAACAGAATATGAAGGAGTAATCGGATAATTGGGATCTGAAGGCTATGGCCGCATGAAGATGGAGAGAATCCATTGCTCTCAAGGGCAGTGTAGGAGATAGGACGTATTGGGCGGCTTCCATGGGATCAATGCGAACCACAGCAAGTCTTCCGAACCAAAGCTGGTTGAGTTTCGGGAGAATCTTTGAAACGTGGTCCCAACCTATTTCCCCACTTCGGACTTTTTGGGAGAACGCCGAGACGACCTCTGTGTATGCTATTTCCGATGTGACGAGAATATTGGCATCTTCAGCCCACTGGCGCACATTTTGATAGTGGGGCTCATGGGCATAAAATTTGACGATAGCACTGGAATCAAGATATAGAGCGGTCGCCACGGTCTTCGCTTATGATTTCGGAGAGGCTTTTTCCAGGAATTTCCAAGTCCAGGAAATCGAGTTTTGAAGAAGGGTTTTCGGGCCAGCGGATGGGAGAGTGAATAATACTTCCCCGCACTTTGACATCTTCCGGAATTGTCGTTTCCGTTTTCATCATTGGACTCCTTCCGCTTATCAGGGAATGATCGTTGGAAACAGTCTATCACAAACTCCCCACTACTGAGCTTGTTCATCATCGTTCTTCCTCCTTCGGTTGAGAACGAGAGGGATTATGTAAATAATTTAAATTATTGTAAATAAACAATAATTCACAATACAATCACTTTAATTAATCATATTTATGCTGGCTCAGAGTTTTGCAAGAGGCTCAATGGAGATTTTTATTAGACCGGCAGGATCCGGTCTGACCGGCCCCCTCCGCCCTCAGGACCGAAAGGAGGAAGCGGCGGACCCCGCCCTCTTCGTCGATCTTGTGCGCGAGCTTGATGCCTTTCGGGAGGAACTGGCTCGGCGGCGAGGGGTGGCCGAGAAGGGGAAGGCTGAGGGGCATTGGGTTCCCCTCGCCCAACGGCTTCTCGAATCCTCCCGCCTCCCCCTGGCCCCTCCACCAGGTCCGGAGGCTTTCGAACGCCTCGGGAGACTGTTTCCGAATTTTCGGGAGGCCGGAGATTTCATCCGTGACCAGGCGGCTCTCGCTCGGGCCGGAGGGAAAGCCCTTCTCTTCCCCCCCCCTTCTTCTGGCGGGTCCGCCAGGGGTCGGTGAGACATCGTTCGTCCTTGAACTCGCAAAAACGCTTGGGATCCCGGACGGTGAACATGGCACAAGCCACAAGTGGATTTATCTTAACAGGCGCTTCTTTGGTTTAAGCCTCCGGGCGGCCCGGGGCGATCCTCGATCTACTTCTTAGAGAAGTCGGAAATCCTTTGATGATCCTCGACGAGCTTGACAAGGCAGAAGCCGGGGCCGATCAATCCATCCCCGACGTTCTTCTGAACCTCCTCGAACCCCGGACGGCGCGGAGCTTCACCGACGAGGCCCTGGACTGGCCCGTCGATGCGTCAAATATGCTTTGGATCACCATGGCCAACGATCTTCGAAAAGTGTCCGATCCGCTTCTCTCCCGGTTTTCCGTGATTGAGGTCCGGGAGCCAACAAGGGAAGAGATGATCGATGCGATCATCCCGGAAATCTATTCTGAAATTCTTGACGAATATGGATTGATCGGGCGGTTTGGCGAGGAAATCAATCAAGATGTGTGTCGCGCCTTGAGCCAAAATCCCCGGACGGCCCGAAAA
This sequence comes from Nitrospirota bacterium, assembly GCA_021810805.1. Taxonomy (GTDB): domain Bacteria; phylum Nitrospirota; class Leptospirillia; order Leptospirillales; family Leptospirillaceae; genus UBA4572. The sequence goes on from JAJZHW010000013.1 coordinate 6,957, forward strand.
AGGATCATTCAGGCCCTGTCCCGGGCCGCGGAGACAGGAAAGACGAAACTTGATCTGGCGGATTTGGGAGAAACCGGCAAAACAATCGTGAGACGAATTGGGTTTGGGAAGGGGGGTGGATAATGTTTGAGAAAAAGACGGTTTATATTCAGCAGGAGGGGCAGGAGAATAAGGCAATCCTCGAATTTTCGGAAATTAGATCGGAAATTCTTTTTCGGGCGTTCACTCTTTCTTTCCGGGAGGACGGCAAAACCGAGATCGTGTTTTCCGTCACCTTCCATGACAAGATCGTGAACTCTCCCCTGGCGATCTACTTAAGCCGAGAGGACGCTGAAAAAGACCTGGCCAAGATCAGGGAACGTTTCTGCAACAATCCAGACCCCACTGACTAGACTCTCCCGTCCCCCTCCGGGGGAGACGGCCTCGCCGGCCAGGCGTCCGGAGGCGAGATTCGCTTCGGACCGAAACGCGAAATCTCACCGGGAGCAAATCGAGACCTCCAGAAAACGATCATGATCCGAAATTTTTTGAGTTTCTATGGAAAGCATTGGTGCTCGGGAGGAGAATCGAACTCCTATGGTGTCACCACCGGCGGATTTTGAGTCCGCTGCGTCTGCCTGTTCCGCCACCCGAGCTTGGGAAGAAGGATGTTTGACGTTCCGATTATACGGAGCCTTTTCGAGTGTGGCAAGAAAGTGTCCATGGCAGCTGTCTGCCATGGACTTTTTTAAGGCATTTTCGTGACAAGAGGGTAGTCCTCCGCTCGGGCCTTCGACCAGAGCATGACATACTGGCTGACGAGAAGCAGATAGTGTTTCCGGTCCTTTCCCTGAGGAAAGGCGGCCATGCCATGGATCTCGCCCACAGCCGTGACGATATGGCCGGGTCCCATGGTGATCGTCCGGTTTTCTTCACGTCCGAAGACCACAAAGGCGCTCTTGGAGCGCTTCTTTTTTGCCCGGTGTTCCCCCAGGATGTGCATCGCCGGGGTAAAGAGAATGAACTCCTGATTGGGATCGATGTGGATCTTGCCCGCCGGTGGGTGAGGATAGGCATCCTCGTCCAGGGGTAAGTCCCGGATCAGAAAGTAACGTCCCGTGGGGCCGTCGTAACGGCGGAGGATCTGACCACCCAGGACGGCGACCCTTCCGTTGGGAAGAGGGGTGTGAACCAGAATTTCAGAGAGCCTGTCCGGTTCCTGGCGGGTAATGAATGCCGTGGGCTGGGGAGGGAGCTGGTAGGCGCAGGATGCCAAGCCCAGAAGAAGAAGGGCTCCGGTGATCATGCGGGTGCAGTGTTTCTGGAGCGAATGGGACAAGGGATCTCCTTAGCGAAGGTAAAGGGCTCTGTTGGTTTTTCTTCCTGTTTCCGATAGGAAGAGTGTGAGACTCTTTCCGATCTATTTTCCGGCAAGGTGAGGAGCCCAATCAAGAGGCGAGTCCCTCCTTGGGGGTTCTCATGGACATGGCTCGAGCATTGGTCCTGTGAAGGGCGGAAGTCAGCCGTGCTCTGGCCCGGTCAAGCCCTTCGGGGTCGAGCTCTTCCGTTATATGGACAGGATCCCCGGAAACAAAGTAAGCTTTTGTAAAGGGAAAGGGGACGATAAACCCGTCCCAGCTTTTAAGCTGTGTGTATCGTTGGTAGGCCACCGCAAGGGGAATAATCGGACGGCCGGACCGTCCGGCCAGAATCAGGGGGCCGTCCTTGACGACGAACGGTGGTCCCTGGGGGCCGTCAGGCGTCAGGGCAATATGGTGCCGGGGGTCTCTGGCAAGACGGAGAAGCTCCTTGAGGGCAGCGACTCCTCCTCGGTGGGAGGATCCCCGGACGGCCCCAATCCCCCATCGCCTCAGAATGCGCGAGGTCAGCTCTCCATCTTTGGACAGGGAAATCAGTGTCGAGAGTCCAAGGGGCCTTCCGAAATAAAAAAGGGGCATCGTCAGGAGCTGGTTGTGCCAGAAGGCAATGATCATCCCCTCTTCGTCTGCATATTGTCTCCGGTAGCCCTCCGCATCGATATAGGTTTTCCGGAGCGTTGCCACGTAAAGGCGAATTAAGGCGTAGGAAAGAAGAGAAAGGAATGATAACGAAAGATTCTCCCAAAGGGAGATCTTTTTTGAAGGTGTAGTTCTCATTTTAAGGATGTCTCTTTGATTCTGAGTCACAGACCCCTGAAAGGGGCCCTTTTTGGATCGGCCTTTCCCCCGGGAGACGAGCTCGAGGACCTCGCCAAGGTCCTCGGCTCCAACATGGCCCTCTTCTATCAGAGCTATGAGGTCATACTGTCGGCGCCTCCACTTCGCATGATCTGGCCGGACGGGGTTCTCGGGTCGAATATTGACAGATTCCGAAGCTTTATGGAAGAGGCCGCCGCCCCCGCAGAGAAGATGCACCTCAAGGCTTTTTGGGAGCTTTTGAAAGAGGAGAAGCCCGTCACTGCGGACCTTTTCCTTCTCCGTTCCGGCTTTCTTTTCGACACATCGATTCTGGGATTGGTCTTCTTGGGGTTTCCCTGGGGACGGTTTCTTGTGGTGCTTCCCGGAGAGGATCCGAGCCGGGTCAGAGAACAGACGGCACGTTTAACAGAGGTTTCCCCCAAGGCTCTTCGATCGGCCCTTGACCGGTGGGTTGAGGATATGGAGACCGAATTCGTCGTCACCAAGCTTCTCGATCAGTTTTCTGAAGAATTCCGGGGAAATTCAGGATTCTCGAGGAGAACCGGGCTCCCCTTGACGGACAACCGGATTCAGGTCTACGAGCTTTTTTATGCCTTCCGCAACAAAAAGTGGCAGAGAGATGTCATCGAAGGGGAAATTACGGAAGGGGTGGCTGCGGCGGGACTGACGTGGAAGCGTCCGGGGATGAAGACCGGAGCCACCGCCACGGGGACACCTGTTCTCAGGGAGCGGGGGATCCGGATTGGAAACGAGGTTCATATCCGGTTTTCTGTCTTCGTGGGAGGAGTGCATCCCCTGGGGGAGATCCCGGTGCCGGTGAGTGCCCTGGCCGCCGGCGGCCTCGTGAGAATGAACCGGTTCATTCGTGAAATCTCCACGGCCTTGGTCTCGCATGCCCAGTCCCTTACGTCATCGCATTTTCGCTTTTCCCGATTCTGGACCGAGAGTGGGTTCTCGGTGGCCGGGATCGAAGAGATTGCCAAGGTTATCGATCCGGGAAACTGGCGCAATTTGATCCTTCTCCCCTTTTGGGAGACGGGTCCCCACTCACTTGCCGAGGTCAAGGCCGCCTGCCGGGTCTCGGATCCATTTTTCTATGATCCGGCCAAAAATATGGGGGCGCTCCTGCTTCGGGACTGCAGTGAATGGCATGCCCGAAATGTGGTCGTTCGCCACTTTCGCCACCGCGTCAGTGCCCATGTGGAGGCGCCCATCACGGTCGGGAGATTCCTTTCGGGCCAATAGCATCCAGCTGAAAACATGGAGGGGTGGAGAATGAGTCAAACAGAGAATGGGGGGAGCTCCGATTCGGCTCCCGATGCCACGATCGATCTGCGCGGGGTGAAGTGTCCCTTCAACTTCGTCAAGACAAAGCTGAAACTCGAGACGATGGACTCAGGTCAAACACTGGCGGTTGTTCTCGATCCGGGGGAGCCCATTGCCAATGTTCCCCGCTCGGTCCAGGAGGAGGGGCATGCCCTTCTGAAAACAACCCCGCGACCCGACGGGCTCTATGAGATTCTCGTGCGAAAAGCCTGATCACCCTTTCTCCGGAAGATTCCCCAGGAGGCGGTAAACCGACTTTCGGTCGACCCCGAAGGCCCGCGAAAGAAATCGGGCCTTTTCCGAGGGGGGGAGCGGCAGCTCGGAAAGGGCGGCCATCACCGGGGGAGGAATATCGGCAAGAACGGTCTCCTCCTCTTCCTCCCAGCCCTCGATGACGAGGACGATCTCCCCTTTGACGGGGGATCGGCCGAGGCACGCGAGAACCTCCCCGATCGTCCCCCGACACAGGGTCTCGTGGCGCTTTGTCATCTCTCTCGCCACGGCCACCCGTCGCTTCTCTCCCAGGACCTCCCTGATGATCTCCAGACTTTTTTCTATCCTGTTAGGCGACTCGAAAAAAATATGGGTGTCGGGACGATGGCGGATATTCTCCGCCTCCTTCAGAATCTCGCTCCTCTTCCTGGGAAGGAATCCTCCGAAGTAAAATCCCTGACGGAAGAGCCCCGAGCAGGATAGGGCGGCAATGGGGGCGGAGGCTCCCGGCACAGGGTGGACGGGTAGCCCCCGGTCGAGCGCCTCTTCCACAAGAAACGATCCGGGGTCGGAGATCAGGGGGGATCCCGCATCCGAGACCAGGGCGATCGACTCTCCCTTTTCCAGACGGTGAAGGAAGACGGGGGTTTTTTCGGTCCGATTGTGCTCGTTATAGGAAACGCAGGGGGTCTCGACTCCGTAGTGGTCGAGGAGGGAGCGGGTGACCCGGGTATCTTCGGCGGCCACAAAATGCACCCCCTTCAGGATCTCGAGGGCGCGGAATGTGATATCCTTCAGGTTCCCGATGGGCGTGGCCACCACATAGAGTGCCCCTGTAGGGTGGCTATACACGGGAGAGGTCCGCTTCGATGACAACGTTGTCGATCAGTCGGGTTTTCCCCAGAAAGACCGCCGCGAGGAGGATGACCCTCCGCGGAAGGGGAAGCGTGGCCTCCCGAAAGGTGTCGGGGTCGACAAAGGCCACGTAGTCCACGACAAATCCCTCCCGGGAGAGTTTCCCTTCAAGGTCGGTTCTTAAGCTGTCGAGCTCTTCGGATGTGAGGGGAGGAGTCTCTTCCCATCGTCTCTTGGTGGTCGTGAGATGGTGGGGGAAGAGGGTCGCCCTCCTGCGCTCCTCTGTGTTGAGGTAGCGATTCCTTGAGCTGAGGGCCAGTCCGTCACTCTCCCGGATGGTGGGGTGGCCGATGACCCGAACAGGGAGCGCCAGATCTCGGGCCATCTTTTGGATCAGAAAGAGCTGCTGCCGGTCTTTTTCTCCGAAGATTGCGAGATCCGGGCCGAAGAGGTGAAAGAGCTTGAGAACGATGGTCAGAACCCCTTCGAAGTGGCCCGGGCGGGAAGCTCCGCAGTAAAGCGCTCCCACGGGGCCGGGGTTGACCGTGATCGTGGCGTCGCGGGGAACAATCTCCTCGGGGGAGGGAAGAAAGACCAGATCTGCCCCTTTCTTTTCGAGGAATTCGATGTCCTTCTCGGGGGTGCGGGGATATCGCCCAAGATCTTCGGTCGGACCGAACTGGAGGGGGTTCACAAAGATGGAGACGGCGACAAAGCCTCCCTCCGACCGTCCCCGGTCGACCAGCGCCCCATGGCCCTCGTGAAGGGCGCCCATGGTCGGGACAAGACAGAGCGGGTGGGGGCGGAAGGCGGGAAGAAAGCTCCTGAGCTCGGCGAATGAACGTGCGATGCGCATGCCCCCAAGTGTAGCACAGGTGAAGGGAGGTCAGGTGGCAAAGAAGGATCAGGAGTCTTACCGCTGTCCTGCGTGTGGATATCGCTCTCCCAAATGGATGGGATTTTGCCCTTCATGCCATGAGGCCCCGGAGGGACTCGTGCCGGAGGAAAGTCCCGGAGGACGTGTTGACCGCTATGTCCGGGAGGCGACGGGCACATCGAGCGAGAGCCGGGCTCTCCCCATTTCCGGGGTGGTGGTGGGGGAGCTCCCCCGGAGCTCGACCGGTCTCTCGGAGTTTGACCGGGTGCTGGGAGGCGGGATCGTTCCGGGCTCCTTCATCCTTCTGGGGGGAGACCCTGGCATCGGAAAGTCGACCCTTGTCTTGCAGGTCGTCTCCAACCTGGCCCGGGAGAAGACCGTTCTGGTGGTCTGTGGGGAGGAGTCCCCCGAGCAGATCCGCATGCGGTTCGACCGGCTCGAGGCAGGAAAGAAAAAGCACTCCGGCCTCTACCTCCTGCCGGAGACCGATCTCTCTCTGGTCCTGGCCGAAGCGGCCCGGCTCTCTCCCGACATTCTCATCGTCGACTCCATCCAGACCGTCTTCCTTCCGGAATGGACCCAGTCGGCGGGGTCGGTGATCCAGCTTCGGGAGACGGCCGCCACCCTCCTTGAGTTTGCCAAGCGCTCCCGGGTGACCACCCTTGTCATCGGCCATGTGACGAAGGACGGAACCATTGCCGGCCCGCGGGTTCTGGAGCACCTTGTGGACACCGTCCTCTATCTGGAGGGGGAGCGTGGGCAGCCCCTTCGGATCCTCAGAACGGCCAAGAATCGCTTCGGTCCCACTCAGGAGGTCGGGCTCTTCGAAATGGAGGAGGGAGGGCTTGTCGAGGTGACGAATCCCTCGGCCTTCTTTCTCGAAGGCAGAGATCCCGGCCGCCCCGGTTCCACCGTGGTCTGCGGGATGGAGGGTTCCCGCCCCATCCTGGTGGAGCTCCAGGCCCTGGCCGCTCCCACCTCCCTTCCCATGCCCCGACGGGTCACCCAGGGAGTCAGCTCCAATCGCCTTGCCCTTTTGACGGCGGTCCTCGTCCGAAGAATTGGCCTCGACCTCTCGGGAATGGATCTCTATCTGAATGTCGTGGGAGGGGTGGAGATCGAGGAGACGGCTCTGGACTTGGGGATTGCCCTGGGGGTTGTCTCCAGTGTCCGGGAGCTCGTCCTTCCCGCGGGGTGGGTGGTGGTGGGAGAGGTGGGGCTCGCCGGAGAGGTTCGAAGGATTCCCGGGATTTACGAGAGAATGAACGAGGCGGCCCGGCTGGGATTTTCCCATATGGTCGGCCCGGTGCTTCCGTCAGGAAAGGCGCGAGCCCTTCCCCGCGGACTCGTTTACCACCCGGTGAATGATCTCAGGGCGGCGCTGGCCTTTCTTGAAAAGCCCCAGCCGTCCGAGAAAAAGTCGTCCTCCTCGGGGGTTCCCCGATGATTCACCTGTCGATCGAGACCTCCACGGAGTGGGTCGATCTGGCCCTGGTGAAGGAGGCGTCGACCCTCTCCCGCTTCACGGTCTTTCGTCCGGGAGGAGCCTCCGAGATTCTCGTCCGGGCTCTCGACACGCTCCTTAACTGCACCGATGTCCCCCGGGAGTCACTGGCCTTTGTCGCTTCCTCCCGGGGGCCCGGGACCTATACCTCCATTCGGGTGGGACATCTCTTTTGCCGGGGTCTGGCCCATGCCCTCAAGGTTCCCCACCTGACAATTTCTCCCTTTGAGGTTCTGGCCCATCAGGGACTCCCTCTTTTTCGGGGGAAGGCCGGCCATCTTGCCGTCCTTCTCGATGCCAAGAGGGGTGAGGTCAATGCCGCTCTTTTTCGGCTCTCCGGGGAGGAGTCTCCCGTGAGGATCCCCTCCTCTGAGGCGGGAGATGTATTCTCGGGCCGGGCCAGCTCTCCCCAGAGTGTGCTGGACAATCTTCCTCCAGGGAATGTGGGTCTCGTCGGACCCGGCGTGGTCCACCTTCGTTCAAGCGTTCCTCCCGAGGGAACCGTTCTTGCCCCTCCTCTCCTTCTTTATCCTTCGGCAAGCGTCATGGGAAGCTTGGCCTTTTCTGAAAAAAGGGAGGGGGGAGGGGGAGACTTCTCCGACCTTCTCTATGGACGGGATTCTGTCTGCTCATAAGGAAAGGAGGTCTTCCCATGGGAAGACCTCTGTCTGGAGAAAGGGGCCGCTTGCAGGAATCGGCCTTTAACGGATAAGATAGGCCCTGTCCGGAACAGCGCCGAACACCCACGAACGTGCCGGAGTCTTGCCCATGCGAGAGGACCTCTCCTCCCCCTTGTCCCCCCCCCGAATCGTCGACCTGACGACAGGCCTTTGGCCCGCCATGGTCGAAAAATTCCTTCTGGAGATGCCGTCTGACGACAGGCAAGCCTTTGGAGCGGGACCGGCCCTTGTGGCCGAATTTGCCGCCGGCCGGCTTGGACGATTTTCCGGAATTGTCGATCCCGCCAAGGCCGCCCTCGTGGGGATAGTGGGGGGCTGGGTTCTCGATGCCGAAGCCGAGATCCACCTTCTCTATGTCAGACAGGAAGACCGAAGACGGGGTCTGGGCCGGAGGCTTCTCGCCTCCTACCTGTCCGACCTCGATTCGCAGGGCGTGGCCGCGTCTTACCTCGAGGTGCGGGAATCCAATCGAGCGGCCAGGTTTCTTTACTATTCCTTAGGATTTACCATCGAAGGCGTTCGAAAGGGGTACTATCAGAACCCCAAGGAAGACGGAGTTGTCATGGTTCGAAGGCCCCTCCGGGAGCCGCTGAGCGATGTCGCCACATCTTAAGATGAAGGAGTCTCTCCGATGGATGATGCCGCCAAGAAACGCCACGAGATTGAAGCGATGAAGACCCGTCACGATGCCTTGGACACCCGCCTGGCCGAACTCTCGCGCCGGGGGATCCTGACGGAGGAGGAAAACCGGGAGATCACCCGTCTCAAATGGGAAAAACGGGATCTGAAGGAAAAAATCGTTCTGGGCGAATCGCGTCTTGATGCCTCACCAGGATCAAGCTAGCGATGTTTGGCATCGGCCTTCCCGATCTTCTTTTTATCGGTCTCCTCTTCCTTCTTCTGGTGAAGCCGGCGGACTGGCCTATGGTGGCAAAGCGCGTCGCGCGGGCGGCTGTGGCGCTCAGGCGGATGTTTCTTCCTGTTCTTGAGGAGCTCCGGGGCGTGCGGGAAACCCTGATGACCGATGCGACCCTCTCTTCTGTCGGAGCCCCTCTCTCTGCTCCCTCCGACTGGAGCCCTCTTCCCCAGAGCCATCAGAAGGGGGGAGAGCCAACGATTCTCCCTGTCCCGGAAGGCTAGCGAAGAGGCCCCATTGGTCGAAAATCCCCTTCCCTTCATGGGACATCTTGTCGAGCTCCGCCGACGGATCCTTCGCATGCTCTTCTGGCTGGGGGTGGGCTTTCTTGCGAGCTTCCCCTTTTCGGAGAAGGCGGTCTCTTTCCTTGGAAAGGTGGCGGGGACTCCTCTTGTGTTCACCACCCCGACCGAGGCCTTCTGGGTGACCCTCAAGACGGCCCTGGCCGGCGGGCTTGTTCTGGCCTTCCCGGGATTTCTCTTTGAACTCTGGTCCTTTATCGCCCCAGGGCTCTACAAGTCGGAGCGCCGTTCCCTTCTTCTTTGGGTGCTGGGAGGAAGCCTCTTTTTTTTGGGAGGGGTGGCCTTCGCCTTTTTTGTGGCCCTCCCGACTGCCCTCTCCTTTCTCGTTCACTTTGGTCTGGGGGAGGGGCTTCGGCCCTTCATGTCGGTGGACCGGACCGTCTCCTTTGAGACAAGATTTCTTTTTGTCTTTGGCCTCATCTTTGAACTTCCTGTCATTATGGGCTTTTTGGCAGAGAGGGGCATCGCCTCCTCCACCTTCTACCGCGCCCATCGACGGGGGGCCATTGTGGGCAATGCCATTCTGGCCTCGATCCTTTCCCCCACTCAGGACTTTCTCAACATGATGATCATGTTCGTCCCTCTGCTCCTTCTCTATGAGGGGGGGATTCTCTTTGCGCTCTGGGGGGAGCGGCGAAAACGTCGCCATGAGGAGCGCGAGTTCGGCGAGGCCAAGAACGAAACCTGGTAAGAAAAGTCGGCAAATGGGGGCCAAGAGGCGCTTGAACCCTCTGTGTCTATCGGATATTCTTTCCTGATACCTTTTGTCGAAGGTGCCATGACTTCTGTCAGGGGAGCCCTTGGGGGCCCTCGCTTTCCTGAAGGGAAACTTTTCCCGGAGTAGCCCACTGACGGCATCGTGGGGAGCATATCTTCTGAGAAACAAGGAGCGATTGTCTTTGTCGGAGTCACAGGTAACACCAGGGAATCTTGTCCGCATCGCCCACGATCTGGGAGTCCCGCAGGAGGCCTTTCACCCCTATGGTCCCGGTCGCGGAAAGATCGATCCCCGTTTTGCCGAGGGAAGTACCCGGTCTTCGGCACGGTATGTTCTTGTCTCGGGGATGACTCCCACCCCGGCCGGAGAGGGAAAGACCACGACATCGATCGGGCTGGCGATGGGGTTGTCCCGTCTGGGGAAGAAAACGGTGGTGACCCTCCGGCAACCCTCCATGGGTCCGGTCTTCGGAATCAAGGGAGGCGGAGCGGGGGGAGGGCGCTCAACGGTCGAACCGTCAAGCGTCCTGAATCTTCACCTGACGGGAGACATCCATGCCGTGGCGGCGGCCCACAACCTCCTCGCCGCGGCGATCGACAACTCCCTCCACCATGGCAATCCCCTCGATATCGACCCCCTGACGGTCTCCTGGAGTCGAGTGGTCGATCTTAACGACCGGGCCTTGCGTCGTGTGGTGGTGGGTCTGGGAGGGCCAGGCTTCGGGATTCCCCGGGAGAGCCGCTTTGAGATTGCCGTGGCCAGCGAGATCATGGCCATCCTCGCCCTCTCCGTCTCCTGGAGCGACCTTGGCCAGAGGATCGCCCGGGTGACCTTCGGCCGAACCCGGGGTGGTCGCCCCCTGACTGCGGCCGATCTTCGGGTCGACGGGGCCATGACGGCACTCCTGCGGGAAGCCCTCTGGCCCAACCTCATGCAGACAAGCGAGGGAACGCCGGCAGTCATCCATGGATCTCCCTTTGCCAATATTGCCCACGGGAACAGCTCGGTCCTGGGGGATCGCGTCGCCCTGGCCACTGCCGACTGCGTAGTTACCGAGGCCGGCTTTGGCTCGGACCTTGGCGGGGAAAAGTTTTTCGACATCAAGTGTCGGGTGCTGGGCCGCGGCCCGGATGTGGCGGTGCTGGTGGTGACGGCCCGAGGGCTGAGGATGCATGGGGGAGTGGGAGAGGTGAAGCAGGGGCGTGCCCTTCCTCCGGAGCTCTCTCGTCCCAACCTTCCGGCCCTCAAGGTGGGGTTGGCCAATATGGAACGCCATATCGGAATCCTCCGGCAGTTTGATGTTCCCGTTGTGGTGGCCATCAATCGCGGGGAAGGGGACAGTGAGGAGGAGTTTGGGGCGATCCGGGAGGCGGCAATCTCTTGCGGGGCAAGGGATGCTGTGGTCTCGACCCACTTTCGGGACGGGGGAGAGGGGGCCAAAAACCTGGCCGCCGCGGTCTTGGAGGCCTCGGAGCAAGAAAATGGTATGCCAAGGCCGCTCCGTCCGTTATATCCTCTGGAGTTGCCGGTGGAGGACAAGATCCTCGCCGTGGCGACCAAGATTTATGGGGCCGGTTCGGTGGTGTGGTCCGATGCCGCCAGAGCCGAGCTGGCACGAATTGCCAAGACGGAGGCCGCCACTTTTCCTGTGTGCATCGCCAAGACCTGGGCCTCCCTCTCGCACGACCCTGCCCTGAAAAATTCACCCTTCGGCTTTGCCTTTCCCATCCGGGAGCTTCGGGTTCTCTCGGGAGCAGGCTTTGTTCTGGCAATTGCCGGAGAGACTCAAACGATGCCGGGTTTGCCCTCCGACCCGGCCTTTGCCCGTATCGGCCTGACGGCCGAGGGCGAGATCGCGGGGATCCTTTGACAGCCAATCGGGTAGCCGCCTTGACCTCAGAAAATCGGGAGCGCGCCACCCCTCCCTTCGCTTACTTGCTGGGTTTTCTAGTCCTTCTGCTCCTTCCCGTTCAAGGGGAGGCCCATCCGGCCCCTGCCCCGCCCGTCTCCTCGGGCACCATGGAAACCACGGCCCGCTCCCGGGACGTGGTCAATATTCTCAAGACCTTCTACCCGCCGGTCGAAGGACATGTCACCGGACGGGGATCCCAAGGGGAGGTCATCCTCGACCATGGGGAGGATGCGGGGTTTTATCCCGGCACCATGGTGATGATCTATCGACCGGGACCTCCTTTTCGGGATTTCTATACCGGGATCGTCATCGGCCACCGGGAGGAGAAGGTTGGGTGGGTTGAGGTCCGCTCTGTGGAGAAGACCAGTGCGCGAGGGATTTTTCGAGGCGCCGGGGTGGTGAATGTTGGTGATGGCTACCGACTTCCCGCCTCGCTGGTCCGGATCGCCCTGGTTCCCTCCTCGCGTTACGCCGACCTTGCCGTCATGAGCCATCTGACCCGGGCCATCGGAAAATCTGGTCGCTTCACCGTGGTCGATCCCTTTCGGGTGGACCTCGCCATGCGGAAGATGAGGAAGGGGTCGTTGTCCGATCCGGCCTATCGGGTGGCTTTGGCAAAAAATCTGGGGGCCCAGGGACTGGTGCTGGTGGACACCACCCTGCTCGGGGACAGGGTGGTCCTCGACCTGGATGTGGATGGGGCGCTGAGCGGGGAAAAGGCCTTTTCGCTTCATACGATTCTGAAGGGAGTCCATCCTCTCTCCGGGAGCCTCACGGGGGGATCCCTCCTCGCCGGAGCCTCCCCGGATGTTCATGCCGCCAAACTTCCGCCCCTTTCCGCCCCTCTCCGGACCGTCCGAATTCCTTTGATTCCTTTCTTTCTCGGGGAGGGCAATCTTATTCCGGGCGCTGGTCCGGTGACCGTCCTCTCCGATGGCCGGAGAATTGTCGTCGGGACCATCGGAAGTAACCGGATCCGGACCCATTACCGGGAGGCCGATGCCCGGGTTCCCTATAATCGCCATGTCTTTGTCTCGGTGGGTTCCGTCATTCCCCCCGACAAGGACCATCCCGGGGTCGAACAGGTGGCGGTGACCAACATTGTGGGCGGATCTCCCGACTCCTATGTGCTCGACTATGACGGAAAGACCTTCCGCCGGATCGCCAAGCACCTCCCCTGGTATATCCGCATCGTCCGGCTCTCCGACGGAAAGACACGGTTGATCGCCCAGAGGATGGGGGTGAACAAGGCCTTTCTGGGACATATCCACTTTCTCCGCTGGAAGCTCGACCACTTCGAGAAGGGCGCCGCCGTGGCCTGGCCCAAGGTCATCACCCTTCTGGGAACCCAACCCGTTCGGACGGGAACCCAGGATGCCTTCCTGAAGATCGCCTCGGACAACCATCTCGAATACTATGACAGCCGTGGAGACCTGCGATTCAAAAGCCCGATATTTTTAGGGGGCTACTCCAATCACTTTGTCTTTGGACGTCCTCACGCCCTTCTTCCGGTGCAGTCGCGGAGCGTTCGGGTGAAGGGGCGGATCCTGATCCTGAAGTCGTCGAAAAATCCGGGGCGCCCGGTGGCCATCGTCTACAAAAACATTCCGATGTCTTCGGGGTTCGGGAACTTCCAGGGATTTCAGTACGGCCAGGTCTACTTCTATCGCTGGACAGGGGTCAACTGGGTTCTTCTGGGAGAGCTGACCCGGGTCAAGAATTTTATTCGGGACATCGCCATCGTCGCCGACAGAAAGACCGGCCAGCCCCTTCTCGAGGTGGGGACCGAACCCGTCTTCAACTTCATGAACATCCAGAATCTGATCGTGAAGGAGGGGGCCGTCCTCTTCTTTCCCCTGCCCAAAGAGGTTCGTCAGGCGATCGAACCCTCCGGCGGGACACCCTCCCTCACGAATCGTCCGGAAGGGAGTCGGACCGGACGATGAGCCCCACCGCTGATCGGACAACAGAAGAACGCCCACCCTGGCTTCTCAAGCCCCCCGTTCATCTTGCGATCATCATGGACGGAAACGGACGGTGGGCAAAAAAACGCCTGCTTCCCCGAGTGGCCGGACACAGGCAGGGTGCCCAGGCCGTCCGGAAGACGGTCTCGGCCTGCCGGGCTTGGGGGGTCCGTTATTTGACCCTCTACGCATTCTCGTGGGAAAATTGGAAAAGGTCTCGCCCGGAAGTGGATGCCCTCATGGCTCTCCTCGAAGACTATCTCGACGGGGAGGAGTCCCTGATGAAGGAAAAGGCCATCCGGTTCCGGACCATCGGAAATCGCTCCCGTCTTCCCCTGTCGGTTCTCAAGAGGATCGAGGCGGTGGAGGAGAGTACTCGGGCGGGGGAGGCCATGGATCTTATTCTGGCCCTTTCCTATTCCGGCCGGGAGGAGATCTTGGCGGCGGTCCGCCGGTTTGGGGAAGACGTTCGGGCCGGGCGAGTCCCGCCGGATCGTCTTTCCGAAGAGGATTTTGATCGCTATCTCGATACTGCAGGGACTCCTCCGCCGGATCTTTTGATCCGGACCAGCGGAGAACATCGCATCAGCAACTTTCTCCTTTGGCAAATTGCCTATACGGAGCTTTATTTCGATCCGGTCCTCTGGCCCGACTTCGGGGAAGAGAATCTCAAGAGGGCCCTCATGGATTATCAGGAACGCCAACGGCGCTTCGGTGCTGAAGGGGACATTCATTCCGGTGACCACGGCCGTGAGGCGGAAAAGGTCTGATGGAACTTCTTCGCCGCCTTCTGGTGGCCGCGGTCGCGATTCCCCTGATCGTGGCGCTCGTCCTCTGGGCGCAGCCCTTTCATTTTTTTCTGGTTCTCGCCCTCCTGGTGGTTCTGGCCCAGTATGAGTTCTACCGCCTCTTTCCGGAGATACCCTTCGACAGCGGAACTTGGCTTGGTCTCACCGCCGGGGCAGGATTCCTTTATGTGATCTATCTGAAGAGTACCGGAGCGGTTCCTCCGGAGACTCTGGAGGCGGTGGCCGCCCTGCTCCTTGTGACGGTCATGGGAGGCACACTCCTTTCGGGGGGGATCTCCCGCATGGTGCACCTCCCGGTGGTCTGGCTGGGGATCGTCTATATCCCTTTTCTTTTGGGGACGCTCCTTCTGATTCGGGGAATCCCCGGTGGAAGCCGCTGGATTCTTTACCTTCTTGCGATGACATGGATCGTGGATGCCGGAGGCTATTTTTTTGGAAAGGCCTTCGGGCGCCATAGCATGGCTCCCCAGATCTCTCCGAAGAAGACGTGGGAGGGAGCCGTGGGAGGGGCTCTGGCGGGGATTCTGGCCAGTGTGGCGGTGGCCCCCTGGCTTCCGGCTCCAACCTCCCGCATCGAGATGTTTTGGCTGGGTCTGGCCCTGTCTGTGGCCGGACAGTTGGGGGATCTCGTGGAGTCGGCCTTCAAGCGTCAGGCCGGAGTGAAGGATTCCGGACATTTTCTCCCGGGTCACGGGGGGATGCTCGACAAGGTGGACAGCCTTCTTTTCAACGCCCCTGTCCTTTATGCCTTTCTGATTTTTTACGTGGGACTCAGCTCCCCCGTCATCGTCTGATCCCCCCTTTCGGGGAGGGGATGGACGGGAGAATCCATCGATGAACACTGACTCAATAGCGCACTCTCAGGGAACCGGCCTTTCGATCCTTGGCTCCACCGGGTCGATCGGGCGTTCCGCCCTTGATATCGTCCGGGCTCATCCCGACCGCTTCCGGGTGCGGGGTCTGGCCTGCGGAAAGAATCTTGATCTGATTCTCCTTCAGGCTCGGGAGTTTCGTCCGGAGATCCTGTCGGTGGATGAAAGCCTCTATCTCGAGGTCGCCGAGACCCTCTCCGGCTCCGGGATCCGTGTGGTGGCAGGAGAGGAGGGCGCCTGTGAGGTGGCCGCTCTCCAGAGCGCAGAGGTCCTTCTCTCGGCGATTGTGGGGGAAGCCGGCCTCGCTCCGACCTGGGAGGGAATCTTTCCCGGTCGAACCGTCGCCCTGGCGAACAAGGAGACCCTTGTGGTGGGGGGGCAGACGGTCATCGACCGTGTGAACGAGCGGGGGGCCCGTCTCGTGCCGGTGGACTCCGAGCACAGCGCAATTTACCAGGCGATGGCCGGTCATCGGTGGAGCGATGTCCGCCGCATCATCCTCACCGCCAGCGGGGGTCCCTTCTTCGGGAAAAAACGCACGGATCTTGAGCGTGTGACGCGCGACCAGGCCCTGAACCACCCCACGTGGAAGATGGGGCCAAAGATTACCATCGATTCGGCGACACTTCTCAACAAGGGGCTCGAGATGATCGAGGCCCGCTGGCTCTTTGACGTGCCGGCCGACCGGATCGAGGTGGTTGTTCACCGCCAGAGCATCATTCATTCCATGGTGGAGCTCCGGGACGCCTCAGTTTTGGCCCAGATGGGGGTTCCCGACATGAAGGGCCCCATTGCCTATGCCCTTTCCGGGGAGGAGCGGCTTCCCGTAGGTGTGCCCTTCCTCGATCTGGTGGCCACCGGCCAGCTGACCTTTTTCGCCCCGGATCATGAGACCTTCCCCGCCATCCGTCTGGCGGCCCGCTCGATCTCCCGTCCTGGCCAGGGGGCGCTCTATCTGAACATGGCCAATGAGGTGGCGGTGGCCGCCTTTCTGGCCGGAAAAATTTCCTTTACCGACATCTTTGACCTCTGGGAGAGGGTGCTTGACGAGGCGCCGGAAAGAATTCCCGGCTCCCTCTCCGAGATCAGGGAGGCGGTCTCCCGGGCGACATCACTGGCCCGGGACGCCGTCATGCGCCAGGAAGAGTCTCACGTGACATCTCTTTCTCCGTCCCGATCCTGATCCCAGATCCTATAGAAAGGCTTAGCACTTGAGTGCCATCCTCTCCTTTATCCTCGTTATTGGCGTTCTGATCCTGATCCATGAGCTTGGCCACTTTCTGGTGGCCCGGCGCTTTGGCGTAAAGATCGAAAAGTTTTCCGTGGGCTTTGGTCCTCCCATATTTTCCAAGACCGTCGGAGAGACCGAATACCGGGTCTCCTGGATTCCCCTGGGCGGGTACGTGAAGATGCTGGGGGAGACCGATCCCGAAAAGGTGGCGCCGGAAGATCTCCATCGTTCCTTCGGGGCTCTGTCGGTCTCTCGGCGGATGGGGATCGCCGCGGCGGGACCGGTGGCCAATTTTCTTCTGGCGATTCTTCTCTTTTCAGCCGTTTACTGGTCAGGCTTTCCCGTCATGGAGGCCATTGTCGGCCAGGTTCTTCCGGGATCCCCGGCTCAGGTGGCCGGGATTTTGAAGGGTGACCGGATCACTGCCGTTGACGGGGTGAAGATCTCCCGCTGGGATGACTTGCGGCACATGATCGAGCACCGGGGCAACCAGTCGGTTGTTCTGGGGATCCTTCGCGGGACACAGCCTCTGAATGTGACATTGGTCCCCCGGGTGGAGTCCGGAAAGAATCTTTTCGGGGAAGCGGAGCGTCAGGGAAAGATCGGTGTCGGGCCTTCGGGAAGCTTCACCACTCTTCGATACGGGTTTTCGGAGGGACTGGGGCTGGCGATGATCAAGACATGGAACATCGCCTCCATCAATCTCGTCTCCCTGTGGAAGATGGTGGCCGGCGAGGTCTCCCCCAAGAACCTCGGGGGGCCCATACTCATTGCCCAGATGTCCGCCAAGGCGGCCAAGTCGGGCCTGTCGAACCTGCTGTTCTTCATGGGGTTCGTGAGCGTGACTCTTGGCGTCATGAATCTCCTCCCCATTCCCGTCCTTGACGGAGGCCATCTTCTCTTTTTGGCGGTGGAGGGGATCCTGCGGCGCCCGCCCTCGATCCGGGTGCGGGAGCTCTCAATGCAACTAGGATTTGTCATTCTTCTCACAGTGATGGTCTTTGCTTTTTATAACGATATCATGCGGGTTTTCGGCACGGCGGCCCGGTAAGGAGAGATTCATGAAAATCACGCGCAAAAAGACGCGGAGGATAATGGTCGGCTCCGTCCCCATCGGAGACGGAGCCCCGGTGGCCGTTCAGTCCATGACGACCACCGATACCCGGGATATTGAAGCCACGCTTGTCCAGATCTCGGCCCTTGCCGAGGTGGGGTGCGAGATTATACGCCTTGCGGTGGTCGATCAGGAGGCGGCGGAGGCCGTGGGCAAGATCCACAAGAGGTCTCCCATTCCGGTGATTGCGGACATCCACTTCGACTACCATTTGGCCCTTACCGTCATCGAGGGAGGGGTTGATGGCGTGCGGATCAATCCGGGTAACATTGGAAGTCAGACGAAGATCCGGGCAATCGTGGAACGGATGAAGGACCGAGGCCTTCCCATCAGGATCGGGGTCAATGCCGGATCCCTCGAACGGGACCTTCTCGATGAATATGGCCATCCCACGCCCGAAGCCATGGTGGAGTCGGCGATGCGCCACGTCGCCCTTTTGGAAAAGGAAAACTTTCACGACATCAAGATCTCGCTCAAGGCTTCAAATGTGCTCGACACCATCGATGCCTATTCCCTGGCCTCCGAGCGTTGCGACTACCCCCTGCACATCGGTGTCAGCGAAGCGGGGCCCCTTCTCTCAGGAACGGTCAAGTCCTCGGTGGGGTTGGGATACCTCCTTGCCAACGGCATCGGAGACACCATTCGGGTCTCTCTGGCAGCCGATCCCGTGGAGGAGGTCAAGGTGGCCTGGGGGATCCTCAAGTCTCTTGGACTTCGGAAGCGGGGGGTCAATGTGATCGCCTGTCCCACCTGCGGTCGTCTGGAAATCGATGTGGTCGGTCTGGCGGCCCGGGTGGAGGAGCGTCTTGCCCACGTCCAGGAGACCATGGACATCTCGATCCTGGGGTGTGTGGTCAACGGGATCGGGGAGGGCAAGGAGGCCGACCTGGGGATTGCGGGGGGGCAGGGGGTCGGGATCTTTTTTGAAAACGGAGAGGTCGTGAAGAAAATTCCGTCGCAGGACCTCGAGGAACTCTTGATCGCCCAGGTGGAAAAAAAGGTGGAGATGATGAAGCAGGCGGGACTTTCCGGCCTTCGGGATGAAGGCGGTCGTCGGATCTCTCTTCCCATGGCTCCGGCCCAAGCCATTGTTGCGGAGAATGCGTGAGGACGACCCGACTCCCTTATGTGACATTCCACGAGGATCCCGCCGAGGCGGAGACCGTCAGCCATCGGCTCATGCTCAGGGGTGGCTATGTGAGGAAGGTCGCCGGGGGCCTTTACGACTTTCTCCCTTTTGGCACCCGTGTCCTTCGGAGGGTTGAGCGGATTGTCCGCGAAGAGATGGACCGGGCAGGAGCCTTCGAGATCCTGATGCCGGCGCTTCAGCCGGCGGAGCTGTGGGAGAAGACCGGCCGCTGGGAGAAGTATGGCAAGGAGCTCTTCCGCCTGACCGATCGCCACGACAGGTCCTTTGCTCTGGGACCCACCCACGAGGAGGTGGTGACCGAGCTGGCGTCGGGGCTCCTGAACAGCTACCGCCAGCTACCGGTGACCCTCTACCAGATCCAGACAAAGTTCCGGGATGAGATGCGCCCCCGGTTCGGTCTGATGAGGGGACGGGAATTTGTCATGAAGGATGCCTACTCCTTCGCCAGATCGAAGGAGGAGGGGGCCGAGTGTTATCGGATCATGCAGGAGGCTTACTTTCGCATATTTGCCCGTCTGGGGCTCTCGGTGCGGATGGTGGAGGCCGATACCGGGAACATTGGGGGCTCCTCCTCCCATGAGTTCATGGTGCTGGCCCCCTCGGGGGAGGATACCGTGGTTTTCTGCGGCGCCTGCCGGTATGCCTCCAATGTGGAGCTCGCGGGGACAGCGACCCGATGCCCCCTTTGTGGGGCGCCCCTTGAGCGGACAACTGCCATCGAGGTCGGCCATGTCTTTGATCTGGGCGAGCGTTACAGTGCTCCCATGCAGGCAAGCTTTCTCGACCCCGACGGGCGGGAGACCCTCTTTCATATGGGATGCTATGGGATCGGTGTCAGCCGTCTCCTGGCTGCGGCGATTGAGCAGTCCCATGATGAGGCTGGGATCATCTGGCCGGTGGCGATGGCGCCCTTTGCTGTGGCGGTGCTTCCCTTGGGGGGACGTGATGTCTCTCTGGCCGAAAAGGGGCTTCGGATCGCCGGCCTTCTCGAGGAGCGCTTCCCCGAGGAGATTCTTGTCGACGACCGCGACCTGCGGGCCGGAGTCAAGTTTGCCGATGCCGATCTTTGCGGCTTTCCAATTCAGGTCATCCTCGGAGAAAAAGGCCTCCGGGACAACCGGGCCGAAATCAAGGTCAGAAGTTCGGGAGAGCGCCACACCGTTGAGATTTCGGCACTTTCCGAGTGGATTGCCGATCACTTGGGGGGAGCCGGAGCGGTTGACACCGGCCATCCCGATGCCTAAAATGAACCCTTTGTAATGCTTAGATATCACATCGACAGCATCCCCGATACGCGTGTGACCGAACCTCTGGAGGTGGATCTCTCCCTCTCCGAAGAGGTCGCCTCCGCACCGAAGGTCTTCCTTGATAAGGAAACCCGGGAGGAGTTCTCGCGTATCGACGGCCGGATCACCGGAGAGCTCGGGCGGGACGGAACCGACGTCCATGTCGATCTTTCCGTCTCCTACGAGATCCCGTTGACCTGCGTCCGGTGTCTGTCGGAATTTGTCCGGAAGGGTGAGACCTCCGAGCGGACAATGTTTTTTCACCAGAAGGACCCCGATCCCGAATCCTTGGAGCGATACGGCAGTGACGGATGGGTCGATCTGGGACCATGGCTTCGGGAGCTCATTCTCACCGATCTTCCCTTTTATCCGGTGTGCCGGGAGGATTGTCGGGGGCTCTGTCCGGTGTGCGGACAAGACCGAAATCACGGAGAGTGCAACCATTCTGAAGAGCCCTGAACTTCATTTCATGGGCTCGGAAACGAAGTGGCTGAGGCAAGGAAGATGAACCCGGTTTGATACGGGAAATCGTGACGGTGACACTGAAGGGGCCGTGAAGCGGCTCGTCACCGATCCATACAACTGGTAAAGGAGTTTATCCGTGGCACATCCAAAAACTAAGATCTCCCGTTCCCGGCGTGACAAGCGGCGGACCCACAAGAAGCTGACCCTTTCCGCCGTGGTCACCTGCCCCGCCTGCGGAGAGCCAAAGCAGCCCCATTACGCCTGTCTTTCCTGCGGAACCTACAACAAGCGTACCGTTCTCCGCGTCAAGAACGGCTGAGGATCAGACCACGCCATAATGAAGATCGCTCTCGATGCGATGGGTGGGGACTTCGGTTCCGACCCCCTGGTCGCAGGGGCCGACCTCGCCAGACGGGACTTCGGTACAGAGGTTGTCCTCGTCGGAGACCCTGAGCTTATTCGCGAGCGCCTTCGGGCTCTCTCCCTCCCTACGACCTCCTTTGAGATTGTTGAGGCGAAAGACGTGATCGACATGACCGACAAGGCCTCCGATGTGAGGAAACGTCGGGAGTCTACCGTCTGGGTGGCCTCTGAGCTTGTAAAGAAGGGCCATGTTCAGGGAGCGGTCTCTGCCGGGCATTCCGGGGCCTCCCTTGCCGCCGCCATGTGGGTTCTCGGCCGCCTCAAGGGGGTCGAGCGGCCCACCATCGGAACGATTCTTCCGTGCGGGCCCTCCCGAAAGTCCTCCTCCCATTCCCCCACTTCCTCCCGTAATGTCGATCATTTCATTCTTGTCGACGGGGGGGCCAACGTCGATTGCAAACCCTCCCACCTTGTCTCCTTTGCCCGCATGGGCCGACTTCTTTCCCGCCATCTCTTCTCCGTGGAGGAGCCTCGAGTCTCCCTTCTTTCCAACGGGGAGGAGGAGACCAAGGGGAACGAGCTGGTGGCGCAGACCATCGCCCTGCTCCGGGGTCGGGGAGAGGGGAGCGGGAAGGGCGAGCCCTTTCCCTGGTTTGCCGGTCCGATCGAATCCCGAGACATCTTTTCGGGAGAGACCGACGTGGTGGTCTGTGACGGATTTGTCGGGAATATCGTCCTCAAGGAGGCGGAAGGTCTGGCCCAGACCATCATGGAGATGATGAAGGATGCGGCCCGCTCCGATCTGCGGTCGAAAATCGGAGGACTTCTCCTGCGTCCGGCCCTCTCCCGGATGAAGAAAAGAATCGACTGGGCCGAATACGGAGGGGCTCCCCTTCTGGGCGTGGGAGGGCTCTTTGTCATTTGCCATGGTCGCTCCAATGCCCTGGCGATCAAGAACGCCATAGGGATGGCCGATCGTCTGGCGGCCTCTGGGCTCACCGAGGCGTTGAGGCTTGAGATGGCCCCCGCCGGAGAAGGGAAGGAGGCAGGATGAGCGGTCTTCGTGCCGTCATCACCGGGACAGGCTCCTACGCCCCCTCCCGGATCATGACCAATGATGACTTTGCCGCCTACCTCGAGACGAACGACACGTGGATTCGCGAGCGAACGGGAATTCGGGAGCGACGGATCGCTGCCGAAGGAGAGGCCACATCGGACCTCGCGGTGGAAGCGGCCAACAAGGCCCTCGAATCGGCCGGTCTGGCTCCTTCCGATATTGATGGAATCCTTCTGGCAACGGCGACCCCCGATATTCTTTTCCCTTCGACCGCCTGTCTCGTCCAGGCCCGTCTGGGGGCGACCCGGGCCTTTGCCTTTGACCTCAACGCCGTCTGTTCGGGCTTTGTCTACGCCATGACGGTGGCCAAGAGTCTGGTGGAGACGGGGGCGGCCGCCCGCCTCCTGGTAATCGGCTCCGAGGTCATGAGCCGCTCCCTGGACTGGTCCGACCGGGGTACCGCCATCCTCTTCGGGGACGGGGCGGGAGCGGTGGTGGTGGAGGCCTCCACCGTGGTGTCCCGTGGGCTGGGATCATTCAGGTTGGGGGCCGACGGACGTCATTGGGAGATGATCCACACTCCGGGCGGAGGATCGCGCAGGACCGAGGAGCCGGCCACGATCCGGATGAAGGGGGGAGAGACCTTCAAGATGGCGGTTCGCCAGCTCCAGGAATCCGTGCTGGAGGTGTTAAAGCTCGAAGGGATCTCTCCGGCCGACATCTCCCTTCTGGTCCCGCACCAGGCGAACATTCGCATTATCGATGCCCTGGCGGCGCGGCTTGGCCTTGCCCCCGAGAGGATCATGGTCAACATCGACCGCTACGGAAACACCTCGGCCGCCTCGATTCCCGTCGCCCTCGACGAGGCGGTCAGAGGGGGCCGAGTCCAGGAGGGAGACCGCATTCTTCTGACGGCCTTTGGGGCCGGCGTGACCTGGGGGTCGGGAGTCCTCACCTGGGAAGCCCATCGTCAGAAAAGGAGCCGCATGTGAAAACCGCCTATCTTTTTCCCGGACAGGGATCCCAGTCTCCCGGGATGCTCGACCGCTTCGATGGAAGCAGCGAGCGGGCGACGATTGCCCGGGCTTCGGAGATCCTCTCTGCCGATGTCCTTAAGATTTCCCGGGATGAGCCCGCCGGAATCCTCGACCAGACCCGCTGGACCCAGCCCCTTCTTCTTTTGTGCAGCACACTGGCCCTTGGACGTCTCGAGGAGGAGCCTCCTTCTGTCGTTCTGGGCCACAGTCTGGGAGAGTATTCTGCCCATGTGGCGGCCGGAGCTCTGGCCCTCGAGGATGCCCTTCTTTTGGTCCATCGTCGTGGGGAGGCGATGCAGGAGGCCGTTCCTGCCGGAACGGGGCTGATGGCAGCGGTGCTGGGCCCCTCGCGGGAGGAGATCGACCGCGTCCTTACCGAGGTTCGGAAGCTTTCCGGGGGGGTGGTGTCGGTGGCCAATGACAATTGCCCCGGGCAATGCGTGATTGCCGGCCAGAAGGAGGCCGTGGAGAGAGCCATCGAGGCCCTTCGGGCCGCCGGGGTCCGCAAGATTGTTCCCCTGGCTGTCTCCGTTCCCTCCCATACGGCCCTGATGGCCCCTGCGGCCAGGGTGATGAAGGAGCGGCTCGCCCAGACGAAATTAAAGCCCCTCAATATCCCGGTGGTGGCCAATGTAACCGCCTCATTCGTGGGCCCGGGCGAGGCGTCCGCCGAGATCCGGGAGCTTCTTGTCCGCCAGCTGGAATCTCCCGTGGAGTGGACAAAGTCGATGGAGACGGTGCTTGCGTCGGGAGTCACGCGTTTTGTGGAGGTCGGCTCCGGCTCCGTCCTGACGGGTTTGGGCAAGCGGGTGGAACGGCAGCTGGGGAGACCGGAAAAGCTCATCTGGGTCACCACCGACCCCAAGGTTGCGAAGGAGTAAGGATGCGAGAAAAAGAAACCTCCCTTCCCCCCGTTTTCACCGCCCTGGTCACCGGAGCCAATCGGGGGATCGGGTGGGCCGTGGCCAAGGGGCTTCTGGAGGCGGGATACCGGGTGTACTTCGGCTGCCGCTCCAAGGAGGAGGAGTTGAAGTCCCGCATCGCCGACCTTCCCGGAGGGGATCGGGGCGAGGTCGTCCGGCTCGACATGAACGATTCCGCCTCCATCGACGGGGCAGTCGAATCGATCTTGCATCGCTCGGGAAGGGTTGATATTCTTGTGAACAACGCCGGGATCGTCCGGGACAAGCTCCTCGTCAGAATGGAGGAAGAGGACTTCCGGGAGGTCATCGACGTCAACCTTGTCGGTCCTTTTCGGATGGTTCGGGCCGTCCTTCGCCCCATGATGAAGCAGCGCTATGGGCGGATCATCTCCATCTCATCCGTGGTGGGAACCACCGGAAATGCCGGACAGGCCAACTATGCCGCCTCCAAGGGGGGACTCGAGGCCTTTACCAAGTCCGTAGCCCTCGAGGTGGGGACCCGAGGGATCACCGTCAATGTGGTGGCTCCGGGGTTTATCGAGACAGACATGACTGCGGGACTTCCGGAGAGCGTTACGACCGGAGTCTTGGATCGGATTCCCGTGCGTCGGTTCGGAACGGGAGCGGAGATCGCCCATGCGGTCCGCTTTCTGGCCGACCCTGCGGCGGGCTATATTACGGGTGCGGTCATTCCAGTGAATGGCGGACTCGCCATGCCGTGATGCGGCGACGCCCGGGACAGGTTCCCGGGCGAGACATTTTCTCAGGAGGTTTATTTTCATGGCAATTAACGATCGCGTCAAAAAAATCATTGCGGAACAGCTGGGTGTGGACGAAGAAGAGGTCCATCCCGAATCGCATTTCGTTGAGGATCTGGGTGCCGACTCTCTCGATACCGTGGAACTCGTCATGGCGCTCGAAGAGGAATTCGGGATCGAGATTCCGGATGAGGATGCCGAAAAGATCTCCACCGTTCAGAACGCGGTCGACTACATCAGCGAGCGCGTCTAATGCCCATCCGTCCCCTTCAGGACAGGCGGGTCGTGGTGACTGGGGTGGGGGTCGTCTCCCCTCTGGGAAACACGGCGAAAGAGACCTGGGATTCGGCCGTGGCCGGCCGCTCCGGAGTCTCTGGGATTACCCGCTTCGACCCCTCTGATCTTCCCGTTCGCATCGGGGGGGAGGTGAAGGGATTCGATCCGGCACAGTGGATCGATAAAAAAGAAATCAAGA
Source organism: Nitrospirota bacterium (assembly GCA_021810805.1). Taxonomy (GTDB): domain Bacteria; phylum Nitrospirota; class Leptospirillia; order Leptospirillales; family Leptospirillaceae; genus UBA4572. The sequence continues at coordinate 31,941 of JAJZHW010000013.1, forward strand.
AGATGGATACCTTTATCCATTTTGCCGTGGCGGCGGCCCAGATGGCGGCCGACGATGCGGGTCTTGAAATCGGGGACGCAAACCGGGAACGGATCGGTGTCTATGTCGGCTCCGGGATCGGGGGCATCGGAGGAATCGAGTACTACCACAGCCAGCTCGTGGAGGGAGGTCCCCGCAAGGTCTCTCCCTTTTTCATCCCCATGGTGCTGATCAACCTGGCCTCGGGTCAGATTGCGATCCGCATGGGGCTCGAAGGTCCCAACTCCTGTGCCGTCACGGCCTGCGCCACCGGAGTTCACTGTATCGGGGACGCCTATCATATGGTTCGCCGGGGCGATGCCGATGTCATGCTCGCCGGGGGAGCCGAATCGGCCTTTACTCCCCTGACGGTTTCGGGCTTTGCCGCGGCCCGGGCCCTCTCCTCAAGAAACGACGACCCGACAAAGGCGTCCCGGCCCTTCGATCGGGATCGGGATGGATTCGTGCTGGGCGAAGGGGCCGGGGTCGTCGTCCTCGAGACCCTTGAAGGAGCCCGCGCACGCAACGCCACCATCTATGGAGAGGTTCTGGGTTACGGTCTGACGGGGGACGCCTACCACATCACGTCCCCTCCCGATGATGCCTCCGGTGCCGTCCGGTGCATGCGGATGGCGCTCTCCAATGCGGGCTTGTCACCCGATGAGATCGAGCATGTGAGTGCCCATGCCACCTCCACCTTTGCCGACAAGCTTGAGACGAAGGCTCTTCGGACCGTCTTTGGCGCCCATGCCGACAAGGTTCCCGTCACCGCGCTCAAGTCGATGATGGGCCACCTTCTGGGGGCCGCGGGGGGGGTGGAGACGGCCATGGCCTTCATGACGCTCCGCCATGGGGTAATCCTTCCCACCATCAACGTCGAGAATCCCGATCCGGAGTGCAATCTTGACTATGTTACGGAGGGGGCGCGCCGCCGGCCTGTCCGAACAATCCTCAAGAATTCCTTTGGCTTTGGCGGAACGAACGCCTCACTGGTCATTGCCCGGGTCGACTGACAAGGTCCTTTCTCCCTCCGTCAAAGGGGTTTCGATGCTTCCCCGCTCCCAGTGGATGCAAAACCTTCCCGTTCTTGAAGAACGTCTGGGCTATCGCTTCTCCTCTCTCGAACGCCTCGAAGAGGCGACAATCCACAAATCCTTCACCAATGAGACGAAAAAGGGCGGGGTCCGTCGCGACAACGAGCGGCTGGAGTTTTTGGGGGATACGATCCTGGGCCTTGTGGTGGCCGAGTCCCTCATGCGTCTCTGGCCCGATTCCCCGGAGGGAGTGCTCTCAAAGCTCAAGGGGCGGATTGTCTCGGAGCCCTCTCTGGCTCAGGTAGCCCGCAATATTGGGCTTGGCCGCTATCTCCTGATCGGCCGTGGCGAGGAGATGACCCAGGGTCGGGAGAAAAACTCGATCCTCTCCGATGCCCTGGAGGCGGTCATCGCCGCCATCTATCAGGATGGGGGCCTCGATGCGGCTCGCCAGTTCATTCTTCGGGAGTTCCGGGAACTCTTCGAAAGCGCCTCCCGGGGAGAGTCGGTGGCCGACTACAAGACCCAGCTTCAGGAATACTGCCAGCGGGAGCTTGAGACGCTCCCTCAGTATGTGATTACTGGCCAGTCGGGACCGGACCACCAGAAGCTCTTCGACGTGGCCGTTCGCATCAGGGACCGGATCTGGGGAGAGGGAGCGGGGCACTCGAAGAAAGAGGCCGAACAGAAGGCGGCAAAGGCCGCCCTTGAGCGTATCGCCCGAACGACGACCGATCTTCCTCTGCCCGGCGGATCGACCTCCGGGGCACGGTGATTCAATAATTTTGCCCGAGGTGGGATGGGGCGCAGGTCGTCCTGGAGCGGTTTTCGAGGAGTTGCGAGAGTCCCGGACAAAAATCAAGAATCAAAAAAGGCGCCGATTTCGGCGCCTTTTTTATTGGAAAACGGGAACGATTTTCCTTTTGCCGCTACATCCAGCCGAAGGCGATCTGGAGAGCGAGGATATGGTTGGGTTCAAGTCCTGGGATGGGGCTGGCCTCTTCGGTGTAGTAGGAGGCATTGAGCTTTGCGGCCCAGAGGTCGATCCCGGCGCCCACGGTGGGGTAGCCCTCATAGAGACCGGCCGAGAGGGTGAGGATATAGGGAAACTTGTACTGGACCCCGAATCGGGTATGGAGCCAGAGGGAGTCCCCGGTGTAGTAGAGGTAGTTGGTGATGTCGACATAGTCGATGTCGGCAATGAGCTGCCCGAAGCCGATGTCGGGGTCGATGCCGATGCCGGTATTGATGATCTGGGGCAGGGATCCGGCATTTCCGAAGCTGGCGGTCCCCACATTCAGGATCGAGGCGCCCAGGGTGGGGTTCAGGGGGGCGTCGAAGTGGTAGATTCCGCCAAGGTTGCCCACGATGCCGAAGCCGTTGGAGAGGTTGCTCGTCAGAGTATTGGAGAAGTTCGACACCTGTGTGACGGAGAGGGCAGGCAGATTGAAGAAATACTGCTCGAGACCCATGATCGTTCCGCCGATCTGGAGATGATGGTTGAAAAATCCGTACGCGCCGCTGATGACGATACCGGTGTCGGAGAGAGCTGCCGCGGAGGCGAGATTGTTGGTTGTGGGGGTGGCGTTGGCAATCGCCGTCAACTGATTGTTGGTGAGGAGTCCGATGGAAAAGTCGTGGGTGGTGTAGTTGGACCAGTCTCCCACCCGGGCATACATTGTCTGTCCGGCAATGTTGTTGAAGGCGTTGATGTAGCCCGAGGTGTTGCTAGACCCCAGACCTGAAATGCTGTTGGTCAGGTTGGGATAGAGGGTCGGATAGGAGACTTCTCCCGAGATGTTGAGGATCGCAAAGGTCGAGCTCTGGATGTTGTCGAGACCGGCGGGATTATAGAAGGGTGCGTTCTCGTCGTTGGCCACGGCGGTGAAGGCTCCCCCCATACCCTCTACCGAAACGCCCTGATAGAGCATGGGGAACTGCTGGAAAAGAGCCGTTCCTGCCACACCGGAGGGTCCGGCCATCGCCGGTTGGGTCCAGAGGAGGGGGAGGATGAGAAGCCCCCAAAAAACTCCATAAGTGCCCCAATTACTCAAGGACTTGCTCAGTCTTTTTGTCATCACGGATCCTTTGATCGCAAATGCCTCGTTGGAGGATTTAGAGTGCATTGTTTAAGAAGTTAATGAGCTGACTTTCGGAAAAACTGTTTATGCTTACTGATGTACTTCCCTCGTTGCTGGGCAGACATGTTGAGCTTACTGAGGTATAACAGCCGATGCTGTTCACAAACTGGTAGATCGGGCCGACGATATTGGAGTTGTTCGAGCTTCCGAAGGAGGTGAGAAAGTAGGGGAGAACATTGACGATATTGGCATTATTGATCGTAATTGTTGCACTTGATCCCGAAACGGAGAGACTGTCGAGGATTTCTCCAATGTTGCCAAGTGAATACGCAGAGGGGAAGCTCATGGTAGTAGTTAAGCTTGAGGGACCAAGAGTGGAGCATCCTGAGGTCCCCCCTCCCGATGCAGGGCAGACCTGGAAGGAGCCACCGAGATAGGTCACCCCGGTATTGTATTGGGCCGCGGCCAGAATATAGAGCATGTCGGCCACGATGATGGTGGAGGAGTCGGGGCAGTTGTCGGCGACGGAGGTCGATCCGGTACAAGGGGTATTCGCCAGAATCTCGATGGCCGTGGCCAGGTTGTCGAGATAGGTTTGGGTGCAGGTATTGTTGCTGATGCAGGGTACGGCCTGGAAAATGGCCTGGATGATTGCTGTGGTGGAGGTGCTGGCTCCTCCGCTCACAAGGTTCAGGACGTTCGAGAGGATTTGTGAGACCGTGGCGCCCCCCCCGCTGGCTCCGGTGACGGAGGTTGTTCCGGTGACGGAGGCCGAGGCGCTCGAGTTCCCCATGGCCATGTAGGCATTGGCCAGTGTGTTGGCGAGATCCGAGTTCTGACAGTTGTTGTTCGGGCAGAAGGGCGTGAGCACGGAAATGGCGGCGGAGTAATTGCCATTGGCGATGTCGATGCCGGCGACCTGGTTGGCGGCAGTGGCCGATGTGGGAGCTCCCGAGCCGTTGCCGAACATGTTTCCGCTTCCTCCACAGGAGGAGAGGGAGAGGGCCGACGCCAGGAGTGTGAGGCTCATGAGAAGTGATTTGAGGGAGTGAAGAAAGGCGCGCATGGATTCGATCCTTCGTGTGATGTGTGGAGAGGATGTCCTTGTTGATCAGGCCTTCAATGGGCTATCATCGTGTAAAACTCGAAGGCGCTCGAATGTCAGCCTTAAGATTGTCCCCTCGATCCATCATCAGATTTCGTTAAATCTCTTATCGGAAGGTTATGCTGATAAGGTGAGCCCGAGGGAGACGTCTGTCAAAGTGCGAAGTATGCTTCTAAAAAGTATAAGCATTTTATCAGAACGCTTTTGGATTTCAAATGAAGGGAGTTGAGACTGTGGCAAATGATGGGGGGGAAGGAGCCTATGCCAAAGCGGGGGTCTCCATCGATCGGGGCAACCGGTGGGTGGAGGCCATCAAACCGCTTGCCCGAATGACCGATCGAGCCGGAATCGTCTCGGGAATCGGGGGATTTGGCGGAGTCTTTCGTCCGGATTTTGCCCGATATAAAGATCCGGTTCTCGTCTCGGGAACCGACGGGGTCGGGACCAAGCTTCTTGTGGCCAGGTGGGCGAAGAAGTTTGACGGCCTGGGAATCGATTTGGTGGCCATGTGTGCCAACGATATCGCCGTGATGGGGGCCGATCCGCTCTTTTTTCTGGATTACTTTGCCACAGGACGGCTTGATATCGAAGAATCCCTCCCTGTCATGGAGGGTGTGGTCAAGGGATGCCAGCAGGCGAATATGGCTCTTCTCGGGGGAGAGACGGCCGAGATGCCCGGTCTCTATGCTCCGGGAGATTTCGACCTGGCGGGATTTTGCGTGGGGATTGCCGACCGCGAAAAGATTATTGACGGAAAGAGTGTTCGTCCGGGGGATGTAGTCTATGGCATCGCCTCCTCAGGGATTCACTCGAACGGGTTTTCCTTGGCCCGTCGTGTTCTTCTTGAAGGAGAAGGGTTGGAGCCCGGGGCTCCTGTCCCCTTCGAGCCAGAAACGACCTGGGGCAACCTTCTCGTTACTCCCACCCGGATCTATGTCTCGCTCATGGCGGGAATACGCGAGATCCTTTCAGTGGGAGCCTTTGTTCACATTACCGGGGGAGGGCTGACCGAGAATATTCCGCGGATCCTTCCGGAGGGAACATCGGTGCGGATAAGGACAGGGTCGTGGCCCGTTCCTCCGGTCTTCTCCCATATTCAGGAGAAGGGGGCGATCGATCTAGAAGAAATGCTTCGGGTCTTCAATATGGGGGTGGGTCTCGTGGTGATCATTCCCGGCCGAGAAGAGACCGCCCTCACGTCGTATCTTGCGTCAAAGAACGAGCGATACTGGAAGATCGGAGAGGTCATTTCGGGGAAGGGGGAGGTGATCTATGCCGGCTGAATCCCCCCTGCGCCTGGCGATCTTTGCCTCGGGACGGGGGTCCAATGCCTTGTCAATTATCCGGGCGGCGAAAGAGGGACGCCTCTCCCGGGTTGAGCCGGTGTTGGTCGTCTGCGACAAGCCGGGGGCTCCCGTAGCGACCCGTTCCCGGGAAGAAGGCGTTCCTGTTCTGGAGATCCGTCCCCGGGATTTTGACTCGAAGGATGCCTATGAAGGGGCCATTCTTGAGCATCTTCGCGAAAAATCAGTCGATGCCGTGGCTCTGGCCGGTTATATGCGCCTGGTGGGCCCGGTGCTGATCGGATCCTTTCCTGATCGCATCCTCAATATCCACCCCTCGCTCCTGCCCTCGTTCCCAGGGTTGGCCGCCCAAAAACAGGCCATCGACTATGGGGTCAAGATGACGGGGGTGACCGTTCATTTTGTGGACCTTTTGATGGATCACGGACCGGTGATCATGCAAAAATGCCTCCCCATTCTTCCCGAGGATACCGAAGAATCCCTGTCCCGAAGGCTGCTCCCTATTGAGCACGAGGCCTATCTTGAATCCCTCGATGCCCTTTCGCGCGGTCGTCTCCGGATCGAGGGCCGGCGGGTTCTGTGGTCGGCCGATTGATGTTCTTCCTGCCCTTGTGGTAGTCTTTTCCTCGTCCTTCCCGCCGCATGTGATTTTTCTTCCGTCTTTATTGGGGGGTTAGCTCAGTTGGGAGAGCGTCAGGATCGCACCCTGAAGGCCACGAGTTCGACTCTCGTACCCTCCACCAATTTTATTCAATATTTCAAGCCTGCTTAACATATATACATCAAGAAACACCCTCCCATTCTTGATTCTAAAAATTCGGCCTATTTTTCAGCCAATGTTTTCAACATCATCCGAATAAAATAAGAAAAATAAAGGTATCTACTCAGCCCCCCCTCCGGCACTTGAAAATCGTCGAATGGTTTTTGACTTTCTGGGGGGGGGGGGACTGGACATCGTTACAGCATTCCGCTACGATAGGGGTACGAGCAATTCCCTATCACCCGAGGATGCGATTTGATGGAAGAACGTCCCTCCATTCCCCAACCTGATACCTCGTCGAAGACGGAGTCGGCCGACTCCCGGGGGACGTCTCCCTCAGGGTTTTCTCTCCTGACATTTCTCCTGTCCACGATCACGTCTCTTCACTCCATGATCGCTTCTTTTGATTTCAGATGGCTGATGGGGGTTGGGACGGGCGTTAAGTCTATTTGCAAGCGAAAACAAGCCTATTGAATTAAGTAGGACTAGGTACTATGATTTGTCATGCTTGAACAAAAACTAACCTTGCCACGAGTTTTCAAGACATCCTGGTTTTCCAAGGCAGCCAGAAAAGCTGGCATCCACGATTCTGAGCTTTGCAAGGCCATGAGTCAGGTGATGGAAGGCAAAGCCGATGATTCGGGCGGGGGCGTATTCAAGAAACGACTGAACGAGAACAAGCACCGCTCCATCATCCTTGCTAAAGCTAGAAACTGTTGGGTGTACGAGTACCTGTTCGCCAAGAAAGATCGAGACAACATCGAAGATGATGAACTCTCGGCCTTTCGCGATTTGGCGAAGATCTATGTGAGGCTCACGGACGATCAGATTGCCAGGCTGGTGCAAAACCGACAGTTTGAGGAGAGATGCAGTCAACCACCCCGTCGTGAACGGCGGAGCTTGAAAGGAGGTTCTTTTTAGCTCGGGTTGACCAGGGAGAGCGGGTTCCAACCCGCTACGTTGCCAACAGGTAGAAGACCCACTCCGGGATGCTTCCTCAGTCCCGGGCTCT
>JAJZHW010000027.1 GCA_021810805.1 Nitrospirota bacterium
ACCATCACCCGCTTCGATCCGACTGACCTTCCCGTCCGTATCGGGGGGGAGGTGAAGGGATTCGATCCGGCCCAGTGGATCGACAAAAAAGAAATCAAGAAAATGGATACCTTCATCCATTATGCCGTGGCGGCGGCCCAGATGGCGGCCGACGATGCGGGTCTTGAGATCGGGGACGACAACCGGGAGCGGATCGGCGTCTATGTCGGCTCCGGAATAGGCGGTATCGGAGGGATCGAGTACTACCACAGTCAACTCGTGGAGGGAGGACCCCGAAAGGTGTCTCCCTTTTTTATTCCCATGGTGCTGATCAATCTGGCCTCAGGCCAGATTGCGATCCGGATGGGTCTGGAGGGACCGAACTCCTGTGCCGTCACCGCCTGCGCCACCGGTGTTCATTGCATCGGGGATGCCTATCACATGGTCCGGCGAGGGGATGCGGACGTCATGCTCGCCGGCGGAGCGGAATCGGCCTTTACACCCCTGACTGTCTCGGGATTTGCGGCCGCCCGCGCCCTCTCCTCAAGAAACGACGATCCCGCCAGAGCCTCCCGACCCTTTGACCGAGACCGCGACGGATTTGTCTTGGGCGAGGGGGCCGGTGTTGTCGTCCTCGAGACCCTCGAAGGGGCCAAGGCCCGGAATGCCACGATCTACGGGGAGGTTCTGGGGTATGGCCTCACAGGGGATGCCTACCATATTACCGCTCCTCCTGACGATGCCTCCGGCGCCGTTCGCTGCATGCGGATGGCCTTGTCCAATGCCGGACTTGCCCCGGAAGATGTCGAGCATGTCAGCGCGCATGCGACCTCGACCTTTGCCGACAAGCTGGAGACAAAGGCCCTTCGGACGGTCTTTGGCGCTCATGCCGACAAGATTGCCGTGACAGCCCTCAAGTCGATGATGGGCCACCTTCTGGGGGCCGCGGGTGGCGTGGAGACCGCGATGGCCTTCATGAGCCTCCGCCACGGGATGATCCTTCCCACCATCAATGTCGATAATCCGGATCCGGAATGCGATCTTGACTATGTGAGGGAGGGTGCGCGGCGACGCCCCGTCCGGACAATCCTCAAGAACTCCTTTGGCTTCGGCGGGACAAACGCCTCCCTTGTCATTGCCCGAGTCGACTGAAGAAACCACTCCTCTCACCATCAAAGGGGCCTCGATGCTTCCCCGCTCCCAGTGGATGCAAAATCTCCCTGTTCTCGAAGAGCGCCTGGGCTATCGCTTCTCCTCCCTGGAGCGCCTCGAGGAGGCGACAATCCACAAGTCTTTTACCAACGAGACGAAAAAGGGGGGGGTCCGTCGGGACAATGAACGGCTTGAGTTCCTGGGAGATACGGTGTTGGGGCTTGTGGTGGCCGAATACCTCATGCGCCTCTGGCCGGACTCTCCTGAGGGGGTGCTCTCAAAACTCAAGGGGCGAATTGTCTCCGAGCCCTCCCTGGCGCAAATTGCGCGCAATATCGGTCTTGGCCGCTACCTTCTGATCGGCCGGGGGGAAGAGATGACTCAAGGCCGGGAGAAGAACTCCATCCTCTCCGATGCCTTGGAAGCCGTCATTGCCGCCATCTATCAGGATGGAGGACTCGATGCCGCCCGTCAGTTCATCCTTCGGGAGTTCCGTGAGCTCTTTGAAAGCGCCTCCCGGGGTGAGTCGGTGGCCGACTACAAGACCCAGCTCCAGGAATACTGCCAACGGGAACTTGAAACCCTTCCCCAATATGTGATTACAGGCCAGTCCGGACCCGACCATCAGAAGGTCTTTGAGGTGGCGGTTCGGATTCGCGACAGGAACTGGGGAGAAGGGCAGGGGCATTCGAAGAAGGAGGCGGAGCAGAAGGCGGCCAAATCCGCCCTTGAACGAATTGCCCGGACCACCACTGACCTTCCGGCTCCCGTCGGAGCCACCCCATCGGGGCTTCATTGAGGCCAAGACTCCAAAGGGGAGGCGGGATACCGTTCTGATGTGTTGGGATGGCTGAATGTTTGAGCGAAAAGACAGGCAAGGGTTTCAACCCAAACAAAAAAGGCGCCTAAAGGCGCCTTTTTTGTTGCTCCGAAGCGGGAAGGGGGGCTCTGCTACATCCAGCCGAAGGCGACCTGCAAGGCCAGAATGTGGTTGGGCTCAAGCCCCGGAATGGGGCTCGCCTCTTCGGTGTAGTAAGAGGCATTGAGACGTGCCGCCCAGAGATCGATCCCGGCGCCCACCGTGGGGTAGCCTTCGTAGACTCCGGCCGAGAGGGTCAGAATGTAGGGAAACTTGTATTGCACACCGAAGCGGGTGTGGAGCCAGAGGGAGTCTCCGGTGTAGTAGAGGTAGTTGGTGATGTCGACGTAATCGATGTCGGCGATCAGCTGACCAAAGCCGATATCGGGATCGATGCCGACACCGGCATTGATGATCTGAGGGAGGGATCCGGCACTTCCAAAGCTTGCCGTTCCCACATTAAGAATCGAGGCGCCGAGGGTGGGGTTGAGGGGGGCGTCAAAGTGGTAGATCGCGCCGAGGTTGCCCACGATGCCGAACCCGTTGGCAAGATTGCTCGTCAGAGTGCTGGAAAAGCTTGAGACCTGGGTGACGGACAGGGCCGGCAGATTGAAGAAGTACTGCTCGAGACCCATGAGCGTTCCCCCGATCTGGAGGTGGTGGTTGAAGAACCCCATGGCCCCGCTGACGACGATGCCGGTATCCGACAGGGCCGCGGCAGAGGCGAGGTTGTTGGTTGTGGGGGTGGCATTGGCCACCGCCGCCATCTGGTTGTTGGAAAGGATACCGATGGAGAAGTCGTGGGTGGTGTAGTTGGACCAGTCCCCCATCCGGGCATACATGGTCTGGCCTGCGACGTTGTTGAAGGCATTGATGTAGCCGGAGGTATTGCCCGATCCCAGCCCCTGGACGCTGTTGTAAAGGTTGGGGTAGAGGGTGGGGTAGGAGACTTCGCCGGAGATGTTGAGGATGGCAAAGGTCGTGTCCTGGATGTTGTCGAGACCGGCCGGGTTGTAGAAGGGGGCGTTTTCGTCGTTGGCCACGGCGGTGAAGGCGCCTCCCATACCCTCGACGGAGACTCCCTGGTAGAGCATGGGGAACTGCTCGAAGAGAGCCGTTCCGGCGACTCCGGAGGGTCCTCCGGCCAGGGCGGGGCGGGAGAGACACGAAAGGGTCAACATGACTCCGAAGAGCGCTCCTGCTAGCGGGATTCTGAAATGGTGCATGGTCGTTTTTTTCATCATCAATGATCCTTCAATCGTGTTCGGTTCGGGGTCAGAGCGTCGACAAAAGATCCGTCAGAGCCACAGACGAAAACAAAATGCCTCCTGGGGCCGTTGTGGATTGACTCGAGGGGGTGCAATTGGATCCGCTTGTTGCATAGCAGTTGAGGCTGTTCAGAAATTGGTTGATGGGTCCAATGATATTGGAGTTGCTCGAGGTTCCGAAGGAGGTGAGAAAATAGGGAATAACATTGACAATATCGGCATTGTTGATGGTGATGGAGGGTGTTCCTGCGCCGGAGACCGAAAGGCTGTCGAGGATGGCTCCCATATTTGACAGTTGGGCCGAGGCGATTGTTTGACTTGTGATGCCTGAAAGAGAGGTGCATCCGGACAATCCTCCCCCGTCTTTTGTGCAGATCTCCCAGGCATTGTTGGCGTAGGCAATTCCGGTGTCATATTGCGCCGCCGCCAGGAGGTAGAGCATATCGGCCACAATGATGGTGGAGGAGTCGGGACAGTTGTCGGCGACGGAGGTCGGGCCGGTGCAGGGGGTGTTCGCCAGGATCTGCACGGCGGTGGCCAGGTTGTCGAGATAGGTCTGGGTGCAGGTATTGTTGCTGATGCAGGGAACGGCCTGAAAGACAGCCTGGATGATCGCCGTGGTGGATGTGTTGGATCCCCCGTTCACGAGATTCAGAACACTCGAAAGGATCTGGGAGACGGTGGCGCCCCCCCCGCTGGCTCCGGTAAGGGAGGTCGTCCCGGTCACGGAGGCGCCTGCGCTTGAGTTCCCCATCGCCATGTAGGCGTTGGCCAGGGTGTTCGCAATGTCGGATGTCTGACAGTTGTTGTTCGGACAGAAGGGAGAGAGCACCGCAATCGCTCCGGAGTAGTTACCGTTGGCGATGTCGATGCCGGCGATCTGGTTTGCGGCGGTGGCCGAGGAGGGGGAGCCCGAGCCGTTTCCGAACATGTTTCCGTTTCCTCCGCAGGAGGCGAGGGAGAGTCCCGCTCCCAGGAGGAGAGCCGAAAATGTCACCGATTTGAGGCGGAGAAAAAAGCCAGGCATGGAGTCGGTCCTTTGTGCGATGGGTGGGAAGGATGTCCTTGTTGACGAGGCCTTCGATGGGCTATGATCGTGAGGACAATCCTGCTCTTTAGAAAGTGGTTGCTCCTTCCTCAGAGATCCATCAGGTTACGTTGAATCTCTTATCGGAAGAAGATGTCGGAAAGAATAGGGGAAATGTGCTATTTATAGACAAAGGATAATCTTTTTAAAAAAGCATTAGCATTTTATCAGAACGTGTCAGGAATTCAAGTCAAGGGGAGGTCAGAAGCGTGGGAGATCAGGGGGGCGAGGGCGCTTATGCCCAGGCGGGAGTCTCGATCGATCGCGGGAATCGATGGGTCGAGGCCATCAAGCCGCTCGCCAGAAAGACGGATCGCTCAGGAATTGTTTCGGGCATCGGGGGGTTTGGAGGGGTTTTTCGTCCGGATTTCGCCCGCTACAGTGATCCGGTTTTGGTCTCTGGCACCGACGGGGTGGGGACCAAGCTCCTTGTGGCCCGATGGGCGAAGAGATTCGATGGGCTGGGAATCGATCTTGTCGCCATGTGCGCCAACGATATCGCGGTGATGGGGGCCGACCCCCTCTTTTTTCTCGACTATTTTGCCACCGGCCGGCTGGATATCGAGGAGTCCCTTCCTGTGATGGAAGGCGTGGTCAAGGGGTGCCAGGAGGCCAACATGGCCCTCCTCGGAGGAGAGACGGCTGAGATGCCCGGGCTTTATGCTCCGGGGGATTTCGATCTGGCGGGATTTTGTGTCGGAATTGCCGATCGAGAGAAAATTATTGACGGGAAAACCATTCGCCCGGGGGATGCGGTCTATGGCATCGCCTCTTCGGGGATTCACTCCAACGGATTTTCCCTGGCCCGCCGGGTCCTCCTGGAGGGAGAAAAGGTGGAGCCCTTGTCTCCCGTTCCCTTCGAGCCGGAAACAACGTGGGGGGATCTTCTCGTCACGCCGACCCGGATCTATGTTGCCCTCATGGCGGGAATACGCGAAGTTCTTTCTGTGGGAGCCTTTGTCCACATTACCGGAGGAGGCCTGACAGAGAATATCCCCCGGATCCTCCCGGAAGGAACGTCCGTGCGTGTAAGGACCGGGTCGTGGCCAGTTCCCCCGATCTTTTCCTATATTCAGGACAAGGGATCCATCGATCTTGAGGAAATGCTCCGGGTCTTCAATATGGGGGTCGGTCTTGTGGTGATTGTTCCGGGACGGGAAGAGACAGCCTTGACCTCGTACCTTGCATCACAGAATGAGCGGTACTGGAAGATCGGAGAGGTCGTTGCCGGAGGGGGTGAGGTGATTTATGCCGGATGAATCCCGGCTTCGTCTGGCGATCTTTGCTTCGGGACGGGGGTCGAATGCCCTGTCCATCATTCGGGCCTCGAAGGAGGGGCGGCTTCCCCAAGTTGAGCCGGTGATGGTCGTCTGCGACAAGGCGGGGGCTCCCGTGGTGGCCCGCTCCCGGGAAGAGGGGGTTCCCGTCGTTGAAGTCCTCCCTCGGGACTTTTCTTCGAAGGAAGAGTACGAACGGGCGATCCTTGATGTCCTTCGGGAAAAATCTGTCGATGCGGTGGCCCTCGCCGGCTACATGCGTCTGATCGGTCCGGTGTTGATCGGGGCCTTTCCCGATCGGATCCTCAATATCCATCCCTCCCTTTTGCCCTCGTTTCCGGGGCTGGCTGCCCAGAAGCAGGCCATCGACTATGGGGTGAAGATCACCGGAGTGACCGTGCACTTTGTCGACCTGTTGATGGATCACGGCCCGGTCATCTTGCAGAAGTGCCTTCCGGTGCTCCCTGAGGATACTGAAGAGAGTCTTTCCCGAAGATTGCTTCCTGTCGAGCATGAGGCCTATCTTGAGTCTCTCGATGCCCTGTCCCGAGGTCGACTCAGGATTGAGGGCCGTCGGGTTCTTTGGCTGCCTGATTGATGTCTGTCCTGCCCTTGTGGTAGTCTTTTTCTCGTCTTTTCCGCCTTACTCGTTTTTCTTCGGTCTTTTTTGGGGGGTTAGCTCAGTTGGGAGAGCGTCAGGATCGCACCCTGAAGGTCAGGGGTTCAAATCCCCTACCCTCCACCAACTTAGACGATTCTAAGTTGGGATTGTGCCATATTTGTACCATGAGTTGAGTTTTCCACAAACCTTGCAAGATGCTCATGGGTCAGGTGAGCATACCTTTGCACCATCTTGTAATCCGACCATCCTCCCAATTCCTGAAGAACATGGAGCGGCGTTCCCGATTGTACATGCCATGAGGCCCAAGTGTGTCTCAGGTCATGCCAGCGGAAGTCTTTGATTCCGGCCCGTTTCAAGGCACTTCTCCAGGCCTTTGTGTTCACCTGACCCACCGGCTTTCCCTGGAATCTCACATTCGTCACTTCTTGAAATTTTTCGAAGGCATTTTTATCCCCTTGCAACATCGGGATGATTTTTTTGCAGCGTTTATGTGGCTTCCGGCCCCCTGTGTCAGGATAGTTGTCGCATGACTTTGAAGAGTCTTTGCAAGATAATGGACCAAAATCTGACCAGGAGGAGAGAGTGATGGGCAAACAGTATGCGGTGGAATTCAAGGAAAGTATTCTCAAGAGGATTCTTCCTCCCAATAATGGTTATATACCTGAGATCTCAAGAGAAACAGGGATTCCTGTGGATACACTCTATACATGGAGGACGAAATATCGGTCCCGAATCCCGGAACCCGGGAACGGGAAGGAGCACGAATCCTCCTCCCTGAGCGCCGAGGAAAAGATGTTCATCCTTTTTGAGACGATGGCCCTCAATGAGGTGGAACGGGGAGAGTATTGCCGCCGGAAGGGCCTCTATCCGGAGCAGATTGAGGCCTGGAAGAAAACCATTCTGGAAGGGTTGTCCTCCCCGTCGGAACGAGCCTCCCGGGGAACCGTGTCCCAGCAGGCCAAAACGATCCGTCACCTGGAAAGCGAGTTGCGCCGGAAAGAGAAAGCCCTGGCGGAAGCGGCCACCCTCCTGATGCTTAAAAAAAATTGGACGCTCTTTTGGAGGCGCCCGAGGCCGGAAGATCGACCGGAACTCTCGCCAGGAAATAATGGCCCTCGTGGCAGAAGGGCGTCAAAAAGGGGCCCGGCTTTCCGCCCTCTGCCATCTTCTGGGCCTGTCTCCCCGAACGGTGCAGCGTTACCTGTCCGCGCCTCCCGAGCTCGGGGCCGAGGATGGGCGGAAGGCCGTCCAAGCGAGGAGGGCTCCGGGCAACCGGCTCACTCCCGCCGAGGAAGAGGCGATTGTGTCCACGCTCAACCAGCCGCGTTTCGCCTCCCTCTCTCCGGCCCAGATTGTTCCCATGCTGGCCGATGAAGGCGTCTATCTCGCCTCGGAATCCACCCTTTACCGGATTCTCCGGAAACGGGGACAGTTGGCTCGCCGGGGACGCGCCCGGGTCCCCACCCACAGGCGTCCAACCCCTCTTTGTGCCACGGCTCCCAACCAGGTCTGGACATGGGATATCACCTACCTGTCCACGACGATCAAGGGGCAGTTTTTCTATCTCTACCTCTTCCTGGATCTCTACAGCCGGAAGATCGTCGGATGGGAGGTTTGGGCCAGCGAATCCGCCGACCATGCGGCGGACACCCTCAAAAAGGCCGTGCTTCGGGAGACCGAGGGAGGCCACGCGCCTCGGGTTGTCCTGCATTCGGACAATGGCGCCCCGATGAAGGGAGCCACCATGCTCGGCATGC
>JAJZHW010000014.1 GCA_021810805.1 Nitrospirota bacterium
CGAATGGAAGATGTTCAAAAGCTCCTCCTCAAGAGAGTCCTCTCTCCCGAGGAGATCGCCTCTGTCCTGGAGGTCGATCGCGCCTGGGTCGAGGAGATTGCCCGGAAGATTGCCGAGAAGAAGTGACACTAGGAGATGTTCGCCCTTGTTTCCGGGGGAGGGTCGTGAAGGTGCGTGAAGCAAATTGAATCGATCTTCAGAAAATGACTGAATTGACCTCTTGCATATGGCTCTCCCGCAAACCTCCTTCGGGTTTGCCTTCTCCTTTCTCATCGTGATCTTGCCGAATGGATTCGTCCTCCTGCCAGGGTTGACCACCCGAACGCCAGAAAAGCATTGGCTCCCCGATTCCTCCCCTGCGTTCAGGACTTTTTGATCCGCCCCAACAACGAACTTTTTCTCTTCTTCGAGAACCTCGCTCCCATTTGTGGGGACGGACAAACGATACCAACAGTCTCCTATTTTCCGCCAAATGAACGAGACCCTCTACTGGTACTCCTATCGTCGGTGATGCTGGCGGCGGCGAAGGACAATCCTTGGGGGGGAACCTTTCCAAGAGTTGTCGTTCGCCTTCCTGTCCAGGGCGAGTCCCTGTCGCTGAGACTTCGGAGATGCCTCCCGGACTTTTTTTTCTGGAGAAAACGCCGAAAAGAAAGGTAGGATAGAAAGCACATCGAGGGAAGCTGCAACGAGGAGTGGGAGGCGCATGGGAGAGAGGAAAAAAGTCAGTCGATGCTATTGGGGCTTCGTCCTACTGGCGCTCTTGGCAGGAGGAGGCGTCTCTTCGGCCGGGGCAGACGATTCGGGGCCGATGGGATTCCCCACAGGGCCGGACCTGGGGGCTGCCGAGCAGGGAACGGGAAGCGGAGGGGCCGCCCGACGTCCTCCCGGAAAGCCCATCATCCCCGATTGGGGACCGGGCTTCTGGATCGAGGAGGGAGGCGGGGCCGAGAGAAATCCCTTTTACTCCTGGCCTCCCCGGAGAAAGATCGCCTCGGACGCCGCCAAGGGGTCCCCGTCCGAGGGTGCGGTGCCTCCTCCGGCACACAAGGAAGGGACGAAGAAGTTTCCCTTTACCGACAGGATGCATCCTCCCCATGTGGAATGGAGTCGGGACTTTGGCCGGACTGCCCTTGACCGTCCGGAGTTTCAATTTGCCCACCAGCCCATCGTGGTCAATGGCCGTCTTGTCCTGACCTCGACCCGGGGGGAGGTCATCTGCCTCGATGCCGTTACGGGAGTCACCCTCTGGCGCAAGAGGCTTCCCGAGCCCGTCCGGGCCTCCGCCGTCTCCGATGGAGAGACTCTCTACATCGCCACCGGATCCCCCTACATCACCGCTCCTCACATGATGGGCTACGCCCAGACCCGACAGATCGTCCGCGGGACCGGACGCGATCATCTCTATGCCCTCTCTCTCCCCACCGGCAAGCTTGTCTGGCAGGCGCCCCTCCCCGGACCGGCCCTGGGCAGCCCCGTCCTCTCGGGGAAGACCCTGTGGGTCGCCACCGGCGGGGGGTGGCTCGCCGGCTTTTCCACCGAGAAGGAGTCTCCGGCAGGGAAGGTTCGCCTTCTGGCCTCTCCCGGGTGGTCGGCCCCCTTGGCCCTTCACCACTGGCTCTGGATCTCTCTTGAAGGTCCCCAGAAGCTCTCCGCCCTTTGGCCGGAAAAGGGGCGGACGGTCTGGGCGCTTTCTTCCCCCGAGAGCGAACGTCTCGTTCTCTTTTCTCCCACCCCCTCCTTCGGGGCCCTGAGGCTTCTCACCAGAATGGTCTCCGTTCACGGAGGGACCGTCTCCGAGAAGCTGGCCATCCTGTCGGCGGTCTCCGGCCATATTTTTTTCGAGATCCCCTTCACCCCTTCGGCCGCTTCTGCCACAATGGGCAAGGAGGGGGGGGCCTATCCTCCCGATGCTCGGGTCTTCGAAGGGCTGTCGACGGTGACTGTGGCCGGGCAGACCGCTGTGGTGGCCTCTTCCCTTTCCCGGGAGGCCATGGCGGCGGACATTCCCTCGGGCCATCTCTTCTGGAAGGTCCCCCTCCGGGGAAATCCTTCGGGGGCGGTGACGGTGGCGGGTCTGCTGAGCGTTCTTCCTGAGACCGGACAGGTGCTCTTGCTCGACCTGGCGAGCGGACAGCGTCTTGGCCGTCTCGAGGCTCCGGGTGTGCCGGCTCCCGGCCCTGTTCCCATTGTGGGAACAACCCTTTATCTGGCGGGAGAGGACGGAAAGATTCGGGCGATTTCGCTCGACACCTACCGGACAAAGATCTATCCGCCAGAGCCTTCCACGACCCCGCCCCCGCCGGCCTCACCTCCGGCGGAGGGATCCGCAAAGGAGTCTGCCTCATGAGCGATCAGCCCCCTGCCGACCTTCTCCATGATCTGACCTTTTCCAATTACCGGAAGGAGACCTTTACCCTTCCGGTGGAGGTCTATCTCGACTCCATGGAGGAGCTCTCCGCCATCGCCCGCCGGCTTGTGGAGTCGGGGGGGAGGGTGAAGCCCACGGAAGCTTTGTCCATGGTCCGGGAGGTCTACCGTATCGTGGACCGCGTGGGAAAGAGCGTGGAGAACTTCATGTCCTGCCGGGCCTCCTGCGCCGCCTGCTGCCGGATGATGGTGGGGGTGACCCGAGGGGAGGGGGAGCTCCTCCGGGAGCGCTACCGCTCGGAACCTTCCGGTGCGACGAAAGATCGATGGACCCCTCTTCTCGAGGCCCGCACACACGATCTTTACGAGGTTTCCCGTACGGCCCCCATGGCCGACCCGGACCACCCCCTCTCGAGTCTGGACGATATGCTGGCCACCTGCGAGGCCTACGAGCGCCTTTCGGTCACCTGCCCCTTCCTCGGGGAGGACCGGCTCTGCCAGATCTATGAGGATCGTCCGCTCATGTGCCGGATCTGCTGGACGCTGACCGACCCCCGCGACTGCGATCCCGGGGAGGGCCCTCCGGTCAAGTTCCGAAACGGGGTCTTTTTCAGGGCCTTTGAGCTCGTGGAGAAGATCTCCTATGCGGGATTCGGGGACGGGAGGCGTCGCCCGATCCCCCTGTGGCTCACCCAAGAATGATCCCCGAGGGTGTTATCAGGAAAGCCCTGGTGTCGGGAGCGTCGCTCCTGGGCTTTTTGGGACTTGTCTGGCTCCTCCTTCACCGCCAGACCGGTCCCTTCGACCGCTCCGTCTCCCATCTCTTCGTTGGTCTTCCTTCGTCCGTTTATCTCTTTTTCTCGATCCTTTGCCGGACGGGAAACGCGGAGATCGAACTCCCGCTCCTCCTCTATGGCGGGATCAGGATCTATCGACGGGCTTCGGGGGAGGGATCCCGGAGGGAGTCGGACCGCGCCTTCCTGATCCTGTGGGCGGTGCTCCTGGTGCTGGGGACCTTCCTGGAACATTCTCTCAAGGGCTCTCTCCCCGCCTTTTCTCCCGACCGGGCCTTCCAGCACGATCCGCTGTCGGGGTGGGCCGTTTTCTTTCCCCTCCATTTTCATGTCCATGCCTCCTTCCCGTCGGGCCATACCTTTCGCGCCCTGATGATCCTGCTTTTTCTCCGGAGGTTTGCCTCCCGTTATCTTCGGTTCGCCCTCCTGTGGGCGGGAGGGATCATGGTGGGGGTCGTTGTCCTCGGCTGGCACTTTGCGACCGATGTCCTCGGTTCTTCCCTGCTGGTCCTTGCCTTTTCCCCCTTCCTTCTCTCCGCCTCTCCAGCCATTGCCAGTTATCATCAGAAAAAATGATCTAATAAGTCATTTATTCTTTATTTGAAGGCCTCTTCCCAACAGTTTCCGAATCGGATATCCTTGACGGCCTGAAGGATTGATCGAGGAGGTGGTGTGGAGAGGAGTGAGCGGATGGGGGAGGGAACCCCTCGGGTGTCGGAGTGGCCGGCCTACGAAAGACCCCGGGAAAAACTTGTGTCCATGGGGGCCCGGAGCCTGAATGATTCGGAGCTTCTGGCCATCCTTCTGCGGACCGGGAACCGCAACGAGTCGGCGGTGGCCTTGGCCCATAGGCTTCTGGCCACCTTCGGGGGAGTTCCGGGGCTCTCCCGTGCCGTGGTGGCGGAACTGAGCCGGGTCAAGGGAGTCGGGCTGGCCAAGGGGGCGCAGATCCTGGCAGCCCTTGAGCTGGGTCGGCGGCTCTCGGAGAGGTCTCTGGTTCCCGAAGAGAGCATCCGATCGGGAGAAAGCGTCTATCGGCTTCTGGGCCCCCGACTTCGGGAGGAGCGGCGAGAGAGTTTCTGGGCCCTTCTGCTCGATACCAAACATCGGCTCAGGAGGATGGAGAAGATTTCGGAAGGGACGCTGGCGATGGCGCCGGTCCATCCCCGGGAGGCCTTTTCTCCGGCGGTCCGGGAGTCGGCGGCGGCGGTCATCTTCGTCCACAACCACCCCTCGGGGGATCCGGAGCCCTCTCCCGAGGACTGGTCGTTGACCACCCGGCTCGTGGAGTGCGGGACTCTCCTGGGAATCCGGGTCCTCGACCATATCGTGATCGGGGATCACGCCTACGTGAGTCTCAGGGAGCGGGGGGCGCCGATGGGAGGGTAGGGAGCGGCAAGAGCCAGAGGGTGGCGGCCAGGGACAGAAGGGCGGCGAGAAGAATGGGTGGGGTCAGCAGGAATCCCGTGCGGATATAGGGACCCCATCCGATCTTCTCGCCTTTTTTTTCCAGCACGTGGAGCCAGAGGAGGGTGGCCAGGCTTCCGATGGGGGTGAGTTTGGGCCCCAGGTCGCAGCCGACGATATTGGCGTAGATCATGGCCTGCCGGGCCGGCTCCTGGAGGTGGGCCGCCTGGTGGATGGCGAGCGTTCCCACGAGGACGGCCGGAAGGTTGTTCATGACGGAGGAGAGGAGGGCCGCCAGAAATCCCATGCCCACAGAGGAGGCCGTCACCCCGTAGCTTGCGATGGCGTCGATCAGCCGGGCGAGATGGTCGGTGAGTCCGGCATTCTTGAGGCCATAGACCACCAGATACATGGAAAGAGAAAAGAGGACGATCTGCCAGGGGGCCTCCCGGAGAACCTTTGTGACGTCGATGGGGGAGCGCTCTCCCGCGGCGGGACGCCGGGAGGCGAGGAGGAGCAGGAAGAGGGCGGCGACCGACATGATGAGAAAGGCCGGAAGGTGGAATCGGGCGGTGGCGAAGTAGGCCACCAGAACCCCCACAAGAACGGGCAGCCCCGCCCGGAAGACCACCGGGTCGCGGATGACGCTTTGGGGATCGGGGAGCTCTTCGGTGTGGGGGTGTTGGGTCAGGTGGCGGCCAAAGAGGAGCCAGAGGGCCAGGGCCGTGGCCAATATGGAGACGATGTCCACCGGGACCATGACGGCGGCATAGCGGTCGAAGGGAAGGTGAAAGTAGCGGGCCACGATGATGTTGACGAGGTTCGAAATCATGAAGGGGAGGCTGGCCGTGTCGGCGATGAAGCCCGTGGCGATGATGAAGGCCAGGGCCCCGTGGCGGGATATGTTCATTCGAAGAAGGAGAGCCAGGACGATGGGGGTCAGGAGAAGGGCCGCCCCGTCGTTGGCAAAGACCGCCGAGATGGCCGCCCCCAGAAGGATCACGAAAAAGAAGAGCCTCTTGCCGGAGCCTCCCGCCGCCCGGGTAATCACCAGGGCCGCATGGTGAAAGAACCCCGCCTCGTCCAGGAGAAGGGAGATCACGATCAGGGCGACGAAGGTGATGGTGGCATCCCACACGATGTGCCAGACTACCGGGATGTCCCGCATCCGGATCGTTCCGGTGGCCAGGGCCACCAAGGCTCCGGCGGTGGAGCTCCAGCCGATGCCGAGGCCCTTGGGCTGCCAGATGACGAAGACGAGCGTCACGAGAAATATCAGTAGTGCCAGCATGACAAGACTCCCGGAAGGTCGGTGAGCGGGGAGAGAGCGATGGACCCTGATAGTGTATCGAAGGGAGACGACACTTGTAAAGTTATTGAAACGTTTCGGGTGGGGGCCGGTAAGGGCCGTTAAGGGGAGGAGGGTCGCTTTTGGACAGGATCGGGAGCTGTTACAATACAGCCATTGAGAGTTCGGACCGTCGTTAAGGTCTCAAAACATGGGAGGGGATCGGTGGCCAGAGTCAAAAAAACGGGAACAGCTCCCCGGTCGGAGGGCGGGAGCGACAAGCCCGACCCTCGAGAGATCGCGGTCCTTCGCTCGCTGGAGGCCCTCTCTTCGGATGTCCGCCTCCGGATCTTTCGCCTGCTGGTCTCCTACGAACCCGGAGGGCTGGTGGCCGGAGAGATCTCGACGATGCTTGAGATCTCCCCGACCAACCTCTCCTTCCATCTCAAGGCCATGGCCCACGCGGAGCTCGTGGAGGGAACTCCCCTGGGGCGCTTTGTCCGCTATCGGGCCAGGATCCGCACCATGGAAGAGGTGATCTCCTACCTCACGGAAAACTGCTGTCAGGCCCAGGGGGACAGATCCTGTTCCCCCGGCTCCCCCCCTTCCTGCGAATAGCTCTTCCTATCCCTTTCTCCTGTTCTTGCGATACCAGTCCAGAAGCGAGGCGGTTCCCGAATCGTGGGGCCCTCCTTCGGCAGGCTTTCCCGCAATTTCTCCGATGATCTTGACCGCCATGACCTTCCCCAGCTCCACCCCCCACTGGTCGAAGGAATCGATCCCCCAGATGATGCCGCTGGTGAAGACGCTATGTTCGTAGAGCGCCACCAGGGCGCCCAGAACCGCAGGGGTCAGCTCGGGGGCCAGGAGGGTGTTGGAGGGGCGGTTCCCCTCGA
Organism: Nitrospirota bacterium; assembly: GCA_021810805.1. Taxonomy (GTDB): domain Bacteria; phylum Nitrospirota; class Leptospirillia; order Leptospirillales; family Leptospirillaceae; genus UBA4572. The sequence goes on from JAJZHW010000014.1 coordinate 6,756, forward strand.
AGGTCCGATGAGGGACCTGGAGCTCGGGAACCCCGGCCGCCCGGACCTCCTCGGCGGTCTTTCCGAAGGCCAGGGCCTCGCCCTGGGCCAGGAGATTGGCCATCAGGATGTCGTGGTGATCCCCGATGGGGTTGTGAGAGCGGGCGAAGCCGATGAAGTCGATGGGGATGAGGTGGGTGCCCTGGTGGATGAGCTGGTAGAAGGAGTGCTGGCCGTTGGTGCCTGGCTCTCCCCAGTAGATGGGGCCGGTGTCGGTGTCTACCAAGGAGCCGTCGAGGTGGACGTGCTTGCCGTTGGACTCCATGGTGAGCTGCTGGAGGTAGGCGGGGAAGCGCTTGAGATACTGGTCGTAGGGCAGGACCGCCACCGTCTGGCTTCCGAAGAAGTTGGTGTACCAGACGGTGAGAAGCCCCATGAGAACCGGGAGGTTTTTTGCGAAGGGCGCGGTCCGGAAGTGCTCGTCCATGGCATGGAAGCCGTCGAGCATCTTTCGGAAGTTCTCCGGTCCGATGGCGATCATGGTGGAGAGGCCGATGGCCGAGTCCATGGAGTATCGTCCCCCGACCCAGTCCCAGAAGCCGAACATGTTGGCGGTGTCGATGCCGAAGGCGGAGACGGCCTGGGCATTGGTCGATACGGCCACAAAGTGGTGACGGATCGCTTCGTCCTTTTTGAGTGTGTTCAGAAGCCATCGCCGGGCGGTATGGGCGTTGGTCATGGTCTCGAGGGTGGTAAAGGTCTTGGAGCTGACGATGAAGAGGGTCTCCTCGGGGTCGAGCTCCCGGGTCGCCTCGGCAAAGTCGGTGCCGTCGATGTTGGAGACAAAGCGGAAGACAAGACGGCGATCGGCAAAGAACCGCAGGGCTTCATAGGCCATGACAGGACCCAGATCGGAGCCGCCGATCCCGATGTTGACGATGTTTTTGATCGGCCTCCCGGTCGCCCCCTTCCAGGAGCCGTCCCGAACCTTTTGTGCAAAGGTTCCCATCCGGTCAAGCACCTCGTGGACCTCCCGGACGACGTCGACGCCATCCACCACAAGAGAGGCCGATTTGGGCAGGCGAAGGGCCACGTGCAGGACGGCCCTGTTCTCGGTCTTGTTGATGTGCTGGCCTTCGAACATCTCCCGGATGTGGTCGGAGAGTTTGCAGCTTTCGGCGAGTTCGAAAAGCAGGGAGAGGGTTCTGTCGGTGAGGCGGTTTTTGGAGTAGTCCAGGATGATCCCGGCACCTTCCGCCCGCATCCGCGCGGCCCGGCCGGGGTCGGAGGCGAAGAGCTCCCTCAGGTGCGTGGAGGCGATCTCCTTGTGATGCGCCTTCAGGGATTTCCAAGAGGGGTGGCTTGTAACTCGAGGCGGAATGATGCGGGCCATGGGGTCTCCTTTCGTCAGGGTATGAGGGGTGAGAGCGAGTTCATGGCCAGAAGGGCCGGCCATTCGTGTTCGCTCCCCAGAAGGGTCAGGGTGGCTGTTTTCAGGGCGAAGTGGCGGGCCCGCTCCGGAGGAAGCCCCAGCCAGGCGACCACGAGGAGGCGGAGGATATGTCCATGGGCAAAGACGAGGGCGTCGGGCGGTCCCATCCGGAGGCGATCGGCGACCCGGCCGGCCCGATCGAAGGCCTGGCGGGGACTCTCCCCACCGGGAGCCCCATCGGTAAAGAGGTCCCACCCCGGTCGGCTCTTACGGATCTGCGCGGTGGTGAGCCCTTCGTAGTCTCCGTAGTTCCACTCCAGGAGGTCGGGGTCGAGGGCGATCCGGTCTCCGAATCCGGCCAGCTCGGCCGTGGTCCGGGCCCGAAGGAGCGGGCTCGACAGGACGGTGTCAGGGGAAAATCCTCTGAAGAGAGGTCTCAGAGCCCGCGCCTGATCGGTGCCGAGGTCGGTGAGCGAAAGATCGGTGCGGCCGGTGTGGCGGCCGGATTCCGACCAGAGGGTGGCGCCGTGGCGGACGAGAACGATGGGCATGAAGGTGTGTCTCCCTGTCTCTTCGAGAGAGTCGCTGAGCCGTTTTTGTGTTGGCTTTAGCCTACCAGATTTCGAGAAGAATATTGAAGAGGAAAAAAGGCGAGTCGGAAGGTCGATGTTCTGGGAGGCTCCAGCGCCCCTTTGGGAGCGATTGAGAGATATCCTTGCAGGAATCTCTCCGTTCGTGATTACATTAAGGAAACGAGATGTCCGGAGATTTTTGCTCCGGAAACGACGTCTTGCCGGAGCCCTGCGACCCGGAAGACCGACGATTCGCTTTGCGTGAGAAAGGGATCTTTCTTGTCAGGAGCCATTCTTAAGTCAACTGTTGCGAAGCTTCTCCCCGTTTTCTTGTCGCCTCCTTTAGCCTTTCTTCTTTTTCTGGCCGGGGGGACTCTTTCGGCCCAGGCCGATCCCTATCCGTTTCCCTTCGATCCCTTCATGGCCGGCGAATCTTTTGGCTGCAAGCATCTCCTGATCCCCGGGGCCGAAGCGCTTCCCCATGAGCCCGTCATCGACTCCCATCTCCTGCCGGGCTGGAAAGAGGTCCCCATGAAGGCCGGAGGCAACCGGACGATCGAGAGTCTCGTGATCAAGGGATCGATGGTCGTCCACCGGAAGGGAAAGGACGGACAGCCCACCGGGCCGGCACTGGTCCTGATCCCGGCCGGCGGCCTCGTCTACGACGCCACCCCCTATGAGACCCACCTTCCGGTTGGGGACCGGGGGGTCATCTTCGGCCATAAGGCGGTCCTGCTCAAGAAGAAGGTCGTGGCAGAGACCTGCCGGAACTTTTCCGTGCTGGCCGGCCGGAGCTTCTCGGTGGGCGACAGTGTCATCACCTATCTGATGCCGGGCCCCCGCCAGGGACCGGCCGTCCTCTGGCGGACACTCGACGGGGTCTCCATTCGCCCCCACCCCCTCGACGAATATCCGGCGGGGCAGGTTCCGGCGAAGACCTCCACGCGCATCTTCGGCGTCTATACCCACGCCGGGCAGCTTGCGGAGTATGCGGCCTTCACCGCCCCGATGGCAGTGAGCGAGACCTGGAAGATCGACGGCAAGAGCCGCGAGGTCGCGGCGAATTCCGAGTGGTTCCCCCACTTCCGGATGGTTCCCATCTCCTGTCCCATCGGCCATCATATCGGCCTCATGGTGTACAACGATGCCCCGATCCTTCTCGATGTAGGGCAGACCCTGACCCTCTACGACGGCTATCTGAAGATCCGGGTCTCCTCGATCAGCTCCGATGGAGGGGCCATTGTCTTCACCCTCAACGGACGTCCCTATACCGGCCACCACGGGATCGACAGCCTGGTCGGCAAGGGCCGGGCCATCGCCGGCATCATGAATTCCCTCAACACCTTGAAGAAACTGCAGGGAGGATGAAGTTTGGGGAGTCGCGCCGTGGCTCCCCACAAAGCTGTCCTACATTCACTTTTCAGCCCCAACGAGGATCACCGTCCATGAGCGCTTCCTCCCGAGACATCCTGATCGGCCGACAGTCCATCCTCGACAGAAATGGCCAAATCTTTGCCTATGAACTTCTCTTTCGGAGAACACTGCAGGCGGGGGAGGCCAATGTGTCGGACGACACCATGGCCACGGCCTCGGTGGTCGTCGATACCCTCATGGAGGTGGGGGTCTCCCGGGTCTTGGGGGACAAGAAGGGGTTCGTCAACATCGGCCACGAGTTTCTTCTGGGGGATGCCATCTTTCTCCTGCCGGCGGAGCACATGGTTCTGGAGATCCTCGAGACGGTTCCGGTGACCAACGAGACGGTGGCGCGCTGTCGGGAGCTCAAAAAACGAGGCTACACCCTGGCCCTCGACGACTACGTGGGCGATCAGGATCTGTGGGCTCCCATCCTGGATCAGGTCTCGATCGTCAAGGTGGACATTCTGGGGGTGAAGGAGTCGGAGATCGAGCCGGTGGTGAAGAAGCTGGCGGCCCGCAAGATCCGCCTCCTGGCCGAGAAGGTGGAGTCCCACGAGATGTGGCTCAAGACCATGGCGCTGGGATTCAACTATTTCCAAGGATTCTTCTTTGCCCGGCCCATGACCCTGACCGGCAAGAAGACCGATCCCCTGCGCCAGGCGCTGACAGGGATCCTCTCCCTCGTCCTCTCCGACGCGGAGACGGATGAGCTCATCGGGGCGATCCGCCCCCACATGGATCTTGTGAGCTCGCTTCTCCGCGTCGCCAATGTCGTGGGCCTCTCTCCCGGAAGAACCGTGACCGACATCCGCCAGGCCCTTCTGGTCATGGGGCGGGACCAGCTCAAGCGATGGGTGGAGCTTCTTCTGTTCTCCAGCGCCCCCACCGAGAACCGTTATGCCCGTCCCCTCTTTCTCCTGGCGATCGTCCGGGGGCGGCTGATGGAGCGTCTGGCCCCTCTCTGGCAGGGGTCGGGGAAGCCCATCCCCGACCACGCCTTTCTGACCGGCCTCTTTTCCCTGGCGGAGCCCCTTCTGGGGATCCCTCTCCATGAGCTCCTCGACAGCCTTCCCCTGGACGCCTCCATCAAGAGCGCCCTCAAGGAGGGAGACGGCAATCTGGGAACGCTCCTGGGCGTCGTTCGTCGGCTTGTCCCGGCCTCTCCCGAGGAAGAGATCTTTGCGGCGGTCCCCTTCGACGCCCCCCTTCCCTTCGAGGCGATCGCCGAGGTGCAGGCCGAGGCGCAGGTCTGGGCCGACGAGACCCTCCGCGCCCTGGGCTGACGCTCCCCCTTTTCCTCGAAAGACAACGCTTTCCCCCCCCGCTTTCCACAATCGACGCTCCCCTCTTGTCCCCTCCTCCACCCATGGCTCGCCTCGACGGTGGCCTCCGGGACTCTCCCTTTTCTCCAAATCCGCGGGTCTGGACAGACGCGGGGCTCCGGACGCCTTCGTTCCTGAAGAAGACCCGTCCGTGTCTTTCTAAAACCGCCGGGATCGCAGGATGACGATGGCCAGGAAGAATCCCAGGATTCCCGCCCCGGAGAATCCGACGAGGCCGAGGGTCTTGAAGGAGGAATGGGAGGAGAGGGAGGCCGAGAAGATCAGGGCGGAGCCGATGACGAGGGAGGAGACCAGGATGGAGAGGGCGAGAAGGTTCCCGGTCCGGTCGATTTCCCGGATCAGGTCATCGAGGTGGCGCAGGGAAAAGTCGATGCGGAAGCTTCCGCTGCCGGCCTTTTCAAGAAGGCGTTCGGCCGCCTCCGGAAGCCCCGAGAGGAGGCGCATGGCCGTGCGGGAGCTGATCTTGACGTTGCGGAGAAGATCCTCGATCGAAAACTTTCGGAGAAACTGTTCGGCAATAAAGGGCCGGGCCTCTTCGATCATGTTGAAGTTCGGGTCGAGCTGGCGTCCGATTCCCTCCATGATCACCAGCGCCCGGAGCAGAAGGACCAGGTCGGAGGGGAGCTTCAGGGCGTGTTCCCGGGAGAGGGCAAAGAGCTCGTGGGCCAGGAGGTCGACCCGGATCTCGCTCAGGGGGCGGTTGACGTAGTCCTCGAGAAAGCGGGAGAGCTCCGATTCGAGAAGCAGGGTGTCGACCTCCTCGGGAACCGCGTTCATCCTCCGAAGAATCCCCACGATGCGCACCGTATCGCTTTCGGAGAGAGCGGTCATGAGATCCACCAGGAGAGCCCTCCAGGACTTCGAGAGGGTGCCGAACATCCCGAAGTCGAGGATCCCGAGACGTCCCCCCTTCATCACCAGGATGTTCCCCGGATGGGGATCCCCCTGAAAGAATCCGAATTCGAAGACCTGCCGGAGAATGGCCCGGGCTCCGGTCCGGGCCACCCGTTCGGGGGTGGTGCCCATCTCGGCGAAGCGCTCCTTCTGGTCGATCTTGACACCCTCGAGATACTCCAGGACCAGGACCTGCTCACTCAGAAAGTCGGGAAAGTATCGGGGAATGACGATGTCGGGATCGTCCTTGAAATGGTTGGCGGCCCGGTCGATATTGCGGGCCTCCTGGGTGAAGTCGAGCTCCTGGCGCAGCACCCGACCGAATTCCCGGACCACCTCCCGGGGACGGTAGCGCCGGGAGCGATCAAGGTTGTCCTCAAGAAGGTCGGCCAGGACGGAGAGGATGGTCAGGTCGGCCTCGACCTTGGGAACGATCCCCGGACGCCTGATCTTGACGGCCACATGGGTTCCGTCCTTGAGCGTGGCCCGGTGAACCTGGGCGATGGTCGCCTGGCCGATCGGCTCCGGATCGATCGAGGCGAGAACCTCGCAGGCGGGGGTCCCCCAGGCGTCCTCGAGGATCTTTTCGATCTCGGAGAAGGGAAGGGGGGAGAGCTGATCCTGCAGCCGGGAGAGCTCGGCGATCATGTCGGGAGGGAGAAGGTCCGGCCGGGTGGACAGGATCTGTCCCAGCTTGGAGAAGGTGGGGCCCAGCTCTTCGAGGGCCTTGCGAAGACGCACGGGACGGGGGTCGCTCTGGGGAGCCCGCCGCAGGAGAATCCGGTCCTTGGCTGCGATCAGCGGGCTGATCTTCAGGTACCCCACCAGATCGTCGAGGCCGTACCGGATCATGATGCGGATGATTTCCCGCAGACGCGCGAGTTCCGAGAGGCTCAACAGGCGAAGGACCGACAAGGGAGTACTCCTTTTGGCCACCCTAAGGCTTGGGAATCATGCCGATGACGGTGAGGTAGAGGATGGCGGTGGTGGATGGCAGACCGAGAAACTCCGAGATCTCGTCGTCGAAGAAGCCTCCGATGCCGCTTGAGCCGCGTTCGAGGCGGATGGAGGCGAGGTTGATGCGCTCTCCGATGATCCCGGTGTCCATGTGAAGGGTTCGGTAGATGCGGTTGCCGTAGCGGGTCACGAGACGTGAGAGATCGGCGGCCTGGATCAGCAGACAGGAGGCATCGCGGACGAGATCCTGGCCCAGGGAGAACTCGCAGGCGATCTCGGCCATGTTGCCCCGGCGCAGAAGGGTGAGGGAGCGGGTCTCCGGGGCAAAGTGATAGAGCCCGGGAAGAAGTCCGTCCACGGAGTGGACCACGAGATAGGAGGCAAAGAGGGAGCGTCCGAAGAAGACCGGAGGGGCGGCGGGGTCCGGAAGGGAGTCCGGGGAAAGGTCATATCCAAAGGCGAGGATGGCCGAGAGATCGTCGAAGGGAAGGGGCTCCCCGGAGAAGTGTCGGGCCGAGCGCCGGGTGAGAAGGTCCCGCGAGACGGTGTCGGAGAAGTCGACATTGTTCGAAGACAGAAGAACCGGATCCCTCTGGGGGGCGAAACGGGAGACCGGAAGGACGGTCGGATCGTAGTCGTCGTCCCCGGGAAGGGCTTCCTGGGAGGGGATGAAGGGGTCCGGACCGACGGCGGAGAGGCGGTGAAGGTCCCGAAAGAGATCCCCCGTCTCGGGAAGTTCCGGAGGGGAATAGGCCGGGTGGGGGGGCGAGGGAAGAAAGGGCTTGCAGGGAATGGGGTCGAAGGAGAGATCTTCATAGACCATGGCGAGACCTGTGAGTGCGACCTCCGTCTGGTCCCCCAGGAAAAGAAGGGAGTTCAGGAAGGCATCCTGGAATCCCGAGAGGGGATAGGGGTTGAATCCCGTCTCCCGGGCCATGAGGGAGAGGTTGGAGACGAGGTGTCCGGCATCGAGGAGAATGCGCCGGTAGCCCCGCTCCCCGTAGCGCCAGGAGGAGCGTTCGTAGATGCCGGAGACCAGGACGAGGAAGCTTGCGTCGAGGAGGGCGGGAGCGTGCAGAAAGCAGGCGTTGAGCTTTTCCCGGAAGGAGCCCTCGTAGACCGGGACGAGATGGTGCTCCTTGCCCTGGTAGTGGTAGATCCCGTCGGCCATGAAGGGCTGATCCCAGATGGCCAAATAGATCTCTGCGGGGTAGAGCCCTCCGGCGGAGGGGGCGGCGCGCATGTAGGTCTTTTCGATTTTTGGGGAGTCCATGATCGCCGTGACTCCGTAGGAGAAGAAGAGAAGTCGCGACAGGTCGGCCAGCCCCCAGGGGGTGGGGGGCTGCGGGGGGGGAGGGGGAATGGGATCCCGGGTGAAGGGAATATGGGTAAAGGGAAGGTAGGGGACAAGGCTGATGGGATTTTCTGATTGGAAATCCTTGAACTGTGGGGGTTTTTTTGAGTAGTCGAGAGACCTGAAACGGTGGATCGTGGTCCGGCTGTATTTTGTCTCCTCCTGATAGTAGGCGGCGGCGGAGGAGAGAGGGGTGGTCTGGTCCAAGGAGATCTCCGGCTCCGGGGGAGGGGCGCTCCTCTCCCCCGGCAGTGTAAGGTGCAAGAAAAAACAAGAGGAGCTCCCCTCGATCTCCGGGAAGCTCCATTGACTCATGGGTCCATTATACATGGAGCCGGGGCGTTCTTCATCCCGCAGGAGGATGAGGTCCGGCAAAGAGGCCAGAGGAATCCTCCGGAGTTTTCCGAAGCCTCTCCCGAAAACTGAACTCCCCTGCATCTCGAGCGCGGCCGCCCGAGTGTGATACCTTAGGACCCATGGCGCCACGGGGCCCCATGCGTTTGGGGCGGACTGCGGTGGCGGCTTTGCCGGCGGGGATCTGGCCGCCTGTGGCTGTGATTTCGGGAGACAATGGCACCCAACGAGATTGGGGGCAAGGGAGAGCGATGGAAAAGATTGCCGACTGGCTTGAGCCGACGATGGTCGGGATTTTTGAGATCCCGGGATTTGCCGAGAGGATGGGGGAGATTCGCGGGAGGGTGAGGCCGGCCCTTCTCGAACTGGCAAAACGCCTCTCTCTCGAGATGGAGAAAAAGGGAGTGACAGTTTTCCCCCATGTGGCGAGCCACATGAGACGGCGCGTCAACCCCCCCAACGAAACCTGGCTCGCCCTGGGCCCAGAAAAAAGAGGGTACAAGGCCTACGGCCATCTGGGGCTCTTTGTGGGGAGGGGAGGATGTTCGGTCCGGTTCGTGGTCAAGGACGAGGCGGTCATGCCCCGGGAGAGGCTGGGCCGATTTCTGGCGGACGACCCCGGAGCCCGGAAATGGTTTGTCCGGGAAAAGGATGTTCGCGACTTCGGGGCGGTTCACGGAAGCGGCGAGGTGGGGCCGGTCTACTCCCCGGATCTGCGGGAGGCCGGGGAGCGTCTGGCCCGGCTCAAAAGCGCCAGCCTCGACATCGGATGGCCGGTGGGGTTTGATGTTCCGATCCGGGATGTCGCGGAGCGCATGGAGCGGCTTCTGCCCCTCTACCGGGCGGCGAACGGGTCCTGACGGATCAGTGTCTCTTCCCGCCCCACGCCGGTGGAGAGGATCGTCACCGGGACCTCAATGAGCTCCTCGATCCGGGCGATGTAACGCCGGGCGTTGGCCGGAAGGTCTTCGAACCGTTTCGCGCCCACCGTGCTCTCCGACCATCCGGGCAGGTCTTCGAGAACGGGGCGGGCCTGAGTCAGAAGCTCCACCCGGCGGGGAAACTCTTCGACGCGTTCTCCCCCGATATCGTAAGAGGTCGCGATCTTGAGCGTCGGAAGGGCATCGAGCACGTCGATCTTTGTCAGCGCGATGGCGGAAATCCCGTTGATCCGGCAGGCGTAGCGAACGGCGGGGGCATCGAACCACCCGCAACGGCGGGCCCGTCCCGTGGTCGCCCCGAACTCCTGCCCCTTGGTCCGAAGATACTCCCCGGCCTCGTTGATCAGCTCGGTGGGGAAGGGGCCCGATCCCACGCGGGTGGTATAGGCCTTGGTCACCCCCAGCACCCGGTCGATGGCGGTGGGGCCCACCCCCGTCCCGGTCAGGGCTCCGCCTGCCGAGGCATTGGAGCTGGTGACGAAGGGGTAGGTGCCGTGGTCGACGTCCAGAAGGGTCCCCTGGGCGCCCTCGAAGAGAAGGGTCTTGCCGTCCCGGATCGCCCGGTGGAGGCTCAGGGCGGTATCGTCGGCGAAGGGAAGAATCTGGTCGGCCAGGGCCATGGTCTCGGCGTAGATGCTCTCCACGTCGAGTCCGTGGGCGGTGAAGAGCTTCTCGAGGAAGGTGTTGGTCTCCGCGAGGTTCTGGGTCAGCTTCTCCCGGAAGAGTGCCGGATGCTGAAGGTCTCCCAAACGGATCCCGATGCGGGCCATCTTGTCCACATAGGCCGGGCCGATTCCGCGGCCGGTGGTCCCGATCCTCCGGGAGCCCCGGGAGATCTCCGACTGCTTGTCGATGGCCCGGTGGTAGGGGAGGATCAGATGGCAGGCGTCGCTGATCCGGAGGTTCTTGTCCACGGCAATGCCCCGGGACCGGAGCATCTGGCTCTCCTCGACGAAGGCGTGGGGGTCGAGGGCCACTCCATTGCCGATGACGCAGAGCTTTTCGGGGTGGAGGATTCCGGAGGGAATCAGATGAAGGACGAACTTCTCGCCGCCGGAGACGATGGTGTGGCCGGCATTGTGGCCTCCCTGGTAGCGGACGATGACGTCCGCCCGGTCGGTGAGGAGATCGACGATCTTTCCCTTGCCCTCGTCACCCCATTGGGTGCCCAGGACGATCAGGTTCGGCATGAGCGCAAGACCTATCCGTTACAAGGTGGGAGGATCCGGGGGGACAAAAATACGCTGACCCCCGTGGTCGGAGAACGCAAGCTTCCATTATTGGCAAAGGCTTGACGTCTGTCAAGGAAGGGAAAGGGTCGAAGATCGGAGCCGGCCTGACAGCCTTCGGAAGGGCCGGAGTCTTTTTCGGGGTTGTCGCCCTGGAGTGTGGGATCCGTGGGGGCATGTCTCCTCGGGTTCGGGGCTTTGCGTAAGACCCCGGAGAATGTTCTCATCCCGATGGGTCCCTGGCGCTCCCCCGACGGGCTCCCTCCCTTGGAGAATGTCAGGAGCCGATCGCCTCCGTGGCGGCCCCTTGGGACACGACCTGCCCGGATCTCGCCGGCTCTTCCCAGAAGACGATCCTGAACTGCCCCTCGAAGTCCTCCACCAGCGCCGTTCCGTGCTCCACCCAGTCCCCCGTGTTGAGATAGGAGATCTCCCCCCCCTCCTGGCAGGCGGGAAAGTGGATGTGGCCGCAAATGACCCCGTCCATGCCCCGGCTCTTGGCGGTGAGGGAGAGGACCCCTTCGTACTCCCCGATAAAGCGCGTGACCTTTTTGACCTTCTTCTTGATGGTTCGGGAGAGAGACCAGTGGCTGGTCCGCCCGAGAAGACGGTTGATGGTGCAGAGCCACTGGTTGATCCGAAGCAGAAGGGAGTATCCGAAGTCTCCGGCCCGGGTGAGCCAGGGGAGCGTCTGGAGGCAGAGGTCGAAATCGTCTCCGTGGAGGACAAGATACCTCCTCCCGTTGGCTCCCCGGTGGATCCATTCGTGGGCGACCTCGATATCCCCGAAATGGATCCCCTCCTGTTCGAGAACCTTCCCGAGGAAGGAGCGGACAGGGTCATGGTTGCCTTCGATGTAGACGACCTTGGTCCCGTGGCGGGACTTCCTGAGGATCTTCTGGATCACCGTGCTGTGGCTCTCCGGCCAGAACCAGTTTCGCTTGAGCTGCCAGAAATCCAGGATGTCCCCCACCAGATAGAGGGTGTCGCATTCGGTCTCCCGAAGAAAGTCCAGGAGAAGTTCGGCCCGGCAGTCCCGGGTTCCCAGGTGAATGTCGGAGATGAAGACGGATCGATAGCGCGTCATGAAATCCTCCTGTTTTGGATTTTTGGGCTCTCTTGCCCTGGTCTCTCCCTGAAGGTGTGGACGATTTCCCCGGCCACTCTCGTGGCCGCCTGGGGCCGACCGGCAAGGAGGGCGGCCCGGGCCATCGCCTCGAGCCTCCCCGGCTGGGCGACGAGGGAGGCCAAGAGCTCTCCGGCTCCTCCGGCAGCGTCGCACCCTGCGGCCACTCCCCGGGAGAGGGCCCATTGGCGGTTGATTTCCTCCTGGCCTCCCCGGGCCGGCAAAAGGATCAGGGGACGTCCCAAAGCCAGGGCCTCGAAGAGGGTCAGCCCTCCCGGCTTGGTGACGACGATGTCGGAGGCGGCCATCCAGTCGGACATGTTCCGGACAAAGCCCAGGGTGCGAACGGAGAGCCCGGGAGACTCGACGGTGGGTGCCACCTGCCGGCATCGGGCTTCAAGACGATGGTTCTTGCCGGCAATCGCCACCAGGGTGAGCTCTCCGGGAAAGTCGCGAAAGGAGGCGATCAGCCCCGGGAGATCCCCGATCCCCTCCCCGCCGGAAAGGAGAAGGACGGTTCTCCGGTCCGGGAGCCCCAGCGACTGTCTCAGCGCGCGACGGTCGCCAGTCCGGGAGAAGGAGGGAGAAATCGGAATTCCGACGGGAGAGATGGCGGCGCCCGGTGACCGCAAGGCGATCTGCTTGCGGGCGTTTTCGTCGGCCGTGAAATATCGGTCCACCCCCGGCCAGAGCCAGATGCCGTGGGGATGAAGGTCGGTGACAGCTCCGAAGAGGGGGGAGGAGAGCTCTCCCGACAGTCGGAGGGGGGCCAGGATCTCCAGGGGAAGAAAATGGGTGCACAGGATCAGATCGGGAGGGTCCGCGAGGATCGTCTCCGTCAGCCGGAGAAAGGCCAGGCGGTCGATCGCCGGAAGAATGCCGGAGAGGCCGAAGGGCAGGGAGTCGGTGAGTCGGTAAAGAAGATCGAGAATCTGGGGAAAACGGCGGGCAAGGAGAAGGTAGAGGGAGCGGTAGGCCCGGCGATAGGGGAGGGCGCCGAAGTCCAAGGCGTCAAGGACCTGGGTCTCGATGTCGGGGGCGAAAAGCGAGACCGCCTCCGCGACGGCCTGGGCGGCCCGCATGTGGCCGCTTCCGACGCCGACTCCCAGAACGAGGAGCTTTTTTCCGTGAAGCTTCGGGGGATCGCTGGATGGTCGCTCTTCGATGGAAACCTCCTTCCTTGATTCAGTCTTCATTGTTTCGGAGGCGAGCGACAGTTTTCTCAAGGAGGGATTGCGGATCGATGACGGGAAAGGGAGCGGGGACAAAGGCGCCCTCTCGGTTCGGGGAAGGCAGAGCCAGAGGCAGAGGGCAAAAAGACTCGGGAGAGTTTTGGGGAAGCGAATCCGGAGACGAAGGCGCCGGGGAGGCGGGAGGAGAGGTGGGGCGGAGGCTTGGCCCCCGTTCCTTCCCGGCTCCTTACCCGGGCATCAGGGCGATGAATTGCTGTCGGTAGCGGTGCCAAATTGCCTTGCAGGTCGATATGGCTTCGGGGCGGTTCAGAGGACGCTTTTTAAGAATCTCGTCATTGAGTTCGCGGTGGAGGCTCCGGTGAAGGCAATCGGCCTCTCCCCTGAGTCCGTCGGAAATGGCGAGCTCCATAAGGGACTTCGTCAGGGGACAGGCGTCGGGATCGGAGAGGGGGGCCATAGCGATCATTTCATGGGCTCCCCGGGCCCAAAGGATCAGAGTGTAGCGCAAGCGGATCTCCTCCTGCACGATCCATCCCTGATAGGACCAGGGATGTCGAGGAGGAGAGGCCCGGCTCCATCTCTCCCACCAGGAAGGGATCTCGGCGGGGGGCATGGGGCGGGCGATTTCGTACCCCTGAAGGTGCCCGCTGATCCCGGTCATGGTCACCATGTCGAGGACCAGCGGGGTTTCGACGCCTTCGAGGACGTAGTCGATCCCGAGGCCGTCGGCCAGATCGATCAGGGAGAAGACGAATTCAAGATGGTCGACGTTCCTGTCCAAAGTCCGGACGAAGCCCTGGTCAATCTTGATCTCGTCGATGGGGAGCGACTTGAGACGCCGGATCGAGGAGTCTCCCGTGCCGATGTCGTCGAGAGAGATCCGGTATCCCGCTTCTTTCAGGGCATCGATGTTTCGTCGGGCGGAGGTTTCGTCAAGAAAGCCCGCCTCGACGATTTCCAGGGTGATCTCGACCGGCTGACCGGAGCAGTCGGCGCCGATTTCCCGCGGGCGGTGTTCCTGCAGACGTTCCATGAATCTTCGGTTCGAAAAGGCCTCTGCCGGAAGGTTGATGGAGACGAGTTGGGAGGTCGGGATCCTCCCCGGAAGGGTGCTCCAGGCGGCCGCATCCTTTTGGATCCGCTCCATGCCCAGGTCGAAAAGGAGAAGAAGCTGGTTCGTCCCGAAGGCCGGGAGAAACTCTCCGGGGGAGATGAGCCGCTCTCCGTCCCGGAGTCGGGCCAGACTTTCGACCTTGACCAGTTCCCGGGTATGGGCGGCGACCACCGGCTGGTAGAACATCTCGACCTGTCCGTTTTGCAGAAGGCTTCGATATCGCTGGTTGTCGGAAAGGGATGCGGAGCGGAATCCAGACTGGCGGGGATTCTTTTCGAGAGAGGCCAGAGCCGCCCCCAGGGAACGGGAGAGGGTCGTCCAGAAAAACTGCTGGCTGGCGGTATGAAAGTATCCGGGCCATTTGCTGTAGACGTTCAGGACGTCGGTGGGGATCCCCTCCTGGGAAAAGAGCGGCCAGGCCGATTGGGAGCGGATTCCCAGGAGCTGGGCCTCCTCCGACTCTCCCGGGGCGAGGCGGACATCACCAAGGGTGTTCATGAGAACCGGCCGCTCTTCCTCGAAAGCCCTCCTCACCAGGTTCTCCCTCTCCGCCATCCGGGGGAGGTGGTTCCGGAGACATTCGGCACCGCCCACCACCAGTCCCGCCTGGAGCTCGCACTGAATCTTCCCTCCTTCGAGGATGCTGGAGACGGAGGTTCCGGCAACTCCAGGAATCTGGACGATCCGGTCGAGGGCGCCTTTCAAAAGGTCCCGACGGTTGGGCGAGGTGGCGAAGAGGTCGAGAAATTCTCCGGTAAGGCGGGCCTTCTCCTGTTCTATCTCGGAGAAGGCCACCAGCTGCCAGGAGAGATCGTTGGCCAGCCGTTCGATGATGACTCCCCGGAGCAGGGCATCGATCGGTGTGTTTTCGGAGAAAAAACGCTCGAGTTCGTGGCGGTAGATCGAAAAGGCCTCGGCCAGAGAGGCCGGGACAAGGCCGACCATGGCGTGGCGGTCGCCTGTCTTCCGGGCCAGCTTTTCGTGGTCGGGCTTGGAGAGATCGGGAGAGAGGATTGTAAAAAGATATCGGACCTGGGCCGACTTGAGGTGGTCGAGTTCGGCAAACGTGAGAAAATCGAGGACGGCGCGGGCATCGGGGCGGGTCATCAGTGTCGTATAGAAAAGATCGACCATTGTCCGGCTCAAGGCCTCGATTCGAGGCTGTTCGGACATCAGCTGCTGAGCCGCCAGAGTCCCATAGGGGTCGAGGAGTGTCCGGCCGTTCCCCTCATTGAGAAAAGGGAGGCCCCCTCGCCGCTTCGAGGCTCCGGAGAGGTTTTCAGAAGGTCTTCGAGGGCCTCCACCGCTTCTTCTCGAAGGGTCGTGATCGAGCGCTCGAGGGATTCGAGTTCCCTGGCCGTTTTTGTGACGAAGAGGCTCAGATCCTTCATGGGACCTCCCTAACTCGGTGGGTGTAGAGGGGGATCAGGCCGTGTCTTGGTAAAAAATACGGAGACTCACAGGTGTCTTGTGATCAGGAAAAATATGATTTTTTAAGACGTTATCAAAGATTCTCCCGTGAATCAATAGATTGCTCTCAATGATTCGGGGAGCCCCTCTGAGAGAGGGTCCCCGACGTTCAGAGGTTGTCGTGGTTTTTGGGACGACCTTCCCCGGAAGTTCCTCCGACGCAGATCCGAGGGGGGGGGATCAGGACACCGACATTCCCTGTTCTCCGTGGGAGTGAAGGGGGAGGCCGTCGTGGCGGTGGGGAGCCCTTCGTTGAAGGGGGGGAGTCTGGTCTCCTGCAGGGTGATATTGCACGAAGATCCGGGCGAGATTGTCGATCTGGTGAAGAAGTCGATGGTGGAGCTCTTCGGAGAGCACGTGGGCCGATCGGGTGTCGAGATCCGGGTCGATGGCCAGGACAATCTCGGCGTGGATCCCCCGTCCCACCCATCGGGCGCGCACCTCGTCGACGGAGAGGATCCCGGGGGCGGAGGCGGCCCCTTCCCGGATTTTTTGCAGGATCCCTGGATCGATGCCGTCCGTCAGGCGGGAGAGGAGGGTGCGGGCCCGGGGAAGGGTGGTTCTCATCAGGATGGTCCCCAGAAGGATTCCGGCCAGGGCATCGACCCGGGGATATCCGAGAGGCGCCGCCGCGATCCCCGCCAGAACCCCCAGGGCCAGCCCCGCATCGGTCAGGGCATGGTGGCCGCTGGACGTCAGGGCCGGGTCGTCCGATCCCTTGCCCCCCCAGACCTGAAGGAGGCCCACGAGGATGTTCACCACGGCGCTTGCGAGCGCCATCACCATGGCGAGCCGTGGAAAGGCGACGGGAAGGGGATAAAGGAGGCTCCGGACCGAAAGGGCGATCGTCGTCAGGGCGCTCGAGAAGACGAGAAGAAGCACGACGAGAGCCGTCAGGGTCTCGGTCTTCCCCAGGCCGTAGGGAAATCGCTCGGAGGGAGTCCGGCGGAGGATCCAGAGTCCGAAGAGCAGGGGAAGAATTCCGACGACATCGAGGAGGTTGTGAAGGCCGTCGCCCAGAAGTCCGCGGCTTTTGGCCAGAGCTCCCGCCACGATCTCCGGAAGGGCCAGAGCCAGAAGCAAAAGGCCCGAAACGAGAAGGATCCGGAACACGGAGGGGGTCCGGGAACGGGGGGGAAGGGCATCATTGTCATGGTGATCATGGATATGGGGGCAATTCATCGCTCTCTCCGGGTTGGAAAGTGGGGAACCGATCGTTTGTCGAAGAAGGAGGAGGGGATCTTCCCCTCCGCTCTCAGGGGATCAGCTTTCCGTAGAACCCGGGAGATTCGAGAAAACGTTCGATCTTCCAAAGCATTGTCAGAAGACGGCGAAAGAAGCGGATGAAGGAAAAATCGGGGCGAAATGCCTGTGTCACGAAGGTCATGGTGAGACTCCTTTCCTGGCTCTCCGGCCTTGGATTGCGGAGAGAAAACGGCTTCGCCCGCCGACGGAATCGGTCAATCGGAATCCCATGGCTCCTTAAGGGGCCTGGCGGGGAAGATGGGTGAAATCAGAAGGCCGAAAGAGAGAGAAAGAGGAAAGAGAAGTAAAGAGGAGATCAGAAAGAGCATGACCTGAAAGTCATGTCTCGGGAGGAAACGGGAGAGCTCAAACTAAGGTCGCATCCCGACCTGCAAGGCCTCCTTTCCTTCGATCCCCTCTTTCGGCGACAGAGTGGGGCTACACGAGCCAGCGTCCATAGGGGACAGCTCCTTTGATTGAGATGAATGTCCGGTCACTTTTTCCGGAAACGATGCCGAGGAAAAAGGCCAACCGTTCGTCTTGAGGGGATAGGAATCCCCTTTTTTGACGAATCTTCGCCATTATAGAAGAGAAATCGGAAATGTCAAGCAAGATTTGTGGATCCGGTTTCCGATGTAGATGTCGAGAGCGTTTTGGTCGGTGATCCGTGACGGTCGCAAATGAGGAGCCCTTCTCTCAGAGTTTTCCCGTTCGCTTCATCTCTTCGATTTCCAGGAAGTTTGGAAAACGGCCGCCGACCCGCCCCCTCTCGGCAGGGTGGGGCGTGAGGGTCACCTCCATTCCGAGAGCATGGGCGAGACGGAGAAATGTGTCCAACGACATATTGGATGAATTCTTCTCGACGGAGATAAGTGTGCCCCGTGAGATTCGGCTCTTCTCCGCCAGGGATTCCTGGGACATCTTCTTAAGCCGTCTGAGTCTTTTGATTTCGCCCGAGACATCGTCCAGTGTTTTCATGGCGACTCCTATCGAAACGATCGGAGGGCGCCACGATAAAAGGAGAACAGGGCCCTCATCCCTAAAACTCAAAAATTCACCTACCTTCTGGAGTCTTTTTTCTCGCGATTGGCATGAGCTTGCGCCGAGTTTTTCCGGCGCTGCTGTTCCGATGGGCCGCTCTCTTTACCCGGAAGGTCAGGGGAAAGGTCTAGTCCTCCAAAGGACTCTGTGATTCGATGTGCGGGGGGGGAATGGATCGATCTGGGGCTTTGTCTTGATGTCTCAGGACGGAGTCGAGGCGGTCTGGCCGAGGGACGGCGAACGGAATTTCTCGAGGGCGGGAAGAAGAAGGATCAGGAGGGCTCCGGCGGCGGCCACCCCGCCCAGGAGGAGAAAGTCCAGATTGTAGGAAAAGGCTCCGGCGACCCTTGCGACCTCGGGGGGAATGCGGGAGTGAAGGGTCTGGGGGGAGGAAAGGAGCTCCTGGCGAAAGAGCGGCCCCATGTTGTTCAGCAGGTGGCGGGCCCAGATCGTCCCGAACATCCCTCCGAGAAATTGCACCACGAGCTGGGCCACCATTCCGACGCGGTGGAGGGAGGGGGGGAGGGTCCGGACCACCAGAGGCTGGAGGGAGACCTGGGTGAGGGCCACCCCCAGGCCGAAGAGCATCTGGGGAAAGAGGACCAGTGCGGGAACATAGGCTTCCTCGGGAAGGGAGAGGTAGGCCAGGTTCGACAGGGCGATGACCAGGGATCCGGCCGCCATGAAGCCCCAGGTGAAGGCGCTTTTGCGCGGCAGAAGAAAGATCCCGAAGACCGGGATCAGAAGCTCTGTGATGGCTCCCACAAAGATGACCCTCCCCGCCTGGTGGCTCTGGAAATGGTAGAAGATCTCGAGATAGAGGGGGAGGAGGTAGAGACGCCCGAAGATGGCCGTCGACCGCAGGAAGTTAGCCCCCGTCAGAAGGAGGTATCCCCCGTGGCGGAGAAGCTCGGGGGGAAGGATCGGCCGGGGGTGGCGGGCGGCGTGGAGGAGATAGGAGAAGAGGAGGGCCAGGGAGAGAAGGGCCGTTCCTTCGATGAGGTCGCTGTGCCAGCCGAACCTCTCTCCCTCCATGAGGGTGTACATGGTGAAGAATCCGGTGGCGGAGAAGAGGAGCCAGCCCGGAAGGTCGAAGGGGATCTTTTCGGGGCGGGGATGGTTCTCAAGGGAGAGGGAGGCCAGAAGGATCGTCAGGAAGCCTACCGGAAGATGGATCCCCATGGTCCATCGCCATCCCACCGTATCCACGAGAAGCCCTCCGAGGGTGGGCCCCAGGCTCACCGCCAGGGCGTTGCCCACGGCAAAGAGGGCCAGGGCCCGTCCCCGGCGCTCCGGAGAAAACGTCTCGGCGATCAGGGAGAGGGAAAGAGGGATCAGGATCCCGCCGGAGAGCCCCTGGAGGGCCCGTCCCACCATCATCATCGGCATGAAGTGGGAGAGCATGGAGATGACCGATCCCGACATGAAGACTGCCGTGGCGAGGATGTAAAGGGCGCTCTCCTCGAAAAGCCCCCGAAGGCGATAGGAGAGGGGGACGCCCAGGGCGACGAAGAGGCTGTATCCTGCGGTGAGCCAGCGGGTTTCGTCGGGGGTCGAGTCGAGCCCCCGGGCGATGAAGAACCGCCCGACATTCATGCTGGTGGTGTCGGCGAGAGGAAGGGTTGTGCCCAGGATCAGGGTGAAGAGGACCATCCCCGGAGAGCGCAAGGTTCGGACAAGGCGATCGAGAGTCATGGGCGGGGATCCGGGAAAGGCGAGGCCTCTCCTTCAGGCTCCCGAACGCGGGAAGAAAAGGAGATCCCGTTGTGCCCGAGGGAGCTGCCATGGTTTGCCGTCATGACGGGGCTCCGAGGAAAAAGGCCGGGGGACTGAGCGAGAAGGTGGCCCCTTGGGTGGAGAGGGACGCCCCTCCGGCCAGGGCCAGCACCAGGATCGCCAGAAGGTAGAGCCCTCCCACCATCGCCTTGTGGAATCGCCCGGGGGGGGACAGCGAGGCCCCTTCCAGAAGAAGGACCAGCGCCAGGACGAAGAGGGCCGTCCAGAAGGTGAAGGTCTCCATGGGGCCGCTCCCCTAGGACCGTTTGACCGGGCGCCCCAGGTGCTTCTCCACCGAGGCGATCTTGCCCTGGAGTCGCCCGGTCTGCCCCTTCCGGGCGTCGATCTTGATCGAGACGCTGATGCGCGCGCAGTCCTGGCTCATGCGCTCGTAGCACTTCGTCACCACCTCCATCACCTCGTTCCACTCCCCTTCGAGAACCGTTCCCATCGGGTTGAGGCGATAGTCCACCCCGCTCTTGTCGACGATGTCGAGGGAGCGGGAGACGTAGGCGCCGACCGACTCTCCCTTGTCGAGTGGGGTCATGGAGAATTCGAGAAGGACAGACATGGGACTCCTTTCAGGGGAAAAGGGGGATGTTCCTCGCTCCGTGATCGGAGCCTCTTCCCCCATCATACAGAGGGCGCCGGAATCGGAGCAAGGCGCCCCCTCTGTGTTCGCTCCCACTCCCCGAAATGCGGCCAAGATCGTGGCATCTTCGGGGGCAATATCAACGTGGCAGTTCGGGGGAATGAGGATGGTGCGAGGAGACAGGCCAATGCGCAGCGAAACGGCAGGTGAGGGATCGGGGTGGGGGGGAACATTTCCTCGTTCGGCCTTCGTCGGGCCCTCATCCGGGAAGATCCCGACGGGTTGCCGGGAAGAATGATTGCAAATTCCGTGAATGAGAGGCTCTTCCGATTCCTGCGTGGCCCCCGATCAGGGGAGGGGTTGCTGGTTAGGATGGCCCGTTTTGAGAAGGGAGC
This sequence comes from Nitrospirota bacterium, assembly GCA_021810805.1. Classification (GTDB taxonomy): domain Bacteria; phylum Nitrospirota; class Leptospirillia; order Leptospirillales; family Leptospirillaceae; genus UBA4572. The sequence continues at coordinate 27,179 of JAJZHW010000014.1, forward strand.
CCCTCGGTGAGGACCTCCCGGATGCGATCCGTCGGGAGGTCGAGGAAGAAGGCGATCTGCTCAACTGAAAGCTGACCTTTGTTGAGAAGCTTGCGAATGGTGTCGTCCTGAGTGATTCGGATCCCCTGTTGGACACCCTGCTGAACTCCCTGCTGAACACCCTGCTGGATTCCCTTTTGGACACCTTGCTGGATGAGTTCTTCCATCCAGAGCTCGACGACGTTTTGGGACATGCCTTCCTCCTTTAGGATGGTGTTGACGAGGCGGGAGAGCTCCGCAGTCGACTCCAGATGATGAACGCCGATCACGTAGGTCATCCCCGAGATGATTATATCACGGGAGAGATTCTTGCCATTCGTCTCCTGCAAAAATGCGCGAAGAGAGCCACGGGCTCCTTTGAAGATATGCTTGAGAAGGAGAAGACAGGCTTGAGGTCTCGAAGTCTCGGATCTTCTCCCGAATATCGAGGTCGTCGATTTTCCCGAGGTCAATCACCGGAAGCAGGTAATCGGGGACGAAGGGAAGGAGCTCGGAGGGGGGATCGAGCATTTCGGAAAGACGAGTCGGGAGGTTCCATGGACGGAGTCCGTGGTAGAAGAGGACAGGGACAAAGGGAATGGGGGAGCGGGACTCCTTCTTGTCCCGGAGCCAGAGTTCGGCGAGGTAGTGGAGGATCTGAAAATGTGCCCAGGGGTCGGGGGAGCTCTTGTGCTCGACCAGAACATGAATACGGGTCTTCCTTTCTCCAAAGGTCGCTTCAAAGGCCATGTCGAGAAGGGAAGCGTCCAGGGAGTCTCCTACGACTTCGGAGAAGAGGGGAACGAGGGATCCGGGGGCGAGGAGGGCGGAGAGTGCCGGGGGGAGAAAGGCTTTGAGTATGTGTTCCATGCGCTTGGGGCGTCCGAGCGTGGATTTGAAGAATCGATCGTGCAGGGAACCGTCTATTGTCATCATTTTCCTTTTTACTTTTTCTAAACGGTGAGGCGTGAACGGCCCATTATCATGATTTTGTCGGGAAACCTCAATGGGGCAATTGAGTCTTTGTCGGCGGAGTCAGTGCGTGAGAGTTCCAAAGGCTGCGAAATGAGAGGAAATCCCTGCGACAAAAAATCGCCGCTCTCGGGGAATCCAAGGCGAGCGTGGGGGTCGAGAGATTCAGTCGTGAACCCTCCCCCCGGCAAAGGTGGTCTCTTCTAAACGTCCTGCTTCGCCCCTTCCTGGGCTTGTGGTATTTTCCTTCACCTTCCTGCCAGCCTCCGATTCCCCTGCGTTTCAGATAAACGGGACGGGGGGCCCCGTTTCCCGAGCCCCCGTGAATCCTCTGCCTTTTTGGGATCTCCGGGGAAAAGCCTCCGGCCCATCAGGGAGATTTGAGGTTTCTTGTCTCCCTCTTTCGAAAAAGTTCATCGATTTGTCATTTTGTCTTGAGATTGCGTTTTTGTGGGGCCGGTAGGATGTCAGCGTCCGGGGTGGCCTCCGCGCATGTCGGAGCATTCCGGGCGATCTCCTTCGGATCCCCTTGGATCCGGGGATAAAAAATTTGGCTCTTAACGATTCCTTTTCCTTTTAATGTGGAGGACTCTTGATGATCAACGGAAAGCGCAGGACCGCCCGTCTTGCCCTTCTGGCGGCGCTCTTCTTGGCTGCCGGAGGATGGACGCCGGCCTTTGCCGACAATCTCTCCCCCGATTCGCCCTATTCCCAGCCGGGACAGTCGGCCTCCAACCAGTCGGGAAGCTCCTCCGGCTCCCAGAAGGCCACCCAGGCGGACATGGACAAGTTCAACTCGGAGTTCCACAACTCCTTCCAGAACCTGATCCCCGACGCGCCGCCTCCGGGCTACTCCACCATGATGGGCAAGTGGGTCACCACGATGTATGGATTCGTCCAGGTGGATACGGTCTTGGATTCGAACAACGGCTACAACAACTGGCCCTTCAACTCGGCTCCGTTGAATGCTGCGACGGCGGGAAAGACCACGACAACATCGACAGCTAATTCATCAACTGGGAATGTTACCACTACAAGTTCTACTTCTCCACTTTCCGGGACGGCTGCTTCTCAGTTGAACTCCAGCCGCTTCGGGATGGACGTGAACAACTCCCGGATCGGCTTCGCCCTTTCCTCCCCCGTCTACAACGGGTACAAGATCCGGGCCCTTTTGGAAATGGACTTTCTGGCCAACCCGGGTGAGAGCATGTCGACTGGGGACGGCTATATCACCAACCCGATCTTCCGTATCCGCCATTTCTTCTTCGACGTGACGACCCCCTCCTGGGGCAACGTTCTGGTGGGACAGTACTGGTCCCTCTTCGGAGAACAGCCCTACAACATCCAGAACAACCTCCAGATCGCTCCCGGCCCCGGCACGGCCTACGGTCGGTTCCCCCAGATCCGGTGGTACAAGAACCTTCACCTCTCCGATACCGGGGTGATGCTCGAGCCGGCAGCGGCCGTGATGATGCCGGTGAACATGCAGAGCTCTCTTCCGGCCTTCACCGAAGCTCTTAAGCTCTCCGACAGCAACCTGATGACGGAACTCATGATCGGCGACACCGGCAAGGGCCAGTTTCCGGCCTCGCTGTCGATCTCGGGGATCGAGACCTACTATTCGGGGTATACAAATACTGGAGGTGCTGCTGCCCTCAATAATACCTCAAGCACCGGATTCAACTCCTGGACGGCGGCGGGGGCGGTGGACCTGATCCTCCCCATCATCCCCATCAAGGACGGCAAGCCCGGGAACAACCTGACCCTCCAGGCCGAGTACACCTGGGGCCAGGGCGATGCCTGGCAGTTCCCGAACCTCTCCTTCGGGTTGGGTGGTGGTAGTGTCAATGTCGTCGGCAACAACGCGAGCTGGGCCGGAAACGGCGTGGTCATGAACAACGGATTCCTTCCGCTCGACATCCAGACCTACAACGCCGACCTGCAGTACTACTTCCCCGACGACGCCCGGACCTCCATCGTGGCGGGTATTGCGGTGGACAACGCCTCCAACCTTCAGCAGATCGCCAATGTCGTGGGTCCGACGTATATTGCGAATCTTGGCGGGGCGAGCCCCAATGCATCGCCTTACACCTACCTTGAGCCCGACACCCATCTGACCTTCGCCTACGTCGATCTCTGGCACGACTTCACCCCCCAGGTGCGGGCGGGTCTCGAGTTCGGGCAGTACGACGCGGTCTACGTGGGTGGCGCCAATGCCCTGGACAACCGGGTCATGATGAGCTGGTTCTACCTGTTCTAGAGTCTTTGGGTCTCGCTTTGCCCCCGGGGGAGAGTCCCTCTCCCGGGGATCTTCTGAAAGGACTGTCGCCGAAATGAAACCGTTTCGTCATACGAAGGTCATCCGGACGGGGTATCCTACCCCCATGGAGGAGTCGGTCATGGTGGCAGGCAGCAAAAAAGAACAGCCGGCCGTCGCCCTGGTCTTTGTCGACGGGGAAGGTCGGGATAGAGAGGCCCGCAAGATGCTGTCGGAGCTCTTTCCCAAGGTGGTGGCGGTGCGCACCTCCGAGGAGGGGATCTGGACGGTCCGGCGGATCGCCGCAGGCGGTGAGAGGGTCGGTTTCTTTCTCTTCGACTCCTCGATCCCCGAGGGCGAGGTCGTGGATTTCATTGCCTTCGCGCGCGGACGGGGCAACATGCGCAAGGTCCCCGCGATGGTATTGACGGAAGGGACGGATCCGGAGACCCGGGTCAGGGTGCTCGAGGCCGGAGCCGACGAGGTTCTGTCCGTGCCCTGCCCCCCCCGCGAAACCCAGGCGCGTATCAAAGCGCTGCTGCGGCGGGACGACTCGAAGGAGAACAACCCTTACGCCCCTGCCCGATATGTGGTAGGTCAGCTTATCGTCGATACCGACCGCCACGAGGTGGTCTGGCAAGAAAAAAGGATTCAGGTGACGCCGCTCGAGTTCCGCATCCTGGTCCATCTGGTCCGGGATCCCGGGAAGGTCTTTCCCCGGGAGGAGCTCATGTCGCTCCTGTGGGGCGAACACTGGGAGGTGGAGGACCACAATCTCTCCGTCCACATCCACGGACTCCGGAAGAAGCTGTCGCGTCCGGGGGACGACCGGACCCCGATCGAAACGGTCCGGGGGGTGGGCTATCGTGTCCGGGAGATCCTTTCCTGATATGTTCCCAGGGAGTGTTGACCCTATTGTCATCGTTTTGTAACAGATCTGTAACATGAATGTCGCATTGAGCTGATAGTCTCACTCTACGTCCTAAGGAGGAATTCATGAAATTCGTGACACGCACGGCCGGGGCTGCCGCCCTGGCGGGCCTTGTGGCCCTGGCCGGAATCGGCCAGGCCCAGGCCGCAGACATCTCGATCTCCGGTTCGAGCATGCTCTTTCCGCTCGAGCAGGTCTGGTCCCAGGCCTATATGAAGAGCCATCCCGGCACCCACATCTCCGTCGCCTCGACGGGCTCCGGCTTCGGGATCTCCAACGCCGCCAACGGCAACATCACCATCGGAGCCTCCGACGCCTATCTGACCCGGGACCTTAAAAAGCGCTATCCCTCCCTGGTCTCGATTCCCGTGGCCTTCGAGGATACCCAGGTCATCTACAACATCCCGGGCCTTTCCAAGGGGACCGCTCTTCGCATCGACGGTCCGACGCTGGCCCGGATCTACATGGGCAAGATCCGCTTCTGGAACGACAAGGCCCTTCGCGCCCTCAACCCCGATGTGACATTTCCCCACAGCCGCATCAAGGTGATCCACCGGGCGGATGCCTCCGGGACGACCTTCGTCTTCACCGACTACCTCTCCCAGACCTCCAAGAAGTGGAACGAGGAGATCGGCCGCGACCTCTCTCCCGCCTGGCCGGTGGGATCGGGGTATAACGGATCGGATGCCGTGGTGGCGGCCGTCATGAGCACCCCCGGAGCCATCGGCTACGTGGGCCTCGGATGGATCAACGAATACCACCTCGACTCCATGGCGCTGAAGAATCTCGACGGGTACTTCGTGAAGGGTTCCGTCAAAACGATCCAGGCGGCCGGAAAGGCGGCTCTTCACGACCCCACCTTCCCCGACGACTTCAACCAGTCGATGGTCTGGAAGCTGCATGGCAAGGACGTCTATCCCGATGCCAACTTCGAGTTCTGGATGGTCTCGACCTCCCTTCCCGGGTCCACGATGAAGGATGTGAAAAAGCTCATCTTCTGGGCGCTCACCAAGGGCCAGGCGAGCAAGTACACGGTCAAGACGGGATTCGCGCCGCTTCCGTTCACCCCTCTCAAGCCCCGGCTCAACAAGATCTTGAACCACATCCTGCCGGGCAACAGCGTCAATATCGAGAGCGGGGGATAGCTTCAGAGTCCCACGACGCGACACGAAGGCCATTCTGGACTGCTGAAAGCGGTCCCGGATGAAATGGCACCAAAAGCTAAGGCGGGGAGGGCTCAGGTCCTCCCCCTTCATTTCAGACAACGCTCCTCACCCGGCCTCTAAAGGTCGGAACCTTACCCCGAGAAAGCACAAGGACGCGACAATGGCCGTTCCCGAACACGACCAGGGCGATACCCTCCTCTCCCACGGAGACCATCGACCTCCCGCTGTGGCGCCCCTGTCCTTTCTTGTTCCCGACATGTCCGATGCGGCGGAGTCTCCTGCCTCCTCGCCCTCCGGCCTCCCCTCCGAGAGCGCCCTGAAAAGCCTCCGCAGGACCACACATACGCAGATCCTCCGGTCGGAACGGATCTTCCAGCTCGCCCTTCGGCTGGGAGGGGTGTTCATTCTTCTGCTGTTCGCCACCGTTCTCGGGGTGAGCGTCGTCGAGGCCTGGCCCTCCATCGAAAAGTTCGGCTGGTCGTTTCTCTGGAACCCGACCTGGAATCCTCACCGCCATATTTTCGGGGCCTGGACCTATCTGGTGGGAACCTTCTGGGTGACGGGCATCGCCCTGCTCTTTGCCATTCCCATCGCCATCCTTTCCGCTCTTTTCCTCTCGGACTATGCGCCCAAGTGGCTGGTGGGGGGAGTCTCGACTCTCATGGAGATGCTCGCCGGCATCCCCTCCATCGTCTTCGGCGCCTTCGGGATCATCTTCGTCGTTCCCCTCATGCGCGACCATGTGGAGCCCGCTCTGGCCAACACCCTGGGCCGCCACTTCGATTTCTTCTCCGGAGATGCCATGGGGTACGGGATCCTCTCGGCCGGCCTCGTGGTGGGAATCATGGTGATCCCTCTCGTGGCCACGGTGACGCGGGACTCCCTGATCATGGTTCCCCGGGAGACCGTGGAGGCGGCCTATGCCCTGGGATCGACCAAGGCGGAGATGGTCTACTTCGTCAAGCTTCCGGCGGTGATGCCGGGGATCATCGGGTCGGTGATCCTGGGGTTTGGCCGGGCCCTGGGCGAGACGATGGCGGTCCTGCTCCTCATCGGCAACCAGGCCTCGGTGCCCACTTCGATCCAGGACGTCGGCTACACCATCAGCTCTCTTCTCGCGAATACCTTCACCTACGCCGTGATCGACCCGCTCTTTTCGGCGGCGGAGATCGAGCTGGGCCTCATCCTTCTCGTGATCTCCCTGGTGGTGAACACGCTCGGGCGGGAGCTCCTGTTAAAACTCATGGGCGGACGCCTTGCCGGGTCGGTGGGCGGTGGCTGAGACGCGTCTCCCCGAAAAGGGGCTCTCCCTGTACCGGCAAATCCGGAACGTGGTCCTCGGAGGACTCACGGGGATCGCTTTTTTCGTGGCGGTCACCCCGCTTCTGGCGATCATCTATATCGCCTACGACCGGGGGAAGGAGGCCCTCTCCCTCTCCTTCGTCACCTCCATGCCCTCGGGCTTCCCGGTGGGGATCGAGGGGGGGATCTTAAACGGGATCGCCGGCTCCCTGATCCTCATCGTTCTGGCCAGCCTCCTGTCGGTGCCGGTGGGCGTCTGGGCCGGACTCTACCTTTGGGACCAGAGCCATACGAGGCTCGCGGGGATCACACGTCTTCTCTCCGACCTTCTCCTGGGGGTCCCCTCGGTCATCTGGGGGGTCGTGGGGTTCTATGTCTTTTCCACCAATACCGGATGGGGGTTCCACTGGGGATTTTCGGGGCTGGCCGCCGGGCTCACTCTGGGTTTTATCATGATCCCCATCGTGACCCGGGTCACCGAGCAGGCCCTTCGGGACGTTCCCCGAAGCTATATCGAAGGGGCTCTCGCCCTGGGGGCGACCCGTTTCCAGGTGATGCGGGATCTGGCGATTCCCGCGGCGATCACAGGGATCGGAACGGGCATCCTGCTGGGGGTCCTGAACGTCCTGGGCCAGACGGCGCCTCTTGTCTTCACCAACTACTACAACACCGGCATTCCCCATTCCCTCGTCGGATCCAACGGGTCGGTGGGGGACCTGGCGATGCAGATCTTCATCTATATCCACGAGCCCTCGAAGGCGCTTCACGTGAAGGCCATGGCGGCGGCCCTGGTCCTGACCGTGATCGTCCTTCTGCTCGACATGGGCATCCGGCTCCTTTCGTGGGGCAGCCGGAAGTACGCCCGGAAAGCGTGACGGGAGGTCCTTTGGAACAGATCCCACCGATGTCTGGAAGCCTGAAGATCGAGACGAAGGATTTTTCGGCGTTCTACGGGAAGACCCAGGCGCTCAAGAATGTGAATTTTGCCGTTCCCGAAAAGAAGATCACCGCCATGATCGGTCCGTCGGGATGCGGAAAGTCGACCTTCCTGCGAAGCCTGAACCGGATGAACGATTTTATCCCCGGCTTCCGGATGGAGGGCTCCGCCCTCCTCGACGGCCAGGAAATCTACGGAGCCTCGGTCAACCCGGTCCTTCTGCGCCAGCGGGTGGGAATGGTCTTCCAGAAGCCCAACCCCTTCCAGATGTCGATCTTTGAAAATGTGGCCTACGGGCTCCGGATCCAGGGGGTCAAGTCTCCTTCCCTCGTCTCCGACATCGTGGAGAAATCCCTGCGGGCCGCCGCTCTCTGGGACGAGGTGAAGGATCGCCTCAAGGGGGCGGCCTTCGCCCTTTCGGGAGGGCAGCAGCAGCGACTCTGCATCGCCCGGGCCCTGGCGGTGGAGCCGGAGGTCATCCTTCTCGACGAGCCGGCCTCGGCCCTCGACCCCATCTCCACCGCCCGGATCGAGGAGCTCATGCAGGATCTCAAGGACAGGTATA
>JAJZHW010000028.1 GCA_021810805.1 Nitrospirota bacterium
CCTCGCGGTTGTCTGCATCGGCGGCTTCCAGAGCCCGGGACTGAGGAAGCATCCCGGAGTGGGTCTTCTACCTGTTGGCAACGTAGCGGGTTGGAACCCGCTCTCCCTGGTCAACCCGAGCTAAAAAAAACCTCCTTTCAAGCTCCGCCGTTCACGGCGGGGTGGTTGACAGCACCTCCGCAAAAAGTTTGATTCGATGGAATTTAATGATATCCAAAATTAGCTAATTAGTCAATTAGCTAATATAAGTCAAAAGATGGTTGGTCATTGATTCAAGAATAAAATTTAGTGGTTGATATCAATCATAAAGCGTGAATACCCAGAATCTTAGGGCATGACAATGCCCACGCTATTAAACCGTCAGGAAAATTCAAATATGCAGGGCAAATTCTGACAAATGACCATACACACCATCATGAAAAGGATAAAGGAACTCCTTACGAATTTCAGGACGCACAATAATGCTGATCGACTTCTTTGAAAACGTTGATCGCGTTTTGCTGGAGGTTCAGAACAAATGAAAGCGATTATGATCGGAATCATGCCCCAGGAAAAGATCCGAGAGCGAATGCTGGCGATCGCCCGTGGCGAGTACAAGCCCCGGGCCGAAGAGCTAAAAATATGGTTTACCTCCATGAAGTCTCTGGCTGAAGTCTTAAGCGACGAAAATAGAGGTCTACTAAAGGTCATTGTTGAGACAGAGCCCCAATCCATTACTCAACTGGCCTCTATGACGGGTCGAAAACCCAGTAATCTCTCTCGCACGCTCAAAACCATGGCGAACTATGGCATTGTGGATCTGAAGCGCGTCAATAAAAAGGTTCGCCCGATTGTCCGAGGGACGACGTTTCAGATCGTTACTGGGTGAGGAAGTGGGGCTATGTCTCCAGGAGCCGCCAATGAAAGCGTGATTTGCAAGACGCTGCTGCCACGACTACCGTGACCCTTCAAAGAGGCGGGACCGTTCTTATTGTCAAGGAAGTTCCGGCGGACGCATGCCGAGATTGCGGAGAATACTACCTCGACAGCCTTGTCGCAATCCGTGTCGAGAAGCAGGTCGAAGAAGCCGTGGAACGGAATACAGAGATTGAAATCCTTTGTGGCCGGGCTATCCTCCGGACTTTTCCCGAAGGCTTTTAGGAGGGGGCTTTTTAAAGCCATCGCTTGAGGGCGGCTTGGAGCTGTTCTGACTGTTCTTGCCAAGACGAGCCTCGAGCTCCTTGATCTTTGCCTCTTTCACCTCAAGGAGCTTCTCTTTCGATGTCAGTGTCACTCCCAGATCGTCGAGGGACTTCTTGAGGGAGGCGATCATGACATGAAGAGACGTGATCGTGGACAGGAGAAATGTCAGGAGGGAAAAAGGAGCGGAATCGGTCCCTCGGGAGTCGGCAGACTCCGTCTTCGACGAGGTATCAGGTTGGGGAATGGAGGGACGTTCTTGCATCAAATCGCATCCTCGGGTGACAGGGATTTTTTCGTTCCCCTATCGCAGCGGAATGCAGTGACGATGTCCAGTCCCCCCGAACATCAAAAACCCTCGACGATTTTCAAGTGCCGGAGGGGGGCTGAGTAGATACGTTTTGCAAACAGACTTGAACATGGCGCGATGTCTGTGCGAATATCAAGGTCTCAGGACAACTCCCACCAGGACATACGGCTCGCAGGGCTCCTCTGAAAAAGCATTCCGGTCCGCGCAGTGACTTTCCGGAAGAGCTCCTTTGGGCAGAAATTTCCCCTTGCCAGCGGAAGGACAGGGCCCTCGACCATGACGTCAGGCAGACGATCCCCATCGCAGAAAACAATCTCGACCAAAAATGGCAAGCGGGAGACCCCCTCCCTCAAGCGCCCCGGACCGTCGGCCCGGGAGAGGAAAGAGGATTCTCCGTCGGGGACCACCCAACGTCTGACGGAGGATCTCAGATCCTCCGGGATTCATCCTACCCAACAGCGTCTTCGGGTCTTCCAGACCCTCACCGAGTCCAAGGGCCACCTGAGCGCGGAGGAGATCCACGGGCTGATCCGTTCCCAGACCCCGAGGATCGGACTGGCCACCATCTATCGCACCCTCCACGCCCTCAAGGAAAAGGGACTTGTCGAGGAGCACCGGTTCAACGACGAGTTCAGCCGCTACGAAGCCAAGCCCGCAAAGCACCATGACCATCTGATCTGCATTGAGTGCGGAAAGGTCGTGGAGTTCGACCAGCCCGTCATCGAGCAGCTGCAGGTGGCCGCCGCGCGGGAAAACCACTTTACCATCGTCTCCCACCGGCTCGAGATCTACGGGATTTGCGAGAGCTGCCAGCGACTCAGAAAAGAGCACGACGCTCTCCTCCTCTGACCCTCTTCCGCCATTGCCTGGCTTCAGAGGCTTCCCGGAGCGGGAGATCCCCCTGATGGCTCGTGAACCCCTCCCCCCGCCGGTGTGGACCGGATGATCGGGGCTTCTCCCGACAGCCGAGATCGAGGGGTGGGTGTCAGCCCCGCCCCCGAGTAGATCTGGAAGGTCCAGATCATTACCGTGTTCGCCGACCGTCGGATCGCCGCAAGAACAGCCGCCGCCAACGAGCTCCCGGTATCGTTCAAAACCACCGTATCCGCCCCCAGCCGTCGAATCTGCATGTTGAGAACAGGCCCGATGCCCCGTCCTCTCGCCAGGATGGTATCCACCAGAACGTCCTCCTCCATCCCGATCGCCTGGCAGAGATCCAGGGTATGCCGGGCCACGGCCTCCTCATCCTCAAGGGGCGCATCGAGAGGAAGTGCCAGGGGGATTTCCAGCACAGAGATCACCGTGATCTTCGCGTTGTCGGCCTTGGCCACCTTGAGCACATCCCGGAGCATGGGCGACGGACGGGTGGGAGAGGTCGCCACCAGAATATGCTTGTGGGGCTTGGGTTCCGGCATGTCGTTGGCAACCTCGGTGATCTTGACCCGCTCCATGACCGGGAGCGACTCCTTCCTCCGAAACCAGAGATAGTAGGCAATGCCTCCCGCCATCCAGACGGTGCCGAAAATCCTTCCATACTTGTGGAACAGAAGAACCATCAGAAAAACGCCGAAGGTCCCCGCAAAACCGAAGACTGTCGGAAGGGGGATTTCCCATCCCGAAATCTTGACGGCCAGAGGAACCCGGAAGGGCCGCTTGAGCTCCGGCTCTTTTTTGCGAAGCCGGATGAGGGCCAGATGCGTCATCGAAAAGGACAGCATCGCCCCATAGTTGTAGAGATCGGCGAGAACGTCCAGATAGGGAAAGAAGGCCACGATGAGCGCGGCCAGAGTCCCGAAGATGGCGATCGACACCATCGGCGTCTTGTATCGCGCGCTGGTCTTGTGAAAGATCGGGGAGATCAGGAGGTTGTTCGACATGGAGTAGGCGAGCCGGGAGACGCCGATGAGTCCGGCGTTGGCCGCCACCGTCAGAATGGTGGCCCCCAGAACGGCCACCCAAGGCCCCATGAAGTGGCTGACAGCGGGCATCGCATTGGCGATTCCGGCAATGGGGTCGTTCACCCAGGTGGTAGAGAGAACCTCGGGCTTCATGGCCGAGAGGGCGACGAGAGAGATTCCGGAATAGAGAAGAATGGTCGTTCCCATGGTCATGAACATGGCCCGGGGAACCAGCGTCTCGGCGTTCTTCGCCTCCCCCGCCATCTGGCTGATGGCCTCGATCCCGGTATAGGCCACCATGGCGATGGAGATTCCATAGAGAAAGTTGTGCCAGGTCGGAGCGCTTCCCAGGGTGAACTGGCTCCAGATCGTGTGAAAATTGAAGAGAAAAAAGGCCCCCATCGCCATGAGGGAGACTTGGGTGATCACGTCGAACCCGGCCAGCATCAGGCTGAACCAGGAGGACTCCTTGAGCCCGACGATGTTCATGAGCACAAGAGCGAGAATCAAGAGCCCCGTGAAGGTGACATTAACCTGGGGATTGGTTTTGAAGATCGGAAAAAAGTAGCCCAGGTAGGGGCCAACGGAAAAGGCGCTGATCGCCAGCGTCAGGATGTAGTCGAGCAGGAGGGCCCACCCGGTAAAGAAGGCCCACCCGTCGCCAAAGGCCCTCTGGGCGAAAAGGGAGGATCCCCCCCCTTCGGGGATCGCGCTCGAAAGCTCGGCATAGGAGAGGACGGTCGCAATGAAGAAAAGACCGGCGGCTCCGATCGCAAGGAAGGAGGCCCCCCCGGCATAGATGGTCGTGATCCCCAAGGCGTAGTAGATGGAGGAGCCAACGTCGCCATATCCCGTGGAATAGAGCGCCCCAAGCCCCACAACCTTGCGCAGCACGGTGGTATTGAAACGGGCAATTCCCGTCCGGGTGTGGTGGTAGATTTTGAAAAGGGCCATGATTCCTCCGAAGTGACGGGAAAAGGGAGAATTCCTGACCATGCAGCCCCACCCCCTTCCCCCGAACGACAGCTCAGGGAAAGGTTACGGACACGCTCAGCGCAGGGGGAGGAGAATGACGTTGCGGGAACCCGCCACTCTGACATGAGAGGAGCCGCAGGCAAGTCCGAGAAAATCCGAGCCGTGAAAAGAGCCGAGAGGAGAACGAACAGTCCAGTCGCCACCCTTTGACGGGGAGAGATACAGGAGGGTCCCCTCCTCCCCCGCCACGGCCAGGGTCCCGTCTCCGGTTCGGCAGATCCCGTAGAAATCATGCAGGTTGCCGGTCTGAATGGCAGAAAAGGTCACCCCTTCATCGGTTGAGACATAAAGGAGTCCATGGTCCCCGGCGAGAAAGATGCGGCCCCCCTCTTCAAAGAAAGCATTAAAGGAGGGCTTCTGGCGAGTGACCTTTTGCATGGGCAGCGAGACTGGCTGCCAGGAGTTTCCGCCATCGGCGGTACGAAGGAGAGTCCGGTGCCACCCGGCCACAAGGCCATGGGAGCCGTCGGAAAAAACAACGGCATAAAGGTTTTCCTGGGTGGGAAGGGAGACAGAGCTCCAGGAGCTTCCCCCATCGGTGGTGCGAAAGAGAGCCCCCAATGCCCCCGCCGCATATCCCGTCCGGCCGTCGACAAAAAAGACGCGCGAAAGGAATCGGGGAGAGGGCGAGAGGACGACTGGCGTCCAATGGGCGCCCTTGTCTGTCGAGCGCAAGAGGAGCCCCTTGTCGCCATACGCCCAGAGGTCCCCGTTCGGAGAGGCCACGACTCCATAAAGGTCCCGACCTCCGGGAACCGGGATTCGCGTCCAGGGAGATTGTCCCTCCTTGCGAAGGAGCGTTCCCTGATACCCCGTGACCACGAGAAGGTTGGACTGAGAGAGGATTCCTGAGAGAACCCCCACGTAAGGCTCCCCTTGGGGGGAGGGCGGAGGCAGGGGCGGCTGTTCCAGTCGAAACGGGGTTCCTTGGGGCAGGGAGACGGGGGGGATATTGGCCACCGGGGGTTTCTCGCACCCGGGGAGAAGAAAGACCGCCAGAAGAAGGACCGTCCGGAAAAATAATCGCCGGGAAAACAAAGGATGTGTCGGATGCTCAGGAAAGACTTGAGCCCCTCCGGAAGGATGGTTCGGGATAAGGGCGGAGCGCTCGATGCAAGGGGGTTGTCCTGAAAAATTCATGAACTCAGGATAACCCAACTTCCGGGGCTCCGCAAGAGCCCCGGAATGGGCCGTGAACTTCTGTCTTTAGTGGACGTTCTGCTCTTCCTTGTACTTTTCCCCTTCCTTCTCCTCGAAGTCGAAGGGTTTGAAGTGGTACTCGAAGATCGTCTTGATGGCAAAGGGAGAGCTCACGGGCGTCAGTCCGGTGCCCACCCCGATGTTCCAGTCGATGTGGTCTCCGATGGCGAAGTTCCAGCTCTGAAAGATGAACTGCTGTTGCATGGCCACATACTGGGAGGGGGGACCTCCGAGAGGATCCATGTTGCTGATCGTTCCTTCCTCACCAAAGGCTTCGATCCCGGCATTGACATTGTCGGCCAGAAGATAATAAAGACCTGCGGAGTAGGAAAACTCCGGCGGAAAGTTGGGTTCGGAGCCATCGGTGGCAAACATGAAGCTCCCATTGATGTCGAGGATGAACCGGTCGATCTTCTTTTCGGCAATCAGGATGATGTCGAGAAAGGATTGCATGCCCGTTCCCCCTCCCGGAGCCCAATACTCGATCTGGACAGCCGGGTCGATGAAGTCGGGGATCCGAGGTAAGCGGAGACGGGTGGTAATGGCCCGGGTCTGGAGGTAGGAATAGGTCTGCCCCCCGCCGGCCACGAAGTCGACATAGGTTCCCAGAGTCCACCAGTCGGTGACCCCGAATTCGAGCACATAGGTGGAAAAGAGAAGGTCTGCGTTGCGGATGTTCGCCCCGTAGATCGACTCTGCCGTCTTGTTGGGAAGCAGAACGGTCTGCCAGGTTCCAAGGCTGATCTCCCCCTGCTCCGGGGTCTCATAGGGGTAGATGATAAAATCCCGGAAGGGATCGGCAAAGGCCTTGGGCGGGGAGAAGGCAAAAGCAAAGAAAAATCCGGAGAAGGTCAGAACACAGGCAAGAAAGGCGAAAAAACTCTGTGGCGCTCGGAAAAATCCTCGACCATATCGCTTCAAGACAGTCCTTTCCTGTTGGGCGGGAAACCCGCTTTGGCCTTCTCCTATTTGCGCCTCATCTGAATTCACGCCCGCCGGATTACCTCAAAATCGGGGCCCTTTGGGTCAATCCCTCCCTGAAATAAAGAACCCGGGGGAGCCGTCGGACGACACCGGAAAAATCGGGCGCACGATGTTCGCGGAGCGCTGAGAAGCGAAAGGAGCGGATTTGGGAATTCTGTAAGGGATGCTTGAAAACAATTTATAGTTTTTTTTGGAATTTTTGTAAAGCCTCGGACGACACCCAGCAATTCATGATTTGCTGAAAACAGAAGCTTCTCTTTTTCTGTGAACGTCCAAGCCCCATGCACAGGGCTTCTTCATGAGGTGCCCCTATTTTCTGAGGGGATGACTTGATGTCTAAGGGGACGAGTTCAGACGGAATTCTCAGGGCGCAAGGAGAGCATTGACGGGAAGAGAGTCCCGAGAGAGAGAGGGAGGCGGGTGAATGTCAGGGTTTCTCATCTTTCTCCCCTCCAACTCCTCCCTCTCAGGAGGAAGAGAACGCAAGAGAAGCGCATCTGCGAGAAGAGGGGGAGAATCAAGGAGGAGTGAGAGCGGGACGGCG
>JAJZHW010000015.1 GCA_021810805.1 Nitrospirota bacterium
CCTCGTCGAAGGAGGAGAATTTGCCCTTGGGCTTCCGGCCGCGCCGGGAAGAGGAGGAGTGAGGAGATGAACGTGACATGCCGACAGAATAGCAGGGTCATGATGAAATGTCCAGCATTATAAGTTGTTCAACAATAAGGATGTTTTTAGCAAAGACAAAAGATTGCCCTTGGGACAGGAATCTTCGAGAAAAAGTATCGAAGACGTCCTGTGGGTCTTAAATTTGGAATTGCTGGACGACACCCTCAGGAGGAGGGACTCGGAGGCCTTTTCCATCTCACTCCTCATTCCCCCTCCTCGCGCAATGTCTTTCACGCCACCGTTCGGGAAGTTTCGCCACGGTAGTTTTTTCGGGCAACCCCCGACTTCTTGGCTATTGACTCCGCCATCCCTTGCGGCTCCATGTCCTCCCCGTTGTCTTCCTGATCCCACTCATCTATCATGGATAAAAGAGACTTCCTGATTATCGACTCCGAAACGTCCTCCAAAACCCGTAACAGGAAAGGATACCTTGAATCACACCAAGCGGGAGCCGAACGGTTCCGCCGTCGACCTTATGGCTCTCCGGCACAGTGCGGCCCATGTTCTCGCCCAGGCCGTGAAACGTCTTTTCCCCTCCGCGCAAGTCGGCATCGGACCCGCCACCGACGAAGGTTTTTACTACGACTTCCGCTTCGAGCGGCCTTTTTCTCCCGAAGACCTCGAAAAGATCGAAGAGGAGATGCGACGGATCATCGCCGCCGGCTCGCCCATCGTCCGTCGGCCTCTTTCGCGCGAGGCGGCCCGGGAACTCTTCGAGAAGACCGGCGAACCCTTCAAGCTCGAAATTCTCCACTCGATTCCTCCCGATGCCGAAATCACCGTCTACGATCAGGGTGAGTTTACCGATCTCTGCCGGGGCCCCCACCTTCCGGAAACGGGCCAGATCGGAGCCGTAAAGCTTCTCTCGTCCTCGGGCGCCTACTGGAAGGGGATCGAGTCCAATCCTTCTCTCCAGCGCATTTACGGGACGGCCTTTCCCACCCAACAAGAACTCGACGCCTATCTCGCCCGCCTCGAAGAAATTCGCCAGCGGGACCACCGCAAGATCGGAAGGGAGCAGGGCTTTTTCCGCACCCTCGACGAAAATGGCGCCGGCATGGTTCTCTGGCTTCCGAGAGGAGCCCGAATCCGCCGGGTCATCGAAGAGATTTGGAAGACCCGCCACGACCGCCACGGATACCAGTATGTCTACACGCCCCATATCGCCCGCCTAGATCTCTGGAAGCAATCGGGCCACTGGGATTTCTACCGGGAGAGCATGTTCTCTCCCATGGAAATCGAGGGCTCGGAGTTCGAGCTCAAGCCCATGAACTGTCCTTTCCATATCCTTATCTTCAAGGAGGCCGTCAAAAGCTATCGGGACCTTCCTGTCCGCCTCGCCGAACTGGGTACGGTCTATCGCTATGAACGCTCGGGAACCCTTCATGGGTTGTTGCGGGTTCGGGGATTTACCCAAGACGATGCCCACATCTTTTGCCGTCCGGAAGACATCGCCTCCGAAATCGGGAAGGTTCTGACCTTGGTCGACGAAATGCTCCTCCCCTTCGGCTTCACGAACCGGTCGGTCTATCTTTCGACCCGCCCCGAAGGGTCGGTGGGAAGCGACGAGAACTGGGCACTGGCCACTGGAGCTCTGGAAGAAGCCCTCAAAAATGCGGGGATCCCCTACGAGATCGATCCGGGAGAAGGGGTTTTCTATGGCCCCAAGATCGACATGAAGTTCCACGACGTTCTCGGTCGCACCTGGCAGCTCTCCACAATCCAGGTGGACTTCAACCTTCCCGAAAAATTCGACATTACCTATCGGGACAGCTCCGGCAATGACGTCCGTCCCATCATGATCCATCGGGCCCTCTTGGGGTCGGTCGAGCGCTTCTTCGGGATCCTCGTCGAACACTTCAAGGGAGCCTTTCCCCTCTGGCTGGCCCCGGAGCAGGTAACACTTCTCCCCATTGCCGACCGACATATTCCTTACGCTCAGACGATCGCTGCCGCGTTGGAAAAGGAAGGGATCCGGGTCACCAGCGACTTCAGAAACGAAAAGATCGGGGCCAAGATCCGGGAGGCCCAGATGATGAAGATTCCCCAGATGTGGGTCGTGGGGGACAAGGAGGTTCAGGACGAGACAGTCTCCGTCCGCCACCGCGACGGGCAAGCCGGAGGAACCCACCCTTGGCGGGAGGCACTCAAGGCCGTATCAGAAGAGATCCGTACCGGACTCTCCCTCGAGCCTCTTTAACGGGCCCCGGCCACAACGAGACAAAATCATTTCGGTAGAGAACGACACAAACATTTTCAAGGAGGGTTCTGATTAACCAGAAAACGCGCATCAATTACGAGATAAAGACAAAAGAAGTCCGACTGATCGGGGCCGACGGCGAGCAGGTCGGCATCGTCCCAACCAACATCGCCATCAAGAAGGCCGAAGAGGCGGGATATGACCTCGTGGAGGTCTCGCCAAACGCCAAGCCCCCCGTCTGCAAGCTCATGGACTTCGGCAAGTTCCAGTACGAGCAGAGCAAGAAGCTACACTCCATGAAGCAGCACCAGCGCACCGGGCAGGTCAAGGAGCTCAAGTTCCGCCCCCACATCAACGAGCACGATTTGGGCATCAAGATCCACTATGTGGAGAGGTTCCTAGAAGAAGGGAACAAGGCCAAAGTCACCCTGGTCTTCCGTGGACGGGAGATGGTCCGATACGAGGTAGGGGCCGAGCTTCTCAAGAAAATGATCGCGGCCCTGGGGCCCAAAACTATTGTGGAGTCCCCGCCAAAGCTCGAAGGGTCGAACATGACCATGGTCCTGGCTCCGGCCAACGCCCCGCCCCGACCCGCCGGCAAGGAAGACGAGGAGTCTCCGGAAATCACGGATTAACCCCGTCCCTTGGGAGTTCCCTCAAAAGGATTGCTGCGGGATCTTTTTTTAGATACAATGGAAAAATTGCGATTTTCAGCACGACCATATAAAGCGAACAGGAATCACTAAACAGGAGTGACCGGTGGCTACAGGACGAGTTTTGAAGACAAAGCGCGCAGCCAAGAAGCGCTTTTCCATCACAGGAACCGGAAAGGTCAAATTCCATCAGTCGGGAAAGCGCCACCTGATGACCGGAAAATCGTCGAAACGGACCCGCTCTCTTTCGACCGGCATCCTTGAAAAGGGACAGGCCAAGAAGGTTCTTGCCAACCTGAACGGCTAGCCTGTCAGAACAAAAGAACTCAAGCGCCATCACAGCAAGTCGATACCGCACCACAAGGAGGAAATGAGATGCCACGCGTCAAGGGCGGCCCGCAGACCCGGGCCCGCAGAAAAAAGATACTCGATCTGGCCAAGGGATACTGGGGTGGACGATCCCGGCTTTACCGCTCGGCCCGCCACACCGTCGAAAAAGGACTCACCTACGCCTACCGCGACCGAAAGGCCAACAAGCGGCAGTTCCGTCGCCTCTGGATCCAGCGGATCAACGCGGCCTGCCGGCCCCAAGGCATCAGCTACAGCCGTCTGATCTCCGGCCTCAAAAAGCTGGGCATCGGGCTCGACCGCAAGATTCTGGCCGACCTGGCACTCAACCAGCCCGCCGTATTTTCCGACCTTCTGGAAAAGGTCAAGGCAGCAGGCTGAGGCCAGAACGGAAACAAGGACAGGTAAAGATTCCAAAAAATGAGGGCGCCTTGGCGCCCTTTTTTTAACCCCGGCCCCCTGACGTTTTTTGACATACTGCCTCTATTACACGACAATGGCAGGCAAGGATTTCTCCAACACCGATCCAGAGCCACGGGTCCACCCCCGACAGGAGTCCGAAGGAACATGGGCCGCTACTCCGAAACAAAGGAAGAAAGTGCCGAGATCCTCCGGCTCGTCCTCCGGAAGATGACGGAGTGGAACCTTTCCTTTACCCCGGTCCACTACACCGTCGTCTACGAGTACGTCTCCGGCGTCAACGCCTCCCTCAAACGCGCCATCGACGAACTCCTCGCCGCCGGCCCCCTCACCGACGAACAGGCCGAGCAGATCTATTACGGGTTCGTTGTCCCGGAGGAAGCCCTTCCCGCCCTCGAATCCCGCCGGCTTCTCACCGACGAGACCCTGGCCATCCTCGAGGAGATGTCCCGCTCGGCGGCCACGACCTCCGAAACCACCCAAAAAGCGCGATTCGGGATCCTCTCCCAGCACAACGCCCTAAAATCGGCGGATGTGGTGGATACCGCCCTTCTCCAGACCGTCATCACCCGCCTCGCCGGGGAGACCAAAAAACTGATCGAGACCAGCGACGCCCTGGAAAACCAGCTCAAGACCAGCCAAAAAGAGATCGAAAGCCTAAAAAACGAGCTCACCGCCGCCGCCCAGGCCTCCTCCATGGATCCCCTGACCGGGGTGATCAACCGACGGGGATTCGACCAGAAGATTACCGAGTGCCTCAAAACACAGGAATCCCGACAGGGCGAATGCTCCGTTCTCTTCATCGATATCGACAACTTCAAGAAGATCAACGACGACTACGGCCATTCGGTGGGCGACCGCATTCTTCTGGCCGTGGCCCAGGTCCTCAAGGGAAAGACCCGGGGAGACGACATCGTCGCCCGTTTCGGCGGAGAGGAATTCGTCGTCGTCCTTCCCTCCACCCCCATCGACAAGGCCCACATCGTGGCCGAAAACATCCGGCAGAACGTCGAGAGGATCGCCCTCCTGTCGTCCAAGGACAACAAAACCATCGGATCGGTGACCGTCTCCATCGGGATCGACGTCCACAAGTCGGGACAAGCCTGGCAGAAGACGATAGAGCGGGCCGACAAGGCGATGTACCAATCAAAAAAAGACGGAAAAAACCGGACGACTGCCTACTTTCAGCTCTAGCCCCGGCTCTTTCGCACTACCCCCCCCGATTCTTCGAGTCAACGCTCCGGTAGGCGGACAGGATCGCCTCCAGAAGCTCCTCTCCCGAGCGATAAAACCCTTGATCCACAACCTCCGACACCGTCCCGTAAGTCATGAGCGAGCGGACGAAATAGGCCATCTGCCGGTGGTACTCCTCGTGAAGGGCCGAGATCGGGTCGTCCCGGTCGATCTCCAGTCGGTCGAGGGCCTCCTGAACCGGACAATTTCTCGCCTCGGAAAGACGACTCGCCTCGAAGAGGGTCGGACTCTGGCGAACGCTCCGGCTCAGACGTCCGTGCATGGACAGGGTCAGGGCATACAGCCCAAAATACGTCGTCGGACGGGGACGGCCATCCGGAACGAAGCCCTCGAGATAGGCCACAATCCCGTCGAGAGGCAGAGGGCGGGAGATCGCGTATCCCTGAAGCATGTCGATGTCCATCGACTTCATGGCATCGAGAACCCCCTCCGACTCGACCCCCTCCACCACGAGAACCAGCCCCATGCGACTGACGAGCTCCTGAACCGCCCCCACGAAATGCAGGTCCCGGGGATTTTTATCGATGGTGCGGATGAACCCCTGGTCGAGCTTCACCTTGTCCACGGGAAGCTCCTTGAGCCGCAGGAGGGAGGAGTAGGCCGAGCCCACATCGTCCATGGCAAGCCTCACCCCCAGATCCTTCAGATGGTGCAGGGTCGCCAGGACTCCCGCCGTCTCCGAAAAATCCTGGGCCTCGAGAATCTCGAGAAAGAGATGGGAGGGGGAGATCGTCGCCCCTTCCAGCATCGACCTCAGGCAGGCGACGCACTCCTCGGTCACCGACTGGGGGTTCACGTTGACAGACACCCAAAGGTCGGGGAATCGCTGCGACAAACGGGGCATGTCCACCAGAACCCTCTGGAGAACCTGCCGGGAGAGTTCGAAGAGATCCTGACTTGTCAGGCTTCCCAGAAACTCTCCCGGAACCAGGAGGCTCCCGTCCTCTTTCTTCATGCGAGCCAGAGCCTCCACCCCCACCACCGTCCCCTTGCCAAGATCGAGGATCGGCTGGTAATGGACCTCGATTCGCCCCTCGGACAAGAGCCTCTGGGCGGAATTCTTCCGGACGGCCACCCCTTCTCCGAAAATCACCCAGGGCACTTCCCGATCGGACTTGTGGGACTTGCTCTCGTAAAGCGCCTGGTCGGCCAGCCGAAGAAGGGCATCGGGGCTTTCCGCCCCCGCCTCGCCCGAGATCGCGGCCACTCCCATGGAAACCCCCACCCGGACCGCCTCCCCTCCCGGAAGGAGGACCTCCCGTTCGATGGCCTCCGCCACCCGGCGGAGAATGTCGGCGAGCTCTTCCGTGCCGGCGTAGTTCTCCACCAGAAGCACGAACTCGTCGCCCCCCAGCCGGGCCAGGAAGTCTGTCTTTCGAAGAACGCCCCCCACGCGGCCCCCGAGAACCAGGAGAAGATGGTCCCCCGCCTCGTGGCCATGGAGATCGTTGACCGGCTTGAAGTCGTCGAGGTCGAGCATGACCACGGCGAGATTCACCCGGTAGCGCATCGACCTCTCGAAGGCCATGGCGAAGGTCCGGTCGAGGGCCCGCCGGTTGGGAAGACCGGTCAGACGGTCGTGGAGAGACTCGTGCTCGAGCCTCTGGGAGACCTCGACGATCTCCGTCACATCTCTCTGGACCCCCACAAATTCCACGACGCGTCCATTCGCGTTCCGGATCGGCGAGATCGTGAGGAGGTTCCAGAAGGGAGTGCCCCCTTTCCTGTAGTTCAGGATCTGCCCCCGAAAGATCCTCTCCTCCCGGATCGCGTCCCGGATCGCTCCCACCGTCTTCGGATCGGTTTTCTCTCCCTGGAGAAGGCGAAGATTCCTTCCCCGCACCTCCTCCGCGGGATACCCGGTAATGGCGGTGAAGGCGTCGTTCACGAAGAGGACCTCCCCCTCCGCCGTCGAAATCGAGACCCCCTCTCCCACTGCGGCCACGGCGGAGGAGAGGATGCGATCCCTCCGTTTTTCGTCGAGGCGATCGAGCCCCTCGGAGATCATCGCCGCCATTTCCCGGAGAAGCTCCTGAAGGCTGTCGTCGAACTCGCCTTCGCGCAAGTAAAAGGTCAAAAGTCCCCAGATCCGCCCGCTGCGAAACAGAGGCAAACTTCCAAGGGACCTAAAGCCATGCGCCGCCAAGCGAAGGCCACGAGAACTTTCGCCAAACTCCCGGACGAGGTCCACATTGAAAAGGGGCTCCCCCGACCGCCAGACCCTTCCTGCGGGCCCGTGACCTTCGGGTACGCTTTCGTCGATCGTGATCGAAAGCCCCTCCATGTATCCGCTCGACCCGGCGGCCCCCAGAAAATGGAACCATCCCTCAGAATCGGGGACTCCCACCCAGGCCAGAGAGACTTCTCCCAGCGCCGCAATCTTCTCGCAGATCTCCTGAAAAAGACCTTCCTCCTCGTTCCGCTCCGCCAGGAGCCGGGTGACCTGGGCCAGGAGGTTACGAAATCGCGAGATCCTTTCCAGCGCCTCCTGGAGCTCGTGGCGTTCCGTCACGTCCACCACCGTCCAGACCAGCAAGTCGGGGGCGGATCCTCCGACGCAATGGGCGAAGATGTCCGACCAGACCCTCTTCCCGTCAGAGCGGCGACGGAAGGAGACATCCCGGGCAAAGGCCTTCCCCTCCGAAAGGGCGCGGGCGGAGATATCCCCCACCTTGGAAAATCCTTCGTCGTCGAAATAGATCTTCCGGACCGACTGTCCCACGATCTCCCCCCGGGAGGCGAATCCGAAGATCCCGAGGAAGGCGTCGTTGACCGCGACGACCACGCGATCGGGATAGCGAACGAGATCGATCCCCGCCGCGGAATTGGAGAGGAGGGCCTCCGAGAGAGCCCTCGCCTCTGCCTCCCGATGCTTCAGGTCGAGACGATCGATCGCCAGAGAGAGACTGGCGCCGATAGTCTCCAGGATCTCCCGAATCTCCGGCGGGAAGGGTTCCTCGTGGTCGAGGTAGACGGTGAGGAAGGCATATTTTTCATGATTTCTCCGAACGAGAATGTTGGCACTCGCCCGGATACCAAAATGAGCGGCTTTCTCTTTCCATGGAGCCATTAAGGGGTTTTTCTCAAAAGAGGCGTTGTAGACCGGAAGACCCGACCTCCAGGATTGGCCGATAGGCCCATTTCCGTTGGGATCGTCCTCTTTTATCGAAACATGAACGCCCTCGAGATAGCCCATCGTTCCGGAGGCTGCCAGTTGCCAAACCTCGCCCGTCTCGGGATCGGGACGACCCACCCAGGCCAGCACCACCCCCGGCACCTTCAGGGAGAGGCGGCAGAAGAGATCCAGAAGGGCCCCCTCGTCGTCGACTTCGGCCATGGCCTCAAGAAGGCGGCCCCGGAGGTCGTTGTAGGAGAGGAGCTCGACGAGCCGGTCGTTCTTCTCCCGAAGAAGGACGGCCAGGCGTTCGCGTTCGGTGATGTCGACCCCCAGCGTCACGAGATAGCGCCCCTCCCCCTCGTCGACCACCGTATTGGTCCACCGGAAGAGGCGGCGCTCCCCCGAGGGACGGACCCAGTGGTTTTCGTACTCCCGGGGGATGGTCCGGGACTTCATCCGCTCGAATAGATCGTGGACGGCGGGGTGCTCGTCGTCCGGAAGGAAGCGCTCCCAGGCATAGGGCTCCTCCGGAACGAGCCCCTCGGCCATCTCCATGAACTCCCGGGCCGCCCGGTTCATCCTCAAGATCCGGCCATCCGATCCGATCACGAGGCCCACCGCCCCCGCCCCCTCAAAGACGGCGGCATCCAGACCGGAGAGCTCCCCGAGAATGCGGAGGAGCTTCTCCTGACGTCGCGACAGGACAGCGATCCCGACGCCCATCCCCGAGAGAAAGAAGAGACCGGTCATTTCGATACTCCACCTGAGGCGCCCCAGCCGTTCATAGCGGAGAAAGGCGGTCTTGGGGGGCCAGGAGACGGTGGCCACAAAGGGGTAGGCGGACACCGGCACCTGAAGGGTCCGGGAAGACGAAGCGCTGGTCGGGGGGGGAGACGAAGAGGGGAGAAGGAGGCCGGAAGAAGAAATGCCCACGCGAAAGGAGGAGGTTCCCTCGAAAACAGCCGGGAGGAGCGCATCCATCCGGACATGGGTCCGGACATAGAGGGAGGAGCCGGGAACAAGGGCCCCGAGAGGGAGCAGGCGGGTTCCGACGGAGGAAGAATGGAACGGGCGCCCGATCCGCAGGGAGGGATTCAAGGGAAGGGGACCCAAGGAGTGCGCAGCCTTCGGGGAGCCAAGCGGGCGGCCGCCCCCTCCCCGGGTCAACCAGAGAACGGGACCCGATTCCCCCCGTTCCAGTTCGAAATCCACCATGGCGGGATGGAGCGCCAGAAAGATCCGGACATCGCGCTTAATCTCGGGTCCGGGCCGGACGGCGTCACGGCCGGAAAAGATCGACGCCACAAACCCCAGATCGATAAAGCGGGAGGAGAGGTTCCCCGCGAATTCCGCGCCCGCACGCAGAGCCTCTTGCCGAGCCTCTATCCGAACATGATCCCGGGCCTCCCCATACTTCGAGATCTCGAAGAAGACGATCGATCCCCATGAAAACAAAAGGATCCCGACGATCAGGAGATCCACCCATCGGGAGAGCAGCGTTTCGACGGTGCGCTTCATCTCGGGCGGGAGCGAGATTCCCCTGCCCGGAGGGGGACCGTGACGATCGCCACCGCCTCCCCCCTCCGGGAACCGATCGTATTCCGGGAAAAGCATGGGAGTCTCCCTCTAGTGCCCTGCGCCCAAGACGTCACCCTCCCCCAGAAGAGCGGCCACATCGAGCTCGAAGGCCGCCGCGGGCATGCGGATCCCCCAGAGGTCGAGGGTGGCGGGATGGATCTCTCCCACCGTGGCGACCCCCTCTCCCCGGGAATTTTTCAAAACCCCGCACCGACCGGGAATATACGGAGGATGATCCTCCGGTTCGAGAGCGAGCCGGAGGTCAAATCTCGCCAGCAGAGCCTCGAGAACGCCCTGGAGCTCGGAGATTCCTGCCCCGGGGTGGGAGATGAGGGCGGCGGCGAGGTGTAGATCCTTGAGACGGCGCTCTCCGGAGCGGGAGGAGGCCAGCTCCATCGCCTCCCCCACCTCGAAGACCCGGTGGGGATAGGGGTGGCGGGCCGACCGGGCTTCGGCGGCAAGCAGTCCCGAAAGAAGGGTGGGGCGGACCACCGCGTACTGCAGGGAGGCGGGATTGTCGATTCTCACGAGAGCCTCTCCCCCCCGTCCCAGGCGGGTCGTCACGGCGGGTTCCCCGGTGAGGATGTTGGAGAGGAGCTCGGTAAAGCCCATCCCGAGACAAGCCGTCCGGATGCGGTTTTCCACCTTGATCCGCGGCGCGGCGGATCCGGCGGTGAAGGCGCGGGGCATGACGGGCGCAAAGGAGTCGAAGCCCCGGGCCACCAGATAGTCCTCCACCACGTCGACCGCCCCCAGCAGATCGTCCCGGTAGAAGGGCTGAAGAACCTCATACCCCCCGGCTGAGGAGCGCCCGATTCCTTCCGGAGCCGTTCCCTTCCGGGAAATGGCCGGATAGCCGAACCCCAGAAGAACCTCGATAAAGTCCCGGGGATCATCCGCGGCTCCCGCCACCCGGGCGGGAAGTCCGGCCGGGACAAAGACCGCGATCCCCGGAGAGGAGGGGGCGAGAATGTCGCCTCCCGCCCCCCGGGAGAGAAGCGGCTCCACCAGAAACCCCCGGTCGGCAAGGTTGGCGGCCAGAATGTTGAGCACCAGGAGGATCCTCTGGGGATCGTTTCCGGTCGCCTCCACGAAAAGATCCCGGTCCCCGGGAACCACCGCCCCCGAGGTCTGGCTGTTGATCACCGGCGGCAGGGAAAGGATCTCGCCATTGGCATCGGAGATCACCGGCCAGGCAGGATGGGAGGAGACAAGGGGGCCATAGGCGATCCCCTTGGGATGGGTGGCCAGCACCTCCCGAAGGGTCCGGGGAGACTCCTCTCCCAGGGGAACGAATCGGGTCGCATCGGGATCGGCCAGCCGGAAGGAGAGGGGAAAGACGATCTCCTTCTTCCCCTTCAGGGGGTAGACCCCGATGGCCAGGTCGGCCCTCTTCCGGCCAAAGAGTTCGGAGAGCCGCTCCTGGGTCCCGATGAGGCCGGCGAGCCCCTCCTCCCCCAGGGTTCCCCCCGTTGCCCGGAATCCTCCCAAGAAGGGACGAACACGGGATAAGGCCGGATCCACCGTCATCTCGGGGGCCTTCCCCGCCTCCCGCGTTGAAGCCTTCTCGAGAAAGCTGTAGGGACGCCCCGGAAGCGGGGTCCCTCCCCGAAGCTGCCGGGCGATGCCCTCCACGCTCCAGAGATCGGGACGATTGGTATCGTTGAGCTCGATCTTGAAGCGGCGGGTGGCGGGATCGTAGTGCTTCCACTCTCCCTTGACCCGGTCGAGGGCCTGGTTCATCTCCTCGGGCGAGAGAGGGGTGGGAAGAAGGCTGTTGAGATCGTCGAGATGTCCTTCAAGGGTCGGCAAGGGGATCCTTTCGCGTTATCGGGGAGGGTCGGCGGGAGAGGACGGCCGAGGAGAGCCGGCCCACGAGCGCTCTTCCGCGCGGACCATCCCGGAAAGCACCGAGAGGTCGCCGGTGAAGAGGTCGCGAATGTCGGAGAGGCCCAGGCGGAACATGGCCATGCGGTCGATCCCCATCCCCCAGGCTATGACGGGGACATCGACCCCCAGAGGACGGGTGACCTCAGGGCGGAAGAGCCCCGCACCGCCCAGCTCCATCCATCCGAGCTCGGGATGGTGGGCATGGAGCTCCACCGAGGGCTCCGTAAAGGGGAAGTAGGCCGGCTTGTAATGGACCTGGTCCACCCCGGCAATCTCCCGGGCCAGAAGGGCCAGAAGCCCCAGAAGGGTGACGAAGCTCGCGTCCTTCTCGAGAACGATGCCCTCCGCCTGAAAAAAGTCCACGGCGTGGGTGGCGTCCACCTGGTCGTGGCGGAAGCAGCGGGCGATGGCAAAGTACTTCCCCGGGACGTCGGGATTGCGGGAGAGGGTCCGGGAGGAAAGGGCCGTTCCCTGGCTTCTCATGAGAAGGCGCCTGGCCTGTTCGGGGTCGAAGCCCTGACGCCACCCCCGGGTGGAGACCGGGGGCTCTTTTCCTTCGTGGGTCCGTGCCACCGCCTCCATGGGCCATTCATGGGAATCCGTCGCCATGCGCGGTTCCGAGATCAGATAGATGTCGTGGATGTTGCGGGCGGGATGGGTCTGGGGGATAAAGAGGGCGTCCATGTTCCAGAACTCCGGCTCCACGAGGCTCCCGGTCATCTCGGCAAAGCCCAGCCGGACGAGATGGCTCCGCACCTCTTCAAGGAATTCCCGATAGGGATGGAGATGGCCCTGGAGAGGGGGTGGCGCCTCGGCCCCCACCGAAAAGGGACGGAAGGTCCCCCCTTCCCAGCTCCGGCTCTGGAGCATTTCTGGGGTCACATTGCCCAGAAGCTCGCCGCCCTCATCGAGATCGGAAAGCGACAGATTTGCGTCGGGAGCGAGCCTGTAGGAGCGGAAGCTTTTTACATCGAGACGGATCAGGCCTTTTTCCTTTCCCCGGCGCCGCTGGTACTGGGAGAGAAGCTCCTGCTCCTCCTTCGGAAGGGACTCCAGAAGGACGGGCGCCTCCGCCGACATCGACAACAACTTCCGAAGAAGGAGCACACCCGGGGGAAGATCCCCCGAACGAACCGCCTGCCCCCCCTCCACCACCTTGAGGGAGCCCGCATCCTTGAGGGCCCCCATCGCCTTTGAGGCGACGGAGGGATCGGGAAAGAGAGCCCGCAGGTCGCTCATCGGCCGGGGCCCCCCGGCCAGCGCCTCCATGATGATTTCCTCGGGCAGGCCGTCGGAGAGGGCCTGAAGTCCCTGGTCGGTGGGCCTCAGGAGCGTCTCTTCGCGGTCGAGCCGCTCCTCCAGGAGCCCCCGCGACTTGACCATCTCCAGCCCCATCTGGACCTGGGCCGGAGAGAGCCCAGACAGGGGTCCGACATCGTCGGACGAAAGGAAGGCTCCGGGCTCATTGCGGGTGAGAAACGGCCGGAGAAGCGCCCTTTCAACGGGATGGAGTGGCTGGGACATCAGACGGGGATCCTTGGGATAAAAGGGTGACGGGAGACCAGGAGCTCTCCCCTCGGGGCAGATGGCAGAGGACCTCCCGGACCTCCCCTTCGGAAAGGCGGGGAGGAGGGGCCAGACGACACTCGGGAAGAGCGCGGTCGCAGCGGGGAAGGAAGGCGCAGAGCCCGGTCGGCCCCGGCTCCGACCCCGCATTCGAAGGGGCCGCCTCTCCCGCCTCCGGAAGCGTTCCCTCGGCAAGAAGGCGGGTATAGGGGTGGCGGGGGTCGTCCAGGACGTCCCGGGTGGGGCCGCTCTCGACGATCCTCCCCCGGTAGAGCACCGCGACCCGATCGGAGAGGTAGCGCACCATAGGGATGTCGTGGGAGATGAAGAGCAGGCTCATGGCGTCGGTGTCGACGAGTGAGGAGAAGAGGTTGATGATCTGGGCGCCCATGGAGAGGTCGAGAGAGGCGATGGGCTCGTCGGCCACCAAAAGCTCCGGTCCGCACGCGATGGCCCGGGCAATCCCGATCCTCTGGCGCCCTCCCCCCGAAAATTCCCGGGGGAGGCGCTCCATGTCCCGGGAGGAGAGCCCCACCCGTTCCAGAAGACGGGCCACCCGGTCGCGGCGGGACGAAGAATCCGGCTCGATCCCGTGGACCACAAGCGGCTCCTCCACGATCTCCCGGACCCGCATGCGGGGGTTCAGGGAGGCGTAGGGGTCCTGAAAAACCATCTGGAATCGCCGCCGCTGGGCTCGCAGGGCCCGGCCCGACAGGGCCGTGAGATCGACGCCGTCGAAGAGGATCCTGCCGCGGGTGGGAGGAAGAAGGCGCATCACCATCCGGCCGATCGTCGTCTTCCCCGACCCGGACTCCCCCACCAGACCCAGCACCTCTTGCCGGCCGATGGAAAACGAGACCTCGGAGACCGCCTCGAGGCGACGTTTTCTGGCAAAGATCCCGCCTCCCGGAAGATCGAATTCCCGGGAGAGGCTCTCGGCTTGCAGGAGGGGGAGGTCAGGCCGCATGGACGGGGGCTCCCAGGGGAGATTCGTCGGGGTGGTGGCAAAAGACGCGCTCCCCCTCCCCCCCGTTCCAGGGAGGAAGGGTCGAGGTGCAGAGGGCGTCGGCCCGGGAGCAGCGGGGAGCGAAGGAGCATCCCGGAGGGAGATCCCACAAGGGGGGAACCTGACCTCCGATGGCCTGCAGGGGAGCCTCTTTCCGCGTCAGGATCCCTCCCTCCGGCCGGGAGGCCAGAAGGGCCCGACCGTAAGGGTGCCGGGGCCCGAGGGAGAAGAAACGGGCGGAGGGTGCCTCCTCGACGATCCTCCCCGCATACATGAGGAGCACCCGGTCGGAGACCCGTCTCACATGGGAGAGGTCGTGGGAGATGAAGAGCAGGCTCTGACCCGACCGCTGGCGGATCCGGGCCAGGAGCGCCAGGATCTGGAGGGCCACCGTCGGATCGAGCGCGGTGGTCGGCTCGTCGGCAATCACGAGAAGGGGATCGAGCGCCAGGGCCATGGCGATCATCACCCGCTGGCGCATGCCCCCCGAGAGCTGGTGGGGATAGGAACGGCTCACCGTCAGGGGGTCGGGAAGACCCGCCGCCCGAAGCCCTTCGAGAATGCGTCGGGATATCTCCTCGCCGGAGAGCGGGGTGTGGCTTTGATAGATTTCCCGGATCTGGGTCTCGACGGTGAGAACCGGGTTCAAGGCGCTCTGGGGCTCCTGGAAGACCATGGAGACCTTCTGGCCCCGGATTGTCCTCAACCGGCCCTCCGGAAGGGCGAGGAGATCCTCTCCGTCGAAAAAAATGCTCCCCCCGGCAATCCGGGATCCCGGCGGAAAAAGCCCAAGAAGGGAGAGCCCCGTCAGGGTCTTCCCCGAACCGGACTCACCCACCAGCCCCACCGCCTCCCCCTTGGACAAGGAGAAGGAGACTTCCCGCACCGGGACGATCTCCCCTTCGCGCGTTTTGAGGGAAAGGGTCAGATTCTCCACCCGAAGAAGCGCCTCTTTCCCCATCAAGGCTCCTCGTAGGTCGCGACATACCCGTCCATCTCGCACACCGAGACGCGGGCGACCGCGACTCCCGCAGGGGAGGAGGTGGACAGGCTTTTGACAAGCCCCCGGTAAAAATAGACGGCGATGTTCTCGGCGGTCGTCGTCCGGTCGGCAAAAAAAGGATGGTCGTTCAAGTGGGTATGGTCGAGCTCGGCCACAAGCGGATCGAGGAGGCGTTCGATCTCGTGAAAGTCCACCGCCATCCCAAGCCCATCGAGACCGGAGGAGCAAAAGGTGGCCTCTACGGTCCAGTTGTGGCCGTGAAGCCTCGCACACAGGCCGGGATACCCCACGATGATATGGGAGGCGGCAAAGCTCCTCCGGGCGGAAACGGAAAAACCCATCATGTCCTCTTTGAAAATGGCACCGTCCGGACGGTCGACGCCGGAACCAACCCGTCCATTATAGCAGAGAGGAGCGCGGAGGAGGAGAGCGTGAAGCGGGTTTTCCTGCCGAAGCGGCAAGGCGAACCGGGAGGAAAAAATATCAGGGAGAAGGGAACTCGGAGCGAAGAATGTCCGGATCGAGGGACGCCCGTTCCTTCCCCGACACCGCGGCGAGGAGACGCTGGTAGAGCTCGAGTGCACGCGCCACCGACTCCGGCAGGGAACATTCGGTCCGGACAGAAAGGGCGGCCACGAGGGAAGAGAGGGTGCAACCTCCCCCGTGGATACCGGGAAGAGCCCTGAAGGGATGGGAAAAGATCCTCTCCCCGGACGGCGTCCAGAAGAGGTCTGTCCGGGGCTCCTCCCCGGGCTGATGCCCTCCCTTGAGGAGGAGGGCCCGGACCCCGAACTGGTCGTGGAGGCGGCGGGCCATCATGACAAGATCCTCGGGCCGAGCTCCCGGGAGCTCTCCCGCGAGCTCCGTCGCCTCCGGAAGGTTGGGGGTCACAAGGTCCACCCGCGAAAAAAGAAGGCGGGCAAGATCGCGGAAGGCCGGGGAGCTTAAAAGCGATCCTCCCGCCCCAAAAAGGTAAACGGGATCCAGAATGCGCAGAACGTCCCCGGGAAGCCCATCCAGAAAATCCGCCAAGACCGGGACAAGGGAGGAGTTCATGAGGCCGATCTTGAGGGCCCGGGGAGCCCCCTCCCGGGTCACCGCCTCGAGCATGTCCGAAAAGAGGTCCGGGGAGAGCGTCTCGCTTCGCTGTACCCCCTGGAGGTTCTGGACGGTCAGAACCGTGGGAACCCCCTGCCCCCGGACACCCAGGGCCGAAAAGACGCGGAGATCCTGGTAGAGTCCGGCCCCTCCCGAGGGATCGAGACCGGCCACGGAGAGGGCATAGCCCTTCATGGACTCTCCTGTCGGAGATGGACGGCCTTCCGGAGGAGCCCGGTGAGCATCATGGGGTTGACGTGGGCGCCCCTCAACACCGCCCCATAGTGAAGGACCGGTCCGGTCACCCGGCCGGTATGCCCCACATGGCCGATCACCTGACCCCGGACGACCCGGTCCCCGGCCCGCACCGCCATGTCCGACATGTGCAGGTACTCGGTCAGAAGCCCCCCTCCGTGGTCGACAATGACCATGTTCCCGTCGTAGTAGAAGGAGCCGGCCAGACGCACGATCCCGTCGTTTGCCGCATGGACGGGCGTCCCCTGGGGAGCGTCGATGTCCTCGCCCGAGTGCCGGGCCATCGCTCTTCCGTTGAGATAGCGATAGGCCCCGAAATCATGGGTCACCCTCCCGGAAAGGGGAGCCACGAAGGGGCGGTGAAAGAAAAAGGGACCGTCGGGAGGGGCAAGGGCGGCCAGGATGACCTTCCTCTCCCGGGCCAGACGACGGAGGAAGGCGGCGGGAGGAGTCACGAAGGATCGGGCCACCGAGAGCCTCGACACCTGGAAGGGCCGGGATGTCACCGCCAGGGAGAGGGTGCGGCGACCGTCCGGTCCGTCGAGGATCAGGGGGAGATTCCCGGGGGGCGCGGAAAAGTCGACGCCCACAAGAACGGCCCGATAGGAGCCCCCTTGGTCGCCTGACGGCTGGCGCCGCCAGGGATGCACCCGGGCCCTGGAAGTCCCCACGGAGACGACCTTGACCGGGGCAGTGGAGGGAAACAGGATCAGGGCGAGCCCCCCCTGCGGGAGGGAGACCGCCGGAGAGGAGGCCGGAGAGGAGGATTGATCCGCCTCGAGACGGGGAGCCCAAAGAAGCGCCAGAAGAACCACTCCGGAAACCAGGGTCCGGATCCCCCCTCTCCGGCTAACCACGGGTCCAGGCCTTGCGAAGGGCATAGGCGGCGGCCACGGGGTCCGGCGCATAGGAGAGGGCCCCCATCACCACCATGCCGGAGGCCCCGGAGGCCCGGACCATCGGCGCTTCATCGGGGCCGATCCCCCCGATGGCGAAAACCGGAACGCTCACCGACCGGATGATCTCTCCCAATCGGGCAAGTCCAAGCGGGGGACCAAAGGGCCGTTTGGAGGGGGTGTCGAAGACGGGACCGGCAATCAGATAGTCGGCCCCCTCCCGCACCGCCTCCTGCGCCGCAGCCGGGCTATGAACGGAGACCCCCACGAGAGAGCCTTCGCCCATCCATTGGCGGATCCGGGAAAGAGGAGGGTGGGCTTCGGGAAGGTGAAGCCCCATGGCCCCCCCGTCCATCGCAAAGTCCATCCGGCGGTTCACGAGCCAGGGAAGGCCTCGAGGAACATTGTCGCGAAAATGTCTCACCAGCTCCGAGAACTCCCACCACGACGAGGTCTTGCGGCGAAGGATCACCGCACTCACTCCACCTCGGGCCGATTCGATCGCCCGCCTCACAAGATCGCGCACCGGCACCTCCTCCGGCGTGACATACAAAAGTGGCCCCAGGGACTCGGGACGACGGGGCTCCATCAGCTTCCCAGCATCCCGTCGAGGGGGCTGGAGGCGCTGGCATAAAGACGACGGGGCATGCGGCCCGCCAGATGGGAATCCCGACCGGCCGAGACGGCATTTTTCATGGCCCGGGCCATGAGAAGCGGGTTCTTCGCCTCGGCCACGGCCGTGTTCATGAGAATCCCGGCAACGCCCATCTCCATGGCGATCGCCGCATCGGAGGCGCATCCCACCCCGGCATCCACAATCACCGGAACTGAGACCGTTTCCATGATGATGCGAAGGCTCGCGGGGTTGCGGATTCCAAGGCCCGAACCGATGGGGGCGGCCAGGGGCATCACCGCCACGCATCCCACATCGACAAGCTTTTTGGCGATGACCGGATCGTCGCTGGTGTAGGGAAAGACGATTGACCCTTCCGAGACAAGGATCCGGGCCGCCTCCACCAGACCCGTGACATCGGGGTAAAGGGTCTTCGGATCTCCGATCACCTCGAGTTTGACGAGCGGAGAGATCCCGGACTCCCGGGCCAGCCGGGCGTATCTCAGGGCCTCCTCCACAGTGTAGCAGCCGGCGGTGTTCGGCAGGATCTTGAATTCCGAGGGGGGAAGAAAGTCCAGGAGGTTCGGCTCATCCTTTCTGAGAATGTTGACCCGTCGGACGGCCACCGTCACCACGTCGGCCCCCGATTCGAGAATCACCTTCCGGGTCATCTCGAAGGAGGAATATTTTCCCGTCCCGATCCAGAGGCGGGAACGAAACGACATGTTCCCGATAACCAGGGGATCGTCGGAGAGGGTCTCGGAAGAAGGGGAAGGGGCAACGGTCGAACTCATGGGGAACCTCCAAAGGGGAAAAAGTCGCGGACAAAAGAGTATGACTCTATTCTAGGACCAGACTCCCCTCGTGAGCAAACCTTGCGTCGACCTTCGTGATACCAATGTGCCGCCGGCCCCCGCTCGACAAGCCCTGAATTTCTGGACTTTCTTGACAAAGCAGAGGTTTTTTTCCTATCATGACGCCGTCGTAGATGGTTCCCCGTTCCGGGGATGAAAAGGGAACACGGTATGGACACATCCGAAGCCGTGGCTGCCCCCGCAACTGTATGCGGTGAGTCGAACGCGATGAGCGCCACTGGGAGACCGGGAAGGCCGCGCCAGACATTGACCCGCAAGCCAGGAGACCTGCCATCACGCCAAGTCACTGACGAACACACGGGGCGGGGTGTCCTTGTGGGTCTCAGACTCCTGACGAGCCCTTTTTCCTTTGGCAGGGTCTGACATCGGGTTCGTGGTGACATGTCTCCCACACTGTCGCCACGAGGCCTCCCTTGTCGAACATCTCCCGCATTCCATTCCGAACATCGTCACCCTACCCCTGGACTCCCCTTCACAAAACGTCCTCTCGCTGTTCATACGAAGAGCAGTTCCCGCCGCTTCGGCCTCCTTTCTCTTCTCGCGACAATCGCCTCTCAAAAAAAGGAGAAGTCCCCCATAAATTTCCAGGAGTTGACATGGGCAAATTTAATAATGATAATTATTCTCATTATTGCTTCCCGAAGGACTTGATCCCGAGAAGCATTCCGATTATGATACAAGAAATCATTTGATACTTAATATCACTATCCGAGACAGTTATTGGGAGACGCATGGACCGCCCCCTTGAACCCCAAACGAGACCAACGCCACGGCGGAGGGCTCTTTCCCTTTGGCTCTTTGGCCTTTCGTTCCTGTCCATTTTTCTTTTCGTGAATGTTCCCAATTGTTTGGTGGCGGTTCGTGCCTCTTGGGCCCAAGAGTCCTCTCCTCCTCCGCAGGATGTGGACGGAGACCTCGTCCCCGACCTCGACGAAATGGCCCCGAGCTATCTCTCCTGGGGTCCCAACACCAGCGGGCCCATGTTCACCGGAACCGCCGAAGTCGAACCCGTGGGATCCTTTTTCTACGAGCCTTACTGGTTCGACTACCTGAATCCCGGTCTCGGCATGAGCTCCCTGGCCATGAGCCAACGTCTCTCGATCGGCCTCATCAAAAACTGGGAATTCGACATTTCCGTTCCGTTTGTGGCCAACCAGGCCGGAGCCCCTACGACACCCGGACCGACCGTCAACGCCTTCGGCATGGGAGACACCCTGGTCTGGTTCAAGAACCAGCTCACAAGCGATGCGGATCCCTATCACTTTTTTGCCCGCCCCGCCCTGACCGTGGAGTACCAGTTCACCCTCCCCACCGGACACTTTCTGAACCTCAATCCCCAGCTTTACGGGGAAGACCAGACCGGGGACGGTACCTTTAATGAGGGGATCTACCTCCTCATGCGCAAGCACTTCAAACCCTTCATGCTTTATCTGGAGGCGGGGGACATCATCGAGAACCCGACTCAGGTGGGCACAGGCTACACCTTCAACAACTCCATCCAGACCACAGCCTCCCCCCAGACCGTCATCGACGGCAACCTCCTCTGGTTCTCGGGGGCCTTCGAGCATGTGCTGAGCGACAAATGGGGCGCGGGATATGTTCTGGAGTTTTTCGGAGAGAGCCAGACCGGACAGAGCCTTCTCTTCGGGGCGGCCAACGCCCCCGCCTGGAGTTTTCTCTGGGTCGACCCCGGCATCGAGCTGACCTGGCCGGATACCGAACGCGTCTCGGTAACCTGGGGGCTGGCCATGGGATTTCCTGTCTACCAGTCGAACTATCCGGCCACCTACACCCCCATGGGAACCATTACCGTTTACTACAACGGACCCTTTGGATACCGCGGAGAATAGAATTCCTGTTTTTCTCTCGATAAGACACATTAAAGGAGCGACCATGAAAAATCTCTTGGCAAAACACACCACCTCGACAATTGCCGCCCTCGGGGCGGCCCTGGCACTCTCCGCCTGTCAGACGCTTTCCTCAAGCGACCCAATCGCCCTTGAGGCCCAGAGCCGCGCGGCTTTGCACGCCGGGGCAATCAATCCCGCCCTGCGTCTGACGCAACAGCTGATCGCCGAACGCGGCCCCACACCCTCCTCGCTCAACCAGATGGCCCTGATTCAATCCCGCAAGGGGAACGCCGAGGCGGCCCGGCGGATCCTTCTCTACGCCCACACCCTCTACCCCCGGTCGACTCCGATCTCGATGAACCTCGCCAAGATCGATGTCCATTTCGGGAAGATGCACACCGCACGGAAGATACTCCTCCCCCTCCTCTCTCTAAAGACCTGGCCGGAGGGATTCCAGCTTCTGATGGGACGGGTCGACCTGGAAACGGGGCATCTCCCGGAAGCGTCGATCTTCCTCCATGAGGCTCTGCGCCAGCATCCCGACGACCCCTTGGTTCTCGCCAATATGGGACTTTTAAACGAGCGCCTGGGGGAGACAAAAATCGCCCACCGGAACTTCCTCAGAGCCAAGGAGCTTGCCCCCAAAGGCGCTCTGCGGGAGCGCATCGTTGCCCTTCTGCACAAGGTCGCTCCCTAATATCCTTTCCCGTCACTGAAAGACGTGGCATTTAGGATAAAGGTCGGATGGTGCCGCGCTTTTCACGGCAGAGATCGTGGATTATAATGCGAATGAGGGAGGGAACCCTCCCGAACCAGCGTTTCAACAGGCATTCTCCCTGTTCATGACCCTACCTAAATGCGGAGCCCTCATGGCTGACCATTCTCCCTCTTCCCTCTTCGTCCCCTCCCCCGAGATCGCCCATAAAAGCC
Source organism: Nitrospirota bacterium (assembly GCA_021810805.1). Taxonomy (GTDB): domain Bacteria; phylum Nitrospirota; class Leptospirillia; order Leptospirillales; family Leptospirillaceae; genus UBA4572. The sequence goes on from JAJZHW010000015.1 coordinate 21,635, forward strand.
GGGTTCCTGATTACGAAGGGCTCTACGCTCGGGCGGTTGCCGACCCCCTCTCCTTCTGGGAAGAGCGGGCAAAGCTTTTGTCCTTCACCCAGCCGCATCACACCCTTCTCGACTGGAATCCCCAGACCTATGAGGGGCGATGGCTTGTGGGGGCCAAAGGCAATATTGCCCACAATGCCCTGGACCGGCATGTGGCGGAGGGGCACGGAACCAAGGTGGCCCTGATCTGGAGCGGAGACAAAGGAGAAGAAAGGGTCTTCACCTATGCCGAGCTTCTCGAAAAGACGATCCGATTCTCCCTGGCCCTCCGATCCCTTGGAGTGGGCAAGGGGGACCGGGTGGCCATCTTTCTGCCCCCCACGCCCGACCAGGTGGTGGCCATGCTGGCCTGTGCCCGCATCGGGGCCATCCATGCCGTCGTCTTCTCGGGATTTTCCCAGGCCGCCCTCCGGAGCCGACTGGAGGACTTTGAACCCAAAGTGCTCATCACGGCCGATCTGGCCTATCGGAGGGGAAAACGTGTTCCCCTCCTCGACACGGCCCGAAAGGCCCGGGAAGAGGCGGGGTCGGTGACCTCCCTGATCATCGTCGGACGCGAGGGAGAGTTTGCCGGCGACCGATTACCTGGCGAGCACAGCCTTGGCGATCTTCTGGCGAAGGTTCGCCACGAAACGCCTCCCTCCCCTGAACCGATGGGAGTCGACGATCCCCTTTTCGTCCTCTATACCTCGGGGACCACCGGGAAGCCCAAGGGGATAGTCCATATGCACCTGGGATACATGCTGGGAACATTCGCCACCACCCGGGAGATCTTTGACATCCGTGACTCCGATGTCTACTTCTGCGTGGCCGATCCCGGATGGATCACCGGACACAGCTATGTCGTCTATGGCCCCTTGCTGAACCGGGCCACCGTCCTCCTGGCCGAGGGAACGCCGGAATATCCCGACGCCGGACGCCACTGGTCCCTGATCGAACGCCACCGGGTTTCCATCTACTACTCCACCCCCACCACGATCCGCCTCCTCATGCGGCAGGGGGACGAGTGGCCCGCCAAGTTCGACCTGAGGAGCCTCAGGATTCTGGGATCCGTGGGGGAGCCATTAAACCCAGAGGCCTGGCACTGGTTCCACCGGGTCACCGGGGGCCACCTCCCCATCCTTGATACCTGGTGGCAGACCGAGACCGGGATGATCATGATCACCCCCTTTATTTCGACCCCGGAAAAACCCGGGTCCGCAGGGCGTCCCTTCCCTGGGGTTGTGGCCGAGGTCGTCGACCCCGCCACCGGAGTCCCGGTCAAGCCCGGAGAGAGCGGAACGGTGGTCATACGCACCCCTTGGCCCTCCATGTTCCGAACCGTCTTCCGGGATCCGGAGCGCTACCGCAAATACTGGACAGAGATCCCCGGAGGATTTTTCTCGGGAGATTCGGCCCGTCGGGACGAAGATGGCTTCTTTTTCTTTCTGGGACGGGTGGATGATGTCATCAAGGTGGCCGGACACCGGTTGGGAACCGCCGAAATCGAAAGCGCCCTCATCACCCACCCCCACATCGCCGAGGCGGCCGCGATCGGCAAGCCTCACGATCTGAAGGGAGAAATCATCAAGGTTTTCGTGGTCCTTCACCCCCATGCCGAAAAGAATCCTCCGGGCCATGACGAAATAAAGAAACATGTCCGGACAGAGCTTGGTGGCATCGCCGAGCCCCATGAAATCGATATCGTCGTCTCCCTCCCCAAGACCCGCAGCGGCAAGATCATGCGCCGGGTTCTCAAGGCCCGGGAGATGGGTCTCCCCGAGGGAGATCTCTCGACATTGGAGGATTGACCCATGGAGCCGACCCTCCCGGTGTCGGTGACGACACTGCTCCATGTCCGAATGCGGGTCAACGACATCGAACGCACGGTGTCGTTTTACACGGAGGTTCTGGGACTCGCCGAAGGTCGTCGCATCGTCTCTCCCCGGGGATCGAAGATTGTCTATCTCACCATCCCGGGATCCGACACGCAGATTGAGGTGACCGAATTTCACGAGTCGGGGCCGGTCTCGGTTCCGCCAGACCTCGTGCATCTGGCCTTCGAGGTCTCCGACATGAACGAGGCACTCGCACGGCTCAAGCGTCTGGGGGTCCCAATCACCGACGGTCCCACGGAGACCTCGGGAAGCATCTTCGCCTTCATCGATGCCCCAGAGGGCTACGAAATCGAGCTGATCTCCCCAAAAATCCGCAGATAAAGACCCAATCGACGTGGATCAACAATCCATTTATCCCTGACGAGGAGCTCGCACGTGAACAAAGAGGTCCTGCTCGTCGAAGACGACCCCATGATTGCCCGGACCCTCGCCATGAGCCTTCCTTACCGGGGGTTCTCCGTCTCCACCGTCCAAACACTGAAGGAGGGCCTCCAGTCCTCCGTAGATCGACGATTTGACATCGTCCTGATCGACATCCAGCTCCCCGACGGATCGGGCCACGAACTCTGCAGGTCGCTCAAAGAGGCGTCCCCCGAAACTCCCATCCTCATGATCACCGCCCGAACCGATGAGAAATCGGCTGTCCACTCCCTGACCCTCGGAGCCGACGACCACATCCGAAAACCCTTCGGTCTCGACGAGCTCACCGCCCGAATGAGTCGATTGCTCCGAGAGACGCCCGCAGCCACTGTGCCCATCAGTTTTCACGAGCTCACGATCGATGTCGCCCGACGCAGAACCCAGATCAACGGCAACGAGATCTCTCTTGGACGAAGGGAGTTTGACATCCTTGTTCTCCTGGCACGACGACAGGGGGAGGTCGTCACCCGCGCGGAAATCCTCGACCTCTTTCCCGACTCTATGGAAACGTTCGACCGGACCGTGGACTCCCACCTCTCCCATCTGAGAAAGAAGATACGATCCGTGGTCGGAGAACGGATCCGGATCCATCCGGTCTATGGGGTTGGCTACCGGCTCGAAGGGGAAGCCGGAATCTCTTGACGACCCGATTTCTCCTTCGCCTTGTCGGGATCTCCCTCGCACTCTCCCTGATCCTTGAAACTTTCATTATTTGGGGGGTCCGGACTCTGAACGAAAGAGGAGAGGGCCCCCTACGAGTGACCGTCCTACACATTGTGGGACGATTGCTTGAGCGCTCCCCGGACTATTCCACAGGCCTTGCCACCTTCAACGGGTTTCGCCACACGTTGGGACTTTCTCCGATGGTCGCCTGGGTTACGGACCAAAATGGCAGGATCCTGGCTTCAACCCCACCATCTCAGCCCCTTCCCTTGAAATGGGGAGGGATTTCACCACCCGACAAAATCCACGGGATCTCGGTTCAATACCATTTTCTTGAGCTTCTTCCCTATCTGGCACTCCTGAGGCTCAGTCGTCCCGAGCCGACCTATCTTCTTCTCGAGCTGCAAGACAAGCATCTTCGAAGGATTCGTCTGGAAGAAGAGTCGCTGATCCTGTTTCTCAGCATGGTCGCCTCCGCCTTTTCCGGAATTCTCTTCACCTTTCTTCTCCTTAGGGAAAAGTCCCTGGAAGCCCGCCGGGTGATTGCCTCCCTCACGCAGGGAGATCTGGGAGCCCGATTTTCCATTACCAGACTCGATGAGGTGGGCGAGCTCATGACCCTGTTCAACCGGATGGCCGAAACCATCGAAGATCTGGTGATCCGGATCCAAAAGACCGATCTTGCGCGCCGGGATCTTCTTGAGGAGCTGGGCCATGACCTGCGCACACCTCTCACCTCACTGAAAACTGCGGCCGAGACCCTACTCCATCACGGACCCTCAATGGCCGCAGACGAGCATGGCCGATTTGCTCGCATCATTTTGGAAGAGAGCCGCTATCTTGGACATATGATTGAAGATCTTTTTTTCATCGCAGAAATGGAGGCTCCAGAGCACCGGAAAGACAGAAAGGCGATCGATCTGACGAAGATCATCAAGGAGGGAATGGAGCTTTCCACCCGCTCGGAAGAAGCGAAAAACAAAAGAATTCGTTGGGAGTATCAGGGAGAGAGCGACCCTCAGATGGTGGGGGGGGATCCCCTCCTCTTTCGGCGACTTTTTCAGAATGCCTTCCAGAATGCCGTCCGCCATACCACATCCCGCATCGCGGTCATCACCACAAAGGAGCGAGGCCCCTCAGGAAACTCGATCAAGGTGAGGATCATCGACGACGGGCCAGGGATTTCCTCCAACACCATAGCCGCGTTTGGGGTCAGACGCTCCACCCGGTCAAGCGATCCTAAACGGTCGGAATCCAGAACATCCCTGGGGCTCGGGTCGGTCATCATCGTCACTGTCGCCCAACTCTATGGAGGGACGGTGCAAATCAGACGCCTCTCCGATCAAGAGGCGTCGACAGGAACGGAGCTCTCCATCACCTTTCCCACCATCGAATCGCCCGGCACACTCCATTCTTTTTCAAGGATTGAAGAGGAGAATAGATCGCCATAATTCACATACAGGAATTCCTTTCAAGGCAAAGGGAGGGAGAATGCAGAAATCCAAGGCCTTACCGATCATCAAAGACATTCTTTCCATCGCCCTTCTGGCCTCCATCAGCCTCTCGCTGGCAGCGATTTCCCATATCAAGCCAGGCAAACCCCACCGACACCCCCCCGATATCATCCCTTAGCACACCTCATTCCCCGCTCCTTGCAGGAAGAAACTCACACGAACATCCCCCAGGAGACCTCGCACTCCCACCTTCCTCACTTTCAGCACCGCCAACGAGCTAATTTTAAATGACTATCAAGACTTTACGGAAAGCATCATCGATTCCGGCGACATCTACTCCGACGAAAAGACGACCAAAATCAAATGGGAATGGAACACATTATCCGAAACCGGATGCACATTAATTGAGACTCAATCCACCTATTAAAATTTCCCGTTAGGTAAAAATCTATTGACAATTTTAAGATTAATCGCTAAAATTTCCCCATCGGTAAAAATTTATGGAGAAAAAAGCCATGAAGCCAAAAAATTTACCGCTCGGGAATATCGATCATGAGCCGATCAGGATTCGTTCGACCGAGGATCTTGGGGCCGTTCTGAAGGTCAGAAGAAAGAAGCAGAAGATGACACAGTCCGACCTGGCCGGCCTCGCCGGGACGGGTGTCCGTTACATCGTGGACCTGGAGAACGGAAAACAAACAGCCCAGATTGGTCCGGCACTCAAACTCATTGAGTGGCTTGGTCTCGAGGTCACAATCCGGGAAAAGAAAGTTGACTAAGGAGCTTTTCGTCTACATCGATACCCGTAAGATCGGGACTCTTGACGAAGTGAACGGATCCCTCCGGTTCCGGTACGAGGATTCGTACCGAAAGGATCCCTCCGCGATCCCCCTGTCTTCCTGGATCCCGCTCGGGGAAGAGGAGACGGTGGGGACGCATGTTCGGAACTACTTCGAGAATCTTCTTCCTGAAGGGGATCTGAGGGATCTCATCTCCAAGGCCATCCAGGTTTCCAAAGAAAACGTCTTCGGCTTTCTCGAGCATTTTGGCGGAGACATGGCAGGAAACCTTTCCGCTCTCCTTCCCGGAGAACAGCCCGGCCTAAGACGGTACACCAAAATTCCCAGATCCCTGATTCTGGAATGGAGCGAGAACCATTCCGGAAAACCCCTGGTCCTCCAAGCCAAGGATTCCCGCCTGTCGATCTCAGGAGCCCAGGACAAGATCTCCCTCTATCTCGACTCCGTCGGGGACTTCTATCTTCCGGTCGGCGATGCCCCCTCCACTCACATCCTGAAACCGGAAATCCGGTACCGCGAGGGGGTGTTTCACTCCTCCCTCAACGAGGCATTCGTCATGAAACTTGCGGAGAAGTCCGGCATGGACGTTCCTCAGACGGAATACCTTCCCGAAATACGATCGATCCTCGTTAAGAGGTATGACAGGACCTGGCCGGAGGATTTGAACGGCCCGATCGGGAGGCTCAAGCAGGCGGATCTCTGCCAGCTCTCGGACGTCCTCTCGAACAAGAAGTACGAGGCCGAAGGGGGTCTCACTCTTTCACAATGCTTCGGCCTGGTCCGGAAGCATTCGACACGACCAGGTCCGGACACGATCCGTCTCATCGGGTGGCTTGCCTTCAACGGAGCCGTCGGAAACATGGATGGACACGCCAAAAACCTGTCCATTCTCACCAGTAGGGATGGAAAGGTTCGCCTGGGTCCTTTTTATGACCTCATGTCGACAAATGTCTACCCGGAACTGAGCCGGAAAATGGCCTTCAAAATCGGAGGGGAAAACCGGCCGGACTGGCTGATGAATCGTCACTGGAAGAGATTTTCCGAAGAAATGGAGATCAAGAGTTCCCTCGTGTTCCGAACGATCGGGACCGTCATCGGGAACGTGCAAAAAGAGATCCCTTCCGTTAAGAAGGAGATCGAAGGTCTTTCCATCTCGGAATCCGAGAGAACCTTTCTGGATAAATTGACCCGCCATATCGAGAAGAGCGCAACAAGAGCCCATCTTCTTCAGATCAACCCCGAAGGCAGTATTTCTGAGATGGATATGGGACTCCCTCCTGGGGAGGAAGACGAGGATGAGATCCTTGAACCGTCATGATGTTGTCAAGAGTCATGTTGAAACAGGCTAGAATTGTCCGGCGCCAAAAAACAGGCATAATATGACCAAATGGCCAAGTTATGCTTGTTTTCACAAGTTGTGAGTCCAAGCATAATCTGGCCGGAAAAACAGGCGTAATTTGGCCGACAAAATCTATCGAAACTCTTTTTCTTTGGACATCCGAAGATTAAAAACAGCAATAAATTGGCCGGGGCAAAAAATACAAGCAAAAAATGTCCTAAAATTTTTTAGACTTCGAAAGTGCATAGAGGGGGAACTATCATCTGGTTAACCATAGGGGGCAAATTCGAAAGGATAAGGTTTGCTGTATATTATAACTGATCATAAAAAACGAATGACCCGATCCCGTTCTGATCATGATAAGGGGAGGATTTTATTATTTTCTAAAAATGGTAAAATTCACGAAGAGTTTACCTTCCTGGCAAAATCTTATGAGAATTTGCTCAATGAGCCAAACTAAAAGTGATTTTTAAAAGAAAACTTTCTGAAAATGAGGTTCCCCCTCTCATGATCGAAGAAGACGAAAATCTTCATAAACCCAAATCAATTCATGCTTATCCCACAAAAGATTTTTTCATAAGAATGATCACTCGCGATATTTCCTTGCGAGATTGCATTTTTGATTTACTTGATAACTCATTAGACGGGGCAAGAAGAAATTTTAGCATACAAAACCATGAAAATTGTTTCTCCCAATTTGAAGTTAACATTTCCTTTGACCGCAATAACTTTAAGATAACAGACAATTGTGGGGGAATTAGTCTTTCGGATGCCATTGATTACGCTTTCCATTTCGGAAGAAGATCTGACAGCCCTTTTGAAGTTAAGGGAGGAATCGGTCTCTACGGAATCGGAATGAAAAGGGCCGTTTTCAAAATCGGAAGAAAATCCAAAATTTCTAGCGAAGCAGAAAACGATTGCTTTGTTGTGTCGATCAATGTTGATTCATGGGAAAGAAGTCCAGAATGGGATTTTGAATACGAGGATGCACAAAAAAATCATTCTAGAGGAGTTAGGATCGAAATTTCCGATGTTTATCCGGAAATAGGGTCTACATTCTCTGATCCTAATTTTCGAAATGAACTCATTAAAACAATTGCTCGAGATTATGCTTTTTTCATCGATAAGGGACTTACCGTAACCGTCTGTCGAGAAAAGGTACCCCAATCAAGATACCAATTAAAACAGTCAGAAGATTTGTCTCCTACTGTTGATCAATATACAGACGATGGAGTCGAAGTAAAGATTGTCGCAGGTCTGATCGACTCGCTTCCCAATGAGATACCGGACGATATAAAACCGAAGGATGTTGAGCGTTACGGTTGGTTTGTAGTTTGTAACGACAGAATAGTCCTTTCAGCAGACAAAACCGATTTAACAGTTTGGGGGAACGACAACTTTCAGATGTGGCACCCTCAATACAATGGATTCGCTGGTTTCGTATTTTTCAACTCTGAAGATCAGAGAAAATTGCCATGGACAACGACAAAACGCAATCTCGATGAGGAAAATCAGTTATATCGTCGTACGCTAGAAAAAATGAAAAAAATTACCAAAGAATTCATATCCTATACGAATAGACGTAAGGCTGATCTTGAAATGGCAAAAACTGCAGAAGAGAAGACAAATCCGATCGATATAACAAAACTTTATAGTCCAAAGAGCCTGATAATGCCAAGACTTTCCGGAAACACATCTAAAGAAGAAGAGGTCACGATTTCCTACAAGAAAAAGCGCCGGGAAGTGGATGAGATAAAAAACCATTTAGAAAATCCAACGATGTCTGCAAAAGATGTGGGTAAACATACGTTTGATTACTTTAGATCGACGGAACTTGGAAAATGAGTGGAATTCCTTCATTCGCCCGCATCGATTATCAAATTCGGTCCAATAAAAACATCGAAAGGAAAATAGTTTTTGACGTACTGTCGCATGTTCAGGCAGTCGTAGATTTTTCCCACCACAAATATCTGGGTCTCGGATCGATGTGGTTTACCGATTTTCGGCTTGCTCATAAATTGCTGGGGTTAGATCGGATGATTTCCATCGAACGAACTGATTCGGCAAGAGCAGAATTCAATAAACCTTATAGGAACATTGAGGTCAAAGATGGCGATTGTCTTAACGTATTAAGAGGGCTAGATGATGCAGAGTGGCAAGATCCTTTCATAACATGGTTTGATTTCGACGGAAATCTTGATGAAGAAATTTGCGAAACCATGAATCTTTATCTGAATAAATGTGCTCCTAATTCCGTGCTGTTGATCACGGTAAATGCTACCGCGTCCCACTATCAAAGAGGGAGAAAAAGAGTCCAGGACGAGAGAAGTGGCACTTCTGTTGGAGTGATCGAAGAATTTTTGGGAAAAGGGTGCGTCGACATACGTTTTGAACCGAAGATAACTGGAGGGCAAAAATATGAGGACATTTCGCAATCGGATTTTTGCGATTTCCTTGCCGATGCTCTTTTGAATCATATGGAGCATAAAATTACAAGTACAGGACGAGAAAGTGGAATGACACCGGTACAGTTTGTTCCCGTTTTTAGTTTTTTCCATAAGGACGGAGCCGATATGGTTACTGTCGGAGGTATCATTGCATCAAAGGGATGTTTGGAAGAATGGCGGAAAGGCCTTGGGGAATATTTTCCTTCCAGTGATGGCAAAAAACCCGATTTGCAATGTATCGACTTAGTACCCATGACTTTAAAAGAAAAACTTGAACTTGACGCTTGTCTTCCTTATTCAGAAGAAGAGTTTCTAGGAAAAGCAGAAAGCAGAGGTTTGAAAATAGACAGTGAAAACATGAAGAAATATCGCCATTTTTATAGACATTTCCCTGTTTTTGGGGAAACTCAAATTTAATAGATTATCCCAAATTAACATAATCATATATTACCTTCAAAAGTGCCTCGGCCACTATTGGGCTTACGCTGTTTCCAATCTGACGAAAACTGTGCCACTTTGTCGGATGGAACAAAAACCAATCGGGAAATCCTTGAAGTCTTGCCGCCTCCCTCGGTGCAATTACCCTGGGAGCCGAATAGTGAATCGGTCTTACAGACTGGAAACTTCCTCTATCTTTTCCAGTTCCAGCTCGCAAAGTCGGGCAAAAATTGTTCGGATCTAGACGAGAAGCCCGCGAAATTTTGTCCATTTCCCCATAGCCAAGGATACTGAACCGTTCCTCCACTTCAGGTGTGTGGCGAGTTCCGAAAAACCCTGATACCTCACCCCTTTCGAAATAGCGATCAATGGCTTCCGGATCCCCCATCCCTTTTGGAACGTCATTGATCAGACGACCGAATGGACTTTTCGAATCAATTTTCCTTTCGATTTGTCGCCAGGATTTTTCTTCATCGTCGATATAGGGATCGATCCCGACCGGAAGTCCTGATAAAGCTTGACCTACGAATGTTTTTTCAGTTCCTTCCTCGGGTGCGAAATCCTCCACAGCAAGATTTCCTTTGAATCGTTTCGGGTCGTATCCGATGAAGATAATTCGAGTTCTGGATGTTGGCGCCCCATAATCGCTGGCCTTTACTCTGATCGGAGGGAGAAGAATGTAGTCGGATTTGACCAGATTGAAAGCATCGAATCGAATTTTTTCATACTTTTCGGCCAGGATTCCGGGAACATTTTCCGCAAGAAAAAAAATAGGCCGTGTTTCCCGAACCAGTCGGAAAAAATGCTTAAACAAATTGTTCCTGTTATCGTCGACGCGTCGTTTTCCGATCATGCTGAACCCCTGACATGGAGGTCCTCCGATCAGACCGTCCAGCCCTCCATTCGAGATATTTGCCGATCGCAGCAATTCTTTTCCTGAAAGAGATGCGGCATCCTGAACGATATGACGGGTTTGAGGAAAGTTAATGGAGTGGGCTTCCACAGCCTGGGGATCAATTTCCACAGCGGCAGAGACTTCGAAGCCTGCTCTGACCGCTCCCAGAGATAAACCGCCAACTCCAGAGTAAACATCGATCACTGAAGGCAAAATTTGAATCTCCTGGAAAATTTTAATTTTCAATGCCAACGCTACTAAGAATTTAGCAAAAAATAGGAAGAATGTCGATCGAATAAAAACCTCAGGCGTCCCAGCGGACCTCTGTCGCAAGATAATCGTAGAGAACGGTCCTGACGGTTATCTCGCCATCCCACATGACGGCGTACCGATACACATCCTCCTGAACGATGACCCACCCATCCTCAATATCCTGCCCTGTCACGATGCGGATCAGCATTCTGCTGCCGACCTCGGGGAAGAGTGATCCTGAATCGACATTCTCGAACTCCAGTCGTTCATCGCCAGAAATAGCCTCCATGGGGATTGCCCTTATGAGTCTAGGTGGGCTAAGCATGGGTTCGCCTAGTTCAAAGTAGACATGCCCACGAGCATTCTTGGAGTTATTGTCAAATCTAGTGTATAGCCTCGCAGAGTGAGGAACTACGCGGCGCATTCTGCTTCGTCCTTTTCCAGATCCTGATTTTCCGACTTCTTTTCGACTCCATCCACAAAGACAGTCCCT
>JAJZHW010000002.1:0-96987 GCA_021810805.1 Nitrospirota bacterium
AGTGCCATAGGTTCGTTGGCATTTGGATTTTCCTAGGTGATTTACGAGGCTCCAGGTACCTCGGCATGCAATCTGGGCTTTCCTGTCCCCGTCGAATCCAGATCGCCCCCGTGGGCGTGGCGAGGATTACTCGTCGCGCTTGGAAAACTTCTGGTTTGAGCGGAACACTCGGGAAATTTCTCGGTTGGCCTCCCGACGTTTGATGGCCTCCCGCTTGTCCCCCTGGGTCTTCCCTTTCACAAGGGCCAGGGTGACTTTAAATTTCTTTCTATTGTTAGAGTATATCCCAAGCGGAACAACCGTCAAGCCCTTCTGGAGCGTCAGGCCGAAAAGACGGAGGATTTCCTTCCGGTGGAGCAGGAGTTTTCTCACCCGGAGAGGGTCGTGGTTTTCGCGATTGCCTCCGCGGTAGGGGCCCACGTGCATCTGGTAGAGCCACGCCTCCTCCTTCTCGAAGCGCACGAAGGCGTCGCCGAGATTCACGGAGCCCTCGCGGATGGCCTTCACCTCGGTTCCCCAAAGGACGATCCCCGCCTCGAAGCGTTCGATGACCTCGTAGCGGAAGAGGGCCTTCCGGTTGGTGCTCACCGCCCGGGCTTTCTCGTCGGCCGCTCTTTCGTCCTTACTTTTCGCCGCCATGGACTATTTTCTGGACCGGCTGGCGCGGGACGCCGGGGCCTTCCGGACCGTCTTCCTGGGAGCGGAGGCTGAGGCGGCCGCCTTGGGAAGGAGGGGGCCCTGGGCCCGCTCTTCCACCAGATGGGTCAGAAGGCGAACGCCGATGCCCACGTTGCCCTTGGGCTTGTAGGGCTCCGAGGAGTCCACCCAGGCGGTGCCGGCGATGTCCAGATGGACCCAGGGGGTCTCGTCCACGAAGTGGTGGAGGAAGGCCGCGCCGGTGATGGTCCCCGCACCGCCCTTGTTCCCGGTGTTCCGGATGTCGGCGACGTCGCTCTTGATCTGGTCAAAATACTCCTCGAAGAGGGGCAGGGGCCAGCCGCGCTCCCCGACCCGGTCGCCCACCTCCCGGACCCGGGCGATGAGAGGCTCGTTGTTTCCCAAAACCCCCATGGCCTGTCCGCCCAGGGCGATGACCACCGCCCCGGTGAGGGTGGCCACGTCCACCACCAGCTCGGGGTGGTAGGTCCGGATCCCGAAGGAGAGGGCGTCGGCCAGGATCAGACGGCCCTCGGCATCGGTGTTGATGATCTCGATCGTCTTGCCGTTGTAGGACTGCACCACATCCCCGGGCTTGTTGGCCCGGCCCGAAGGCATGTTCTCGGTGGCGGGCATGACCGCCACCACATGGACGGGAAGCCCCAGGTCGGCCACCGAGAGAATGGTGCCCAGGACCGCGGCTCCGCCGCTCATGTCCCCCTTCATGAGCTCCATCTTGTCCGCGGGCTTGAGGGAGATCCCCCCGGAGTCGAAGGTCAGGGTCTTGCCCACGAGGAGGAGCGGGGCGGCATTCACCGGCTTGGCGGGCTTGTATTCGAGGATGATGAGGCGGGCGGGCTCGTCCGACCCCTTGGCCACCCCCACCAGAGCGTTGAGCCCCATTCTCTCGAGCTTCTCCCGGTCGTAGGAGAGATAGGAGATCTTTCTCTTGCGGGCCTCCTCTTCGGCCGTGCGGGCGATCATCGTGGGGGTCGCCACGTTGGCGGGATGGTTGCCCAGATCCCGGGCCAGAAGGGTGTTCTTCGAGATCACCTCTCCCCGGCGCAGACCCTCCGAAGCGGCGGAGCGATCCTTCGCCGCCACCGCGACGGAAAGCCCCGTCAGGGCATAGGGAGCCTTGTCCTTGTTGGGGCTTTTGTAGGTGTCGAAGTCGTAGAGCCCCAGAAGGGTTCCCTCCACCACCGCCTCCACGGCGGCCGCGGCGTCGGGGTGGGCCAGGGCCAAGGCGGAGACTGCATCGGTGAGGTTGCGCTTCTTGAGGGCGGTGGCGGCGCTTCCCGAGGCCTTGCGGAGGGTTTCGGGGTGGAGCTTCTCCCGCTTGCCCAGGCCGACGAGAAGGAGGGTGCGGGCCGGAAGCTTGCCGAAGGTCGGCAGGAGGGTCACCTCTCCCCCCGCCCCCCGGATCTCTCCGTTTTTGATCATCCGGGCGATCTCCCCGCCCAGGGTGCGGTCGACGGTGGCGACGAGCCCTGAGAGGGCCTCCTCCTCGAAGAGGGGCAGGATCAGGGCGGCGGCTTTTTTCTTGGCGGGGTCGGTGGCGAGTATCTCGGTCTTCGTCATGGTCATCCTTTCGTCGGGATCTTGGGGTGTTGGCCGGAGAACAACGTCTTCCGACTGTTACGAGAGGTCGTAAGGGAGAGGGTCGGAGACCCCCGCCCGGGCAAATCCCCTAAGGCGAAGGAGGCAGCTGTCGCAATGGCCACAGGCCTTCTCTCCCTCCCGGTAGCACGACCAGGTCAGGGCAAAGGGAACGGACAGGGAGAGCCCCGTGCGGACGATCTCTCCTTTATCCATGCGGATCACGGGGGTGACGATGGAGAGGGAGGAGCCCTCCCTCTCCATGGCCGTCCCCAGTCGGGCCGCCTGCTCGAAGGCGTCGTAGAAGGAGCGCCGGCAGTCGGGATAGCCCGAGCTGTCCTCCTCCACCGCCCCGATATAGATCCTGTCGCAGGAGAGGACCTCGGCCCAGGAGACCGCCACCGAGAGAAAGTGGGCGTTCCTGAAGGGGACGTAGGTCACCGGGATCCCCGTGCGCTCGAGGTCCCCCTCGGGGATCTCGAGGCTCCCGTCGGTGAGGGCCGATCCTCCCACCGCGGCCAGGGAAGGGGCATCGGTGATCAGGGTCCGGTCCGGCCGGAAGTGGTCGCAGAGGGCCCGGAAGGACTGCTCCTCCCGCCTCTGGGTCCGCCCTCCGTAACGCACATGAAGAAACCCCAGAAAATCGCACTCCTTGCAGGCCAGGGCCGCAGTGACCGCACTGTCCATCCCCCCGCTCACCAGGACGACTCCCCGTCCGCCTGACGCCACTAGACACCCCTCCTGTCGGGATCAAAAAGGATCTTGTGGAGCTGAAGTCCCACCCGCAGATCCCGCCCGGAGGCGAGGACCCATTCGGCCAACTCTCCGGGGGCACACTCCCCGAAGACGGGGGAGACGGTCACCGGGATCTCCCGGGGAAGGGCCAGCCGGTCCAGAAAGTCGAGACAGAAGTCGAAGTCGCGCCGGTCGGCGACCACGGCCTTGATCTCGTCCCCCGGAAGAAGCGCCCGGAAGGTCTCCTCCGCCATGAGATGGGCCATCCCCGAGCCGGGCGGCTTGATGTCCATCACGAGGTGGCAGCGCCGGTCGAGATCTCCGGGGACCGGCAGGGCCCCGGAGGTTTCGATGAGGACGGTCTTGCCGGCGTCGAGAAGGGCCCGGACGAGCCCCGAGAGCTCGGGCGCCGAAAAGGGCTCGCCTCCCGTCACCTCGACCAGGGGGGCCGGATGGGAGAGCGCCTCGGCCACCAAAGAGTCGACGCTTCTCTCCGACCCCTCGTAGAAGGAATAGGTGGTGTCGCACCAGCGGCACCGCAGGGGACACCCGGTGGTCCGGATAAAGAAGCAGGGCCACCCGGCAAAGGTGGACTCCCCCTGGATGGACAAAAAGGTCTCGTTGATCCTCATCACTTCTTTCCTGGAGTTCCCGCCCCGGACGAAGTCCCCGTCTCCGACCCGGTTTTCGCCCCCGGAGCGGCCGCCGTTCCCGTCGCTGACTCCGAGCCCCCTCCCCCCTTCATCTTGCGGCGGATGGAGGCAATCTGCGCCGTCACCTCGTCGGGGTTGGGGTAGCGGCCCATGACGTCGGCCAGCAGGGCCAGCGCCTGACGGTCGTGGCCCTGGGCCGAGAGGGCCCGGGCCAGATTGAACTCGGCGATGTCGGCCATGGGACCGTGGGGATGGCTTTTGAGAAAGGCCCGGAGATCCCGGGCCGAGGCCTTAGAGTCCCCCAGGATCCCTTCGAGGAGCCCCACCTTGAGCCAGGCGCGGATCCCCTCCTTTTCGTCCCCGTCCTTCTTCCAGACCTCCCGGTAGAGGGAGAGGGCCCCGTTGTAGTGCTGCTCCCGCTCGAGGATCCCGGCGGAGAGGGCCGTGGCGCGCATCCAGAGGATCCGGTCCGGGGAGGACTCCCGGAGCTTTTTCAGCACCGACAGGGCGTTGTTCATCCGCCCCTGGCTCACCAGATCCCGGGCCAGATAGAAGGAGGCCCGGGAGCGGATGGTCCTGTCGGAGAGGTTTTCCAGGGCCCGGATGTAGTCCTCCCCCGCGCGGTCGGGGCGGTTTTCGTAGCGATCCTCGATCTCCCCCAGACGGAAATAGGACAGACCCGCGATCCCCGACCGGGGGGCGATGCGGATCGCCTTCTTGAAGTCGGTCCGGGCCTCCTCGATCCGGAACTCGCCCAGCGCCTTCAGCCCTTCATGGTAGGCGATGCGCGACTGGGACTGGGAGCAGCCGGCAAGACACAGAAGGGAGAGGGCGGCGAGGCGGACCAGCGGTCCGCGAGGGGCGAGGCAGGATGGGACCATGACGCTCAGATTGTGACCTCGGAATCCTTCTCTCCTCCGTCGTCCGTCCCCTGGGTAGCGGCGGGCTCCTTCTCGAGATAGGCCTCGAGGGGGGTGGGCTCCCGCTTGGGGTTGATGGCGGCGCAGACGATGGTCTCCTGGGGGTTGGGTGAGAGGTTGACGAGCTTGACCCCCTTGGCCGTCCGGCCCACCTGGCGGATCTGCTCGGAGGGGATGCGGATTACCCGGCCGGTATCGGTGACCACGTCGATGTCGTCGCGCTCGGTCACCTTGAGGATCGCCACGATGGAGCCGGTTTCCGGGGTGACCTTGGCGATGCGCACCCCCTTGCCTCCCCGCTTCTGGAGGCGGAAGAGATTGGTGTCGACCCTCTTGCCGAAGCCCCTTTCGGTGGTGACGAGGAGGAGGTCGCTTTCGCTCACCTCCTCGAAGCTGACCACCGAGTCGTCCGGGGCGAGGCGGATGGCCCTCACCCCCCGGGTGGCGCGGCCGGTGGGACGGATGTTGTCGGCCTCGAAGCGGATGGACATCCCGCCCCGGGTGGCCACGAGAAGCCGTCGATCGGGGTGCAGGACCAGGACCCTTGCCAGGCGGTCACCCTCTTCGAGGACGGTGGCGATAAGCCCCCCCTGGCGGATGTTGGCGTATTCCGAGAGGCGGGTCTTCTTGAAGTACCCCTTCACCGTCCCGAAGAGCAGGAGGTTGTCCCCCTCGAAGGAGCGCACCGGGAGGATCGCCGCCACCCGCTCGTCGGGGGAGAGGGAGAGAAGGGAGAGGAGGTGCTTGCCCCGGGCGGCCCGCTGGGCCTCGGGGAGCTCGTAGGTCTTCAGGCGATAGACCTTGCCCAGGTCGGTGAAGAAGAGAAGGGTGTCGTGGGCCCGGGCGTTGAGGGTCGCGATCAGGCAGTCGTCCTCCTTGAGGGTCACCCCGATGCGTCCCTTGCCTCCCCGCCTCTGAGTGGGGAGGACGGCGTCGGGCATCCGCTTGATGTAGCCTTCGTAGGAGAGGGTGACGATGAAGGGTTCGTCGGGGATGAGAGCTTCTGGGGTGAGCTCTCCCTCGTCGGGAACGATCACCGTGCGACGGCCGTCTCCGAAGCGCTCGAGAAGGACGCGGGTCTCCTCCCGGATCACCTCGAGGAGGGCTTCCCGGGAGGCCAGGATGGCCTCGAGAGAGGCGATGAGGGCGGCCACTTCCCGGTACTCGGCCTCGATCTTCTCCCGCTCGAGGCCGGTGAGGCGCTGGAGTCGGAGATCGAGGATGGCCTGGGCCTGAAGTTCCGAGAAGGCAAAGGTGGAGACGAGGCCGTTTCGGGCCTCTTCGGGAGAGCCGGAGCGGCGGATGAGGGCGATGATTTCTTCGATGAGGTCGATCGCCCGCCGGAGACCTTCAAGGATATGGAAGCGCTCCCGGGCCTTCCGGAGCCGGAAGAGGGTCCGCCGGGTCACCACGTCCTTCCTGAAGCCGAGGAAGACCCGGAGGGACTGGGAGAGGGAGAGGGTCTCGGGGCGGCCGTTGACGATGGAGACGGCGTTGTAGCCAAACGAGCTCTGGAGAGGGGTCAGGAGGAAGAGCTGGTTCATGATGATGCGGGGGATGGCCTCCCGCCGCAGGTCGATCACGATGCGCATCCCGTCCCGGTCCGATTCGTCCCGGATGTCGGCGATGTGTTCGATCTTCTTCTCCCGGACGAGCTCGGCGATCTTCTCGATGAGCCGGGCCTTGTTCACCAGGTAGGGGATCTCCCGGATCACCAGGCACTGGCGATCGCTGCGGGTGCTGTCCTCCACCTCGACGACCCCTCGCATGACGATGGATCCGCGGCCGGTGCGGTAGGCCGACTCGATCCCCGAGCGGCCCAGGATGACGCCACCGGTGGGGAAATCCGGGCCGGTGACGAAGGTCATGAGATCGGAGTCGGTGGCCTCGGGATTGTCGATCAGGTGGAGAAGGGCGTTGAGGACCTCGGTGATGTTGTGGGGAGGGATATTGGTGGCCATCCCCACGGCGATGCCGGAGGAGCCGTTCAGCAGAAGGAGGGGGAGGGAGGCGGGAAGGACCCGGGGCTCCTCGAGGGACTCGTCGTAGTTGGGAGACCAGTCCACCGTCTCCTCGTCGAGCTCGCCCATCATCTCTTCGGCCAGACGGGTGAGGCGGATCTCGGTGTAACGCATGGCGGCGGGAGCGTCCCCGTCCACCGACCCGAAGTTCCCCTGTCCGTCGATCAGAGGATAGCGCAGGGTGAAGGGCTGGACGAGGCGGACCGCGGTGTCGTACACCGCCGTATCCCCGTGGGGATGGTATTTACCGATGACGTCGCCCACGATACGGGCGGACTTGCGGTAGGCGGTCCCGGGACGCACCCCCATCTCGTGCATGGCGAAGAGGACACGACGCTGGACGGGCTTGAGCCCGTCCCGGGCGTCGGGAAGGGCCCGGCCCACGATCACGCTCATGGAGTAGTTCAGGTAGGCGGTGCGGATCTCCTCGTCGATCGAAACCGTGGTTTCGCGGGGGGAGTCCTGGGGGTGAAGAGTATCCAAAAAAGCCTCCGGAGGCTAAATGTCGAGGTTGGAAACGTCGAGGGCGTTCTGTTCGATGAACTCCCGTCGGGGAGCGACCTGGTCGCCCATCAGGATGGTGAAGATCCTGTCCGCCTCGAGATAGTCGGGGATCGAGACCTTGAGGAGGGTCCTCTTGGCCGGATCCATGGTGGTTTCCCAGAGCTGTTCCGGGTTCATTTCCCCCAGTCCCTTGTATCGCTGGAGGGTGATCTTGGAGCGTACGGGGCCGGTGACCGCGGCCAGGACCGCCTCGGGAGAGGCGAAGGTTCGGACCTCTCCGGACTCCCGGTCCCGGATCCGGTAAGGCCCCTGGAGCCCCTCCGTCCGGAGGATGCGCAGGGAGCGGCTCCCTCCGACCATACCGCCGAAGAGGGCGGGGTCGAGGGTCAGCCGGGATTCGTACCCCAGCTGGCGGCTCTCGAAGACGAGGCGGAAGAGGGGGGTCTCCCCGGAGCTCTCCACGGGGTGGACCGAACCCTCGAGGGTTCCCCCCCCGGAGGACTCGCCGTAGCGGGCCTGACAGAACTCGATGAAGGAGCGGGCCTCCTCCTCGTGGTGGAGGATCTCCCCGGAGAGGGCGGGATAGAGCCCGAAAATCCGCAGAAGCGGTCCGTGGCCGACCCGGTTGGTCCAGTACTTGACCTCCTGCTCATACCGGGAGAGGACGAGCAGGCGCTTGACCGCCTCCTCCCCCTCAAGCCAGGGGGCAGATTCCGAGCCGGAAAAGGCGATCTTCTCGGTGGCCTTCTCCAGAACAAAGGCCTCCAGGGCCTGGTCGTTGAGCAGATAGCGCTCCTGCTTCTGGAAGGCCACCTTGTAGAGGGGGGGCTGGGCGATATAGACGTAGGAGCCGTCGATGAGCAGGTTCATGTGGCGGAAGAAGAAGGTGAGAAGGAGGGTGCGGATGTGCGCTCCGTCCACGTCGGCGTCGGTCATGATGATGATCTTGTGGTAGCGGAGGTTCTTGAGGGAGAAGTCTTCGGCACCGAGGCCGCACCCGACGGCGGTGATCAGGGCCCGGACCTCGTCGTGGGTGATGAACTTCTCCACCCCCTTGCTCTTCTCCACATTCAGGATCTTTCCCTTGAGGGGAAGGATGGCCTGGAAGCGCCGGTCGCGACCCTGCTTGGCCGAGCCGCCGGCCGAGTCTCCCTCCACGATGTAGAGCTCGCTCTTGGCCGGATCGTTCTCCTGGCAGTCGGCCAGCTTTCCCGGGAGGTTGGAGCCCTCGAGGACATTTTTTCTCTTGGTGAGCTCCCGGGCCTTCCGGGCGGCCTCCCGGGCCTGGGCCGAGAGGATCGCCTTGTCGGCGATGGCCCGGGCCACGGCTCCCTGCTTCTCGAAGGCGTCTTCGAGAGATTCGGAGAGGAAGGTCTCCATGGCGCCGGAGACCCAGCTCGACCCCAGCTTGGCCTTGGTCTGCCCCTCGAACTGGGGGTTGGGGATCTTGATGCTGATAATGGCGGAGAGACCCTCGCGGATGTCCTCGCCCTTGACCTCCTCCCCCTTGTTGAGGTTCTTTTCCTTGATGAAACGGTTCACCACCCGGGTGAGGGCGGCCCGGAAGCCCCGGACGTGGGTTCCTCCCTCCCGGGTGGGAATGTTGTTGACGTAGCTCAGAAGGGTCTCGGCATCGGTGGTGTCCTGGTACTGGAAGGAGACCTCGAAGGTGGCGCCGTTGTCGAAGGACTTTCTGAAGGAGAGGGGGTCGTGGATCGTCCTCTTGTTCTCGTTGACGAAGAGAAGGAAGGAGCGGATCCCTCCCTCGTCGTGGAAGACCTCCTCCCGGAGCGTCTCCTCTTCCCGGAGAACGATGGTCAGGGCGGGGTTGAGGTAGCCCAGCTCCCGGAACCGGTGGGCCAGGACGTCGAAGGAGAAGGCGTCGGTCTCCATGATGGTGAGGTCGGGATAGAAACGGATGGAGGTTCCGGTGGTCTCCGAGGAACCGGTAATGGCCAGCGGAGACTCCGGGATCCCCTTGTGGTAGATCTGGCGAAAGTGGCTCCCCTTCTGGTCGATGTCCAGGAACAAGGTCTCGGAGAGGGCGTTCACCACCGAGACGCCGACGCCGTGAAGTCCGCCCGACACCTTGTAGGTGTTGTTGTCGAACTTGCCTCCGGCATGGAGGACCGTCAGGACCACCTCGGCCGCCGACCTGTTCTGTTCGGGATGCATCCCCGTGGGGATCCCGCGTCCGTTGTCCTTCACCGTCACCGACCGGTCGGAGTGGAGGGTGACCTCAATGGCGGTGCAGTAGCCTGCCAGGGATTCGTCGACGCTGTTGTCCACCAGCTCGTAGACAAGGTGGTGGAGGCCGTCGATGCCCGTGCTTCCGATATACATGCCGGGGCGGACGCGAACGGCCTCGAGACCTTCGAGAATACGGATCTGCTGTTCGCCGTAAGTGTCCTGAATCTGTGAGTTCAAGTCGTCACGCTCCCTCGGTTGAATGGCGCCGGGATTTGGGAAAACCCCGGGGATGATTTCCGTGTCTTTATCCGGATCGGGATCCCGTCTTTAGGAATGAGTCTCGAGAGGCATAATAACATAACGGGACTGAGGTTCCTCGACGGAGCTCCAGACAACGGGAACCTTGCTGTGTTCCAACGGGTCGTCGAGGATCACCGCCTGCATCCGCAGGGTGGTTCCCCCCACGACCCCCAGAAGCTTCGAGAGGGACTGAATGCTGAAGAAAAATCCGCTGGGGGGTCCGGTCACGATGGCCGGAGTCTGCTCCCGGGAGTCGCCGATGTCGATGTTCTGGGAGGTCATGGTCACCGACCGCGTATCCCAGGTCAGTTCAAGCTCGACGTTTTTCTCGGAGATGAGCCCGGCACGCCGGAGGATGGAGGTGGCGGCTTCCCGTCCCATGTCCACCGTCACCGAATGCTCTTCGGGAAAGACGTCCCGGTAGTTGGGGAAGCGCAAATCGAGGAGCCGGACAAAGAAGTAGAAGCCGAGCCACCGGAACTGGGCATAACGGGGGTTGACGGAAATCTCCACCGTCAGCTTCTCGTCCTTGGCGTCGGTTTCGAGCATGCGCATGAGATCGGCCGCGTGGCGTTTCTTGATGAGAAATCTCTTCTCCCCCTGTTCGGAGAGGTCGATGGCCCCCTCTTCGCCCAGAGGAATCTGTCCGTGGTGCAGGCCGTTCCCGTCGGTTCCCACCACGTTCAGGGCGGCCTTTCCGCCGGAGGTTCTCTCCCGCTGGAACAGCACCCCGTTCATGTAGGTTCCCTCCTCCTCCACCACAAAGGGGAGGGTCTTCTCGATCAGTGTCTTGAGATCCCGGATGGGAACACCAAA
The DNA here is from genome assembly GCA_021810805.1 of Nitrospirota bacterium. Taxonomy (GTDB): domain Bacteria; phylum Nitrospirota; class Leptospirillia; order Leptospirillales; family Leptospirillaceae; genus UBA4572. The sequence goes on from JAJZHW010000002.1 coordinate 10,396, forward strand.
GGAGTATTCGGGGGTGATTTCGGGAAAGGCGGCAAAGTCCCGGGGATCGATCCCCTTGAGGTGGAAGACGGCGGAATCCTTTTCCACCGTGGTCATCCCCTTGCGGCCCCCCTCCTCCCGAAAGACATGGATCATGCCGGGGGAGAGTTCGCGAACGATCTGGAAGATCTTCTTTCCCAGAACCGTGGCCTGTCCGGGAGTGGTCACCTTGGCGGGAATCCGCAGGCGACCCCCGGCCGACTGGTCGAAGGAGAGGAGGGTGATGCCGTCGTCTCCGGCCTCGATCAGGATATGGGAGGAGAGAAGGGCGATGTTCTTCCGGTCGGAAAGGACGGAGACCTTTTCGAGGCCTTCGAGAAAGACGCTCTGTTCGATCAAGAAATCCATGAAAACTCCTGGAAATGGCCATGTCATGGGGGAGGATCACGAAGACCCTGACCCCCGGGGCGGTTAGACGAGTGGCTCCTTTGGACTCAAAGCTGAAGGAGCCGCCGTTTCAGTGTTTCGATATCCCGGGAAAGGACGGCATCGGAATCCCTGTTCTCCTCCACAGACCTGAAGGCATACATCGCCGTCGAATGGTCGCGCCCTCCCATCTCGCGGCCGATCTCCGGAAAGGACATCTGGGTCAGGTCCCGAAGAAGGAAGATCGCCACCTGCCGGGCCACCGAAATGGAACGGTTGCGTTTCTTCGAGCGGATCTCCTTGGGGGAGACCTTGTAATAGGAGGCCACCTCGTTGACGATGAGTTCGGTGTGGACGGGAGCCGGAGCCGTCTGGATCAGGTTCGACAGGAGCCGGCGGGTCACCTCCATGGTTACGGGCTTGCCCATGAGGGTCTGGTAAGCCCCGAGCCGGATCATTGCCCCTTCGAGCTCCCGGATGTTGGACTTGATGCTCGTGGCGAGAAAATAGATGACATCTTCGGGAAGGGCAATCCCCTCGAGCTTCATCTTTTCGATGAGGATGGCCACCTTCGTCTCGAAGTCCGGGATCTGGATGTCGGCGATCAGCCCCGAGGCGAATCTCGACCGGAGCCTCTCCTCGAGGGTCGCGATTTCGTTGGGTGGGCAGTCGCTGGTGAGGATGATCTGCTTCCCCTTCTCGAAGAGAGAATTGAAGGTGTGGAAGAACTCCTCCTGGGTCTTCTCCTTGGTCGAGATGAACTGGATGTCGTCGATGATCAGAACGTCGATGGTGCGGTAGCGCTCCTTGAACTCGATCATCTTGGCAAAGCGGATGGCGCTCACCATCTCGTTGAGAAAGGACTCCGAGGTCAGATAGAGAATCCGCGCCGAGGGGGTCTTTTCGAGAATGGCGTTTCCGATGGCGTTGACGAGATGGGTCTTCCCCAGCCCCACCCCTCCGTAAATATAGAAGGGGTTGTAGGACTTTCCGGGATTTTCCGAGACCTGGAAGGCGGCGGCATGGGCAAAACGGTTCGACTCTCCCACCACGTAGGTCTCGAAGGTATGGCGGGAAATCAGATGGCTCTCCCAGGAGGGATCGCGGGAGGGAGCTTCTTTCGGAACCGGAAGGGAGGGTTTGGCGCTCTGCCGGGGCTTTTTGGCCTTCTTCTCCTCGGAGACCGAGATGGAAAACTCGAGATCGGAAAGACCGGTCAGAACCTTGCAGGCTGAGATGATCGATTCCTGGTGGCGGCCCGAGACGAGACGGCTCACAAAGCCGTTGGGAACCACCAGGAGGAGCCGGTTGCCCGTCCTTTCGAGACGGCACTCCCGATAGAGATCCCGAACCCCTTCAAGGACAGAGGTTCCCTCCTTCTCGTCGATATGGTCAAGTACGTCGTTCCAAAGATCCTGCATGCAAATCTCTTAGGTCCAGATGCCGAAGACATCGCTACGAAAAGTTTTTAACAGTCTGTGGAAAACCTGTGAAAAAATACCTTACAACCCGGGAGAAAAAGGGGAGAGATAAAGTCGGTCTTAATATCTTTTAAGTTATTAAAAAATAAAAGAAAAATAATGATGACCTGGGTCTTTTTCAGGGGTAAATTCAGGGGCGGGGTTGATCCTATCAAAGAACAGGGTGAGGGTCAAATGAGATGGTTTCAGACAGAGATTCACCAGACTTTCCATAGGATCAACCCCCTTTCTCTCAATGACAATCCCTCTATTTTCCCCAAAAAGGCCCGGCTCTATGTACGACTTCAATCTTTTAATGAAATGAAAAACAAAATAAAGAAGAAGAGTTTCTCTCTTCATTCATTCATGCCGGGGGCGATCACACCCCTGGCCATGAGAATGCGGGGAAGGAGAGCGCCGACGCCAGGGGACGGCCCTGCATTGGATTTCAGTATAGAGGGCTTCTCAATGTTTCGGGACAGCCCCTGACGTCTCTCCTGAACCGTCAATCAGTGAAAAAGATTTCTCCATTCTGGCGATCTCTCTCGATTCCACCCCAACGCTTTTCGCCACTTCCTTCCATCGGGAAACGCCTTCACAAATCCGTTCCAATTCGTTATTTGCTTCCGTCGCGCTTCCATAGCGAAAATAAGGAGAAAGCGACAGGAACAGTTTCATGCTCGGCAAAGAATTGAACCCATCGAACGAAAGAGCGTGATGTTGCCTTCGGGGATTCGGATTCAGGTCGTATGCCGGAGAAAGTGTCCATCCGGATACAGTTCTCAGAAAGCCGTGGTTTCTTAAATGGTCATCCGTATTCCCGGTCAGAGCATTGAACACCATCCGTTTCCAGAGATTTTTGGCGTCCTTCGTTGGATTGGATGAAACAGTGACAATCATTTCGACCAATTCCAGATAGCTTCCATAATCTCGGGTCGTTTCATCTCGTCCGAGCATCGTCATGGCCGACATGAACGGGATTCTTCCCCCATCGGCAGTCCGGTCGAAACGCTTCACCAGCAAGACGTGATTTCCCCTTGGAAGATCCAGCACTTTTGTATCAGGTGTTTCAATCCCGACAGATCCGGCCAGTTTCAGCATCGTGAATTCCCACAATCCGACTCGATGCTCATCGTTTTGGGATGGAAATTTTGCAATCCACATCGTCCCGTCCTCCTGAACGACCGCTTTCGGTCCGGCACCGCCAAGCGAAGCTCCGGGACGCAGCAACTTTCGGATGTCATCGGAAGTTTCCCGATCTGTCTCAACTCTTCTTATCGCCTCACTTAGTTCCGAGATCATGACAAACTTCGGAACATCAGAATGTTGTGAAAGATACTCTTTAGGGTTATTTGACAGACTGATTCTTATGGCTCCCAACCGCATATAGTCGCTAACGCCGATCATGGATTCGCTAGGAGCCCTTCCGCCCGGATAAGCCCTGTCCTGAAGGATCTGACCCCAACGATCAGGAGAAATATCCTTAAAAACCCCAAAGAGGCGATTCTCTTGAAAAGGAAAATTCCGTTTTAAAGGAAGCATCGGATCGATCTCGAAAGAGAAAGGATGATTAATCCACTCATCTGAATACTGGAAACGATAGAATTCCTTTTCCCGATTGTTGAAAACGTCCAGCATCCCTACCAAATGCGTTTCCCGACCGATCTCGATACTGATCCGATACGAAGACATGGGTACTCCTACTGATTCCATTTTCTGCGGGGAGTGCGAATCCTTTTCGGCAGGGTTTCCTCAAGCATGTTCAGCCCCAAGGGATCCCTTGTTCGATCGACAATCATTTCAAGATCCTCAAGCTTGCCGAGAACCATGATCGCCATGGCATAAGCACCCATGTTGACCTTCGGATCACCTTTTTCGATCCGCCCCAACGTGACACGAGTCACCCCCATCCGTTCCGCCATCAGGGATGTGGAAATACGGCGTCTCTTCCGGGCATCGGCGATATCTTGTCCAAGTTTTCTCAATGCGGTTTCAATTCTGAACGAATGAATCATAATGAATCCTCCAATATTCAATATTTAAGTTTATTGTATATTATGAGATGCATTATTTAAATAATAAAATCATTGATCCAATTCGCCGGGGCAACCCGGCGAGTTCGTCGCCTGACCGTTCAGGCGGCGGATCGATCCCCGTCTCCAAAAGGGGAGTCGGCAGGAAGGACTCCCCTTAGCGATGGAAGGGAGGATGTCAAGAAGAGCTCTCCATATCTAAGAAAATGCCTCGGACAATCCGAATTTGGCCCCGTCTCCACTTGACCCCCTTTCCCTGTATTTCTTACAATTTACTTTTAAACCTCGATGGACCTCCCGAAGGAGTTTCAGGATATGGTAAAGATGACCGGTGCCGAAATGCTGCTCGAATGCTTCAAAAAAGAGCGCGTTTCCCAGATATTCGGATACCCGGGAGGCGTCGTCCTCCCCATTTTCGATGCCCTCTACAAGGACCCCTCCCTGTCGGTCGTCCTGACCCGCCATGAGCAGGGGGCCGTTCATGCGGCCGAAGGATATGCCCGCTCCACCGGCGAGGTGGGCGTGGTTCTCGTCACGTCGGGTCCTGGCGCCACCAATACGGTGACGGGGCTTGCCGACGCCAATATGGATTCGATTCCCCTGGTGGTCGTCACCGGTCAGGTCCCCACGAAGATGATCGGAAACGACGCCTTCCAGGAGGCCGACATCGTGGGGATCAGCCGATCCTGCACCAAGCACAACTATCTCGTTCGGGACATCTCCGAGCTTCCTCGAATCATGAAGGAGGCCTTCTACATCGCCCGTTCCGGACGGCCGGGCCCCGTTCTCGTGGATGTGCCCAAGGATGTCATCGTGGACCGGGCCGAGTTCCGTTACCCCGAGACTCTGGCTCTGCGCGGCTACAACCCCACTGTCCACGGGAATCGCTGGCAGATCCGGAAGGCCGCCGGCCTCATCGCCAAGGCCAAGAAGCCCGTCCTTTACGTGGGCGGAGGGGTCATCTCCTCGGATTCCCACGCCGAGCTTGCCGAACTCGTCTCCCTGACGAAGATCCCGGTCACCCTGACCCTGATGGGTCTCGGCGCCTATCCCGGGAACGATCCCCTCTTCATGGGGATGCTGGGCATGCACGGGACCTATACCGCCAACATGGCCGTCCACCACAGCGATCTTCTCATCGCCGTGGGGGTGCGCTTCGACGATCGCGTCACCGGAAAGATCTCCGAATTTTCTCCCCACTCGAAGGTGATCCATATCGATATCGATCCCACCTCCATCCGGAAGAATTTCCGGGTCGACGTCCCCGTGGTGGGAGATGCCCGGCTGATCCTCTCCGATCTTCTCGAGGACGTGAGGAAGATCCAGGAAGAGGAAGGGCTTGCCGATCTCGCCGACTGGCACGAGCAGATCGCCCACTGGAAAGAAGAGCATCCCCTGACCTATCGCCACGACACCGAGATCATCAAACCCCAGTTCGTGATCGAAAAGGCCTTCGACCTCACCGGGGGAGACTGCATCGTCTCCACCGACGTTGGCCAGCATCAGATGTGGACGGCCCAGTACTTCAAGTTCCTTCGTCCCCGCACCTGGCTCACCTCCGGGGGACTTGGAACGATGGGCTACGGATTCCCGGCAGCCATCGGTGCCCAAAGGGCCTTTCCCAAGGCCCGGGTCATCGCGGTGACCGGGGAGGGGAGCTTCATGATGAACATCCAGGAGATGGCCACCGTGGCCTCCATGGAGATCCCCGTCAAGATCGTGGTTCTCAACAACAAGTATCTCGGCATGGTCCGCCAGTGGCAGGAGTTCTTCTACGGAGGCCGCTATTCCTCTTCCTTCGTGGGCCAGTCCCCCGACTTCGTGAAGCTTGCCGAGGCCTTCGGCGTGGCCGGATTCCGGGCGACCCGTACCGGAGAGGTGGAGGATGTGCTCCTCAAGGGGCTCTCCACCAAGGGTCCCGTTCTCATGGAGTTCATGGTGGATCCCGAAGAAAACGTCTTCCCCATGGTTCCGGCCGGCGGGTCCAACATCGAGATGATCTTCGAGGCCCCCCCCGCCTCCTCCGGCAAGGCGTCCCGTCCTTCCCGCAAGGAAAAGGATTCGGTGATCACGGCATGAGCCTCTCTCCCCAAAAACGCCACTATATTCAGGTTCTCGTGGAAAACCGCTTTGGAGTGCTCTCTCGGGTGGCGGGGCTTTTCAGCGCCCGGGGCTACAATATCGAGAGCCTCTCGGTGGGTGCAGGGCAGGATCCCAGCGTCGCCCAGATGACCATCGTGACCGTCGGCGACGACCATGTGGTGGAACAGATCACCAAGCAGCTCAACAAGCTGGTGGATACCATCAAGGTGGTCGATCTCTCCACGACGCCCTTCGTCAGCCGGGAGACGATCCTGGTCAAGGTCAATACGACGACCCGCCCGGAGGATCGCCAGGAGGCCTTCCGCATCGCGGAGATCTTCCGCGCCAGCATCGTCGACTCTTCTCCCTCCACCTATACCCTGATGGCCACGGGGGAGGAGGAGAAAATCGAGGCGATGATCGCCCTTCTCCGTCCCCTGGGAATCAAGGAGCTCGTGCGGTCGGGGACGATCGCCATCGCCCGCGAGGAGGTCCGGATCTCCTCCCGGGGCTCCCGCCACGAAAATGAGATTACCGCCTGACTCCGGTGACGGAAGACGGCGGAAAGACCCCCCATCCGGGAAGAGACAAGAGAAACGATCATCCCCAGGGTCCGCAAGAGACCGAAGGCAAGAGCCTCTTTCGGGACCCGAGACCTTCCACCCCTATCGTACGGAGTGATCCTTGAAATCTTCGATCTATTATGAAGCCGACATCAACCTCGAGCGGATCCGGTCCAAGAAGGTGGCGATCATTGGCTTCGGAAGCCAGGGCCACGCCCACGCCCTCAACCTCAAGGAGTCCGGAGTCGACGTGACCATCGGCATCCGCCAGGGAAGCTCCAAGGGCAAGGCGCAGGGATTCGGATTCACCCCGGTCTCCGTCGCCGATGCCGTCAAAAAGGCCGACTTCGTGATGATCCTGCTCCCCGACGAAAAACAGGCGGAAGTCTACCAAAATGAAATCGCTCCCCATCTTCGCCCCGGGATGACCCTGGCCTTCGGCCATGGCTTCAACATTCACTTCGGCCAGATCCATCCCCCGGCGGACGTGGATGTGCTCCTCGTCGCCCCCAAGGGTCCGGGCCACCTGGTCCGCTCCGAGTACCAGAAGGGGTCGGGCGTTCCCTGCCTCATCGCCGTCCACCAGAACGCCACCGGTCAGGCCAAGGAGACCGCCCTTTCCTATGCCGGAGCCATCGGAGGCGGCCGGGCCGGCGTCTTCGAGACGACCTTCCGGGAGGAGACCGAGACCGATCTCTTCGGAGAGCAGGCGGTTCTGTGCGGAGGTCTCTCCGCCCTGATCGCCGCCGGCTTCGACACCCTTGTCGAGGCGGGGTATGCCCCGGAAATGGCCTATTTCGAATGTCTCCACGAGGTCAAGCTCATCGTGGACCTCATCTACGAAGGAGGCATCTCGAACATGCGCTACTCCATCAGCACCACCGCCCGTTATGGGGATCTGACCCGGGGCCGCCGCATCGTGAACGACGATGTCAAAAAAGAGATGAAAAAGATCCTCGACGAGATCCAGACCGGGGTCTTCGCCCGGGAGTTCGTCCTGGAGAACAAGGCCGGCAAGCCCGTCTTCCAGGCCCTCGAGCGCCAGGGCCGGGAGCATCCCATCGAGAAGGTCGGGGAAGAGATCCGGGCGATGATGCCCTGGCTCAAGAAGTCCCGCATCGTCGACCAGTCGAAAAACTGATGGACCATCCATCCATTGTGTGCGACGGGACTCCGTCGTGAAGGTCGGACCGGACCACTTCCGGACACCCATTGCCCGGGAGGGGATTCCCTTTATTCTCGTCGCTGGGGGGATCGCCTCCGTCCTTTTCCTCTTTTCGAAGGTTCTCGGTCTCCTCGGGCTTCTTCTCGTGGCCTTCGTGGTGAATTTTTTCCGGAACCCTCCCCGCCAGGTTCCCGCCGGTCCTCCCGGCCGGATCGTCTCTCCCGCCGACGGCAAGATCGTCGTGGCGGAGACGGCGCCCACGGGCCGGGTGAAGGTCTCGATCTTCATGAACGTCTTCAACGTCCACCTCAACCGGATTCCCGTGGACGGGACGGTCACCGGCGTCACCTACTTTCCCGGGGCCTTCATGAACGCCTCCTTCGACAAGGCCTCGGAGCAGAACGAGCGCAACCGGGTGGAGATGCGCACGGAGAAGGGGGAGAGCCTCACCATGGTCCAGGTGGCGGGCCTTGTGGCCCGCCGGATCCTGTGCTACGCCGAGCCGGGGGAGACACTTTCGGCCGGTACGATCTATGGCCTGATCCGCTTCGGCTCCCGCGTCGACCTCGACCTTCCCGCGGGAACGACACTTGCTGTGCGCCTGGGCGAGACGGTCAAGGGAGGAGAGACAATCCTTGGAACACTACCCTAATTCCCACGACGAACCGGGAGATGAACCTCCTCCGGTGGCCCATCGAGGTCGCGGGATCTATATTCTGCCCAACCTCTTTACCGCCGGGAACCTCTTCTTCGGCTTCTATTCCATTCTGGCGGGCTTTGGCCACCGGTACCGGGAGGCCGCCTTTGCCATCCTGATCGCCGCGGTCTTCGACAACCTCGACGGCAAGATCGCGCGTCTGGCCCGGGCGACCTCCGCCTTCGGCGTGGAGTTCGACAGCCTGGCCGACCTCGTCTCCTTCGGTGCGGCTCCCTCCCTTCTGGTCTACAACTCCGACCTCTTCGCCTACCATCGTCTGGGCATGGCCGCGGCCTTTCTCTTTTTGGCCTGTGGGGCCCTGCGTCTGGCCCGGTTCAACGTGATGACGACCAAGATCTCCTCGAAGTACTTTCTGGGGCTTCCCATTCCCGCGGGGGCTCTGGTCATCGTTGCCTCGGAGCTGGCCCGAACCGGACCGCTCTCCCATGTCTTTTCCTTTCCTCCAGGTTTTTTCCTTCTCTCGACCTATCTGGTCTCGATCCTGATGGTGAGCCCTTTCCGGTATAGGAGCTTCAAGGAGGCCCGCCTTCTGCGGCGCCCGCTGACCACCTTCGTCACGGTGATGATCGTGGCCCTCTCCTTCGTCCTTTACCCCACCTCGAGCCTCTTTGTGGGCATCCTCCTCTATGCCGCCCTGGGGCCGACGGAATATCTCCTCTACCGCTGGGGGCTCCGCTCTCCGGTGGGAGATCCCGGAGAGCCCCTCCTGGGGTGGATGGGCGGAACGGTGAAGCGCCGGGGTCGGATTGTCCGATTTCGCAAGCCCGGGCCTCCCCGAGGGCGTTAATGGAAAAATTCCCAGCATGATCCGCCAACAGAGGCATCTCAATGAAAGTCAGTTTAAAGACTTCCATGAATGTCCGCTAACATAAGGAAAACTATCTAGAAGTTCTTAAAGAACAAAATCTTTACATTCCTCCCCAAAAAATTTTCATTTTTGGAGAGGGTTCTCCACCTCGCATTTTCGACAGGATTTGAAGGAGATCACCATGGCAGATCGCGACAGAAAAAAGAGCGAGGAGAGGGTTCGGATCTTCGACACCACCCTCCGCGACGGTGAGCAGAGCCCCGGGGCCTCCATGCAGAAGGAGGAGAAGCTCCAGATCGCCCGGCAGCTCGAGAAGATGGGGGTCGACATCCTCGAGGCGGGCTTTCCTGTGGCCTCCCCCGACGACTTTGCGGCGGTGTGCGCCATCTCCGAGGAGATTCGCCACGCCTCCGTCTGCGCCCTCTCCCGATGCCGGGCGGAAGATATCGAGGCCGCGGCCCGCTCTCTCGAAAAGGCCCGCTCTCCCCGGATCCACACCTTCCTGGCCACCTCCGCCCTCCATATGGAGAAGAAGCTCAAGCTCTCCCCCGAGGAGGTGCTCGAGACCATCGACCGCTCGGTTCGCCACGCGGTGCGACTTGTGGGGGAGGTGGAGTTTTCCGCCGAGGACGCCACCCGGAGCGACCGGGACTTCCTGGCCCGGGCCGTGGGGGTTGCCATCGCCGCCGGAGCCCAAACGATCAATATCCCCGACACGGTGGGGTATGCCCTTCCCACGGAGTTCAAGGAGCTTTTGGCCTTCCTTCGCTCCACCGTTCCCGGCGCGGACAGGGTGATCTTCTCTGCCCACTGCCACAACGACCTGGGGCTCGCCGTGGCCAACTCCCTGGCGGCGGTCGAAGGAGGGGCCCGGCAGATCGAGTGCACCATCAACGGCATCGGCGAGCGGGCCGGGAACGCGGCCATGGAAGAGGTGGTGATGGCCCTTCGGGTGCGCAAGGCCTTCTACCGCCTCGAGACGGGGATCCGCACCGAGGAGTTCGTCCGGGCCTCCCGCCTGGTCTCCACCGTCACCGGCATGCTTGTCCAGCCCAACAAGGCGATCGTGGGGGCCAACGCCTTCGCCCACGAGTCCGGGATCCACCAGGACGGCCTTCTCAAGGACAAGCGGACCTACGAGATCATGCTTCCCGAACAGGTGGGGCTCTCGGAGGGGAGCCTCGTCCTGGGCAAGCACTCCGGCCGCCACGCCTTCCGGGCCAGAATCGAGACCCTGGGCTACCGCCTCTCCGAGGAGGAGCTCTCGGCGGCCTTTCTCCGCTTCAAGAAGCTGGCCGACCAGAAGAAGGAGATCTACGACGAGGACATCGAGACCCTTCTCTCGGAAGGCTCCGGCACGCCGGAGACGGACCGCTTCCGCCTCGAGCGGCTCGCGGTGAGCGGAGGAACCCTCGTGCCCCCCACCGCCACCATCGTCCTCTCCGTCGATGGCGAGGAGCGCCAGATGGCGGGCCTCGGGACGGGTCCGGTGGATGCCATCTACCGCACCCTGTCGAACCTCACCGGCTCGGCCGCCCGCCTTCTCTCCTTCACCATCAAGGGGATCACGGGGGGAAGCGACGCCCTGGGCGAGGTCACGGTGCGCCTCGAGGAGGAAGGGCGCGTGGCCGCGGGCCACGGGGCCGACACCGACATTTTGGTGGCCGCCGCCCGGGCCTATCTCGAAGCGCTCAACCGGCTGGAACGAAAGAAGGAGCGGGACCGGAGGGCCGGACTCTCCTCCAGGGTTTCCCTGTAGCTTTCGGGGAGGAGGACCGTCCCGGGCGGTGCCCCGGACGCTTCTCCTCCCTTTCAATCTGCGGTTCGGGGGCTCTCCCCGAATAACGATCCCATGCGAAAGGACACGACGTGACACACGGCAAGACCCACAAGATCCTCCTTCTCCCCGGCGACGGCATCGGACCCGAGGTCATGAAGCCCGTCTCCGCGCTTCTTTCCGAGATGGTCTCCCGGAAGGCCATCGACCTTCAGGTCTCCGAGGCCCTCATCGGGGGCTCCGCCTACGACCGGACCGGCCATCCCCTTCCCCCCGACACCGTCACCCGGGCGCTGGAGTCCGATGCGGTCCTTCTGGCGGCGGTGGGGGGACCGAAGTACGATACCCTTCCCTACGAACACCGGCCGGAGCGGGCCCTTCTGGGGATCCGGGAGAAGCTGGGCGCCTTCGCCAACCTTCGCCCGGCGAAGCTCTTTCCCCAGCTGGCCAACGCCTCCACCCTCAAGCCCGAGGTCATCCGTGGCCTCGATCTGGTGGTGGTCCGGGAGCTCACCGGCGGGATCTACTTCGGCTCCCCCCGGGGGATCGTCACCGAGGGCGGGGTCCGGGTGGGGATCAACACGGAGCGCTACTCCGAACCCGAGATCGAGCGCATCGCCCGGGTGGCCTTTGCCCTGGCCCGCAACCGGAAGAAGAAGGTCACCTCGGTGGACAAGGCCAATGTCCTCGAATCCTCCGTCCTCTGGCGGGAGGTGGTGGTGCGGGTGGCTCGGGAGTTCCCCGACGTGACGCTTGAGCACATGTACGTGGACAACGCCGCCATGCAGCTCGTGCGCAACCCCGGGGGCTTCGACGTCATCGTCACCGGGAACATCTTCGGGGACATCCTCTCCGACGAGGCCTCCCAGCTCACCGGCTCCATCGGGATGCTGGCCTCGGCCTCGGTGGGGGGCAAGACCGGCCTCTTTGAGCCCATCCACGGGAGCGCCCCCGACATCGCCGGAAAGGATCTCGCCAACCCCTCGGCCATGTTCCTCTCCCTGGCCATGCTCCTCGAACACTCGCTGGGGGAGGGGGCTCTCGCCCGGATGCTCGAGAAGGCCGTGGAGAGCGTTCTCGAAGAGGGGGTCCGGACCCGCGACATCGCGGAGCCCGGCAGGACCGTGGTGGGATGCCGGGAGATGGGCGAGAGGATCTCCCGGGCCTTTTTCCGTCTTCTCGAGAGCTCCGGGAGGGGGAAGTGAAGGTTGCCGTCGTCGGCGCTACCGGCGCCGTGGGACGGGAGATGGTCGCGGTCCTCGAGGAGCGGGAGTTCCCGGTCACGGAGCTCCTGCTCTTCGCCTCGGAGCGCTCCGAGGGGGAGAGGATCTCCTTCCGGGGGAAGAGCGTCTCCGTCCGCCGCCTCGAGAAGCCCTCCCAGCTTGCCGGAGTTCCCCTGGCCCTCTTTTCGGCGGGGGCGGAGACCAGCCGGGAGCTCTCACCGGCCCTGGTGGCCCAGGGAACCTCGGTGGTGGACAACAGCTCGGCCTTCCGGATGGTTCCGGAGATCCCCCTGGTCGTTCCCGAGGTCAACCCCCACCATCTCCCCAGCCGGGGTCCCTGCCTGATCGCCAACCCCAACTGCGCCACCATCATCCTTCTGGTGGCGGTCAGACCCCTGATGGAGCTGGCCCCTCTGGAGCGGATCGTCGTCACCACCTTCCAGTCGGTCTCGGGGACCGGGCGGGAGGCCATGGACGAGCTGGCCACCCAGGTGGCCCAGATCCTGAACGGCGAGGCCGACAACATCGTCCCCCGGGTCTATGCTCCCCACCAGATCGCCTTCAACTGCCTTCCGAGAATCGATGCCTTCCTCCCCGACGGATCGACCAAGGAGGAGGAGAAGATGGTCCGGGAGAGCCGCAAGATGCTGGAAATGCCCGATCTCGCCGTCTCGGCCACCTGTGTCCGGGTGCCGGTGATGGTGGGCCACTCCGAGTCGGTGAATCTGGCCTTTGCGGCACCGGTCTCGCCGGAGGCGGTGCGGGAGACCCTCTCCCGCTCTCCCGGGGTCCTCGTCTGGGACGACCCGGCCCACGACCTCTATCCGGTCCCCCGGAGCGTGGCCGGCCGCGACGAGGTCCTGGCCGGCAGGATCCGTCAGGATCCCTCCGTCCCCCACGGAATCAACCTCTGGCTCTGCGGGGACAACCTTCGAAAGGGAGCCGCCACCAACGCCGTGCAGATCGCCGAGCTTCTCCTTGAGAAGGGGGCGATCCGATGAGTGCCGGTGCCGCGGTCCGCGATCCGGTGGTGGAGCGGATCGAGGCCCTGAAAAAGAGGCGGGATGCCATCATTCTGGCCCACAACTACCAGATCGGAGAGATCCAGGAGGTGGCCGACTTCGTGGGGGACTCCCTCGAGCTCTCCCGGTATGCCGCCCGGACCTCCCATCCGGTGATCGTCTTCTGCGGGGTGCACTTCATGGCGGAGACGGCCAAGGTCCTCTCCCCGGACAAGACCGTGGTGGTGCCCGACCTTCGGGCCGGCTGTCCCATGTCGGACATGATCACCCCCGAGGAGGTGAGGGCCCTCCGGGCGCGCCATCCGGGGGCCATCGTGGTCACCTACGTCAACTCCTCGGCGGCGGTGAAGGCCGAGTCCGACATCTGCTGCACCTCCGCCAATGCCGTGGCCATCGTGAAATCTCTCCCCGCCGACCGCCCGATCCTCTTTATTCCCGACCGCTACCTCGGAGAGTACGTCCAGCGCCAGACCGGACGGGATCTTCTCCTTTATTCGGGCTTCTGCCCCACCCATGTGCGGATCATGGCCACGGACATCGCCCGGGAGCGGGAGAGCCACCCGGACGCCCTGGTCATCGCCCATCCGGAGTGTCCCGCCCCGGTGGCGGAGGCCGCCGACGTGGTGGCCAGCACGAGCCGGATGGCAAGCGAGGTCCGTCTCTCCGACAAGAAGACGGTCATTGTGGGGACCGAGCTCGGCATGATCCACCGCCTCTCCCGGGAAAATCCCGAAAAGACCTTTATTCCGGCCTGCCAAACCTGCGACTGCGCCAACATGAAGGTGAACTCCCTCGAACGTCTCCTGTGGTCTTTGGAGGATCTCTCCCCCGAGATCCGGCTCTCCGACGAGGTGATCAGTGGCGCCCGCCGGGCCCTCGACCGGATGCTCGAGGTCTCCTAGCGCCATGGTCCGGATGCTGGCCCTGGCCGGAATCTTTCTTCTTGTCCTGGCGGGGATCCTGGCCCTGGCCGAACGCCTGGGAGGCCGGGGTCTTCTCTCCCGCTTCGGCCACCTTCCCGGGGACATCGTCGTCAAAAAGCCCGGCATGATCTTCTCCTTTCCCCTGGTCTCGGGGCTTCTTCTCTCCCTGGTGCTCTCGGTCGTCCTCTCCCTTCTCTTGGCCCTTTTTCGGCGGTAGACCATGGACCGATCCCCCCCGGAGGCCCGGGACTACGACTACGAACTGCCCGAGGAGCAGATCCGCCTCGTTCCGCCCCCCCGGCGGGAGGAGAGCCGCCTGGCGGTGGTTCCCCGGAGGCCCGACGGCGAACGTCCCCCCTTCCTCGCCTCCTCCGTCTCGCACCTTCCCTCCCTCCTCGCCCCCGGAGATCTTCTGGTGGCCAACGACTCCCGGGTCGTTCCGGCGAGAACCCGGGCCCGGACCTCCCGGGGACGGGCGATCGAGATCCTGGTTCTCGGCCCATTCGGCAACGGAACACATGGTCCGGTGCACTTTCTGGGGAAGGGGCTGAAAGGGGAGACCCGCCTCGATCTCTTCGATGGGCGGGGCGTTCTCGACGGGATCGGCTACGACGAGGCGCTGGAGTGCTTTTCGGGGGAGTACCGGGGAGAGGAGCCGCTGGTGGCCTTTCTCGAAGAGCGGGGGGAGATGCCCCTGCCCCCCTATATCGCCCGCAGGCGACCGGCCGACGGCAGCGACCGGGAGCGCTACCAGACGGTCTACTCCCGGGTGCCGGGGTCGGTGGCCGCCCCCACCGCGGGGCTCCACCTGGGATGGGAGCTTCTCGACCGGCTCCGGGAGAAGGGGGTGGAGCGGGCCAGCGTCACCCTCCATGTGGGGGTGGGCACCTTCCGGGGGCTCTCCGAAGGGCCGGTGGAGCGCCACCGGATGCACGAGGAGTGGTATTTCGTTCCCCGGGAGACGGCCGAGGCCATCGCGCGCACCCGGGCCCGGGGGGGCCGGGTGGTGGCGGTGGGAACGACCTCGCTTCGGGCGCTGGAGTCGGCCTATGCCCAAGGGGAGATCCCCGAGGGGGGGCGGGCCGGGTGGACACGTCTCTACGTGCGGCCGGGGTATCCCTTTTTGGCCGTCGAGGGTCTCCTCACCAATTTCCATACCCCCCGGTCGACCCTGCTCGTTCTGGTGGACGCCTTTTTGGGAGGGGACGGGCGGTGGCGGGAGATCTACGGCCGGGCTCTGGAGGAGGGGTTTTTCTTTTTGAGCTACGGGGACGCGATGCTCATTCTGTAGGGGGGAAAAGAGAGCGATGGAGAGAGACAGGAGAGGATCCGGGGGAGGAGAGGCAAGACGGCGTCTCGAGGGCAAGACCGTCGACGGGGTGGAGATCTCCTCCGACCGCATGGAGATTCGTTTTACCGACGGAAGCCTCTGCGAGATCCGCGTCGAACGGGGGGCGCTTGTCCTGTCCGTTCCAAAGGCCGATCCGGACGGGCCGACCCTCCGCCAGCGGGAGTACCTGAGGTTCATCCAGAGCTACATGGACCGGTACCGTGTCGCCCCCTCGGAGTCCCGGATCGCCAAACATTTTCTGGTGGCCCCCCCTTCGGCCCACCAGATGGTCGTGGCCCTGGAAAAGCGGGGGTTCATCGTCCGGACCCCCGGGGAAGCCCGTTCGATCCGGTTTGCGGATCCTGCGGTGCGGTGGTAGGAGAACCGTCTCGGGGAGGAGCTTCGCTTGGGCGAGGGTCCTTCCCTGTCGCGCGAGACTTCTGACTCGCCTTTCGAACAGGAGGTTCCATGAAGGAAAAATCCCGCAAGGTTCCGGAAGCGATGGCGGAAAAGGTGAAGGAGATCCTGGCCCTCACGGACAGTTTCTGCCGGGAGAGGCTGTCGGAGGAGAGCCGGGATCTCGCGAGGGACCTCGTCTCCGCCCTGGCCCGGAAGCGTCCCTCGCCTCTCGCTTCGGGGCGGGCCGCCTCTCTCGGAGCCGGAGCGGTTCACGCCCTCTGTTTCGTCAACTTCCTCTTCGACCCGTCGCAAAAGCCCTCGACCACCGTCGAGGCCATCGCGGATCACTTCGGCGTCTCGAAGAGCACGGTGTCGGGAGTCTCCAAGAAAATCCGGGATGCCATGAAAATGTCGTATTTCTCCACCGACTGGTGCCTTCCCTCCCGGATCGGAGACAATCCCTTTGCCTGGTGGGTCGAGGTGAACGGTTTCATGGTCGACGCCCGGACGCTGCCGCTCCACCTGCAGACAATCGCCTTCGAAAAGGGGCTGATCCCTTACGTTCCCGGAGAAGGGAAGGCAAGATCCTGATCGGGTCCTCTCCGCCTCCCGTCGGGCCGTCACTTTGTGGTCCGGCCGTCAGCTTAAGGGAAGCCCCAGAAGGCCGTCGATGCCCCGGTGGATCAGATGGATGGCGATGGCCGCGAGCAGGAGGGAGAAGATCTTTCCCACCGCGGAGGAGAGGGGGGCACCCAGAAGGCGGGTGATCCTGTCCGCGGCCAGGAGGACCCCCAGAAGAATGATCATGTTGGCGGCCAGGGCCGCCAGGGCCCAGGCGAGCGAGACGCTCTTCGAGGCGATGAGCGAGGTGGTGAGCGTGGCCGGGCCGGCGATGATGGGTATCCCCAGGGGAACGGGGCCCAGAGATCCCGACAGGGGGCCGGGAGGGCGCCCGGCGGTTGCCGGGTCCTGGTTTTTCAGAAGGTCGGAGACGGAAAGGACCAGAAGGAGGAGCCCCCCGGCCAGGGTGAAGTCCCAAAGCGAGAGCCCCAGAAAGTCCAGGAGGCGGGTTCCGAAGATATCGAAAAAGAGGACGGTGAGGGAGGCCGTAAGGACGGCCGACCGGGCCGTCCTTCTTTTTTGGGCGATATCGACCCCTTGTGTTAAACTGAAGAAAATCGACAGCACCCCCGGAGGATCGATGGCCACGAAAAGGGGGAGAAAGACACTCCAGAAGGTATGCACGAGGCCCGTCCCTTAAAGAAGGAAGGATGATTTCAGATGGCAAACGATTCCCGCGAGAGCGGTCAAGAGGAACCTGCAGTCATTATAAACGATCGGCGGGTCCGGTACGATTCCGATGAGCCGGCGTCGTCTTCGGACAGGGCCGCGACCGCGGCCGAGAGCGCTCCCTCGCCGTCGACCTCCTCCCCCGGGGAAGAAAAGACCCTGAAGGAAAAGACCGAGGAGGCCCGGGAGGGACGCCTCCTGGCCCTTCTCTCCGGGATGGTGGCGACCCATCTCTTCGTGGATCCCTCCACAGGCCTTCCCGACGAGCGGTGGAGCCCGCGGGAGGCCCGCTTCTACCTCGATCTGATCGATCTTTACGTGAAGGCCAGGGGCGGGGCCGGACTCACGGGAGGACAGCCCGAGGAGAGCCCTGTCGATCGCGAGGAGCCACGGCTTGGCCATATCCCGGCGATCTTGGGGGCCATGGCCGTCCACGCCCTGGGCGTCGACCCCCAGACCGGGCGACCCGGAGGGGCCGGGAGCCTCGAGGCGGCCAAGCTCTATATCGAGCTTCTGGACTACGTCTCCCAGACGGTGGGGTCGTCCATGACCGAGGAGGACCGCTCCTACATGAAGGACATCCTCTACCAGACCAAGATGTTCTTCGTGCGGATGAAGGACAGCGGGCGTCCCGCCGGAGGTCCGGGGGTTTGAATCGCCGCCTGGGCCTCTTCGCTCTTTTTTTGGCGGGAGTCGCCCTTGCCGGCTGGGAGGGGACCCATCTCCTGGAGCGCTCTCTTGCGCTCCGGGCCCAGGAGGCCCTCTCGGGATCCTTCGGGTGTGCGGTTCGCCTGAACGGTCTTTCCATCGACTGGTTGCGTCGGGTGATCGTGATGACGGGGCTCTCCGTCACCTGTCCCCTCTCCGGACCTCCGGACAAGGCCCGAGGTCAGGAGGGAGAGGGCGTCCCGCCCCTTCTTTCCATCGCGCGCCTCGAGGCCCGCTTCGAACCCCTCTCCCTTCTCGACCGGGTGGTGGAAGTCGACTGGCTGGCTGTCTCGGGGGGACGCGTCCAGGCGGTGTCGGCCGAGGCGGGGGACAACTTCCGGGCCTTCCTCCTCCGCTGGATTTCGGGGATCCGTCCGAAGGGCCTCTCCGCCTCCGCCACCATCCGCCGGATTTCCTTTTCCGATACCGATGTCTCCCTTCTCTTTCCGAGCCGGGGGTCGGGAGTCACCCTTCATGCCTCCCGGGCCCTCCTTCGCCCCAACCTCTTCATGAACCGCTTCCGCCTCGAAATTCCCTCCGGATCCCTCTCGGCCTCCCTCTCCGGCCGGACGATCGTCTCGAGCGCCCTGCGGGCGACCGCCTCCTTCGCCCGCGGGGGGGTCTCCGACCTCGAGGTGGTGGCCTCCTCTCCGGGGGGGCGCCTTCGGGTGGCCGGGCAGGTTCTCTCCTTCGACCGGGAGCCCCAGGCGAGCCTCTTTGTCCGGGGGCGCCTCGCCCTCTCGTCCCTCGCCCCCCTCTTTCCCGATCCTCCCCCCTTAGGTGGCAGCCTCGCCTTCCGGGGCTATCTTCACGGAGAGATGAACCGGCTTAAGGCGAGGTCAGTGGTGACCTCCCCTTCCCTGACATTGGGATCGCAGACCCTCTCCGGGGTCCGCATCATCCTCTCCCTCGTCCCCGGCATTCTTCGGGCCGATCCGGTCCGGCTCACGGCGGGCACCACCGGCATCGAGGGGAAGGTGGTCGCCAAGTTCGCCGGGGCGACTCCCGAGGCGGAGGTCGTCTTGCGGGAGCAGGGCCGGAACCCTCTGCTGGGACCCTTTTCGGCCACAGCTTCCGGGCGCCTTGGCCTTCCCTCCCGCCCCGAGGAGTGGGAAGGGTTCTTCCGGGATCTCGGCCGGCTGGCCCGCCTGAGTCCGCTGGAAAAGGCGTCCTAGCCCCATGGATCCCCTTTCCCCCGGCCAGGAGAGCTCTCCGCCTCCGCGATTTCCGCGGCTTCCCTCCGTCTCTCCGGTCCTTCTCGTGGGGGCGGGTCTCCTTTTCTTTCTCCTCGTGACGGGGATCGAGTTCCAGCACGCCTCCGACCGGTCGGGGTCCGACTTGGTGGCCCGGGTCATCGTCGTCCTCCTCTTCAATATCGACGTCGTCCTGGCGGTCCTCCTCCTCTATGTGCTCCTTCGCAGCGTGGTCAAGATCTACTGGAACCGGACGGCCAGCGGTTTCGGCTCGGGCTTCCAGGCCCGGCTCATCGGCTCCTTCCTCCTCATGGTCATGATCCCCTCCTTCCTCCTCTTCGTGGTGGCTTCGGGCTTCCTCAACACCTCGGTGCAGCGATGGTTCACCTTCCCGGTCTCAGCCTCCCTTCGGGCCTCCTCCTCCGTCTCCCGGGCCTATGAGAAGGAGGTTCGGAGCGATGTTCTGAGGACGGCCCGTTCCCTGGCCATGGGGGCCGGGGAGTGGCCGGGAGGGGGGAGCTCCCGCCTCGGACAATTCCTCGACGAGACCCGGCGTCGGCTGGCGCTCTCGGGTCTCGAGCTCTACGCGGGGAAGGAAGGAAAGGGGGAGACCCCCGTTCGCCTGGCCCGCTCGCTCGACATCGATGTCCGGCTCCTCGACGCTCCCGGCCCCGACCTGTTTTCCGCCCTTCCTCCCGGGGGGAAGGTCTTCGTCAAAAAGAGCGGGGTGGGAACTCTTGTCCGGGCCCTTGTTCCGGTGACCCTCTCCCGGGGAGGCTCTCCGGAACCGGGGGTTCTGGTGGTTGACCACCTGGTCCCGGAGAGCTTCTCTCGGACGCTGGCCGGCCTCGCCCGGGCCTACACCGACTACCGGGAGCTTCGGCAGTTCAGAAACCCCATCCGCCAGTCCTATCTTCTGGTCTTCTTCATGATCACCATCATGATCATCTTCGGCGCCGTCTGGTTCGGCCTCTATCTCGCCCGCCGGATCACCCGTCCCCTCCTGGCCCTTGAAAAGGCCACCGAGGAGGTGGCCCGGGGGAACCTCGCGGTCCGGGTTCCCCTCACCGGAGAGGAGGAGTTCGGGGTCCTGGTGGAGTCCTTCAACCAGATGACCTCCGATCTGGCGCTCTCCACCGAGACCCTCCAGCAGACCAACCTCGAGCTCTCCCATCGCCGGGAATACATGGAGAAGGTCCTGGAGCACATCGGCACGGGGGTCTTCTCCCTGAACCGGGAGAAGATCGTCACCACCTTCAACCGTTCGGCGGAAGAGATCCTCGCCATCCCCCGCTCCTTCGTCCTGGGACGCCCCCTGGGGGAGGTGCTCCATCCGGCCTTCCGTGCCTTCGACCGCTGGATCGACCGGGTGGTCCCGTCGGGGGAGTTTCATGTGGAGGAGGAGGTGACGGTGGATGCGGACGGCTCCCTCCAGACCTACCGGATGCGCTACAATCGCTTCGAGGACCCCGGAGCCGGAGCGGTGGTGGTCTTCGACGACGTCACCACCCTCCAGAACGCCCAGAAGGCCCTGGCCTGGCGGGAGGTGGCCCAGCGCATCGCCCACGAGATCAAGAACCCGCTGACGCCCATTCAGCTGGCTGCCGAGCGCCTTCGTCGCAAGTTCTCGGACAACGCTCCCGATCTGCCCCAGGTCTTCGAGGAGTCGATCCGGACCATCGTCTCCGAGGTGGCCGGGATCAAGCATCTCGTCGACGAGTTCTCCACCTATGCCCGGCTGCCCGAGAGCCGTCTCGTCCGGGGCTCTCTCGAGCCGGTCCTCCTCGAGAGCGTCGTCCTCTACCGGTCGGCCCACCGGGAGGTGGTCTTCGATGTGGAGATCGCCCCGGGCCTTCCCGATCTTCTCCTCGACCCCCAGGCGATCCGCCGGATCTTCTCCAACCTCTTCGAAAACGCCATCGAGGCCATGGGGGGGAAGGGGAGGATCGGGGTGCGGGTCTTCGCCGACCGCGAAAGACACCATCTCAGGGTCGAGGTCGCCGACGACGGTCCGGGGGTGCCGCCCGAGATGGTGGACCGGATCTTTCTTCCGTATTTTTCGACCCGGGAGAAGGGGTCGGGGCTGGGGCTGGCCATCGTCTCCCGCATTGTCAGCGAGCACCGGGGCGGGGTCTTTTATGCGCCGGGTGAGCCGGGAGGATCGGTCTTTACCATCGACCTTCCCGTGCCTTCTCCCGAGAGCCGCGCCCCCGGTCAGGCGGAAGGAGGTTCTTCGTGACCCACATCCTAGTGGCCGACGACGAGTCCGGGATCCGGGAGACCCTCTCCTCGGTCCTTCGGGACGAGGGCTATCGCGTCTCCGCCGCGGCCTCTCTCGGGGAGGCCCTCCGGATCGGCGAGTCCGATCCTCCCGATCTCTCGCTCGTGGACGTCTGGCTGGGAGAGGACGATGGCCTGTCCTATCTTGCGGAGATCGCTCCCTTGCCGGATCCCCCCGCCGTGGTGGTGATGAGCGGCCATGGAACCATCGACACCGCGGTCAAGGCTCTCAAGGCGGGGGCGGCGGACTACATCGAAAAGCCCTTCTCGCTCGACCGGGTCCTCACCGTCGTGGCCAACGCCCTGAGGCTTCGGGGGCTTCAGAGGGAGAACCGGGCCCTCCGGGAGAAGGTCTGTGCCCGCTACGAGATGGTGGGACATTCCCCGGCCATCCTGGCCCTGCGCGAGCTGGTGGCCCGGGTCGCCCCCACGGAGGGGTGGGTGATGATCACGGGCGAGAACGGCACCGGCAAGGAGCTGGTGGCCCGGGCTCTCCACGAGGGAAGTTCCCGGGCTTCCGGCCCCTTCGTCGACGTGAATTGCGCCGCCATCCCCGAGACCCTCATTGAAAGCGAGCTCTTCGGCCATGAGAAGGGGGCCTTCACCGGGGCGCTCTCCCGCCGGCCGGGGAAGTTCGAGCAGGCCTCCGGAGGCGTGCTTTTCCTCGACGAGATCGGGGACATGGCCCTGCCGACCCAGGCCCGGGTCCTGCGGGTCCTGCAGGAGAGGACCCTGACCCGGATCGGGGGGACCCGTTCGTTTCCGGTGGACGTGCGCGTGGTGGCCGCCACCAACCGGGACCTTCCGGGGATGATCGCCCGAAAGGAGTTCCGGGAGGACCTGTTCTACCGCCTCAACGTGATCTCCATCCGGGTTCCTTCCCTTCGGGAGAGGATCTCCGATATCCCCGCTCTCGTCGACCATTTCGTGGAGGTTCTCTGCCGGGACTTTGGCCATCGTCCGAAAACTTTTTCCCGGGAGGCCCTGGCGGCTCTTGCGGAGCGCTCCTGGCCGGGCAATGTCCGGGAGCTCAGGAATACGGTGGAGAGGTTGCTGATCCTGGCCCCGGGGCCGGCGATCGACGTGAGGGACCTTGAACCGGTCGTTTCCCCTCCCGCGATCGAGGCAGGGAGGAGGGGGGAGTCCGGGGTTGGAGGGGAGCCCTCCGAGGGGGGAGATCTGACCCTCAAGGAGGCGCGCGACCGCTTCGAGCGGGGGTATGTGCTGGGGGTCCTGGCCCGGTGCGACGGGAATATTGCCCGGGCGGCCCAGCGTCTGGGGATGGACCGGACCTCCCTCCACCGCCGGATCCGTCAGTGGGAAGGGGAGGGCGGACCGGGGGAGGGCGACGAGAAACAGTCCCCCTGAAGGTCCGGAAGAGAAGAGTCGAGAAATCCTGAGGAGAGAGGGTTATTCGGAGGGTGCGGGCTAGGTCTCGACCGGGTCGAGCCGGCCGACCCCCCAGGTGATCCCGCCGCCGGCGGCCCCCAGAAGGAGGGGGCCCCGGGGGAGACGGGGGCCCTTCGGGTCGAAAAATTCTCCCAGCGTGATCCCCAGACTGGCCGAAGACGTGTTACCATGGTCGCACAGGGTGAGGGGAACCTTCTCCTCCGGGAACCCCAAACGTGCCGAGATCCCGGCGACGATGCGCCGGTTGGCCTGGTGGAGAACGAGCGCCCCGGTCCCCCCGGGAGAGAGCCCCTCCTCTTTCATGAGCTGGCCGATTTCCCGGGAGAGGGTGCGGACGGCCTTCCGGAAGAGCCCCCCTCCGTCCATGCGGAGGATCTTCCGGCCGCTCTTGGGGTCGAACCCGTAGGTGACGAGATCGGCAGCGCTCCCGTCGGCTCCCACCGAAAGGCGCGAGAGCCGCAGGACGGTTCTCCCGGCCGGAGGGCGGGCACAGATCCAGGCCGCGCTGGCTCCGTCTCCGAAGAGAAGGGCCGTCTCCGGGGCGTGAGCCGGGCAGAGGTGGTCCGTCTTTTTTTCGGCGTTCACCAGAAGGACGCTGTCGCAGGCTCCCGACCCCACGAGGTGGCGGGCGGTGAAGAGGCCGGTCATGAAGGCGGCGCAGGAGCCTCCTATATCCATGGCCGGCGGACCCCCTCCCCCGGGAAAGAGCTTCCGGTGGAGGCGCATGGCGGTGGCAGGCACGTGGGAGGGGGGCGTGGTGGTGGCGAAAAGGAGCATCCCCGGAGATCCCGTCCCGGGAGGCAGGCGCGCAAACAGAGTCTGCGTGGCCCGATAGGCCAGATCCTCCGTCCCCTCGAAGGGGGCATAGGAGCGTTGTCTGACCCCGGTCAGCGACTCGATGGACGAGGGGGGGATCCCGGTTTTTTGAGAGAGCTCCTCGTTGGTGACGCTCCGGCCTCCGACGGCGGCGCCCACCGAGACGAGATAGACTGGCCGTGGCAGGGAAGAGTCATCAGGGGAGGTCATGGGAGACCTCCGAAAGGGAAGGACATGGGATCATGAGGTTCATTGTGGGGGGGAGATCGGGGAAGGTCAAGGGCCCAACGGGTCCGGAGAAGGGAGACCTTCGTCCAGGGGAGGGCGTGCGGGCTTTTCATAGGCTTGCGATGGCCCTGGTGCTGTTCGGGAGCCTGGGGGCCCTCACCGGATGTCAGTCCCTGAGCGACACCTTCCAGAAATGGAACCCCTTTTCGAACATCCTCCCCAAGGACGAGCCGACCCACTCCTTCCGGACCAAGGTCTTTGGAACCTCGGCCCTTCTCGACGAGGCCTCCCGGTTCTATTTCAAGGGGGACTTCATCGAGGCCCGGGGGGAGTACAAGCGCTTCCTCGAGCTCCATCCCACCCATCCGCTGGCCGCCTTTGCCCAGTACCGGATCGGGATGTGCGACTTTTACCAGATCGGGGGGGTCGACCGGGACCCCTCCCCGACGGAGAAGGCCCTGGCGGACTTCCAGAAGGTGATCGACGAGTATCCGGACTCTCCCTATGTGGACAAGGCGCAGAAAAAGGTGGCCTTTTGCCGGGAGCGCAAGGCCCGGCTGCACTTCTATGTGGGAAGCTTCTACTACCGGACCAAGTTCTACAAGGCCGCCGCCTATCGCTTCCATTCGATCCTTCTCAAATACCCCGACTCCAAGATCTATCCCCAGGCGCAGTACAACTATGCCAAGGCGCTCTTCAAGGAAAAGAAGCGCGAGAAGGCCGCCGAGGTGATGCGGACGATCGTGGCCCAGTCGCCGGGAAGCACCTATGCCAGAAAGGCTCAGATCCTCCTGGACTACTGGAAGCGGCGGGGATTCATCTCATGAGTGCCTATCCTCTGATGGCCGATCTCGCCGGGGACTCCGTTCTGGTGGTCGGAGGCGGGGGGGTGGCGACCCGTCGCATCCCCCGCCTTCTCGAGGCGGGCGCCCGGGTGGCGCTGGTGAGCCCTGAGGCCGCCCCCGAGCTTGTCCGTCTGGCTCAGGAGGGGCAGATCTCCTGGCTTCGGAGGCGGTATGTGGAAGGGGACGAGCACGGCTTTGGCTTTGTCTTTGCCCTCACCGACGATCCGGAGGTGAACGACCGGATCGCCCGCCGGCGGGGAAGCGCCCCCACCAATGTGGCCACCCGGACCTCCTTGCGCCGTCTCTCTGTTCCTGCCGTGAGGCAGGCGGGAGGGGTGACCCTGGCGGTGGCCTGCCACCCGCCCGATCCCCGGCGCTCGAGAATGATCGCCGACCTCTGTCTTTCCACCCTTTCCGGGAGGCTTACCGGTGCGTGACTTCCTCTATCCGGCCGGCCGGGCCCTCCAGCTCGCCGGAATCGTGGTGACCTTCATCGACGTGGTCCTCTTCTTCGTCAAGAGCATGACGATGATGTTCCTCCTGAAGATCTTCCTCTTCGGAGTCGCGCTCTTCTATTCGGGATACTTCCTCTCCGGTCTGGGGACCCCCCGCCCTCGGCCCATCGAACCCGAAAACCCCCGGCCTCCGAAGAAAAAATCCTGACCGGGCCGACTTTTTCCAAGGAGGACCGATGAGACCCGTCCCTTGTCGTCTCTGGCTCGTCTTCGCGAGCCTCTCTTTCGCTCTTTCTGCCCCACCTCCGGCCTCGGCCGAGGAGCTTCTTCTCTCGGGCTCCTCCATGCTGACCCCCCTGGAGAAGAGCTGGGTCTCGGCCTACGTCCGGGAGCATCCGGCCCGCCCGGTTAAGGTGAGAGCTTCGGGCTCCGGAATCGGAGTCCGGAGCGCCTCCGGCGGACGGGCCTCGATCGGTGCCTCCGACATTCCCCTGACCTCCCGGGAGAAGGCAAAGGAGGGGGGGATCGTCGCCATTCCCGTGGCTCTCTCGGCGGTGGTGGTGGCGGTCAACCTTCCCTCCCTCCCCTCTGGAACGACCCTTCGGCTCGACGGTCCGCTTCTCGCGCGCCTCTTTGCGGGACGGACCCGGTTCTGGGACGACCCGGCCCTTCTCGCGGCCAACCCGGGGCTTTCCCTTCCCCATCTGGCCATCCGTCCGATCCATCGCACGGACCTGTCGGGGACGACCTTTCTCTTCACCTCCTACCTGACCCGCTCCTCTGTTCTCTGGCGAGAATCCTTCGGAACCGAGGATCTTCCCTCGTGGCCCGGGGGATCGGAGGGGGCGGCAGGCTCCGAGGCTCTTCGCTCCCGTCTTCTCGAGACGCCGGGGGCGGTGGGGTACCTGGGGCTGGGGTGGGTGCTCGGATCCTCTCTGCTTCGGGCGTCTCTCAAAAACGACCGGGGAGAGTTTGTCGCTCCGAGCCAGGCAGCGGTGCGCCGGGCGGGAGAGGGTCTGGGCCCCGAGCCGGACTTCCCGGAGGGCTTCGACCGGTCCATCGTGGGAGGGGCAAGTCCGGGAGCCTATCCCATAGCGGGGGTGGAGCTCTGGACGGTGAACCCCAACCTCCCCGAGGAGACGATGCGCGATGTGCGGGATCTCCTTCTCTTTGTCCTGACCCGGGGGCAGGAGCCCTCCTTTACGGAAAAGAACGGATTTGCCAGCCTTCCGGGAGTTCCCGGCAAAATCCGCCTTCGCCAGCTCCTCCGGGAGCTTTTTCCCGGAAACGCCTTCCGGCCCACCACCGGAGGGTAGCCCAGAGTGTCTTCCGGATCCCTTCGCCGGGAGGGGGGACCGGTGGGTCTCCTCTATGCCAGCCTCGGCGCCATTATCGGCTCGGGGTGGCTCTTCGGCCCCCTCAACGCCGCCCGGGAAGCCGGGCCACTTTCTCTGGGCTCCTGGGCCATCGGGGCCCTCTCGATCCTTCTTCTGGGAACGGTCTTTGCCGAACTTGGCCCTCTGGCCCCCCGGAGCGGGGCCATCGTCCACCTCTCCCACGTGGGTAACGGCCCCCTTCTGGGGAAGGTCTGGGGGTGGATCCTCTTCTTCTCCTACGTCTCGGTGCCTCCGGTGGAGGTCATGGCCATCCTGGCCTACGCCAACAACTACCTTCCCGGCTTCGTCGACCCCGCTTCGGGGCTTCTCACCGGGAAGGGGTTCTGGACGGCGATCCTTTTGCTGGGGGCCGTCACCGCCTCCAATTTCCTCGTCATCCGCCTTGTCCTTCTCCTCAACAGTGCGGCCACGTGGTGGAAGCTTCTGATCCCCTTTGCCACGATTTTCCTCCTGTTCCATCTCTCCTATCATCCGGAGAATCTCTCGGTGGCCTCTTCCGGAACGATCGGAGAGGGCCTTGAAAAGATGTTCGCGGCGGTGGGGAGCGCCGGTGTCATCTTCAGCTTTTTTGGCTTCCGGCAGGCGGTGGACCTGGCCGGGGAGACCCGGACCCCCGGGCGCAACCTTCCTCTGGCGGTGATCGGGTCGGTGGTGGTGGGAAGCCTCCTCTACCTCGGCCTTCAGGCGGCCTTTCTCCTCTCCGTCGACCCTCGGGATCTGGCCCGGGGGGGGTGGAGCCATCTCGCCTTCTCCGGAGTGACGGGGCCTTTCGCCGCCCTGGCCGTCAGTCTGGGGGCGCTCTGGTGGGGAGCGGTGCTCTATGCCGATGCCCTGATCTCTCCCGGAGGAACGGCCTTCATCTATCTCACCTCGGCCTCGCGCATCGCCATGGCCCAAGCCGAAACGGGCAGCGCCCCCCGGATCCTGGGGGAGGTGAACGGCCGGGGGGTGCCCTGGACCGGTTTGATCTTCTCCTGGGCCGTGGGCTCGCTCTTCTTCTTTCCCTTCCCCTCCTGGCATCGCCTGGTGGCCTATATCTCCTCCGTCACCGTCCTCTCCTACTGCCTCGGTCCGGTCATCCTTCTCCAGCTCCGGAAGGCCCTCCCTAAGACGCAACGCCCCTTTCGCCTTCCCATGGCGGGCTTCTTCGCGCCGGCCGCCTTCGTGGTCTCCAACTGGATCGTCTTCTGGGCGGGGTTCCGGACATTGAGCGTCACCCTGGGGGCTCTGGCACTTTTTGTGGGACTCTACCTCGGCAGTCGCCTCCTCTCTCGCCGGGGACCCTCTCCTCCAGAGGTGTGCCGGGAGCTCGGGGTGGCCCACAGCTGGTGGGTCCTTCCGTACTTCGGGGGGCTTTGGATCTTGTCGGGCCTGGGTCCCCGGGATCTGGGCGGCAACGGGACGATCCCGTTCTTTGCCGACATGGGGATCGTGGCGGCCGGAAGTCTCTTGGTCCTTCGGACAGCCCTCGCCTCCACCGTTCCGGCCCCGGAGATCGTCCGGATCATGGAGACCCTCCGGGAGAATCCCCCGGCCGCCCCATGAGTCTGTGCGGGGAGTCTCCCTGGGCAAGTCTGCCAGGGCAGGTCTTGCCACAGTCGAAAAGAGAGCAATTCATAAGGGGATGTTAAGGAGAGGAAGCGGGTCGGGGAGAGGAGCATAACAGGGGAGAGGCCAAAAAGCGGTCTCTCCCGTCGTACCCGCCAGTGAGGCGGTTTTACCGAGTGATGTCCCGGCGAGAGCGACGGTCTGGCCGGCTCTCTGCCGGTGACGCAACCCCTCTTACCGGTGGGCGTCGCTCTTGCCGAACAGGTAGCTCAGATAGCCCGTTCCCACAAAAAAGACGACCAGAACCAATGCAAGGGCAATTGGGTTGGCTGAAGGTCCCATGGTAGGCCTCCTTTCTCGTTTTAAGGTTGTCTCTGACCGTTCCCGCTGACTCTCTCCGGATCTCCGGGGAGAGTCTGTAGTCTACCAAAAAAAATAATCCGCTCAGACTCTTGCATGATTTTTTGAAGATCCTTGGGGAAGGGCCAGCGGCGGGCTTTTTGCCGGAGGAATCCCGAAAGGGGGGTGTCAAGGGGAAAACTCGAGAAAAATCCGGAGGAAACGACAGATCCGAGCAGGGGCGAGAAAGGGGCCGGGGACAAGAAGGGGGGAGGCTCCCGCACGAGAGCCTCCCCCTTTTGGTGCGTGTGCGTCAGATCGAGGGGCTGTTTCTTTTTGATTTCGCGTCGACCGACCCGAAGAGATAGGCCAAAAATGCGGTGCCGACAAAGAAGCCAACGTTGACGATGGCGATGAGGATCGGGTTTGACGAAGGACCGAGCATCTCAACCTCCTGTTTAATTTATTAAACGAATGTTTAAAATATCGAACGATCTACTTTAACACTCCTGTAGGGTTTGTCAAATGGAAATTCTTGACACATTTAAAAAATAACGTGAAAACACACGGATCGGAGTCTCTGTGCGCGTTGAAGATTTGACTCTCCCCCGTGTTTGGCGGACGAGGGTTCCCTTGTCGTCGGCAGGTTTTTCCTGCAGTTGATTTGTCGCGGACCAGTCAGTATAATCAAGAAGTTTTTTCCCTCGTGTCCGGCTTTCCTTTTTGACTGTGCCGAAGTGGTGGAATGGTAGACACGCACGTTTGAGGGGCGTGTGGGGAAACCCGTGCGGGTTCAAGTCCCGCCTTCGGCACCATTTTTCCTCCTTGCCGGATTTCCGGCATCTCTTTGCGAAAAGACCCCGCTCATGACCCATAGTATCCGAGGGAGTCGATCTTTAATGCCCTCTCACCCATTCCATTGTGGATCCCGTCCTTGATCGAACTCGTGACCTCCGTTCAGCCTGTGCTTTCCGACCGATGGGAATCTCTCCTGGCCGCTGACCGGGAGGAGCTTTTCCGGATTCTCTACGAACGCTCCTTCATCCATCGGCCCGACCGTCCCTTTACCCTCTCTTCGGGAAAGAGCAGCCCGGTCTATGTCGATTGCAAGAAGACCACGCTGGGACACTCCCGGGCCCAGTTTCTGATCGGTGACCTCCTCTACCATCGGATTTCCCGCCTGGATCCCGATGGAATCGGCGGCCTCACGCTGGGGGCCGACCCCATTGCGGTGGCGACCTCTCTGGTGAGCGGCCTCTACCATCGACCCATTCCCGCCTTTGTCGTCCGCAAGGAGACGAAGGGCCACGGAACAAAAAATCCCGTCGAGGGAGACCTCATTGAGGGAGCCCGGGTGGTGGTGGTCGAGGATGTGGTGACCACCGGGTCCTCCGGAATGAGGGCGGTGGATGTCTGCCGGGAGTGCGGGTATCACGTTCTCGAGGTGGTGGCTCTCGTGGACCGGGAAGAGGGGGGACGGGAACGCTTTGCCCAGGCGGGTGTGCCCTTTTTCTCCTTTTTCACCCTCTCGGATTTTCTCGCTCACGACCGGGAGATCCGCTCGACCTGAAGCGGGAGCTCCCGGCGAGCTTATGTTGCCCGAACCTTTCCCTCATTCTCCGAAGACCTCTCTTCCTCTCAAGGGCCTCAAGGATTTCCTGGAAGTTTTTTGACGCTCCTCCCTTTCACCATGAACCGATGATCCGCGAAATGTCCCAAGGAGAGACGGGCTTTGGAGGAGAGGCAGGATTGATGGCCCCGGGATTGTCATGGAAAAGGGGAAGACGGCGGGTCAGATTTTGGAGGTGTTGACCTCTCATTTTTCCTAGGGTATAGTGTCTTTTGCCAATAAGTCCGACTTTTGGACGACAGAATCCGGAATCATCGAAAACTACGACGCGGGGGTTGCTATGCCTTACAAGATGGGTTCCTTCAATCCGACCGATGCCAACTACGCCAACATGACCCTGACGGTCGTCTTCATCGTCCTGACCGGCGCGGCTCTTCTGACGGCCTTCACCATCATGAAGACCTTCGAGAAGTAAAAAGCTTCACCCCCTCTGGCCTCCGACCCCGGAGATCAAAGGGATGAGTCTCCCCGGAGTTCCCGGGTTGCGACATCATTTGCCATCATTCTGATACATACATTCCTGAGGGCGGGGTTCCCCCAGATCCAGGCCGGCAACGGTCGGGGTCCGGGCCTCCCGCCTTTTTTTTCCCTGCACTCCTGAACCCTTCGGGAAGCCTTGAAAAAATTCCTGCTGTTCTCTCTTGTCATTCTCCTCATTCTCGGCACCGCGGCCGGAGTGACGGGGTATTTTGCCTACCAGAAAATCGTCGCGGGGATTCCTTCCGTCGACTTTCTTCGCCATTACGTCCCCTTCACCACCTCCCACATTTACGACCGCAACGGCCAGAAGATCGGCTCCTTCTACAAGGAGCGGAGGGAATATCTTCCTCTGGGCCGGATTCCGCCGCTGATGGTGCACAGCATCCTGGCGGTGGAGGACGAACACTTCTATGAGCATGGGGCCTTGGCCTACGGATCGATCATCCGCGCCGCCCTCTCCGATGCCCTGGCCGGATATCTCCGCGAGGGGGCCAGCACCATCACCCAGCAGCTGGCCCGGAACATCTTCCTCACCCACAGAAAAACCTTTATCCGGAAGATCCGGGAAGCCCTTCTCTCCTATCGGATCGAGAAGGTCCTCACCAAAGACGAGATCCTCGAGCTCTACCTCAACCAGATCTATCTGGGGGAGGGGGCCTACGGGGTCTCGGCGGCCGCCCATACCTATTTCGGAAAGGACCTGGCGGACCTGACCCTTCCGGAGACGGCAATGATCGCCGGAATGATTCGCTCCCCCATCGAGTTTTCTCCGCTGCTCCATCCCGAGGCGGCCAAGCGGCGTCAATTGGTCGTTCTCCAGCGGATGGTCCGGGTCCATTACATTACCGCCGCGGAGAAGGCAAAGGCCTATGCATCTCCCCTCGAAATCGTTCCGCCCTCCCACTCCGCAAGTCCCAGCGCCTATTTTCTCGAGTATGTCCGCCAGAAGCTCGAGCGTGAGATGCCGGCGAAAAAACTCTTCGGGGGGGGGCTGAGGATTTTCACGACCCTTGACCTGAGGATTCAGATTGCCGCCAACATGGCCCTTAGGAAGGGGCTTCGGGCGATCGACAGGCGGCAGGGCTTCCGGGGGGCCATCCGGGTGCTCAAGCCGAAGGATCTGGGACTCCTTCGGACGAAGACGGTCCTCGGCTCGTCCGCCCACGATCTTGAGGATCTGGTGGGGAAACGCATCGATGCCACGGTTCTCTCCGTTTCTCCCAAGGAGGCCCGGATCTCCGTGGACAAGCACCTTGGGCGGATCACCCTCGACCATGCCCAGTGGGCCAAGACCATTCTGACCCGCCCGGAGATCAGCCGGGGACGGAAGGTCCTCTCGCCCTTTTCCCTGGACAAGATCCTCCGGCCCGGATATGTCGTCAGGGTCCACATTCTTTCCTCTCTCCAGAAGAAAAAAGGGTGGATTCTTGAGGGCTCCCTCGATCAGGTGCCGCTCGTTCAGGGGGCGGTGGTGGCTCTCGATCCCAAGACGGGGGGGATCCTGGCCATGGCGGGGGGGTACAGCTTCGCCCGGAGCAAGTTCAACCGTGCCGTTCAGGCGCTGAGGCAGCCCGGCTCGGCCTTCAAGGTGATCGACTATGGGGCCGCCCTCGAGAAAGGGTATGCTCCGGGATCGATTCTGAACGACTCGCCCCTGGTCTTTTTTGATCGCATTCACCATCGGGTGTGGCGACCGAAGGACTTTGAGGCCGGCTTTCTCGGGCCGGTTCCCATGCGCAAGGCGTTGGCCGAATCGATCAATCTTGCGACCATCCGCCTGGTGCGTCGGGTGGGGGTGGGGTCGGTCATCGGATTTGCCCGCCGGCTGGGCATCACCACCCCTCTTCCCCATGACCTGACCCTGGCCCTGGGATCGGCAACCGTCAAGCCGATCGAGATTACAGGGGCTTACTCTGTGATCGCCAACGG
Organism: Nitrospirota bacterium; assembly: GCA_021810805.1. GTDB lineage: Bacteria > Nitrospirota > Leptospirillia > Leptospirillales > Leptospirillaceae > UBA4572. The sequence goes on from JAJZHW010000002.1 coordinate 42,852, forward strand.
AGGGGTCAAGGAGACTGTCCACTCCATCGACCGGGTCTTCGACAACCGAAAGACGACCATCTACCGGTTTACCCCGGATCCTCGCCCCGTCTATGACCCGGCTTACAGCTACCTGATGATCTCCATGATGGAAAGCGTCATCAAGGAAGGGACGGGGCGGGATGCCCTTTCGCTGGGGGTTTTGCTGGCGGGAAAGACCGGGACGACGAATGACTTCAAGGACGCCTGGTTCATCGGCTTCTCCCCCGACATCGTCGTGGGCGTCTATACCGGCATGGACGACCATCGTTCCATGGGCCACGGGGAATACGGAGCCAAGGCCGCTCTTCCCATCTGGATGGATGTGATGAAGACGGCCCTTCCCTTTTTTCCCGGCAGCCATGGTTTCAGGATCCCCGACGACATCGTCGATGTCAGGATCGATCCGGAGACGGGGCTCAGGGTTCCGCTCACCGCCCAGAAGTTTGTGGTGGAGGAGTACAAAAAGGGGGAAGAGCCCCCTGCCGAGTCGACGACGGGTGCCGCTCCTCCCGATGCCGGCCTCTACAACCTCGACGGGGCCCCCTGATCCGCGATCCGCTCCCCTCCCAGCCCGGTCGCCTTCCTCTCCCGCAACCTTCGGCCTGTCGTGCAACCCTTTCTTCCCGTTTTTTCGCCTCGCATTTTTCGGGGGGAGTCTGTATCATTTTTACGGGTGTGGGGGAGGGAAAACGATGGAAGAGGGGAAGACATCTGACAAGGATGGGGGAGATTCCGGGGATTTGATCCGGGAGATTCAACGGCTGCTTCGGGAGAGCGACCGGCGGCTCGAACGGATCGAGAGCGAAGTTCGCGAGATGGACGAACGCAATCGCCGAGCTTACGAGAGCCTGGCGGGATCCCTGACCCCCAACCGGAGAGAGTGGACCTACATTGCGGGAGGGGCGGCTGTGGTGGCGGTCCTTCTGGCCGTTCTCTTCGTCGCTTTTCCCCGGTCCGGATCTTCGCCGGTGCCGCCCTCCTCCGGGCTGGCCCGTCCTGACCAGATGGGCGAAAAGGACCGGTATGTCTATTTCGTGGGGCGCTGGTATCTGGGTGTGCGCGACCGCATGTCCACGTCGGAGAGACAGTTTCTCGAGAATTACCTGAAGCCCTTCGACAATATCGATGCCGATCTGAAGGCGCGCAAGGAAGCGGGGCTCTAGCCTCCTCCGGGAGTCTTTAGACGCCCTTTCATCCCTCCCTCATTCCTGCCCCCAGCTTCTCCCTCGACGATGAACCGTTACAAAACCCCCCCAACGACGCCAGGACTCCTCTCTTGGAAGGGGCTTTAAAATGGCCGCCCATCAGGGGGACGGAGGCGATTTCCGGGGGTCCCGGGGACGGGAGTGGCTGTCGACATAGGCCGCCACATCCCACGCCTGTTGGTCTGTAAGGCTCTTCCCCTTGGAAAGCGGCATATTCATGCGGAGAAATCCCGCCAGCTCCCGAATGTTGGAGAATCCGGCTCCCTGGTTGTAGGAGTGGGAACCCCAGACAGGAGGAAAGGCGACCTGGCCGAGATCCGCCTTGGTTCCCTGGCCATCGAGTCCGTGGCAGAGGGCGCAGCGCGCCTCGAACAGAATCTTTCCCCGGCGGGGGCTGGGGGTCTTGTCGGGTTTGGCAAGGCGGACGATCCCCTGTCCTTTGAGGTAGAGGCCGATGGGAGCCCCCCGGGAGACCCAGTAGGCATAGGCGACGATGGCCTTCATGGTCTCGCTGTCCACGGGAGGGGGGGTTCCGTTGAGCGAAAAGCGGAAACATCCCTGGATCCTCTCTTCGAGGGTATTGACCTTGTGGTTCTTCGCCCGGTAGCGGGGGTAGGTTCCGACGGCTCCCCACAGGGGGGCGCTGTAAGGCTTGATCCCCCGGTCGAGATGGCAGGACTCGCAGGTCAGGTCGTTTCCCACATATTTTTTGGCGTAGAGGTTCGTGTGGATGAAGATGAGCTCACCCTTGCGGATCAGGCGGCCCAAGGGTCCGTCGGGAAGGCTTCCCTCGGCGGGAGGGGCGAAGAACTGGAAGTTCTGGGTCCCGGAGGAGGCCCGGGCTTCGGAGGGCTCCAACGCGGCCGGAAGTGAAAGGGCGAGAAGAAGAGCGAGGACGACCCGGAGCGTTCCGGGGGATGTCGAACCGGTCTTCATGGACGGGGGACCTCCTTCTTCTCCGGGATCAGCCGGAGCCTTTCGGGTGAGTTTTTACGGGAGATCGTTCCGTAGTCCGGAGGGGTGAGGCTTGCGAAGTACTGGGCCACCGCCTTGATCTCCCTGTTCTTGAGTTTGGAGGCGATTCCCCTCATCAGCCCTTCCGGGTCGTCTTTTCTGTCGACGACGGCGAAGCTCTTGATCTGCTGCATCAAATAGGTCTTGCTCTGTCCGGCAATGTAGGGAAAGTTCGGAGGAATGCCCCGGCCGTCCTCTCCGTGGCAGAGGATGCAGGCCGGAATGTTTCTGTCCCAGAGCCCCCGGCGGGCGATGCGCCGGCCGAGGGGCTGGAGAGACGGATCGAACTCCGAGGGGTCGTGAAGCTTGGGGGTTCGAACGGTCGAATAGTAGAGAGCGACGGCCCGAATGTCGCTCTTCGAAAAGTTCCTGACGACCCGGCTCATAAAGGGAGAGAATCGGGTTCCCTTCTGGACCCCCCGAATTTCCCGGTAGATATAGGTCTCGGTCTGTCCGGCGATCCGGGGAATCCCCACCGAGGGCATCCCTCCCCCGTTGATCCGATGGCACTCGGCACAGGCGGTCGACCCGGAAAACCCGTTTCCCTTCATGGCGATCAGATGCCCCAGAGCGATTTCCTCCTCCCGGCTTCCTCCCGCCCAAGCCAAGGGCGTATCCCCAGAAAACAGGGGCAGAGGGCCAAGGGCGAGGAGCGACAGGAGCAGAACCGGTCGTCCCAAAAAAAAGAGGAGGTGCCGGGCCAGGAAAGGCGCGGTGAGATTTTTCCAAAGAGGCCTGGGGGAGTCGGGGGCCATCGGGAGTCTTCCTGAGAAACGTCATGGCATCCTATTCCGGTGGGGTACCGGACCTTCTTGTCTCCCATTATCGAATCTCCCGCTCAACTCTGCAAGGCGGGGGGAGCCCGGAATGATGAACAGTCCCCACATCCGGGAAGAAGGCCGCTATCGCGTCGACGAAGCCTTAGAGGGGCAGGGGCGTCTTGAACGTATTGAAAAAAATCCGCATAATCTGAACGTGATCCCCCGTCTCTCCCTCCCTGGCTCCGGACGATTCCCGGCGAATCTTCTTTTTTTTTAGCCGACGGTCCTTTGCGAGACTTGTCCGGAGATGGGTCCTTCTGGACTTCGGACGGGAGATTCGTGGAAGAGACGATGTTCATGTTGACCTGACTGAACCGGACTGATTTGGCGACAACAATTTTTGTGGAAAATAGGTGATCGATGGCTGTACGTATCGGAATCAACGGCTTCGGACGGATCGGGCGCCTGACCTACCGGGCCATTCTTGAAAAGGCTCCCACCTGTCGGCTGGGCGAGATCGAGGTGGTGGCGGTGAATGACCTCACCGATACCGACCATCTGGCCCATCTTCTGAAATACGACTCGGTTCACGGGGCCCTGAAGCACCTCGTGGCCGTCGAAAAGGATCACATCTCGGTGGACGGAAAGCCCCTCCGCGTCTATGCGGAGAACCATCCCTCGAAGATACCTTGGGAGGAGATGGGGATCGACCTGGTCATCGAGTCGACCGGGCGTTTCGAGGATCGGGAGAGTGCCTCGGCCCATCTGAAGAAGGGGGTCCGGAAGGTGGTGATCACCGCTCCCGCCTCCGGAGCCGACTGTACCCTGGTCATGGGGGTCAACGAGACGGTATTTGATCCCGCAAAGCACACGATCATCTCCAATGCGTCCTGCACCTCGAATTGCCTTGCCCCGGTCGTCAAGGTCCTCCACGAGGCCTTCGGCATCGAGCGCGGCTTCATGACCACCGTTCACTCCTATACGAACGACCAGCGTCTTCTCGATCTTCCCCACAAGGATCTTCGCCGGGCCCGGGCGGCCGGAGTGTCGATGATCCCGACGACCACAGGGGCCGCCAAGGCCATTGGACTCGTGATCCCGGAAATGGAAGGGCGTCTCGACGGGACGTCGGTGAGGGTTCCCACCCCCGACGTGTCCCTCAACGACCTGACCCTGGAAGTGCGGGTTCCGACCACGGTGGCCGACGTGAACCGTGTTCTCGAGGAGGCCGCCAACGGTCCCCTGAAGGGCATTCTGGCCTACACCAATCTTCCGCTGGTCTCGATCGACTACCGGGGAAACCCGCATTCCGCGATTGTGGACGGACTCTCCACCCGGGTTGTCCGGGAGAGGATGGTCAAGACCCTGGCCTGGTACGACAACGAATGGGGATATTCGTGCCGGGTGGCCGATCTCGTCACCTATATCTGCAACCACTTTTCCTAGCCCCGAAAGGGGGAGCGGACCCGCTCCCCGGGGCTTACGACCGACCCTTCCCCGGGAGGTTCCGGGAATACTGGAGGTGAGATGGAGCGCTCCAAACGGTGCGTCGACCAGATTGATGTCAAAAACAAGCGGGTCTTTCTTCGGGCGGACTTCAACGTTCCCCTCGACGGAGACACCCACATTACCGATGACCGCCGGATCCGCTCCTCCCTCCCGACCATCAACTATCTGATCGACGAGGGAGCCCGGGTCATTCTGGCCTCCCATCTCGGACGGCCCAAGGGTGCTCCCGACGCTCGCTACTCCATGGCTCCGGTGGCCAAAAGACTCTCCCGCCTCCTCTCGAAGGATGTCCACTATACGGGAGAGCTTGTAGGTCCCGCGGTGGAAAGGGAGATCGAGCGCCTCAAGCCCGGGGAGATCTTCCTCCTTGAAAACCTGCGCTTCGACAAGGGAGAGGAGGCCAATGACCTCGAGTTTTCGAAGAAGCTCGCGAATCTGGCCGACGTCTATGTCAACGACGCCTTCGGGGCCGCCCATCGAAGCCATGCCTCGGTGGTGGGCATCACCCAATTCGTCCGGGAGCTCTCCATCGGCTTTTTGATGAAAAAGGAGGTCTCCTACCTCAAAGGGGCCATCACCAACCCGACCCGCCCCCTGGTGGCGATTCTGGGGGGTGGAAAGGTCTCGAGCAAGCTGGGGGTCATCTCGAACCTCCACGAGAAGGTCGACAAGATGATCATCGGCGGCGGCATGGCCTTCACCTTCTATCGGGCGATGGGGCTGGAGACCGGACGCTCCCTCGTGGAGGAGAACCTCGTGGAGATGGCCCGGGAGATGCTGAACCGCTCGCGGGAGAGAAACGTCAAGTTCTATCTTCCGATGGACTGCGTGGTGGCGGAGAGCCGGGAGCCGAACGCCCCGACAAAGATCGTTCCCTACCAGGAGATTCCTCCGGGATGGATCGCCTTAGACATCGGTCCCGCCTCCGTGAAGCTATTTTCCGAGGTTCTCGAGAACGCCAAGACGATCCTCTGGAACGGACCGATGGGCGTCTTCGAGGAGGATGCCTTCTCCCGGGGAACCTTTGCCATGGCCCACTCGGTGGGGAACTGCTACGCCCTGACCATCGTGGGCGGAGGCGATACGGCTCTGGCCGTCCACCGGGCCGGAGAGTCGGACAACATGACCTTCATCTCCACCGGCGGCGGCGCCGCCCTCGAGCTTCTCGAAGGGAAGGAACTTCCTGGACTCTCCGTGATTCCCGATGGCGACTGAACCTGGGGCCAGGGCCGGCGCGAGCCTCATGGGCGGGGTCCGGGTGACCCGGATCTCCTCCGTGGAGGCTCTTTCATGCTGATGGTGGCCAACTGGAAGATGAACATGGATCGGGATGCCATCGTCGGCTATCTCGATATCCTCGCCCGAGAGGGCCGTTGGCCACGGTGGTGCGCTCATGGCTATCGGCTCGTTTTGGCCCCCCCGGCGGTCTATCTCGATGTTCTCATGCACGAGCTTCGGGAGCGGGAGCTTCCCTTCTGGGTCGTGGCCCAGAACATGTGCGCCCACGAGAAGGGAGCCTACACCGGAGAGGTGAGCGCGGACATGCTCCGGGATCTGGGTCTCAATGGGGTGATCCTCGGCCATTCGGAACGCCGCCGGCTCTTCGGAGAGACCGATGCCCACGTTGCCGCAAAGACGGCGTTGGCCCTGTCGCGAGAGCTTGTCCCCATCGTCTGTTTCGGGGAGACGGAGGAGGAGCGGCTCTCGAAGGACCATGCCAGGGTGTGGGAGAGACAGATCGCTCCCGTCTGGAAAGAGGTCCAGAAGGCAAGGTCCTCCGGTTCGGAGACCCCGGTCTATTTCGCCTATGAGCCGGTCTGGGCCATCGGCACGGGGCGAACCGCCGCCCTGGACGATATCCGGGAGGTGGCCTGGACCCTTCGGGAATCCTTCGGCCATGACTGTGCCTCGGGGCTCCTCTATGGAGGTTCGGTGAACGACGAGAGCCTCTCCGTGCTGGTGGAAAAGGGAACGGTGTACGGGTTTCTCGTGGGGGGAGCTTTCCTCGATCCCGAGGCCGTTCTTCGCTCCTTCAACCGCCTCTTTCCCCATCCCTGACGACGAGGAGCAAGCCAACGGACCGGCCCTGGAAGATTGGGGGGATTTTTTGCTGATTCGTTCTCATTGGATCGTATCGCATCAGTTTTTGGAACGCCTTAACGAAAGGACCTTTTTTTCATGACTATTCTCATTACCGCCATTCACGTGCTGACATGCCTCCTCATTGTCGCCGCCGTTCTTCTCCAGTCGGGCAAGGGGGCCGAGACCGGCGTGATGATCGGCGGTTCGTCCCAGTCGATGTTCGGTGCCCAGGGCGCCACGCCCTTTCTGAGCAAGCTCACCGTGGTTCTCGCCACCGTCTTCATGGTGACATCCCTTTCCCTGGCCCTCATCAAGCAAAACGCCGTCGGCCCCTCTCTCCTTCTCAACACCCCGGTCAAGGCCCTTCCGGCTCCCTCGGCCCCGGCTCAGGCCCCCGTTCCGGCTCCTTCGGCCAAAAAGCCCTGACGGAAGGACCCGCCATGAGGTCCGGGAGCCCGTCGATCCCCCGTCGAGACGACCGCTCTCGAGGGCTCCGATGATCGGCTCCGTCCACGGGGGGGGCTCCCGCCATAAAAGCTTTCTCGGGGGGATCGCCTTCGCCCTTCTTCTGGGGGAGCTCCTCCTCATGGGGACGGGATGTGCACGGAAGGACTCCGGCACCGTTTTTCGGGTCCTTCCCCGCCCCTCGCCCGAGGGGGGCCAGATGGTCCTCGATCTTCTCTCCGACCCCAAGACCTTCAACCCCGCCCTGGCCTCCGAAACGACCAGCACCCAAATTCTGGGATACCTCTTCCGGGGGCTGACCCGAGTCTCGCCCTACGACGGAGGTGTCAAGCCGGACCTGGCCTCCCGCTGGACCGTCGACAAAACAGGACGAAAAATCGTCTTTACACTACGCCGCCATCTGCGCTGGTCGGACGGGGCCCCTCTGACCTCGGCGGACGTGGTCTTTACCTTCAACAGGATCTACTACAACCCGGCGGTGGCCTCTCCGGTACGAGATGTCCTCACCGTGGGAGGCAAGCCCTTTCGGGTGAGCGCCCCCGATCCCCGGACGGTGGTCTTCGAGACGGCCCGTCCCTTTGCCCCTCTTCTGGAAGAGCTCGGGGTCGAGATCCTTCCCGAACATCTCCTCTCTCCGGCGGTCTCGGCCGGTCGATTCAACACGACCTGGTCGGTGCGGACCCCCCCGGATCAGATCGTGGGGGACGGGCCCTTTCTCCTCGCGCGCTATCGGCCCGGCCAGGAGGTTGTCCTCAAGAAAAATCCTCTCTACACCCCTCCCCGGGGGCTTTCCGGACCTTACCCCGGGCCGCTTCCCTATCTCGATCGCGTTCGGCTCCGGATCGTTCCCAACCAGAACAGCACCCTTCTCCGATTTTTGGGGGGGAGGTCCGATCTCGTGGGGGTGAGCCCGTCCCAGGTCTCTGTCCTGTCGCCCCAGACCCGGTCCAAGGCCTTTCGGCTCCTCGTGAGGGGGCCCTCCCAGGCCGAGACCTTTCTGACCTTCAACGAGAACGCGCGCGCTCCGATCCCGGCCTACAAGGTGGCGTGGTTCAGAAACCGGGCCTTCCGGCAGGCGGTGGCCTGGGCCCTCGACCGCAAGGCCATGGTCAACGTCGTTTACAACGGGCTGGGGGCGCCCATTCCCGGACCGGTCAGCCCGGCCAACAAGGCCTTCTTCGACCCTGGGGTCATCCGCTATCACCACGACCTCTCCCGCGCCCGGGCCCTTCTTCTCTCGGGAGGATTCCGTCTGGAAGGCTCGCGGCTCTTCGACAGCTCGGGACATCGGGTGGCGGTGGTGCTCATGACCAACACCGAAAGCCCCGAGCGCCTCTCTCTGGCCCAGATGGTCCGGGCCATGCTGGCGCCTCTGGGTATCAGCGTCCGGGTGGTCCCCCTTCAGTTCAACATGCTGTCGACGTTGGTTCTCTCCTCTCACCAGTGGGAGATGCTTCTCTTCGGCCTGACCGGGACCCTCGATCCCCACGGCAACGCCACCGTCTGGAGATCGACGGGATTTCTCCACCTCTGGGATCCCGGGGAGAAGGTCCCGTCGACCCCCTGGCAGGCCGAGGTCGACGCCCTTTTCGATCAAGGGGAGACGGAGATGGATCCGGTTCGCCGGAAGGCGATCTATGATCGGTGGCAGGAGATTGCCACCCGGGAGGTTCCGATGGTGGACCTCGTCAGCCCCGATGCCATCACCGCCGTCAGGAGGACCCTTTCCGGGATCGCTCCCACTCCCCTGGGGGGGGTCGTTCCCCATGTCTCCCTGGTGGCCCAGACGGGGAGGCTCCTCCTGCCATGACGCGGGCCCTTCTCCTTCGCCTCTCCCACATGGTCGTCGTTCTCTTCGGGATCGTCCTCCTCTCCTTTGTGATGATGGACTTCGCTCCGGGAGACTTTCTCACCCAGATGGCCCTCAATCCCCAGATCTCTCCCCAGACGATAGCGGCCCTGCGCCAGCAGTATGGGCTCGGACTTCCCTTTCCGGAGCAGTTCGGCCGATGGTTGTCCGCCCTTGTCCGGGGCCACCTGGGCTACTCCTTTTCCTACCATCTCCCCGTCGCTACCCTGATCGCCCAGCGCATCCCCATGACACTTCTCCTGACTGGGACGGCGGTTCTGATTTCCTGGGGGGCGGCGCTCCCTTTGGCGGTCTACGGGGCCCGAAGGGCGGGGGGGGCTCTGGACCGTTCCCTTCTCTCCTTCTCCTATCTTTCCATCTCCTTCCCGTCCTTTTTCCTGGCGGTCCTTGGCCTTCTTCTGGCCGAAAAAACAGGGCTCTTTCCCATCGGGGGAGCCCGTTCGTCGCTCCCGGCCGGCTCCGGAGAGGGAGCGCGCCTGCTGGATCTCCTTCACCATCTGATCCTTCCCTCCCTGACGCTGGCTCTGGGAAGCTTTGGGGTCCTGTACCGCCTCATGCGCTCCTCCGTTCTCGAGGTTCTTTCCCAGCCCTACATGAATGCCGCCCGGAGCCGGGGACTGGCCGAGCGCATCCTTTTCTGGCGCTACCTCTTCAGAAACGCCATCAATCCGCTGGTGACGCTCTTCGGCATGGAGCTGGGAGGACTTCTTTCGGGGGCGGCCTTCACCGAGATGGTCTTCGGCTGGCCGGGGATGGGCCGTCTCATGCTCCACGCCGTCATGACCCGAGATCTCTATCTTGTGATGGGGGGTCTTCTCATGGGCGCGGTGCTCCTTCTCCTGGGGAATCTCTTGGCCGACGGTCTTCTCTATCTTCTCGATCCGCGAACCCGGGAGAGCGGATGAAAGGGGTCCGGGATCTTCTCCGGCGGGTGGGCTGGGCGGGCACCCTCCTGCTCCTTCTGGGCGTGGCCAGCCTCTTTGCCGAATTTCTTGCGCCCTACCGGTACGATTCCGTCCGATTCGATCTTCCCTATGCGCCTGCGGTCTGGCCCCATCTCTCCCGTGGACGCCTTGTGGTCCCCGTTCTCCGGCTGGCCGATCCGGTGGCAAGACGCTACGAACCCACGGGAGAGGCGGTCCCCCTGAGATTTTTTTGCCGGGGGGAGAAGGTCCGGATGTGGGGGCTCTTCCCAACCTCTCGCCATCTCTTCTGCGCGGAGTCTCCCGGACGCATCCTCCTTCTGGGGGCCGATCTCTTTGGCCGGGATCTCTTCTCCCGACTCCTTTACGGAATGAGGATCTCCTTTCTCCTCTCCCTGCTCGGCGTCAGCCTCTCTTTTGGCATCGGGATCCTCGTGGGGCTGGTGGCCGGGTATGCGGGGGGATGGACCGACCGGATTCTCATGAGGACCTCGGAGATCGTCATGGCCGTTCCCTCCCTCTATCTCCTGATGGGGCTTCGTTCCATCGTTCCCTATGGGTTGTCGGGCCTGGCGGTGGCCTTTGTCATCACCGGCTCTCTGGCTCTGGTGGGCTGGGCCTCTCTGGCCCGGGTGGTGCGCGGCCTCGTCCGATCGCTGGTTTCCCGGGATTTTGTCCTTTCGGCCGTGGCCACCGGAGCCTCTCCCGCCCGGATCATCTTCCGCCACCTTCTGCCCAATATGCGCTACTACCTTCTGGTGGCGGTGACCCTCTCGATCCCGGCCTTCATCGTGGGAGAGGCGGGGCTCTCCTTCTTGGGGCTGGGCCTTTCCGAACCACGGCCAAGCCTTGGAAACATCCTGGCGGAGGGGCAATCCCTCGAGACGATGGAGAGCGCTCCCTGGCTTCTGGCCGCCGGCGGTCTGATCGTCCTTTTGGTGGTGCTCTTCAACCGGCTTGGGGATGTCCTTCGTGAGGCCCAGGAAGAGGCGGGCTCCGGGAAGAGCTCCTGAGAGGAAAGGGGGGTGGGTCCTCCGATCCTCACAAGACAGCACAAGGGAGAGAAAGATGGGAAAAATGAGAAAGGGAATCGAAGAGTTCGGCCTCATCCTCTGGGATCTCGACGGAACCCTGGTCGACTCCCGGACGGATCTGGTGGAGGCGACCAATGTGGCGATGCGGGCACTGGGATATCCCACCGTCCCGTTCGACCGCTTCTCGCAGATGGTGGGGCAGGGGGTCCGCCACCTGGTGACCTCGGCCCTTCCTCCCGGCGCCGATCCGGAGACGGTGGAGGAGGCGATAGAGATCTTCCTTGTCTGGTATCGCCGGCACCTGGCCGACACCACCCGGTTCTATCCCGGACTTCGGGAGGGAATTGCCCGGTCGAAGGCCCTTCACGCGGTGGTTTCGAACAAGCGCGAGGATCTCTGCCGCTCTCTTCTCGCGCGGCTGGGGACGAGCGACCTCTTCGTCCGGATTGTGGGAGGGGATACCTGTCCCGAGAGAAAGCCTCACCCCGCGCCCCTTCTTGCCGCCATGGAAGGTCTTGGGATCGCGAGGGAAGGGGTTCTCATGGTGGGCGACAGTGCCGTCGACATCGAGGCCGGGAAGCTGGCCGGGGTGACGACCTGGGGGGTTCTGTGGGGCTTCGGGGATCCGGCCTCTAGCCGGCCCGATGCTCTTCTGGCCGATCCGTCGGAGGTCTTTTCTCCGGGGTGAGGGCGGGGGAAGGGGCCGGATACTCGACGGTGCGGGAAAGCAGCGAAAGAGTGGCCCCCAACAGACCGATCAGGATCACGAGGTTCGCCATGAAGCTTTCCCGGTGGGCCGCAGCGAAGGCCGACATCAGGGCGGTATCGGCGGGGAGGGCATCGTGGAGGGCCTTGAGGCTGGAAGCCCGGGGGCCCAGGTAAAAGGCCAGAAGTCCCGAAAGCAAGAGCCCGATCGAGAAGGTGGCGAGGAGGGCCTTCGTGGGGCGCCGGGAGAGCTTCGAGAGAATCAGAAGAAGAAGAACCTCCACCAGAAGGCCGGTGAAGAGGAGGTGGAAGTAGCCGGGAAAGAGGGCTCCCACCGCCTCCCCGGCCTTGATGGTCCCCAGGTGGACGAAGAGGGCGGGAGCCACAAAGAGAGTCATGAGAATCGTTCCTCCCGTGAGGAAGACCAGAATATATCCATAGACGAGCCAGAGAATGCGGGGGATCACAGGGAGTCCTTTCGGTGTGGGGTCCCGTCCCGAAATGCTCCGGAACCAGGGAAGGCCGGAATCGGAACAAGTCGATGCGTTCGGTCAGAAAAACGACGCGCCGGGGAAGGTCTTCGGGGACGCTGAATCCGTGGGTTCCGACGGATACGAAGTGATTTTACTGCACACGGGCGTGAGGGGCAAGGAGTCGAACCTTCCAGCCCCTCTTGGCGGGCAGAACAATCCCGTCGAATCGTGTGACCGGGGGGACGACTAGGATCGCTTCTCGTCGATTTTGAAGGAGGAGGTGAGGGAGGAGAGCTTTTCCACGATTCCCCGGAGCCGCTCCACCGCCGGGATGGCGGATGCCACGTCCTGTCCGCGGCTCTCCATGATCTTCGACAGGGAGATGACCGCGTCGAGAATCCGGTCGGAGCCTTGCTTCTGGACCTCGGTCTCCTCCACGATCTTCTCCACGTCGAGGCCGGTGGTCCGGACCATTGTCGCCAGGGTATCGATGGCCTTTTCGGCGGCGCTCGCTTGCGATCCGCAGGCTGCGAGAGCCGCGGCTTCCTTGCGGATGTCGGTGACCGTTTCGGAGATGGATTTCTGGATGGTGGAGATGGCGGTGCTGATTTCGTCGGTGGCCTGGGTGGTGGTCTGGGCGAGCTTGCGGACTTCGTCGGCCACGACGGCAAATCCTCGGCCCTGCTCTCCGGCCCGGGCCGCCTCGATGGCGGCGTTCAGGGCCAGCAGGTTGGTCTGGGAGGCGATGGCGGTAATGGATCCCGCGATGGTGCCGATCTTCTGGCTGGCCTCTTCGAGTCCGGCGATCCGGTTGGCCAGGCTCGTGATCTCGTCGGAGGAGGAGCGGACCGATTCGAGGACGCTCTGGACGGTCTGGGATCCGGCATTGGCCTCTTCGACGGCCTTTTTCGAGGCCTGTCCCATCTCGGAGGCCAGAGAGCTTTCCTGGCCCGCCTCCTCGGCGAGACCACGGGCTTTTTCCTGAACGGTATTGAGGGTCTCCACCGCCTCCACGAATCCCTTGGAAACCGCCTCGAGAACGGCGGAGAGGTGGTCGGTCTCGTGGGCGATGGACTGGGCGTTGGAGTTGAGGTCGTGAGTCACCCCGGAGAGCTCGCCGATCATGCGGTCGATGCTCCGCCCCACTTCGCCGGCTTCGTCCTCCCCGTCGACGCCGGAGTATTGGGTCAGATCGCGTTTGGAGGCAAGCTTGACGGTGGCGGCGGCTTTCTCGAGACGGGTGGCCATGGCCGACAGCATCCGGAAGTCCCAGAAAAGGGCAATGGCCCAGGCGATGAGGGTCAGGATCTGCACCCAGGTCTGCATCGAGCGACGATGGGAGACGCTCGCGTTGAGCTTGTTGATCTGGCGGGAGATGTTGGCAAAGAGGATCCGCGTCTCCGCGACATAGTGGGAAAAGGCCGGGTGGGCGATCTGCGTCCAGAGCATGGGAGCCAGGGCTTCGTGGTGGTTCTTGACGATGTTCACGATCTGGAGGGAGGTGGAGTGGGCCTCGTTCCGGTCCCTGATCAGGTTCTTGAGGGGGTCAATGCTCCCCCAGGCCTTCACGGCATCGATCCTGAGCCGGACCATCTGAACGTGGGAGAGGGCTTTCATCTGGAGGACCTGGGCCGAGGATTTCTGGAAATTCGTCTTCGGGTCTTCCCCGAGCTCGGTCATGGAGCGCTCCATCCGGCCTTCCGAGGCCATCATCAGGGCGAGGTCGACCGCGACGTGCTGGAGAGCCGCCTCTGACTCGAGGGATTCCGTGACCTGGTGCTGAAGCCAGAGGCCGATTCCGATGTTGAGGGAGAGCATCAGGGCGACAATGATGATGGTTTTCTTGATCAGCTTTCTCATGTGAAGACTCCTCCGAATCTTGATTTTCTAAAAGTTCCAAGAAAAATTCACCGAAAATTCCCACGGTGAAATATATGAAAATCACAGAGAATCGAAATCTTGGAGAAATGGCTGATGTAGGGTTTTGACTGATGATAAATCAATATTTTTTGATTTTCCATTTTTTTTTTGATTTCAGGAGATTGCTCCTGAAACTTCTATCGGGGGTTTCAGGATTTTTCTTGAGGGAAGGAGCAAGGTTGTTTGGAGGATGGGGTGAGAAAAAAATTTTGAATCCTGGGAAGAGCCAGGATCCGGGCAGGGAGTTCTTCGGACCCCTGTCCAAAATTCTTCTGTCCAGCCTTGAACAAAATCATAAAAAACGCTAAGATTGAAAAGATATGCTTTTGGCGGCACGATCAAGTGATCTCAAGCCGGAGTTTCCTGCGTGCGGGGCTACGGGAATCACCAGCAGCACACCCTGAAGGCTCTCCCCCATGGATCAGAAGAATAAAGGGGGCTGGTTCATCGCCCGGATCGGTTTCGAGCTTGTGGCCGTCACCTTCCTTTGTTCCGCAGGTGGCTATTTTCTTGATACCGTCCTTAAGATGAGATTCTTTCCGGCCTTGTCGCTTGCGGGTCTTGTCACCGGAGGAGCGGCTGGGTTCTGGCTCGTCTACCGGGAGATGAGCCGACTGATTGGCGGGGACTCCGGAGGCAAGTAGGGCAGAATTTGGCCCCCGATCAATGTGAGCCAGACAATGCTGGCCCATACTGGAGGAAATGTTGCAAGGCAATCCGCTTGAAGAGTTTTTTCTTCATCCCATTATCAGGCTGCACCTCCTGGGCCTTGACGTCACCGTCACCCAGGTGGTCGTTTCGATGTGGCTCTGTGTCGGCATTACCGCCGTCGTCTCCCTTTACTTTGCCCGGGGAGCCTCCCTCGTTCCGGGTCGACTTCAGTCGGGCGTGGAGATGCTGTTCGAGACGATGACGACAATCGTCGACGAGAATGTGGGCGAAGAGAATCGAAAGAAATTTCTCCTTCCGATTTTTACCCTCTTTCTTTTCGTCTTTCTCGGAAATTTTCTCGGGCTGATCCCGGGGGTTTACACCGTGACCTCCCAGATCATCCTGACCGGGGTGATGGCTGTGACGGTCTATCTCCTGAGCCTTCTCATCGGATTTGGCCGACATGGGATCAAGTTCCTCTCCATTCTCGTCCCCGAAGGGGTGCCTGGATGGATGATGCCGCTGGTCATTCCCATCGAGATCATCTCTCAGCTGGCCCGCCCGCTCTCCCTTGCCGTTCGTCTCTTTGCCAACATGACGGCCGGCCATACCATTCTCTTCGTGCTCTTCACCCTGACGACCTCCCTGGCGATCTACCTCAAGTGGTTGCCATTTTCCATCTCGGTCGTCCTGTATCTTTTGGAAGTCCTGGTGGCCTTTATCCAGGCTTATATCTTCGCCGTGCTTTCGGCCGTCTATCTGGGCCAGGCGATGAAGTTGAACCACTAACGATCCTTCAGGAGGAAATTTTTCATGGATGTGCATGCAGCAGCTTTGATCGGTATGGGTGCGGCCGCTATCGGCGTCGCCGGGTCGGGAGCCGGAATCGGCTACATCTTCGGCAAGATGATCGAGGCCGTGGCGAGACAGCCCGAGATCGAAGGCCGGGTATCGAAATACATGTGGCTCGGATTTGCCCTTTCCGAAGCCGTGGCTCTCTATGCTCTGGTGATTGCCTTCATCATCATGGGGCTCAGAAAGTAGCCAACTCCCGGGTCCGGTCAATCACCATAAACCGACTGGCACCATAAGCCGACAGGAGCTCAGGATGTCCGTCGGCTGGACCCCCATCGCGGAACATAAAGGAACGGGCCATGCCTCAGTTTGATTCGCAGTTTTTTCCCTCGACCATCTTCTGGTCGCTGGTCTCTTTTGCGCTGATGCTTTTCATCGTGGGGAAATATCTTTATCCCTCGCTGATTCGGATCCTCGACGAACGCCGGACGAAGGTCTCTTCGGATATGGAGGCCGCCCGGGTGAGCCGGGAAGAGGCTGAAAAGCTTCTGGCCCAGCAGCGCGAGCTTCTTGAAAAGGCCCGGGCCCAGGCAGAGAACATGATCCGGCAGGCGGAAGAGATGGCGCGAACTCTCCGCGAAGAGCGGGAGAAGGAGCTTGCCCAGTCGGTGAAGGCCGAGCTCGACAAGGCGACGGCCCAGATTGCGGCAGACCGGGAAAAGATGAAGACGGAGCTCCGGACGGAGACGGTCACCCTGGTGGTGAGAAGTCTTGAGACAATCCTCGAGGAAACGCTCTCCGACACCCAGAAAGTTGTCTATATCAACAAGGCCATGAAGGCGATCGACGAGCGAAAGGCCGGCTGATGTCCTCCACTGTCGACCCCCGTTTTCTGGACCGCTGGGTCCAGACAATTTCGGAAGCGATCGGAAACGACGAAGGGCGCCTCGACCGCTGGGTTGGCCTTATCAGCCTGGCAGAATCCCTGAAACACTTTCGACCCTTGAGAAGCTTTTCTCTCGACGGGAGAGTGTCACTTACGGAGAAGGCGACGCTTTTTCAGGATTTTTGTGCCCAGACCCTCGGAAACCATTTGCCCGAAAAGTCGGAAATCCTCATCGTTCCCCTGCTGGAAGGCAATCTTTGGGAGGAGCTTTCCCCCCTCCGGGAGCGTCTCGAAAAGTCCTTTGATCTTCGGACCGCTCAGGTGAGGGTGGAGATTCTCTCTGCCGCCGCGCTGTCAGGCGAGGAGAAGGAAAGGGTGCTTGAGACCGTCACCCGGTTCGTCAATGGTTCGGAGTTCCGAAAGGGATCGGGAGTCGCTTCAGGGACTCTCTCGGTTCGCCCAACGTGGACCGTCCGTCCGAGTCTTCTGGCCGGGCTTGAGGTGAGAATCGGATCTCGGGTGTGGGATGCAAGTCTCTCCTCCCGGATTCGTGAACTGGAAAAACAGCTGCTCAAATCGGCCTGACGAGCCCAAGGGCATAAGTCGGCCGTATCTGTTTCGGAAGAAGGCCCGGCGGGTCGGGCGTCATTCATATCATACGAGGGTGCCTTGAAAAGTTCAGAGATCACTGAAAACTTGATGAAAAACCTGGGGAACTTCAAGGGAGGGGTCGAAACCTCGAATCGAGGGACGATCCTTTCTTCCGGAGACGGGATTCTCCGTATTTCCGGTCTGGACAAGGCGATGTCGGGCGAGATGCTCGAACTCATCAAGGGAGGAACGGCCCTTGTTCTCAACCTCGAAGAGAATGAGATCGGTGCCGTGATTCTCGAAGGCGGAGAGAATGCTGTGGTGGGCGATGAGGTTCGCACCACCGGCAAGATCATGGAGGTCCCTGTGGGCCCCGGTCTCGTCGGACGGGTCGTGAACCCCATGGGCGAACCCCTTGACGGAAAGGGCCCGGTCAAAGCGGAGCTACACTCCCCCATCGAGAAGATCGCCCCCGGCGTCTCCACTCGGAAATCCGTCTCTGTTCCTCTCCAGACCGGTGTGAAGGCCATTGATGCCATGATTCCCATTGGTCGGGGACAGCGGGAGCTGATTATCGGCGACCGGCAGACCGGCAAGACCACGATTGCTCTGGATACCATTCTCAACCAGAAGGGCAACAACGTCGTCTGCATCTATGTGGCGATCGGCCAGAAGGCCTCGAGTGTTGTCAATGTCATCCGCACCCTCGAAAAGCACGGGGCGATGGAGTACACCATCGTCGTCTCCGCCTCTGCTGCCGAATCGGCCGCCCTCCAGTACATTGCCCCCTACGCCGGGTGTGCCATGGGGGAATACTTCCGTGACCGCGGCATGGACGCCCTCATCGTTTACGATGATCTCACCAAGCATGCCTGGGCCTATCGCCAGATGTCCCTTCTTCTCCGGCGTCCTCCCGGTCGCGAGGCCTATCCCGGCGACGTCTTCTATCTTCATTCCCGTCTTCTGGAGCGGGCCGCCCGCCTCAACGAGAAAAGCGGCGGAGGCTCCCTGACCGCCCTCCCCATCATCGAAACCCAGGCGGGTGACGTTTCGGCCTTTGTGCCCACAAATGTCATCTCCATTACCGATGGACAGATCTATCTGGAGACCGACCTCTTCTACTCCGGTATCCGCCCGGCCATTAATCCGGGAATCTCCGTCTCCCGTGTCGGCGGTGCCGCCCAGATCAAGGCGATGAAGCAGGTCGCCGGAAAGATGCGTCTGGAAATGGCGCAGTTCAGGGAGTTGGCGGCCTTTGCCCAGTTTGCCTCCGATCTCGACAAGACCACGCGGGACCAGATCGAGCGGGGCCTTCGTTTGACCGAGATTCTCAAGCAACCCCACTATTCTCCGCTTCCCGTGGAAAAGCAGATTGCCATCATCTTCGCGGTGACCAATGGCTTCCTCGATGGCGTGGCTCCCTCCCGTGTTGGGGCCTTTGAAAAGGAGTTCCACCTCTTCCTCGACAGTCGCCATGGGGCCATACTCCAGACGATCCGGGAAGAAAAGGCGCTCTCTGACGCGACAGTGGCAAACCTCAAGGCGGCGCTTTCGGAATTCACCGCCTCCTTCAACGGATAGGACCATGCCCTCACTTCGATCGATCCGTAGCCGAATCAAATCGGTCAAGAATACCCGCCAGATTACCAAGGCCATGGAGATGGTGGCCTCGGCCAAGATGCGCAAGGCCCAGGCCCGGGTTCGCGACACGCGTCCTTATGCCGAGAAAATCAAGGAGCTGATGCTCCGGCTTTCTGCCATCGAGTCCCATCGTCCCAATCCCTTTTTTCAGGTAAGGCCGGTATCGACCGTCGGCATCATTCTTGTCTCCACCGACCGGGGTCTTTGCGGGCCCATCAACTCCAATGTCTTCAAGATGGTGACCCGGTTCATGGCTGAGAGGCCTGGGGTCAAATTCGAATTCGTGGTGATCGGGAAGAAGGGGCAGGACTTTGTCCGCCGCGGAGGATACAAGGCGGTCGGATCGATCTCAGGGGTCAAGGACAGGGGACAGATTGAAGAGATCCTCCCGGCCACTCAGGTGGCGGTGGAGGAGTTCTCGAATGGTCGCTGGGATGAGGCCTGGGTTTTCTATACGGAATTCGTCTCGACCCTCTCCCAGAAGGCTCGTTCGGAACAGCTTCTTCCGATTCTGCCGGAAAAGGAAGCCAATGGAGCCAAGAAGCCTTCACCCTTCCTCGGGGAGTATCTCTATGAACCCGATACGGCGGATATTCTTGATGTTCTGATTCCGCGCTATTTCGAAACTCTAGTCTTCCAGCGGGTGATGGAAAACTTTGCCAGCGAATACAGCGCCCGCATGATGGCGATGAGAAATGCCACTTCCAACGCCAAGGAAGTGATCTACCAGATGACTCTGATCTATAACAAGCTCCGCCAGGCGGCCATCACTCGGGAAATCTCCGAGATTGCCTCAGGAGCCGATGCGGTTCAGCAGGGATAGGGACGACCCCACTCACGGTCTGATCCCGGTGAGGGCAGACCTTGGAATACGGTAAAAAGAGGAGTCTTTGAGAATGCAGACGGGTGAAATTGTTCAGGTGATCGGACCGGTTGTCGATGTGCGATTTGAGGGTGAGCTTCCGGGAACCTATGTGGCCCTCGTGGTGGAAGGGGTGGGACTCATTCTCGAAACCCAGCAGCAGCTGGGTGAGAGCGTCGTCAGGACGATCGCCATGGGATCGACCGATGGGTTGGTTCGCGGAACCAAGGTCACCAGCACCGGAAAGCCCATCATGGTTCCTGTGGGCCAGAAGGTCCTGGGCCGGATGATGGACGTTCTGGGTGCTCCCATCGACGATGGCGGGCCCATCTCCACCGAGCACATGCGTCCCATCCATGTCGATCCTCCCGCCTTCGACGAACTGGCGTCGGCCACCGAGGTCTTCGAAACCGGAATCAAGGTCGTCGATCTTATCGCCCCATTCGCTAAAGGCGGCAAGACCGGCCTCTTCGGCGGAGCCGGCGTGGGCAAGACCGTCATCATCATGGAGCTCATCCGCAATATTGCCATGGAGCATGGTGGATTCTCGGTCTTTGCCGGTGTGGGAGAGAGAACCCGTGAGGGAAACGACCTCTGGAATGAAATGAACGAATCCAAGGTTATCGACAAGACCAGCCTCGTCTACGGACAGATGAACGAGCCGCCGGGAGTTCGTCTCCGGGTGGCCCTCACGGGACTTGCACAGGCGGAATTTTTCCGCGATGAGGAAAATCGCGACGTTCTCTTCTTCGTGGACAACATCTTCCGGTTTACTCTGGCCGGAGCCGAAGTGTCCGCCCTTCTGGGTCGCATGCCTTCTGCCGTGGGTTATCAGCCGACGCTGGCCGTTGAGATGGGTCAGCTGCAGGAGCGGATCACCTCCACGAAAAAAGGCTCCATCACCTCCGTGCAGGCTGTCTACGTTCCCGCAGACGATCTCACCGATCCGGCTCCCGCAACCACATTCACCCACCTCGATGCCACGGTGGTTCTCTCCCGTCAGATCGCAGAGCTCGGAATTTACCCGGCCGTCGACCCTCTCGACTCGACCTCCCGGATTCTCGATCCCATGATCATCGGGGAGGAGCACTACAGCGTGGCCCGCGCGGTGCAGAAGACCCTTCAGAAGTACAAGGATCTTCAGGACATCATCGCCATTCTCGGTATGGACGAGCTTTCCGAGGATGACAAGCAGATCGTGGCCCGGGCCCGTAAGATCCAGCGCTTCCTTTCCCAGCCCTTCTTCGTCGCCGAGGTCTTCACGGGATCTCCCGGAAAGTACGTCTCCCGGGAAGACACGGTGAAAGGATTCAAGGGGATCGTCGAGGGCAAGTACGACCATCTCCCCGAGCAG
This sequence comes from Nitrospirota bacterium, assembly GCA_021810805.1. Taxonomy (GTDB): domain Bacteria; phylum Nitrospirota; class Leptospirillia; order Leptospirillales; family Leptospirillaceae; genus UBA4572. The sequence continues at coordinate 63,614 of JAJZHW010000002.1, forward strand.
GCCTTCTACATGGTGGGAACGATCGAAGAGGCCGTTGAAAAGGCCGAGAAGCTCAAAGGAAAGGCCTAGGCCATGGCGTTCATGCTTTCGCTTCTGACCCAGGAGCGGGTTCTCGTGACCGAAGAGGTCGACTTCGTGAAGGCGAAAGGTGTGGACGGTGAGTTTGGCGTTCTGACCGGACACACTCCCTTCATTACTCTTCTTGATCCCGGTGAGCTCGTCGTCCGCAAGGGTGAGACCCTTTACTCCTATTATGTCAGTGGAGGTGTGGCCGAGGTTCTTCCAAAGTCCATGATCGTTCTGGCCAATACCGTTGAGCGGGCGGAGGAAATCGACATGCAGCTGGCCCAAACGGCAAGAAAGAATGCGGAAGAGGCCCTGTCGAAGCCGATTTCTGAGACCGAGCGCCGGACCTTCCTTCTTGAGCTCAAGCGGGAAAATGTTCGCCTGTCGATTGCGGCCCGAAGACACTCACCCCGCCACCCCGGGCAGATTTCCGAAGAATAGTTTCGGGGCGCCCTTTTTGAACTCTTGTTTCTTCCCTCCGTGGGCTTCTCCACCGTTGGAGAGCCCCGGGATTTTTCCCCCGAATTTCCGTTCTCACTCCCGCGTCGCCCTCCATCATCCATTTTTTCACACTCAGGATCACCCCCTGGCTTGACGTCCGTTTGTTATAAATTTCATTAAAATACAATGATTTGAGACAATGTGCTTGAATATTGAAATTTGTTGTGAGACTATTCTTTTTGAAAAGAAAACTCAATCTCAAATGCGAGAGCATGTTGAGGCTGGTTTGAAGAACCTGTGCTCCATCGTGCCCGATTCGCCGAGAAATCGTCGAAGCGCCATGGCATGGTGTTGATCGTTAAGTTTGGATCATGAGCACATTTTAAAATCGGAAGCCGGATAATCTCCGTCTGGCTTGAATGAGCAATGCGGTCTCGACTGTGGTGCCGCGAAACAACCATCCCGTTATTTCGGGAATTACCAAGGAGAAAGAGAATGGACGAGCAGGGGTCGGTCGCACCAAAGGAGCGTGTCAACATTGTTTATCGTCCCGCAGTCGGGGATGCCAAAGAGGATGTCGAGCTTCCGTTCAAGCAGCTGGTCATTGGCGATTTCACCTTGAAAGAGGATCCCCGCCAGTTGGAGGAGATCAAGCCCATCAATGTGGACAAGGACAACTTCAACAGCGTGATGGAAAATCACAATCTCAGCCTCGATATGAGCGTTCCGAACCATCTTGCTCCTTCTCCCGAGGGAAAAGAGCCGGAAACGATGAGAGTGTCTCTCAAGGTAAAAGAGATGAAAGATTTTTCTCCAGATTCCATTGTCGATCAGGTTCCCGAGCTGAGAGAGTTGATTGCCCTTCGGGATGCCCTGAAAGCCCTCAAGGGACCCCTCGGAAACATCCCCGACTTCAGGAAGAAGCTCCAGGAAATCATTCAGAACGATGAGACCCGGGCGAAGCTTCTTTCAGAGCTTGGAATCGAATAACCCACCTTTTAAAGGGAAAAATCAGGAGGTTTGTTGTGGCGGATAGTCCAAAGAAAGAAGCAGCACCAGGGTCGACGTCGTCGACATTTAGCGACTCCCTGATCGACGACCTCGTCGAGGCAACGCGCTTAAAGCCAGGCGACGAAGCCTACTCGATCACGCGCCAGGGAGTCAAAGCCTTCATCAACGAGCTCCTCGAGCCTCAGCGGTCGGTCGAGAAAGTGACACAGGCCACGGTCGACGAGATCATCGCCGACCTCGACAAGAAGCTGTGTCGACAGGTCGATGCCATCCTCCACCACCCGGAGTTCCAGAAGCTGGAATCTTCGTGGCGATCCTTGAAGTACCTTGTCGACCAGACTGATTTTAGAGAGAACAACAAGATCGAGATCCTGAACGTCAGCAAGCAGAAGCTTCGGGAAGACTTCGAGGATGCCCCCGAAATCACGAATTCCGGTCTCTACAAGATTGCCTATACCAACGAGTTCGGGCAGTTCGGCGGTCAGCCCTATGGATCGATCATCGCCAACTACGAGATGAATCCCGGACCTCAGGACATCAAACTTCTCCAGAGCGTCGCGAGCGTTGCCTCCATGGCCCACGCGCCGTTCATCGCCGCGGCCGGTCCGGAATTTTTCGGCATCGACGACTTCTCGAAGCTGCCTAACCTGAAGGACCTGGCGTCGATCTACGAAATGCCCCAGTTTACGAAGTGGAATGGCTTCCGGGAAAGCGAAGATGCTCGCTTTGTCGGCCTTACCGTTCCCCGTTTCATGCTTCGTGTTCCCTACGGGGCCCAGACCGCTCCTTCCAAGAAGTTCAATTACCAGGAGAGCGTGGCGGAGGGAAACAGCGCCTTCCTGTGGGGAAATGCCTCCTTCGCCTTTGCCTCGCGCCTTTCGGCCTCCTTTGCCCAGTATCGCTGGAATGCCAATATCATTGGGCCTCAAGGGGGAGGTGCGGTCAAGGATCTTCCCATCTACAACTTCGAGGCGATGGGTGAGACTCAGTCGAAGATCCCGACGGAAATCCTGATTTCCGAACGTCGGGAGTTCGAGCTGGCCGAGCAGGGCTTCATGGCTCTGGCCATGAGAAAGAACAGCGACAATGCGGCATTCTTCTCTGCCAACTCCGCCCAGAAGCCAAAGTTCTTCGGTCAGACCAAAGAAGGCAAGGAAGCCGAGCTCAACTACAAGTTGGGAACCCAGCTTCCCTATATTTTCGTGATGAGCCGTTTGGCCCACTACATCAAGATCATTCAGCGGGAGAACATCGGGACGTGGAAGGAACGGAGCGATCTCGAATCCGAACTGAACAACTGGATCCGCCAGTACGTTTCCGACATGGACAATCCCGCGGCCGGCGTCCGGAGCAAGCGTCCTCTTCGCCAGGCCGAAATTAACGTCCTGGATGTGGATGGGGATCCGGGGTGGTACCGGGTGTCGATGAAGGTCCGTCCCCACTTCAAGTACATGGGGGCCTCTTTCACGCTCTCACTCGTGGGCAAGCTCGACAAGAAGTAACAAAGAGGTGGAACGGCGGGAGCGCAATTCCTCCCGCCCCATTTATCTATAGGACGTCAAAAGAAAGGAAACAATCATGCCGATGCCGCTTTATGCTTTTGTTCAAGCCAAGAATCAGGGAAAAATCGAGGGGTCCTGTGCCATCAAGGGGCGCGAGGGGGCCATGCAGGTTCAGGCCTTTGACTATACGGTTGACCTTCCCAAAAATCCCCAGACGGGACTTCCCACAGGGCGGAGAGTCCACAACCCGATCACCATTACAAAGGAGATCGACAAGGCCTCTCCCAAGCTCTTCCAGGCCCTTTGCACCGGGGAGCAGATGACCAAGGTGACCATCGACTGGTACCGGATCAATCCCCAGGGCAAGGAAGAGAAATATTACACCACCGAGCTCGAGAACGCGACGATCGTGAGCATTCGCGACTGGATGCCCAATGTTCTGAAACAGGAAGACCGTCAGATGGGCCACATGGAGGATGTCTCCTTCGCCTTCGAGAAGATTACGGTCACATGGGCGGATGGCGGGATCTCCGGCGAGGATTCCTGGAACAATCCCAAGTAGAAGAACGGGTTAAGAGAGAGGCGCGGCCAGGTGGAGGCACGTGAACGGCTCCTCGAGCGAATCGGCTCCTTGGTGTCAAATGAAGAGACACGCAATCTGTCGCGGTTCGAGATCGTGAGGAGCTCCATACGCTCCCACCTGTCGCGTATTCTCCGTACCCGAAGAAAGTCGGCTCCCATTTCGGACGATTTCGGGGTTCCGGATTTGTCCAATGTGGCAGGGTCGTTTGAGGCGGGATCTTCCGTCGAGATCGTCAGGGCGATTTTGGAGACGGTGGGGCGCTATGAGCCCAGGCTCACATCTCCAAAGGTTCGGGCCCACGAGACCACGACGGAGCTCGGTGCACTCAGACTTGAGATTTCAGGCGAAATTTTTGTCAACGGTCAGAACATGACGATTCAGTTTCCGGTCCTGGTCAAAGCCAACGGTGAGGTTGTCTTGACCTGAGCTTTTCAAGATCGCAGCAATGGGAGTTTCGGTTCGATGTCCACGAGCGCCTATGAGCAAGAGCTTTCCAATCTGCGACTGCTGTCCAAGGAGTTTGCCTCGGCCCATCCGGCCATCGCTCCTATGCTCGGGCAGCCCTCCGCCGACCCGGATGTCGAGCGTCTTCTTGAAGGCGTGGCCTTTCTCGTCTCGATTCTCCACCAGCGCCTGACGGACCAGTTTCCGGAGTTCATCCAGGAAATTGCCCAGGTCCTCTTTACCCAGTTTCTTCGTCCGATTCCCTGCGCGACGATTCTTTTGTTTGCCCCGAAGGGAAAGCTCGCCGAATCGGTCAGGGTTCCAAAGGGGACAAGGGTGGGATCCCTGCCGGTCGACGGGACCGTCTGCCAGTTCGAAACTTGCCAGGAGATGGAGCTTCATCCGCTGACTGTCTCCGGAGTCAAGGTGCTTCAGGAGGCCGGACGACCCGCGTCGATCCAGTTGACCCTCTCGGGGATGCCCCTTTCCCAGCTTGCGGCCCCCTCTCTCACATTTTTCCTGGGGGGCCCCTACTCCGAAGGGTCCAACCTTTTCTACCTTCTCACGCAGAATCTCGACTCCATCGAACTCTCCGTTCCCGGGGAGCCGTCGTTTTTTCTCCCTCCGGGAGCTCTGCGGACACCGAGCTTCGGTGACGAATCGGCCCTCTTTCCCTATTCTCCGAATTCTTTTTCCGCTTACAGGCTCTTTCAGGAATTTTTCGTCATGCCGTCCAAGTTTCTCTTCCTCGAGCTGACAGGGTTGTCCGGCTGGAGAACTCGGGGGACGGGGACGGCGGCCACCGTGACCTTTCGGCTGACGAAGAATCCGGCCAGGCCTCTCAGCCTGCAACCGCACCACTTCATTCTTGGGGCCGTTCCGGCGGTGAACCTCTTTGAAACGAGCTCGGAACCCATTTCCCTGGCCCACCGGCAGAGCGAGATTCCCATTCGTCTCTCGGGGGGGAGCCGGGACCACTACGACGTGTTTTCCGTGGAGGGGGTCACGGGGGTCTCCTCCGCTACGGGAAAGACCTCGGAGTATCGTCCCTTTCAGGAGCTTCTGGGTCAGGCGGGAGCGTCTTCGGATCGCGCGTACCGGGTTGTCCGGAGGATGTCCCAGACCGAATCGCGGGCCGAAATCTATCTGGGGGTTCTCTACGGAAAGGGGGAGATTCCCGCCGACGAGACGCTGTCGGTGCGTCTTCGGGCGACCAACAGGATGCTCCCGGAATCGCTCAAGCCCGGAGAGATCAACCGTCCGACGGACAACTCGCCCGAACGCCTGTCATTTTCCAATCTGACCTCTCCCACCCCCTATATTCAGCCACCACTGGGGGACAGCGTGGCATGGAGAATACTCTCCCAGCTCGGGATCAATTTTTTGTCCCTGGGGGATGCCAGCCGGCTCCGTGCGCTCCTTTCCGTCTACAACTTTCCCATGGAGAGGAACAAGGGGCTCGAAGACGCCAACAGAAAACGGATCGAAAGCATCGAGGAGGTGAAGCTCACTCGCAAGACGCGTTTCATCCGGGGAGTGCTTCTGCGGGGAACGCACATTCTCGTGAAGATCCGGGGAGACGGATTTGCCGACTTTTCCGACCTTTATCTGTTCGGGACGGTCTTGAACGAGTTCCTGTCGGTCTATGCCACGATCAATACCTTTACGAAGCTTGAAGTCGAAAACGCCTTGACGGGAGAAAGCATTTCATGGACGGAGAGGCTGGGCACCCAACCCCTGATCTAGCGCGGCTCAGACAGAATCTCGGCAAGAATGCGTCGGAGTATCAGTTTGTCCAGGCGGTCCGCCTGCTCAGGCTCCTCCTCGAGAAAGAGCCCCAGGGAGATCCCCAGGAGGATTTCTGGCACAGGATCATGATCCGGCCGACCCTGTCCCTGGCTTTTCCTCCCAACGACATCGACTCCCTGACGTGGGAGGGGTGGGCCGGGAAGCCGGTTCTCGACGTGAACTTCTTCGGCCTCTACGGGGTGGCCTCGCCTCTGCCGACCTTCTATACCGAGGATCTGATCGAGGAGAAGAACGAGGACGGGTCAGCCGCCCGCGACTTCCTCGACATTCTTCACGGGAGGCTCTACCCGCTTCTCTACGAGGTCTGGGAAAAGAACCGGCTCTCTTTTCGGGCCTACGAAAAGGGCGAGCAGGAAATCGAGAACCTGCTCCATGTCTTTACGGGCTTCTCTCTTCCCGTCTTTCGAAACGTCGATCCGCTGGCGCCATCGTCGCTCCGGTATGCCGGTCTTCTCACCCAGCACTCCCGGTCGGCCCGGGGGCTCGAGTCGATCCTGTCCGATGTTCTGGGGGGAATCCCCGTCAGGATCGATCAGTGCGTGGAGAGACGCGTGAAGATTCCCGAGGAGCAGCGTCTTGTGCTGGGAGGTTCCCTCGCCTTGGGAGAGGAGACGCTTCTCGGAAGCGCGATCGCCGACAGGTCGAACCAGATCGGGATCCGGATCGGTCCCGTCGACAACGGGACCTTCGAAACCCTGATGCCCGGACAGGAAAACCTTCGGAAGATTGCCTTCTGGAAGGAGGTCTACCTTCTGGATCCCCTGATGACGGTGGTTGAGGTCCGCCTTTCCGACAGCGCTCCGAAGCCGGTCATTCTGGGAGAAAAATCCCGCAACCGCCTGGGGCTCGACGCCTGGCTCGAATCCGGGACCTTCCAGCCGGAGAAGAGCGTTTTTATCGGAGTGGACCGGGAAGCGGCTCTTCAACACTGAGGTTTCTGTGTCAGCGGTCAAAGAGTCGAAGAGGGGTCCGTTGCCCTATGGTTTGGGAACGGGTGAGTTAGGTTTTTTGGGTGGAACGCTGGGTGCCTCGACCACGAAACTAAGGAGACGAATCCATGATCATTGCCGATTTGAAGCCGCTCTTCCGCCGGATGTCGCCCGTACTGACCCGGGCGGTGGAGCAGGGGGCGGGGGTGTGCCTTGCCAGAACCCATTACGAGATCACTCCCGAGCATGTGATCGTCTCCCTTCTCGACCATCCGGACTCCGACTTCATGAAGATTCTTTCGGCGGAGGGAATCGAGCCCTCGAGCGTGCGCCGCGACATGTCGAGCGCCCTCGACGATCTCAAGACCGGAAACGGAGGGCGGCCCGTCTTCTCGCCCCTTTTGATCGAGCTTCTCCAGGATGCCCACCTCATCGCCTCCCTCAACAGGAGCGAACCCCATACCCGCTCGGGAATCTTTCTGCAGGCCTTCGTCAGCCGGCTTTCGGCCTACTCCTCGGGGCGACCTTCCAAGTCTCTCGAGAGAATCGGGAAGGACCGCATCAAGGAACAGTTCGATACCCTGGCCGCCGGATCGAGCGAGGTTCTCGGCGGGGGGACGGAGGAGGGCGGCGGTGCCGCCTCCGAAGAGGGAACGGCCATCGGACGCTTTTGTGAAGACTTTACCGACAAGGCCAGGAAGGGGCGCATCGATCCGGTCTTCGGCCGCGATGCCGAAGTTCGCCAGATTGTCGACATCCTCTCCCGCCGGAGAAAGAACAACCCCATCTGCGTCGGGGATCCGGGGGTCGGCAAGACCGCCATCGTCGAGAGCCTGGCCCTCCGGATCGTGGAGGGAGACGTTCCGGAGTCCCTCTCCAAGGTCCGTCTTCTGGGCCTCGACATGGGAGCCCTCGAGGCGGGAGCCGGGGTCAAGGGAGAGTTCGAAAACAGGCTCAAGGGCGTGATTGGCGAGATCAAGGCCTCGCCCGTTCCCGTCATTCTCTTCATCGACGAAGCCCACACCCTGATCGGGGCGGGCGGGGCCCAGGGCGGAGGGGATGCCGCCAACCTGCTCAAGCCCGCCCTGGCCCGGGGAGAGCTTCGGACGATCGCCGCCACGACATGGGCCGAGTACAAGAAATATTTCGAAAAGGATGCGGCCCTGGCCCGGAGGTTCCAGCCGGTGAAGCTCGACGAACCGTCGGTGGAGACGGCCGTCCTGATCCTCCGGGGACTCAAGGAGAACTACGAGGCGGTCCACAAGGTCACGATCCGGGACGATGCCCTCGTCGCGGCGGCCACCCTGTCGGATCGCTACCTGACCGGGCGCAAGCTCCCCGACAAGGCGGTCGACCTCCTCGACACCAGCGCGGCAAGGATCCGGATCTCCCAGTCCTCGAAGCCCGAGACGGTCGAATCTCTCGAGCGGCGAGTCCAGGCCCTCGAACGCGAAAGAAACGGCCTTGTCAGAGACGAGACCTTCGGCCACGAGGTTCCGGCCGGACGCCTCGAGGCGATCGTCTCAGAACTCGCTTCTCTCGAGAAGGATCTGGCAGGTGAGCGGGAGCGATGGGAGAAGGAGAAGAAGGCGGTGGAGGAGCTTCTGGCCCACCGGGAGGATCCGAGGCGGGAAGGACCCGACCGCGAGCTCTGGAGGACGGAGCTTCGGGCCAAGGAAGAAGCGGTGCGCAAGATTGCGGGCGAGCATCCGATGATCCATTTCGAGGTCGACCCCGAAACGGTGGCCCGCGTGGTCTCGAACTGGACGGGGATCCCCCTGGGCAAGCTCATGAAGGAGCAGGCGAAAACGGTCATGAAGCTTCAGGAGACACTGGGAGAGAGGGTGCTGGGTCAGGAGCCGGCGCTCTCCCGGGTGGGGGAGATCATCAGAAACTCCAAGGCGGGATTCAAGGCGCCGAACCAGCCGGTGGGGATCTTCCTCCTCGTCGGCCCCTCGGGGGTCGGAAAGACCGAGACGGCGCTCGCGGTGGCGGATATCCTGTTCGGCGACGAAAAGGCCACGGTCACGATCAACATGAGCGAGTTCCAGGAGAAGCACCAGGCGAGCCGGCTGATCGGCTCCCCCCCCGGCTACGTGGGCTACGGGGAGGGGGGGCTCCTGACGGAGGCCGTCCGGCAGCGGCCCTACTCGGTGGTCCTCCTCGACGAGGTGGAGAAGGCCCATCCCGACATCCTGAACATGTTCTACCAGGTCTTCGACAAGGGGGTTCTCTCCGACGGCGAGGGCAAGGAGATCGATTTCTCCAACACGGTGATCTTTTTGACGAGCAACCTCGCCTCGGAAAAGCTCTCCGCCTATGCGCTGGAGCACCCGGAGGCGGGCTACGAGGATCTGGTGAGCCTCATCCGGCCCGATCTGTCGAGGCATTTCAAGCCGGCCCTTCTCGCCCGCATGACGATCGTTCCCTATCTGCCCCTCCGGGGAGAGGCTCTGGGACGGATCGTCCGGCTCAAGACCCGGCGCCTCTCCCGCTCCTTCGTCGCCAACAACGGGGTGGAGATCGTCTTCGAGGACTCCCTCGTCGACCATGTGGCCCTTCAATGCGAAACATCGGAGGCCGGAGCCCGGAACATCGACTACCTCCTCCAGAGCCGGATCCTTCCGGAGATCTCCCGCGTGCTGATCGGAAGGCTTGTGGAGGGGACCCTGGAGGGGCCCGTTCGGGTAGGGATCGCCCCTGACGGAACCACCGTCATCGAAACCGGAGCCCCGGAGAAGACGGTCGGCCAAGAATCCAGAGGATGCGAGCCGTCCGCTGAAAATGCGGGGGCGAAACCGTGAGTCCCCCGAATGCGGAGCAGGCGGGAGAGGTCTCCTTTTCCTTCACCGTGTCGGGGCTTCCTTCCGACACCTTCCATGTGCAGGACTTCGTCGGGGAAGAGGAGCTCAACGGCGACTTTGTCTTTCGTCTGACACTTCTCTCGAGGAGCACGACCCTCAAGCCCGCCGATCTGCCTGGACGGGACGCGTCGTTTTTCATCGAATCCCGCCGGGAGGGTCTTCCGGTGAAGATTCCGACCCACGGCATGGTCGGGGAGTTCGGGGTCGTCCGCCAGATCTTCGAGCGGGTCGAGTACCGGGCGACGCTTATCCCGCGGCTTGCCCGGCTGAACATCTCCGAATATTCGGAGATCTACTCGCTTGAGAAGAGCGCTTCCGGGATCCTCGAGGAGGTTCTGAAGGAGGCGGGCTTCACCTCCCGGGACTACCAGTTCAAGATCGTGGACGAAGGGCGTCCCCGATCCTTCGTCTGCCAGTACCGGGAGAGCCCCCGGCACTTTCTCGACCGGTGGGCGGAGCGGGAGGGGATCGTCTACCTCTTCGACCATTCGGGAGAGAAGGAGAAGGTGGTTTTTTACGATCAGCCCCACCAGAAGCCCGCCTGGACGAAGTCGCTGAACTACCGTCCCCCCGGGGAGCTCGACGTGGGATTTTTCGACGACACCCTGATCGAGTTCACCGAGATGGCCTATCCTGTGCCGGGAAAGGCCATCGTGCAGGACTTCAACTACCGGAAGGCCAATCTCGAGATCCGCCAGGAGGAGGTCCTCGATCCGCGGCTTGAGACTCTGGTCGAAGAGGAGGGGATCAATCTCCGGACAAATGCCGAGGCGAAGCGCCAGGTCAAGATTTTAGCCGAATCCCTCCGATGCCGGTCCCGGATCTTTTCGGGGACGAGCACGGCGATCGAGATCCGGGTGGGGACGACCGTCAGCGTCGGCAACCATTTTCTGGAGAGTCTGAATGGCTCGTTTTTCGTCTATCGGGTCAAATTTGAGGGAATGATGGGGAATGACATCCTCGGAAATTCCATGGGCGCGGGGGCGGCACAGCAGGCGCGCTTCACCGCGCGTTTCGAGGCCATTCCCGCGGACGTTCCGTTTCGTCCCGAGCGCCGGACCCCCTGGCCGAAGATTGCCGGCGTCGTCCAGGGGATCGTCGAGGCGGAGGGGTCGGGCAAGCTCGCGGAGGTCAACGAGTACGGGGAATACAAGGTCCGGTTCCCCTTCGCCCTCACGAGGAAGAAGGTGCAGAAGGGCTCGGGGTGGGTGCGGCTGTCCACCCCCCTGGCGGGCTCCGACAACGGGATCCACTTTCCCCTCCACAAGGAGACGGAGGTGCTGGTCGCCTTCCTCGGCGGGGATCCCGACCAGCCGGTCATCGTCGGGGCCCTCCACAACTCGGAGGGAAGGAACCTCGTGACCAACAAGAATCCGGAGATGAATCTCATCCGCTCGGCCGGAGGTCATTTTATCCTTTTTAATGATGGGAATCTTTAGATCTTAAACGCTTCTTGTTCAACGAACGCTCACGGGAAGGGAAACCATGTCCAGCGTGGATACGATTGGAAACACGTCCGGAACTTACGAGAGCGCGACGAATTCGACCGGGATTGTCGCTTATTCGGCGACCTATATGAGCCTTCAGGCGGTGAACGGGATTTATATCAACGGGATTGGAAGTTCTAATACGAGCAGTCCTGCTAAACTTCCGTTTACTGGAATCACGGACAGTAATGGGTTTACCTCGGAGAAGGATGCGGGGGACTTTTACATTTCTGGGCGAAACGGAGAAGCTGTGATCAAGTCCGGGACGGGGGACAGCGGAAGTTCCGGCAGCATTCATATCGATAGCATAAATGGAAATGTCACGGTTAATGTTCCCAATGGAACGTTCAACACCAATGTTAAAACGAACAATGGCTATGTTATGGGAGATAACACTTCGAAAGTCGAAGGAAACATCGTATCCATCACAAACGGAAGCTCCACCTCAGTGGTCGATGGAGCATCCGTCTCGGTGGTCAATGGAACTTCAGTATCGACCCTTGCCGGAGGGTCCGTTTCAACCGTTATCGGAGGGTCCGTTTCAACCGTTGTCGGTGAGAGCTTGAATACCGTTTTAGGTAACACAACAAACATCAATTTACTTTTGACGGAAAATATCGTGGCTGGAGAGCAACTCAATCTCACTCTTTCAGCGATCCAAAATTTTTGCTTGGCCTACACTATCAACGCCACTGCAGGGCCCACCATGAATCTTGTGGCAGGGAAGCTCGAAGAGGCCGACCTGGAGATGAAGACTGTCCAGGCTCAACTGGTCGATTACGAAGCCCGGCTCGTTGCAGCCGAAGCCCAGGTCTACGACACCGACACCATGCTGTCCATAGGAGGAGTCAGTATTTTCGCTTGATTCTTAGCCCAGGGCTCACCGGAGGAAAAAAACGGATGATCCCAAAGGGCAAAAAACAGAAGGTGACCGAAGGCATGGTCTACAACCATGCAAAATTATTTCGGCATTCCGGAGGCATTTTCATGATGCTCAACGACAATGGCATTCTCTGACAGAGCCAATAACAATCTCACCCTCTGATGAGGGTCCGGCAACCGGAGGAGGCACCATGAGCGGAGTCAATCCAAAAATCGACAATATCGTAACATCCAGTCCCGACGGGATCGTCGGGTATTCGAGTGCCTATATCAGCCTGCAGGCGGTCAATGGGATCTACATAAATGGTATCGGAGCAAAAAATACCTCGCAACCCTTTCCTTTCTCCAGCACCGAAACCTCCAACCAATTCATCACGGACGTGAACAATGGTGACTTTTACATTTCCGGCCAGAATGGAAATGCGGTCATCAAGTCTGGAAACAATGCGGCTGACAACACCGATACCGCAAATGGACCAGGGCAGGGTTCTATCCACATCAACAGTTCGAACGGAGACGTTGTCATCAATGTGCCAAACGGAAACTTTGAGGCCAATGTCGCCAACAACACGACCAATAACAATCAGGGCAATGTCATAAACAACACTCAGGGCAATCAGACGAACACCATCAAGGGAAACCAGAGCACCACCACGACTGGCAACCAAACAAACTATACCTACGGCAACCAGTATAGTTGGGGACTGGGAAACCAGACATCCATTGTCCTGGATAGCTCTAACTCCGTCGTCTTGGGAGGGGCAAATACCATGGTCGTGGGGCTTAATACCCAGACCTCAGTCGGAGAGGCACTCAACGTCAATGTCGGCTCAATGGAAAACATTGTCGCCGGAGCCCTGATTGATATTACCGGTGGAACCCATATCGAGTTCATGGCCAACCATATCACGGCGGTAGCATCAGATCTTGTCATTAAAGGCTTTAAGCTCGAGGAGGCCGATGCCGAGATCAAAAGCGTCCAGGCCCAACTGGTCGATCACGAAGCCCGGATCGTTGCAGCCGAAGCCCAGGTCTACGACACCGACACCATGCTGTCCATTGGAGGAATCAGTATTTTCGCTTGATTCTTAGCCCAGGGCCCACCGGAGGAAAAAAACACACGGATGATCCCAAAGGCCAAAAAACCGAAGGTGACCGAAGGCATGGTCTACATTACCATGCAAAAACAACGGCCCGAAGAATCAAATCGACGACCAAAAGGTTCATGGACGGAGAAGGGAAGAATGCAATTGAGCATCACAAGACTTATTTTTCAAAGGCTGAGGGTTGAATTGAGATGAAGATCATCAAACCCCTCCATCTTGGATTTCTCTGGAGAACCTACCAGCGGCAAGGGAGCCGGCTCTCCGTGACGGGAATGCTTGCCTTTCCCTTCTCTGATCCGGACGTCCCCTTGGGCGAGCAGGAAATGTGGAAATCCATCGCTCCTCTTATCCCTCCCGACAGCGCCTGGGATGAAGGAGTTCCCAAAGACCGGGGAGAATTCCTTCTAATGGGGGACTGTCACGTCCCAAGAGGGATTCAGGCATCCCATCACCGGGTAAGCGTCAGAGTGGGCACTCTCACAAAGACCGTTGATGTGTATGGGAATCGAACTTGGACCCGCGACAGGGGATTTCTCCGAAGTACCGCCCCCGAAACCTTTTCCACAATGCCCATTGATTATGCTCATGCCTTTGGGGGGACGGGGTACGGACCGAACCCGACGGGAATGGGATTTGTAGATCCGTCCGACGGCTCTCCACGCCCTCTCCCTAACATCGAGGATTCGCTCCGACCTTTGTCATCCCCCGATGACCATCCTGAACCGGCGGGCTTTGGACCTCTTGGACTTACCTGGACAACCCGAAACAGCCGGGTCGGACAGTATCGGTCGGATGAACTGGGGGGGAAAGAACCCCCGCCTCTTCCTGCCAACACCGACTGGACCCTCTTCAATCAGGCTCCGGCGGACCAGTGGCTCCCGGGATTCTGGACCGGAGGTGAGGCTTTTTCCCTCTCGGGATTTCACCCGGACACAGAAACTCAGGAAGGCCATCTGCCAAGGATGGTTCTACGAATCATTCTCACATTCAAGGATGGTCGGACAGCCGAAATTCCTCTTAGGCCTGAGACCGTCTGGTTCTTTCCCGGACTCTCAATGGGAGTGATTATTCATCGGGGATCCCTCCCGATCGAATCTAACGATGGCTCCGAGGTTGAGTCGATACTCCTTGGAGCAGAAGACCCCGGAGAAAACCGGTCCCTTGAATATTATCTCTCCATCCGTGACCGCCGCTCCGGCCGAAACCCCAAAGATCTATCCCGACTTGGAGATGCGCATCTCCTTCCTGGACGCCTTGCCGACGATCCCCGGGCCAACCTCCTCGACATCCAGAAAATCATGGATCGGCCAAGGGATTCAAGCCAGGCCAGATCTCAGAAACTCATCTCTCAGAAGCTGGATAAGCTCCAGGCGCAGATCGATAAAATCCGGGAATCCCTCACCGCCCTCCCGGATCCTCCCCCGGGATCGTCCGCTCAAGACTCAGCGATCAACGCCCGCAAAGCCTCCTTGGACACCATGGAACAGAAACTTCAGGCGGCTCGGGAGCAGCTTGTAAAGCCTCCCGAAAAATCGACTGTGGAAGACTTGAAAGAGATGCGAAAAAAGGTCCCCAGCTGGGAGGAGATCAAGAAACAGGCCGAAGAAAAAATCCGGGCTGCAATCGATAAGATTCCCCAGGAGGACTTGGATCGTAAGGGAATCACTCGTGAATCCCTTGTCAAATCCAAACTACGGATCGAGGCCCCCCAAAAAGACTCTTTGAAGACCACTTTCGATCCAAGCCGGGTCCAAGAGGTTCTCTTGTCAGCCCGAAACAGCATTCAATCCGGGAGTTCCGCTGGCACTTCGGTCCCTCCAAAAATCTCCGAAGCTATAGAAAGACTCGATGCTGCTGGTGAGTCACTATCGTCTGCCTCTCAAAAGATCAATGATTCTGCCCTTAAACCCAAATCGGGAGGAATCATCCGGATTCTTCACCAACTGGCCCCCCCCGAGCCAGATCCTGGAAAGTCACAGACTCTTCGCCGTCTAGTGGAAACAGATGCTTCTCGTAATCGAAATTTTCAGAACATGAATCTCCGGGGAGCCGATCTTTCGGGGCTCAACCTTTCGGGGGCTGTCTTTTCCGAGGCCGATTTGATCGGAGCCAATTTCTCCGGAGCGAACTTGTCCGGCGCCCAGTTTTCCGGAGCTTGGGCAGCCCATGCCAATTTTTCCGGATGTACGCTCGACAAGACGGACTTTTCCGGAGCCAGCTTGGGATGTGCCGACCTGACCGGGGTTCGGGGACAAGGAGTCTTTTTCAATCGCGCCGTTCTATCCGGAGCTGTCCTCACGGACTCCAACCTCTCCGAAGCCGACTTTTCCGAGGCCGATCTTTTTCATACGTTGTTTAGACGATCAAGAATCAAAAAGGGACAGTTCTTAAAGGCTAAATTTCTTCGGGCGGGTTCTCTTGCCTACCCTCATCCGGAGGGGCTTTCGACGCAGAAAAACAGCATTGCACGCCTTCCCTTTGAAGACTGCGACTTTTCCGGGTCGGATTTTTCCAGAACTCTGTTTATGAAAGTGGACTTTATCCGCTCAGTCCTTGCGGGATGTCGCCTCGACCATGCGACCTTTCTCGAGTGCACCGGCCCGGGAACCCGATTCGACGGAGCCAGCCTCAAAAAATCCACCTTTCCGAAGTCAACGGACTTCAAGCACTCCACATTCCTCAAAGCCGACCTTTCGGAGGCGAACCTTCGGGGACTCGATCTCGAGGGAAGCGACTTCAGGGAGGCTTGTCTCGTCGGCATGGACGGATCGGAGGGGATATTCCGGACAACCAACCTGTCGGGAGCCACGGCCCAAAAGAGCCGGTTCCAGAAGTCCGACCTCCGCTTCGCGAACGGTCAGGGAGGGGACTTCAGACGAGCACTCTTTCTCAAGTCCGACCTCCGGGGTGCTAACTTCTCGCACAGTTCGCTCTACAAGGCCGGATTCATCGGAGCTCAGATCGACGCCACCACCCTATGGGATCATGCCCTGACCGGTAAAACCACTCTCTCCATGGAACGGCCCCTATGACCCGCCTTGATGTGCCAGAAATCCTCGATCTGATCGCCGACGGCCTTCCCCTGCAGGAAGTCGACCTCTCCGACCTCAACCTTACGGGAGTCAACCTCTCCAAAGCCATATTCCTAGACTGCAAAGCTTCAGGAACCCTCTTCTCCGAAACAAATGCCGAGAAGGCCGTTTTCAACAAGTGCATCCTCGACGGATCGGCCTGGACCCGGGCAAAGCTTCTTCAGGCATCCTTTGTCGAGTGCATTCTTGCGGATAGCCTCTTTGAAGAGGCCGATATGAGCAGATCCCGGTGGGTCTCCCCCCGATTTACAAACGCCCGCTTCGATCGGGCAATCTTAAACCGTGCCGCCTTCATCAAGGGTGATTTCGAGAAAGCTATCTTTACGGGAGCATCCCTTGAAAAGACCGCTTTCGTGGAAAGTCGCTTTTTCCAGACAGATTTTTCGCGGACCCGCCTCGTCAAGACGGTGTATACCAAACCAGACCTTTCAGGGTGCCAATTCTCCGGAGCCTCCTTCCATAATCCGATATTCATCGACGGGGTTCTCAAAGGGCTCGATTTTTCCGGGATGGCTCTTCCCATGATCCAGGCCAGCAAATGCGATCTCTCCGGAACGCGATGGACAGGGGCCAACGTCTCTCTCGGGAACTTCTACCAATCCGACCTGTCGGGGGCCGATTTCACCCGAGCCATTGGAGAGAAAGCACTTTTTACCGAAGCATCCCTCAATGGAGTCTTGGCCCCCGGCGCACGCCTTTCGATGGCCTCCTTCCAGAAGGTCGATGCTTCCGGAGCCAATTTCTCCGGCGCTGACCTCTCCCTTTCTCCCTGGACGGAGTCTCTCTGCCACCAGGCCGACTTCTCCAACTCAAACCTCTCCTTCGCGGATTTCTCCCATGCTGACCTGACGGCCGCCCTGTTTCTGGGAGCCAGCCTCGACCGGGCGAACTTCCATCGCGCCAAGGACTCCACTGCCGACTTCTCGGGATCGACCCGAAGCCTCGCTCACGAAAATGATGCCGAGCGGGGGGAGGCCGAAGACTTCCAACCCAGACCCTTTGAAGGATAGGAGATCCCATGATTCCCGAATCCCTCGTCTCCCTTCCGGAGACCCAAAGCTTTCTTCGAATAGGCCTCGTGACAAGATTCCTTCAGGACAAGGCCGAAATTGCCCTTGACGGGGAGATTCTTACGGCGGTCTCGACAACCGGATGCATCGTGGATCCTCGACCGGGGGACCGGGTCGTCCTCTTTTTTCCGGAGGGACACCCGCCCGTCATTTTGTCGATCGTCGCCGGAGATGGAAGCAACGAGACGGCTCCAAGGACGATGCGGTTCCCGGAAGGGCTCGTCATGAACGTGTCGGGCCGACCGTTCACGCTCCGGGCCCAGGGCGGCTTCGAGGTCGAATCCCCCGCCACCCGGATCCGGGGAAAGCGCTTCACCGGAGAATTTTCGGAATGCGAGGTCGTCTCCGAACGCTTGTCCCTGACTGGAGGAGTCCTCTCCTTCATGGGGCAGAGGATCACCCAGATCGCCAAGACCCTAGACCGGGTCGCCGAATGGCTTCACGACCGGGCTCGCGATTCCATCAGGGAAATCGACGCCCTCGACCAACATGTCTCGGGCGAAACGCTGATCGAGTCGGAGTCGATCGTGTCGATCCAGTCAAAGACCGCTCTTGTCTCAACACAGGAGCTTGTAAAGATCGACTCCAACCAGATTCATCTCGGCTGACAAGGAGGCTCGCATGTTTGCCAACTGCCAGATGGGAGGGATGTCGCTTGGATTCCCCGACGTGTGTAAAACGCCGGTTCTGGGGGTCCCCGTTCCGATTCCCTATCCTAATATTGCCACGAACCCCATGGGAATTATGCCGGTTCCCAACATCCTCTTCGGAGGAGCTCCGGCCCAGAATCTCCTCACCGAGGTCCCCCTGACCCAAGGGGACGATGTGGGAGTCGAGGGAGGCGTTATCTCGCAAATCTTGATGGGACCGAGCATGTGTCTCGACGGCTCCTTTACGGTACTGGTAGGGGGACTGCCGGGTACGCGACTCACCTCATCCACTCTGCAAAACGAGATCAACGCTCCGGGTATCTGCCTCGTCCCGGCCCAACTGACGGTTCTTTTGCTGGCCCCCTAGAACTAAGGAGTCTTGTTTTTATGACGACGCAACAAAGGCCCCGCCGTCTTGCCCGAATGGCGGGAGCCATAATCGCCCTTGGCGCGATGGCCCTTTCCGCCTGCTCTTCGGTCCACACCGAAATCACTCCCGACAGCAAGGTCCAGAAGAAGGTCCACTGGACCTTCAAGCGAAACGCCGTAACCCTCGACGTCTCGGCCGACCTCGACCTGAACCTGGCCGACAAGAGGCCCCACACCCTTGTCGTCGGGGTCATGGAGCTTCGCGATCCCAACGCGTTTCTGCCGCTCGTCCAGGATCCGGACCGGGCCATGGAGACCCTGGCCGCCGGGAAGAAGAGGACGGGGATCCTCGCCATGTGGCGATTCATCATTCCCCCCGGGGCCCATCAGCTTCTGACGGTCGACCGGATGAACCACGCGCGCTATCTCGGAGTCATCGCCGGGTACTCCGAGTATTCGTCCAAGCAGGACATTCTACTGCGTCCCCTTCCCGTGACCGTACGGCGGTCGGGGGTCATCTTCCGGGAAAACCACTACCGTCCGGCCCCGACCCAGGTCTCGATATGGCTGGGGAGCCGCCATCTTCTGGGAATGGCGATCCTCGACCCCCAGACCAAGACCAAGAGGTCGTCGCCCAAAGCCCCAAGAAACGGTTCCCCCCATTGACGATGATCGAGGAGAGAGAAGGAGTTTACGCCCCATGAAATCGCTGAAACCCATTTACTGGCATCAGGGGCTTTTTCTCCAGCCCCAGCACTTCCAGCTGACGGACCTTCTGCAGCAGGCCCTGTCGCGGCCCTATCTCGATGCCACCCAGCCCTTCTCCTGGGGCGTCCGGGAGATCGACATCCAGAGCACGGCGCTCGCGAGGGGAACGGGCCACGTCAACTCCTTCTCCGCGATCTTCCAGGACGGAACCTACGTCCAGTTTCCGGGAAATGCCGTCATCCGCCCGCGCTCCTTCGAGAAGGACTGGACCTACCGCGACCGTCCCCTCACCATTTACGCGGGACTTCAACGGTTCCAGGAGAATGCCTCCAACGTGACCGTGGTCTCCACCCTCGATGCCGAAGGGGCCAGCACCCGCTTCGTGACCCTGGCCGACCCCGAGGAGGTCCGGGACCTCTACGGAGAGGGTCCCGGCGCCCTGGTGAAGAGCCTGTACTTCAATATCCGCCTCTTCTGGGACAGCGAGATCCAGCACCTCGACCACTACAACCTCGTTCCGGTCGCCCAGGTCCTGTGGGACGGCGGCGCCATCAAGGTCAGCCCGACCTTCATTCCTCCCTCTCTCGCCCTGTCCGCCTCCCGCATCCTCGCTGGGCTCGCCCAGGAGATCCGGAACGAGTGCGCGAGCCGGGCCCGGCAGCTCGAGGAGTTCAAGAATGCGGGGGACGACAGGGGAGACAGCTCCGAGGCGGGCAACCTCACCTATCTTCTGGCCCTTCGGACCCTCAATCGGTACGTTCCGCTTCTCTACCAATACACGGAGAGCGACCCGCTCCATCCGTGGGTCTTCTACGGGGTCCTTCGGCAGATGGTGGGGGAGCTCAGCACCTTCTCCAACAGCGTCAACCTGTTCGGTGAGTCCGACGTCTTCCCCGAACCCCTCTCCGCCTATGTCCATGAGGACATCTGGGGGTGCATGGCCCGGGCCCAGACCATTCTCTTTACCCTCCTCAACAGCCTGACCATCGGCGCCGACCTGCTCGTTCGCCTGACCTCGGCTCCCGAAGGCTTCCAGGCCACTCTCTCCCAGTCCTTCTTCTCTCCCCGGACCCGCTATTATCTGGCGATTCGGAGCGACGAGGAGGCCGAAGTCCTTCAGACCTCCTTTCAGGACACCGCCAAGGTGGGGACGCCCACGCTCATGGATACGCTGATCCGCCGGGCCCTTCCCGGGGTCGAGCTCTCTCCGATGAGCGGTCCGCCCTCCGGGCTCCCCCGACGTCTCAATACCCATTACTTCCGGATCGAGATCCGCGACCCCATCTGGGATTCCATCCGCAGCGAGGAGGCGATCCAGATCTTCTGGCCCACCGCTCCCGCCGGAACCACCATCGACCTCGTCGGAGTCAAATAATGGCCGCATTGACCGATTACTACGTTCCGATCGCCTCCTGGGTGAAGGATCGGCTGATGGGAAAATGCCAGTCCTCCGCCCTTGAGATCCGGGCTGAGATCATGTCGCGGATCGAGCGGGCCCGACGGGCGGCAAAGGAGAGCGGAATCGACGAAAAACTCTTTGAAAACGGGCTTTTCCCCGTGGTCGTCTGGATCGACGAGATCCTCATGTGCACCGAATGGCCGGGGGCCGACGAGTGGCGGTCGATGCTCCTGCAGAAGGAGCATTTCAGGATCGTCAACGGGGGGGTCGAGTTCTTCCGGCGCCTCTCGGCCTTGGGGCCAGAACCTGCGGACCGGGAGGTCCTGGGGGTCTACTACATGATCCTCCACCTGGGCTTTCAGGGGCAGCTTGGCATGAAGGGGGGGGAGAGCGGCGCCCTGCAGGTTCGCCAGCGGCTCCAGGGCCTTCTGGAGCCGGCCAAAAATCCCGACGGAGAGTTCCTCTTCGCGGGCGTCTTGCCCGCCACCGCCGCCCTTTCTGGAAAGACTCCCGAAGTCAGCCTCAGAAAGCGCCGGACGAAGACGATTCTTCTCTGGGGGTCGCCACCTCTGGTCCTTCTGATTCTCTATGTGGTCTTCGACCGGATCGTCCATCACATGGTCCAAAACGCGCTGACCCATCTCAACTGACCCGGAGGAATTGGTTCCATGATGAAGAAGTTCTTGAAACCGGTGATTTTCCTGTTGGTGGCCCTGGCCGTCTTCCTGATTTTCTGGCTGGTGGGCATCTGGGCACACTGGTCCCTCCTGGTGTCGGTCCTCGTCGCCTTCGTCGCGGTGGTGGTCATCTTCTCCGCTCGGAGAACGGTGCTTTTCGTGAGACGAAAAATCGCCCAGGCCAATCTCCGGCGCTCTGCCATGACCGACCGCAAATCGGGGCGGCTCCTGTCGATCCAGAGCCTCTGGAGAACGGCGAGACGGAACGTCCAGGGAGAGGGCGGGCTCTTTTCGAACCCCCTCGCCACGCTGCCGTTCTACCTCGTCCTCGGGAACACGGGGTCGGGAAAGACCACCCTTCTTCTCAACGTCAACATTCCGATCCGCTTCCGGACCGTCTCGCGGGAGGAGATTCCCCCGCCGACCGAGACCATCGAGCTCATGCTCGAAGACAAGGTCATCCTTCTCGACACCTCCGGCCGGTACGTGGCGCTCGATCCGGCCGAGGATGTCATGCCGGAGTGGTCGATGATCCTCGGCCTCCTCCACCGGACGCGACTCAAGGAGCCCTTCAACGGGGTCGTTGTGGCGGTGTCGGTGGAGGAGCTCTGGACGCTCGATCCTGCCAAGCTCTCCCAGCTGTCCCAGAACATCCGCCAGCGGATCGACTCCCTCATGCGGACCCTGCATGTCCGATTTCCTGTCTACGTCATGGTCACGAAGCTCGATCTGATCGCCGGATTCCGGGCCTACCTCAACGCCATTCCCCCCTCCCAGACCGGCGAAATGATGGGGATACTGTCTGATCCCAAGGAATCCTGGGAGGCCACCCTCGCCCGGGGGATCCGCGACACCGCCGAAAGGGTCCGGACCCTGATGTTCCTTCGGGCGGATGCCCCCCCGCCCGACCCCGAGGCGCTGGTCTTTCCCCTCGAGATCGTGGCCCTCGAACCGTTGATGGCCCCCTTTCTCAAAGGGCTCTTCGACCCCTCTCCCTATCTCCACCTTCCGGACTTCCGGGGGTTGTTCTTCTCGAGCGGGGTCCTGGGGACTCCCCGCTTCTCCCAGATCCTCGGCCACGACTTTGCCAAGGGGAGGGACCGGGAGGTCGAGATCGTCGGCGGGGCTTCCGGAAGCTCCCTTCCCGCCCGGCCGCAGGCCCCCTCCGGACGCCTTGCCCCCCTTCCTTCGGGGAAGGCGGCGATGGCTCCGGCAAGGGAGGGGGACAAAGTCTCCGCCCTGCTCTCGGGGGCCTTTCTCAAGGACTTTTTCACGCGCCGCCTCCCGGAGGACAAGGGGCTGGCCTCTCCGACCGGATTTCTGGCAAAGCTTCGCCAGATGTCGGGAGATATCCTTCTTGTGGGGTGGTACGGCGCCAGCGTCGCGGTGGGCGCCTATCTTTTCCTGTCCTTCGTCAATGCGGAGCAGACGGTGAGGACCATGGTCTCTCACCAGCCCGGTCCCATCAGCGTCGACGGAGATCTTCACCAGAACATGGAGAGCATGGAGCGCTACGGAAGCCTCGTCGACTCGATGGCGCAGCGGGACGCGAGCCTCGCCTCCAGGCTCCTGGCCTTCTCCTACGAGACGGGCCGCCTCGAGGAGGCCATGAAGCGCCGCTTCGACCGCCAGTTCGCCACGGCCATCCTGCCCCATTTGAACCAGGCCCTCCGCACCCGGGTCCGGGAGCTTCTCGACGACGACCCCGACCACCGGCTGGCGGACTACGTGGACATCTTGGTCCGGAAGATCAATCTCATCAAGGCCCGGATCGACGGCGCCTCCTTTGCCGATCTGGGGACCCGTCCCCAGCCGGGAGTCGAGGATATCGTGGCTCTCGACCCTTCGATCTCCCCCCAGGAAGCCCTGCACTTTTCGAAGGTCTATCTGGCCTATATCTCCTGGGCTCCCCTTGATCCTGTCCGCCAGGACCTCGATTCCCTGCAGTCCCTTCTTCTGGAGGTCGAACAGACCCTGCCCGATTTCCATTGGCTGGCGGACTGGGTCAACGCGAGGGACGAGACCGACCGGGTGACCCTGGCCACCTTCTGGAAGGGAACGGGAAAGGACCTGAGCAAGTCGGTCGTTCAACCCGCCTTCACCAACAACGGAATGAAGCGGATCTCGGATTTCATCGAGGAGGTCAGAAACGCGAGCCCCGAGAGCTTCTCCGTCTCCCGGTCGGTCAAGAAATTCAGGGTCTGGTACGACGCGCGGAAGGAGGACGAGTGGTTTGCCTATCTCCGCAACTTTTCGCAGGGGGAGGAGACGCTGGCCGACGTCCTTCAGTGGAAGACCGTTTTTCAGAGCCTTCCGGGTGCGCGCAGCCCCTATCTTCTTCTGGCGAAACGTCTCGACACCGAGTTTCCGAAGAGCCCGGAGGATTCCGGAACGCCCTGGAAGGTGCTTTTGCGCGAATACCTCAAGATCGCCAAATACCGGGGTCTGAAATCGAACTTCATCGCGAAGATACAGAGCTATGCCGTGGCCTTCCACGAATCCGGCCGGGCGGGCTTCCATCGCGGTCCCCGCGAGGGGAGCCGGACCATGAAGTCCCTGGTCGCGGCCGGGCGCGCCTACAGCCGGTACATGTCCACCCTGTCGTCGATCGTCGACGAGGGAAGTCAGGGCCGGGGGCACGATCTGAAGCTTGCGGGGGACTACTACTCCTATTCCCGGAAGGCGACGAAGAAGCCCCCGCTTCTCGTCTCGGCCTCGGAGTCGCTGGCCTTGCTCCAGGAGAACCTCCTTTCGGACAATGACCCTCAGGAAAAAATTCTGTGGGGTGTCATCTCGGGTCCCTTCTGGACCGCCCTCGACATGGTCGACCGGGAGGCCGCCTGCGAGATTCAGGACCGGTGGATCGCCAAGGTGGTCTCGCCCGCCCAGGCGTCGCTGTCGGGCAAGGATCTCGATCAGTTTCTCCTGGGTCCGGAAGGGGCCATTCCCGGATTCATGGACAAGACGATGGGCCCATTCGTCCAGAGGACGACCGCGGGATTCAGGCTTGTGTCTCAAAAGGGACGGACAGTCTCCATGCGGCCCTCGTTCCTGCTCTTCATCAACGACACGATCAACTCCCAGCGCTCCCTTGATCTGACCGCCAAGAAAAACGAGCTGGCCATGAAGAAGCGCCACCTCGACCTCGTGAGCCTTCGCCAGTCGCTGGCGAAGCAGGAGCAGAACGACCAGACCAAGATCCAGTCGATGGCCAAGACAAAATTCCCGGTCGTGATCAAGGGGCTTCCCACCGACGTCAACCCGGAGGCCCTGGCCCGTCCGTATCTGACCCGCCTGACGCTCGAGTGCGCGGAGAAGAAGCATGTGCTGAACAACCTGAACCTTCCCGTCAGAAGAGCCTGGGAGTGGTCCTCCCTCACCTGCGGCAAGACCTCGCTTGAAATACGGCTCGGCAATCTCGTGCTGACCCGGGAGTATTCCGGGGAGAACGGCTTCATCCAGTTCGCCCAGCAGTTCTACCAGGGGAGTCTGACCATGACGCCGGCCGACTTTCCGCTCAAGAAGAAGGCGCTCGAGAACATGCGGGTCACCTATGTGACGGTCCACTACCAGTTCAAGGGAATCCACACCCTTCTCATCCGCTATCAGGACTATCTGCAGGCGAAAAGCTCCCTCGAGAAGGTGAAGGAGAAGATCGCCCGCATCGACCAGGAGCTCGCCATCCAGGACACCACCAAGATCGACGACCAGAAGGCGGCGCTCAAGAGCCATCCTTTCGCCGTCGACAGCCTTCCGACAGAGATCTCCCTGTGCCTACCGGGAGAGTCCTCCGGAGTTTCAGGCGAAAGCGGAGGGGGCGGAAACGTCGCCCCCGACTCACTCATGAAAGAAGGGAGCGAATGATGACGGGAGACGAACTCGGGCGCTCGCCCATCCGGCCGGAGGCTCCGGCGGGGGAGGATATTCGCGACCAGGACATTTTCTTGAACCTTCAGTCGGAGATGAACCGGTCCCAGACCGTCACCTCGGGAGCCTCCACCGTGGTCGACTGGACGGCGATCCGAAAGATGGCCTCCTCGATCCTGGAGACGAAGAGCAAGGATCTTCTCGTCGGTGCCTATCTTTCCGTGGCGCTGGCCCGGACGAACGGTCCGGCCGGGGCCGTGGAGGGGATCGCCGTTTTGAACGGGATGGTCGCCGACCACTGGGACGGGCTGTTCCCTCCCCTCGCCCGCATTCGGGCCCGGAGAAACGCCTTCACCTGGTGGATGGCCCAGATGCAGGAGATCCTTCCCGCGCTGACCTCCCCGGCCCTGACTCCCGACGAGATGGAAAGGGGAAAGAAGGGGATCCGGGAGCTCAACGGGACGTTGGGGGAAAAGGATCCCGACGGACCCTCCCTCTCTCCGCTCTACCCCTTTATCGAGGGTCTGCCCGTATCGCTTCCGGCCGCCCCTCCTCCCCCGGCTCCCGAACCCCCGGCCGCCTCCTCTCCGGCTCCGACTTCCTCGTCGTCGAGCTCCTCCGGTGGCTCGAGCCCGGCCCCAAACGCCGTCTCGATTCCCGAGGAGGGAGATCCCGTTCTGGTCCTCGAGCAGATTTCTCCGGCCCTCCTGGCGCTCTCCGACCGCCTTTTCGAGGCCGACCCGGGAGACTCTCGCTCCCTGGCCCTGTCGCGCATGATCCTCTGGGAAGGGATCCGGGAATTGCCGGCAAGCGAAGGCGGAACGACGCGGATTCCCGCTCCGCCTCCCCACATCCTTTCCGCGCTTGAAGCCCAGCTCGGGTCCGGATCCGAAGAGGGAGCCCTGCGATTTCTTCTGGGTCTGCAATCGGAATATCCCTTCTGGTTCGATCTCTCCTTCCGGGCGGGGAGCCTGCTCGAGGGGCGCGGCCCCGAAGGGGCGGGAGGGGCGGAGAGTCTTCGGGGGGCCCTCCGGTCTCTCGTGGCGAGGCTTCCCGGGATCGAGACGCTGTCGTTTTCGGGGGGGGATCTGCCCTTTCTCTCCCCGGAGGGACGATCCTGGATCGCGAAGGGGTCGGGGGGGGGAGAGGGCGAAGAGGAGGGCGAGGGAAAAGGAAAGGGTTCCGCCCTTCTGTCGAAGGTTCGATCGGCACTGGCGGACGGACGGGTCTTCGACGGTTGCGCCCTGTTCGAGGAAATCCGCCGCAAAGAGGCGTCTCCGAGGGGCCGCTTTCTCCTGAACCTCGAGTTTCTGGGCCTTGTCGAGCCGATGGGCCGGGAATTTCCCGTCCTGGCGCTCTCTCAGGCGCTCCTCGAAGAGATCGAAAAGAACCGCCTCGACCTCTGGGAGCCGTCGCTTGCCGCCCGGGCCTATCCGACCATCATCGGGATCTTTCAGGCGAACGGGGACGAGGCATTGAGACTGCGGGCGATGGAGCTTTCGGTGCGGCTGGCGGCTCTCGATATCGCGGGCTCTGTCAAGCTTTTCCAGAACGCGCGATGACCCGGCTCGCCCCGTGATTCTCCTTCGGACAGGGAGGATCCCTGAATATGGAGAGGGTCCGGGGAGTGGAGGATGATCCGATGGCAATAAAGCCTTCCCTTCTCGGCCGGGAGAAGGGTCCGGGAAAAAATCCCGAAGAGGAGGCCCGGGAGCGGTTTCTTGCGGTTCGCCTCTCCTTCTACCGGGAGCTGGCCCGCCTTCTCCAGATGCGGACGGATATGAGCCTGGCCGATCTTATTGCGGTGCTCGACCAGACGGAGAAGTATCCCCGGTCCATCTTGCAGAGTCTGGTCAAGAAGCTTCGGGAGGGGGAGGCCTCCTTCTCCGTGGCGATCCGGGACTTCGT
Source organism: Nitrospirota bacterium (assembly GCA_021810805.1). GTDB lineage: Bacteria > Nitrospirota > Leptospirillia > Leptospirillales > Leptospirillaceae > UBA4572. The sequence continues at coordinate 90,478 of JAJZHW010000002.1, forward strand.
TCCCGTGAGGGACTCCGTCATCCTGACCCTGGCGGACAAGCGTCTGTGTCCCCTCGAGAGCGCTCTGGAATTTCTCGTCGACATTCCCGAATAGCGGCTTCCTGACGCGTTGGGGGTCCCTCGCCTCCCGCGATCCTTACTTGTGGACCGGACCGGCGTGGGGACCGAACCGGAGACCGGGATTTTCCGGGGGGAGCGCGTCCGTAAGGAAGTCTCCGGGAGACTCGAGGCCGGAGGAGTGTCGATCTGTCTTTGGGGCCTCTTTTCCCGGCTGTCGGTCTTTGATTGAAGGACCAGTTTCTCCGGAGTTTTTCAGGGGTCGGGCGGGAAGATTCGGCTCCGTCACAAGGGTGCATCGTCGATCTCCTGAGGTGACGGTCCGGGAGGAGGGGAGGCCGGGGGCCGAGGGTGGGAGGGATCCCGGAATTTTTCCAGGGATCATGTCTTTTGAGGACAGGTCGGGAGGATGTCTCTGAACGCGAAGAAGGAAAACACCTCGTCGGCCAGATCGGGACGCGCGGCTCTTTTGCCGGTCTTTTGGGGGTCGTTGCTGGGGGCGATGGCGATCGGGGGGGCGATCGGAGCGTGGTCTCCGGAGCCTGCCGGGGCCGGAAGCTGCCAGTCCCCGGGCTCTCTCGGCATCATCATGCTGGACTGTCCCCCCTCGACCCCCTCCCTCCCGAAACCGGGAGGAGGCCATGAGTCCTCCCCGGAGCGTTTCGACCGGGCCTGGACCTTTCGGATTCGGGTTCCCCAGGGAGACTGGCATTCCGCCGTTCGCGCAAGTGTCGCCGACTGGGTGGGCAAGCGGCTCTTCCCCCACCCGACGGCCGAGGAGACGGCGCTTCTGAACGCCGAGATCCGGAACCTGACGCGCACGGGATTTCCCGTGAAGGCGTCAAAGGAGTCCGATCTGATCGCCCGGGTGAGGGTGGAGCCCGAGACGCTCAACCTTGTCGCTTCTCGTCTGGAGTCGGCCGTTCGAAAGAGGCACCTGACCCATCGCCTCAACAGGGTGATCGTGACGGGGGGAGAAAAGAAGGAGAACGACTTCGCCGCGGATCAGATTCCCGTTCCCAAGGACAGGATCGTCCAATCGGACCGGATGTCGCAAAGGCTCTACGACATCTCCCAGGTGCCGGGATTTTCCCGGGCGGACGGGATGATGGTCCCGGCCATCGCCACGCGCAACGTCAATTTTTCCCTGCCCCATATCCTGACGCTTCACAGCAACGCGAAAGACGTTTCCCGGGACATCCGCCGCCAGATCGTCCTCCTCCTTGCCAACCTTCTCGTCGACATGAAGAATCCCCGGAGCCAGGGTCTCGTCAATGGCCTGTCCGACCGCCTCTCCCGGATTTCCTGGCCGCTTCTCACGATCGGGAAGGAGTCGGGGGACTCGTTCCATGTGGAGGTTCCTCCGCGTCTTCTGAACACCCTCAAGAACATCCTTCTTCAGACAGTCGCCGTGGGGGAGATCTCCACCAATCTCTACGGCGTTGACGCCAAGGGACAGCTCTCCACGGGGAACCTCTTCTCTCCGAAGGAGGCTCTGCCGGAGTACGACGATTTTCTCGTCCACATCACGCCGGTCTCGACGTTTTCGGGATCGCAGATCGAGGTCGACGACTACGGGTACGCCGCCACCGGCGCCATCGTTCTCAATGCGGTGGGGGATGTCAACAACGCCCTGGTGGCCGGGGGGCTCTTCACCGTCAATGCCTCCACGACCTTCGGGGGGATGAACGCGGGGACGGTTTCCTACTCCCTGCCGTTCGGTCTTTATTTCCGGATGGGGGTGGACCTCTCCGCCATGAACTATACCCTGGGGGGCGGGATATCCCCCTGGGGAAGCGGATCGAACACCAGTGCGCTCAAGGCCCTGGGGGTCAGTGGGAGTAACGACTCCGGGGACCTGTGGGCCAGCCAGACGCCGCTCCAGAGCGAGAAGGGGCAGCTGACCGTCAAGGAGACGGTCTTCATGAAGTCCTTCCACGACATCTATTCTCAGACGGTGCAGAACGACCGGAGCATAGTGGGGGCCATCCTGGACCTTTCAATCTCCCGAACCTTCGGAAAGCTCAGCCTCTCCTTCGACCTCTCCGACACGGAATACGACCTCTCCCAGTCCGGGTCCTCGAGCCCCCTGAACCCCTTCTATTACGACACGCCGGGGCTCCAGAACTATGTCGTCGCCAACGGCCAGATCGCCTATACCCTGAGCCCGGTCTACTCGCTGTCGCTCGGGACGGTCGACCAGCAATATGTCGGGGCGGGAACCCTCGATCCGATGCTCCAGGCGACCCTGGGCGGAGTCTCCAACATGATCGCCCTCCCCACGGCCGCCCTTTTCGGCAACGATCTCTATGCCGGGATGCTGACCTTCACCCGCACCGACCGGGTGGATACGGGGGCCTTCATGAGCTCCTTTCTGTTCGACATCGGGGAGATCTCGGGGATCGGGTCGCAGTATGCCGCCATGGGTCCGGGGGTCGAGGAGGCCTATTCCGCGACCCATTTCTTCGCGAAGATCGATGTGGCCGCTCCGGTCGGCGCTCTTCCTCTGGCGGGGCTGGGGAGCTCGGTCACCGCCCTCTCGGGGGGCAACATCGTCCAGGGGGGGATCCCCATCCAGCTCTGGTTCTCCGTGGGTGTCCGGGACTGATTTGAGACCGGGTTGAGAGAGCCTCTTGCCTCCGAAAAATAATCGGCGCATGCTTATAATGAAAACTTTTCTCCTGGAACTCGACGAAAAAAAACTTTAGAAATCATCGATAGAGACATCCTTTCGTCTTCGGATGAAGACAAAGGGAAACCAGGTCCCAGAGCTATTATGTGCGGCATGAACCGAGGAGACTCTCCCATGAAAAGACGCGTGCATCCTCCCCGAAAGCCGGCCTCCCTCGGCCGGACGATTCTTTCCGGGGTCCTCTCTGCGGCGATCGTGATGGGGCCCTTTCCGGTGGCGGGCTTCGAAAAGGCGGACGCCCTCCCCCGCGGGGGGACGGTGACGAAAGGCCAGGCCACGCTGGGATACAGCACGGCCAAGCTTCTGGTGAGCCAGTCGACCCAAAGCGCCAGCTTCAGCTGGTCGAGCTTCAACGTCAAATCCGGCCAGAGCGTCGTCTACAGGACTCCCGGCTCCAAGTCCGTCTCCCTCAACTTCATCGGAGGAACGAGCCCGGCCCGAATCTCAGGGTCGGTCCGCTCCAACGGGATCCTCGAGTTCATGGACGCGAACGGCATCGTCTTCGGCCAGGGAAGCACCGTCTCCGCGGCCGGCGTCATGGCCTTCGGCTCGAAGACCCCGTGGGGGGCCCCCACCGGAGCGGTCTCGAATGCCGGAACGATCTCTGTCTCCCCCGGCGGGGTCGCGGCCCTGGTGGGAACATCGGTCTCGAATACCGGGACGATCGCCGCCCCGGGGGGCGAGGTCGTGCTGGCCGCCGGATCCACGGTGACCCCGATGTTCTCCACGGGGAGTTCGTCCTTTTCGGTGGCGACCTCGGGGGGAGGGACGGTGGTCGACTCCGGGATCATCTCGGCCCGGGAGGAGGGGGGGCAGTCCGGAACGATCGTGCTCAAAAGCGGCATGGACTCCGGGACGACGACCCTCGCTCCCACCGCCGTCCTCGACGCCTCGGCGCCAAACGGCGGAAACGGGGGATCCATCGAGACCTCGGGGGCCCGGGTGAACGTCGATCCCGGGGCCTTCGTCACCACCGCCGCCCCCGACGGCACGACCGGTACGTGGACGCTCGACCCGCAATCGTTCTATATCGGCATGAATACGGGCACGGCGAGCAACACGGCCGGAAACGTCCTGAACTACGAGGACATCTCGGCCGCGACCCTCGACACCCTGCTCGGATCAAGCAACGTCGTCATCGACAGCACCCAGGGGGGCAAGGGATCGCTTGGCAATATCTACGTCGACAGCGCTCTTTCCTGGAGCTCCACCAACAAGCTGACCTTGAACGCGGTCAACAATATCGAGGTCAACGCGGGGATCGCGGCCTCGTCCGGCTCCCTCACCCTGCGCGCCGACGACATGGCGATCGGGGGGAGCGAGACCACCCCCACCACAAGTGGGGTTCCTTCCGGAGTCGGCACGGTGGCGGTGAATTCGGGGGGGAGCCTCTCGGTGGGGGGAACCCTCGACATCTACTACAACCCGGGCAACTACGCCACCCCTACCGCCTATACGAATAGCGGCACCGGCACGACCCATGCCTTCATGCTCCTCTCATCAAGTGCCGACCTCGAGTACATCGATGGTCATCAGACGACGGCGGCTCTGGGGTACAACTACGCCCTGAACGCGAGCCTTGCATTGGGATCGTACAGCTGGACACCCTTCGGGAACGCCACGACGTCCTATTCCGGGATCTTCAACGGCCAGGGCTATCTTGTGAGCGGGTATACGATCGGGACCTCCGGGACGCCCTATTCGGGAACCAACGTCGGGTTCTTCGGGATTCTAGGCTCGAGTGGGATCGTCGAGAACCTGGGGGTCTCGGGGACGATCGACGCCGCCAATGCTTCTTATGTGGGCGGAATCGTGGGGTGCAATGCCGGCACGGTGGAGTATTCCTACAATGCGGGAGCGGTGGTCGGGGGATCGACGACGACGGCTGGAGGCGCGGGGGCTTCGGTCGGCGGGATCGCGGGGGCCAATTCCGGGACGGTGGAGTACTCCTACAATACGGGAGCGGTGACCGGGGGAGCGGGAGGAACCGGAGCGGCCGCCACAGGGACAAACGGTTCCGGTGGAAATGGCGGAAATGGCGGGAGCGCCGGCGGGATCGCGGGATCCAATGCCGGGACGGTGAAGTACTCCTACAATACCGGGGCGGTGGTCGGAGGAGCGGGAGGCAGCGGAAACGCAGGAAGCGGGACAGGTACAGGGGGCACCGGAGGCACTGGCGGAGACGCCGGGGGAGTCGTCGGCACGAACAGCTCCGGGGCCTCCGTCGTCGTGGGCTACTCCTACAATACGGGCGCGGTGACCGGGGGTGCCGGGGGAGCGGGCGGCAATGCCGGAACGAATTCGGGAACAAATGGGACTGGCGGGAACGGGGGCGCCGGGGGCGGGGTGGCGGGAACGAATGCCGCCACGGTGGAGTATGCCTATAGCACCGGGAATGTCTCGAGCGGCACGGTAGGAATCGCTGGAACCACCGGCACGGGAGGATCCCCGGGTTCCGCAGGCGTCGCCGGCGGGGTCGTGGGAACCGACTCGAGCGGCACCTATACCGACGACTACTGGAACACGAACGCCACGATCTCTCCCGCAAACACCACCGGCGTCGGAAGCTCCTCGTCGTCCGGGGTGAGCGGTCTTCTCGACACAGCTTTTGCCACGTCGACGAATTTTTCTGGATGGACATTTAATACCTGGAACAGTAGTGGGGCTTTTGCTTCCTCCGGAACGGCGGCCCCCTGGTACGAAGGAACGGTGAGCAATGCCCCCATGCTGGTGATCGATCTTCCCACGGCCACCGTCACGGCGCTCTCCGGGACCTCTGTCTACAGCGGAACGGCGGCCACTCAAGCGACCGGGACGACCTACGACATGGGGGCCACCTCTCTTCCTTCCGGGGTGACGGTGTCTTCAACCACGAGCTCCGCCAATGCGGGAACATATGCGGTCACTCCGACTTTTTCCGGGACGAGTGCGCCCGCGGGCCAGACGAGCACGGTCGCGGTCGCCGCCTCGGGGGAGTGGGATATTTCTCCGGCGCCGCTGGCCTTGTCCACGACGCTCTCCAAGGTCTATGACGGGACGACGACGGCGGCCCTCTCGGGATCAAACGCGACTCTTTCCGGGTTTGTGAATAGCCAATCCGGGGCACTGACTTCTGCCTCTGGAACCTTCACGTCTTCGAATGTCGGGAGCAGTATCGGCGGGACGGTCAGCCTCTCGACCTCCAACCTCAATTCCGGCTCTGGCACCGGGTTCTCCTGGTCCAACTACACGCTTCCCACGACGTTCACGGGGGGCTCGATCACCGCCCTTCCCGTGACGGCGACGGCGAATACAGCAAGCATGACGTACGGGGGAACGGTTCCATCTTTGTCTGGGACGTTCTCTACGACCGGGCCGACGGGGGGCCTGACGAACCTGTCAGGAACCTGGTCGACGACGGCGACGAGCTCCTCCAACGCGGGGTCCTATGGAATCACGTCGGGGAGCTACACATACGGAGGTGGTGCCGTGGCGGGGGACTTTAGCATTGCCCAAGCCTCCGGGAATTCGTCGGCCTTGACGATCAATCCGGCCGCGCTGACTCTCTCGACGACGCTTTCGAAGGTCTACGACGGCACGACGGCGGCGGCCCTCTCGGGATCAAACGCGACTCTTTCCGGGTTTGTGAATAGCCAATCCGGGGCACTGACTTCTGCCTCTGGAACCTTCACGTCTTCGAATGTCGGGAGCAGTATCGGCGGGACGGTCAGCCTCTCGACCTCCAACCTCAATTCCGGCTCTGGCACCGGGTTCTCCTGGTC
>JAJZHW010000002.1:96997-218218 GCA_021810805.1 Nitrospirota bacterium
AATCCGGGGCACTGACTTCTGCCTCTGGAACCTTCACGTCTTCGAATGTCGGGAGCAGTATCGGCGGGACGGTCAGCCTCTCGACCTCCAACCTCAATTCCGGCTCTGGCACCGGGTTCTCCTGGTCGAACTACTCGCTTCCCACAACGTTCACGGGGGGCTCGATCACGGCTCTTCCCGTGACGGCGACGGCGAATACGGCAAGCATGACGTACGGGGGAACGGTTCCTTCTTTGTCGGGGACGTTCTCAACGACCGGGCCGACGGGGGGCCTGACGAACCTGTCGGGAACCTGGTCGACGACGGCGACCTCGTCCACCAACGCGGGGAGCTACGGAATCACGTCGGGGAGCTACACCTACGGAGGTGGTGCCGTGGCGGGGGACTTTAGCATTGCCCAGGCGTCCGGGAACACGACCGCCCTGACGATCAATCGGGCGGCACTCACCCTTACCGTCGGTTCGAACGGGATCGCCAAGGAATACGACGGAACCTCGAAGGCCTTTCTGACGTCTAATCCGAACGGATATTTAGTCACCAACGGAGGAATTAAGCAGACTGTCGCCCAGAACGTGACCGTGTCCGGGTGGGTCACCGGTCAGGGAGCGACGCTTAACGTGAACAACGGAACCTATTCAACTGGATCCTCCCCGAACGTGGGAAGCTCCTATAGTGTGTCGGCCAGCATATTAGCGAGTTCGTTTGCGAACCTCGTCGGCTCCACCTCGATGTCTAACTACCAGATCGGTACGGTTCAGCTGATTAACGGCAATTCTTACGCGTTTTCCTCGTCGTCCGGCGTCATCAACCCGGCGCCTCTCGGCGTGGCGATCTCGAACGCTCCCAGCAAGGTCTACGACGGGACAAACACGGCGACGCTCGGGTCGACGAACATGAGCTTCACGGGTTTGGTGACGGGGCAGGGGATCTCTCTCGGCACGACCCCTAGCAATGCCTATTACACCGCGAGCTCGACGAATCCCACGAAGGTCTCCAACGTGGGGTCGGGGTACGGCGTCACGGCGAATGTGGCGTATTCGGATTTCTCCACGAGTGGTGGCGCGACGCTCTCGAATTACTCCATCGGGGGGGTTCAAATCGTTTCGGGAAAATGCTTTACCGTCTCGGCCTCGGGAGGCGCCATCACCCCCGCTACCCTGAACGCCACGGCCACCGCGGCTTCCATGACCTACGGCAGCTCCGCTCCCGCCCTTTCGGGAACGATCTCGAGCCCGACCATCACCTCGACAACCTCACCCTCCCTTTCCTCCCTCGTCACGGCGACAAGCTGGTCGACGTCGGCAACCAGGACGAGCAACGTGGGTTCCTATTCGATTACCCCTGTTCTCTCCTACGGGACGAATCTGGACGGTACGTCCGTGGTGGCCGGGGACTTTACCCTCGTCTCCGCATCGGGAAACGCCACCGCGATGAGCGTCACCCCGGCTCCGCTGACAGTGAGCCTCTCCCCCGTCAACAAGACCTATGACGGAAGCTCCAATGCCTATGCGGTGGGCCAGGCGACCCTGGAGACGGTCAACGGTGTGACCCAGAGCCTTTCGCCGAACGTCACTCTTTCTGGTTTTCTCAACGGCAACTCCGCGACCTTCACCACGGCGACCGGATCCTATCTGAGCGGGGGGAGTTCGGTGGCGAACGTGGGGAACGGCTATACGGTCTCGATCCCGGTTGGGGCCGGGTCCTTCTCGGCGGGAAGCGGGACCCTGCTCTCCAACTACTCCGTCAACGGGGTCCAGCTGACCGGGACGAACAGCGCCACGGTCTCAGGAACAGGATCCATCTCCCCTCTGTCCCTCTCCCTGGGTTCGACTGCCTCGAAGACCGCTGACGGGGGAGCGGCGATCGTCCTGAACGCCTCGAATACGACGATTTCCGGAATGCCCACAGGACAATCCGCGAGCCTTGCCGGAAACGTCTCCGGGACCCTCTCCGCTGCAAGCGTCGGATCGGATCTTGGAGGAACCGTCGCGCTTGTATCCGGCGACCTGACCGGAAACGGCTCCTTCCTCTCCGCGCTTTCGGCGGGCGACTATATTCTGCCGACCGCATTTACCGGAGGAAGCATCCTGTCCCTTTCGTCGAGCGCCATAATTCCCGTGGCCCAGGTCAGCTCCTCGGTCGAGTTGGCCTCCCAGGCGACGACAGGTCCCTCCGACAGCGGAAATGAGGTCGCTCCCCTTCCGGCATTGGTCGCTCCGTCCTTCGGAAGCTTCGGGGCCTCTCTCGGGGGAGGAGGCGGGTTGAGCCTGGGGGATCTGTCCGACGACTCGTCGACCATCTTCGACATGAGCTCTGCGAATACGACCTACAAGTCGCGCTCCAAAGATCAAACGGTCCTGGCCGTCGACTCCGGTACCATCCAGCCCGTTGAGAGCAAGGCTGTCACCGTGTCCCGCTCCGGGAACGGAGGAGGGGATTCCGGCGTCATCACCCTCGACGGCCAAGCGAAGAACGTCAAGAGCCAGTCGGTCGAGGTTGCTCATTCGCTCACGTTGGCGGGGTCGGCGTCCGCTCCCTACTCGCTCCAGGTTCCGACCTTCCACGGATCTGGAAATGGCGTCTTCGAGAGCTCGGAGAGCCAGTGATCCGAAGGGGCTTCCAGGATCTTTCAATCCCGGCAATGGGGATTCGCTCCGCTGATTGGGAGGATGAGAACCGTCTGGGTGACGAGCCACGCATTCCCCACAACTCGGCAGGTGATTGAAATAAGGGGAGCCTTAAGCTCGGTCTCCAAAGGAAGGCAGAGAAGCCAGTTCTGTCGTTTTTTGCGTGCAGACGTTGACAGCGCTCCCTCCGGCATCCTGACTCCCCTGCCCCGTAAGCCCCTACTGTGAGCCGATCTTTTTTGAAATCCCGAAAAACGGGCGAGAGTTGCGTCTCTGAGACGCTCTTCCTGCGCCTTTTTTTCCTCATCGACGGGGAAGACATAACCGGATTTCCGCGGACCTCTCCTCGATTCCTTTTCTACCCCCGACCTCTTCGCAAGCCTTCGATCGCCCCGTCTTTCCCGGGGGAAAACCGTCAGAAATCTCAGGATCTGAACAGATTCGCCGTTTTGCCTTTATCGCCTCTTCTGCTAAGATGGGAGGTATCAGAAGGGGTGGCGCAATGGTCTATGACTGGGTCTTTCTCTTGGTTGGCGGGTTCGGAGCGCTCTACTCGGTTCGCCTTCTTCTGCGCCACGAGCGGCGAGAAAAATGGGCGACCTATCTCTTTTCTTCCCTCCTTCTATTCCTTTGGGGCCTTTTTTCTCTCTCTCCCGCGCGAACCGGGATCCTGAAGGCTTTAAACCGAACCTTCCTCGGAAGCTCCTGACACACCCTCAAAGAGAGGTGCCTATGCTGGCCCGGGACAGAGACAACATTCTGACGATCATTTTGGCCGGAGGGGAGGGAAAGCGTCTCTTTCCCCTGACGGCCGATCGGGTCAAATCGGCCGTTCCCTTCGGCGGTGCCTACCGGATCATCGATTTTGTCCTGAGCAATGTGGTGAACTCCGGCTACAGCAAGATCAAGGTCCTGACCCAGTACAAGTCCCACTCTCTCAACACCCATCTCTCCCGGGGCTGGAGGCTTTCTCCCCTTCTTGACCAGTATGTCGATCCGGTTCCCGCGCAGATGCGGACGGGCCCCCACTGGTTCCAGGGAACGGCCGACGCCGTCTTCCAGAACCTCAACCTGATCCTCGATGAAAAACCGGACCATGTCTGTATCTTTGGCGGGGACCACATCTTCAAGATGAACATCCGCCAGATGATGGAGCAGCACCAGGAAAGCAAAATGGCCGTGACGGTGGCGGCCATTCCCGTTCCATTGTCCGAAGCGCACGAATTCGGGGTGATCCGGGTCGACGGAGGACGGATCCGGGACTTTGTGGAGAAACCTGCCCAGCCTGAGCCGACCGTTCCGGGAGGAACCACCGCCCTGGTCTCCATGGGCAACTATATCTTCAGGACGGAAGATCTTGTGGAAGTCCTCCGGCAGGATGCGGAAATAGCCTCCTCGAAACACGACTTCGGACACAATATTCTCCCCCGTCTGGCGGCCGAGGGACGGGCGGGGGTTTACGACTTCAGCCGAAATACGATCCCGGGCATGACCGAGACGGAGACGGGGTACTGGCGGGATATCGGGAACATCGATGCTTTCTGGAAGGCCCACATGGATCTTGTGGCCGTCACGCCGTCCTTCAACCTCTACAACCCTTACTGGGTGATCCGGACCTACCGGCCCCAGGTTCCCCCGGCCAAGTTCGTCTTCGCCGACGAGAAGAACAAGCGGGTGGGGGTGGCGACGGACTCCATCGTCTGCGGAGGATCCATCATCTCCGGAGGTCAGATCGACCGTTCGATCCTGGGCCACGGAGTCAGGGTCAACAGCTACTCCCGCATCGAGGAGTCGGTTCTCTTCAACGGGGGAGATGTCGGCCGCTATTCCCACCTGCGCCGCTGCATCGTGGAAAAGGACGTCAGGATCCCCCAGGAGGTCCGGATCGGATTCGATCCCGTCGAGGACCGAAAGTTTTTCTTTGTCTCTCCGGGGGGAGTGGTCGTCGTGACCCAAGACGGGATCGACCGATGGCTCGCGGCGAGATGACCGACAAAAAAATTCTGGAGAAATCCTTTTGAGCTCCCATATTTTGTTCCTGTGGCACATGCACCAGCCCTCCTACCTCGATCCCCTGACCAACGAAATGGTTCTTCCGTGGGTGAGGCTTCACGGGGTGCGAGGGTACTACGACATTCCCTTCATGGCGAGAAAGTTTCCCGAGATCCGGCAGACGGTCAATCTCGTTCCCGTTCTTCTCGATCAGATCAAGGCCCTGGCCGACGGGTCGGTCGTCGACTCCTACCAGGTGCTTTCCCTTAAGCCGGCGTCCGACCTCGACTTGGCGGACCGGATCTTCATGGCGAGAAACTTCTTCTCCTGTGCCTTCGAGACCATGGTCAAGCCCTATCCCCGGTACCTCTTTCTCTGGCAGAAAATCCAGTCGCGGCAGCCCGTCGCGGATGCCGACTACCAGAGAGTCGTTTCCGACATGAATGTCCAGGACTTTCTCGATCTCCAGATGTGGTTCAACCTCACCTGGTTCGGCTACGGCGCCCGGAACCGCTATCCGGAGATAGAAGAGTGGATCGCCCAGGGGGCCAATTTTACCGAGGCCGAGAAGACCGCGCTCTTCTCCCTCCAGAACACGATCCTGAAGGAGCTGCTGCCTCTCTACAGGAAGCTTGCCGAAGACGGTCTGGTCGAGATCTCGACCTCCCCCTACTACCACCCCATCCTCCCTCTTCTGGTCTCGTCCAAGAGCGCCCGCCGGGCTCACCCCAACCTTCCCCTTCCCGACGAGTTCGCCTACCCCGAAGATGCCGAGGGACAGATCTCCCGGGCCCTGGCCCGCCACGAAGAAATCTTCGGGATCCGACCCAAGGGAATGTGGCCCTCCGAAGGCTCGGTCTCCCCCGAAGTGGCCTCCATTGCCGCCCGTCAGGGGCTCACCTGGATGGCCTCCGACGAGGACATCCTCTACATCTCCCGCGACATGGCGGGAAAGGGAGGGGAGGGAACTCTCTATGAACCCTGGGAGATCCGCATCGGCGACGACAGGATCCGGATGGTCTTCCGGGATCGCAACCTCTCCGACCGCATCGGATTTTCCTATGCCCGCTTCAACGGCACCGAGGCGGCCCAGGATCTGATCGGGCAGATGGAGCAAATCTCCCGCCGGGAGGAAGGGGCGGGTCGGGAGGCCGTGATTCCCATCATCCTCGATGGAGAGAATCCCTGGGAAGCCTATTCCGACGGAGGCTATCACTTCCTCAAAACGTTGTACGAGCGCCTTTCGACCCATTCGTTCCTCGGGACGAAAACGGTCTCCCAGGCCCTGGAGAAGGTTCCGGCGCGTCCCCTCGATCGGCTGGCCACCGGCTCCTGGATCAACCACGACTTCCGGATCTGGATCGGCCATCCCGAGGACAACAAGGGGTGGAACTTCCTTCGTTCGACCCGACAGGCCTTCGCGGAGATTCTGGCGAAGGGATCGTCCGCCCCCGAGCAGATCGAAAAGGCCCGCCAGGAGCTTTATGCGGCCGAAGGTTCCGACTGGTTCTGGTGGTACGGGGACGACTTCAAAAGCCTCCAGTCGGGAGAGTTCGATCGCCTCTTCCGGATCCACCAGCAGAACGTTTTCCGGCTCCTGGGCCAGGTCCCTCCGGCGATCCTGAACGAGCCCGTCCGCCAGGCCGACCAGCCGGCCGGCCTCTCCCTTCCGGTGGATTTCATCCGTCCGGTGATCGACGGCGAGGTCAGCCACTATTTCGAGTGGACCGGAGCGGGTCTCTACGACAACCACAAGCTCCAGGGGTCGATGTACCTTCGCGACTCCCCCATCGCCTCCGTCTACTTCGGCTTCGACGAGGAGAAACTCTACCTGCGGGTCGACTTCGACTCCCACTACCGTCCGGAAGATCACCCCTCTCCCCGGCTCGACATCCGCTTCCTCGACCGGAAAGAGACGCGCTTTTGTCTCCCCCTCGTTCCCGGGGTGCGCGACGTTCCTCTCTCCTGCGGTGGGGATGGCACGGAGGGGACCGCCCGGGTGGCCTACCAGAAGATTGTCGAGATCGCCGTTCCCTATGCGCTTCTCTCCCTCGAGGCCGGGGAGTGGATCGGCGCGATCCTCGAGCTTTACGAGGACAAGAAGATGATCGACCAGTGCCCTCGCGGCCATACGTTGTCGATCCAGATTCCCGATGACCAGTTTGTCAAATCGATCTGGAGGGTCTGATGAACCAGGAAAGAACCGATACACGGGCCACGATGGTCTTCGTCATGCACAACCATCAGCCCGCCGGAAACTTCGACCACGTCTTCCGGGAGTCGTTCGACCGGGCCTACCGCCCGACCGTCGAGCTTCTCTGGCAATACGAGGCGATCCACGCCTCCCTTCACTATACAGGCCCTCTTCTTGAGTGGATCGAGGCTCACGAGCCGTCTTTTCTCGATCTTCTCAAGAAGATGGTGGATCGTGGTCAGATCGAAATCCTGGGCGGGGGATTCTTCGAGCCGATTTTCTGCTGGCTCCGGCCGGAAGACCAGAGACGACAGATCGACCTCATGCGCCGGCACCTTCGGGAGCGCTTCGGACAAGGGGAGGGGGAGGGATTCTGGTTGGCGGAGAGGGTCTGGGAGACCGATCTGCCGGCAAGGCTCGCTCCCCTGGGCCTCTCCTGCGCCCCTCTCGACGACCATCACTTTCACCTGGCGGGGATCCCCGACGACCGCCTTCACGGATACTACACCGTCAGCTGGGAGGGCCATCCCCTCAAGATCTTCCCCATCTCCAAGGATCTGCGTTACCTGATCCCCTTCCGCCCTCCGGAGGTGCTCCTCTCCTTTCTCGACCGCCAGGCGCGCGGAGGCAAGATTTTGACCTATGCCGACGACGGCGAGAAGTTCGGGGTCTGGCCCGCCACCTACAAATGGGTCTGGGAGGAGGGCTATCTCGAACACCTCTTTTCCCAGCTCAGCGCCCAAAGGGGATGGCTGAGGGTCGCTTCCATGGGAGAGATGGCCCGCGAAAGCGCTCCCACCGGGATCGCTGTCCTGCCCAACGCCTCCTACACGGAGATGATGGAGTGGGCGCTGCCGGCAAGGATCGGCCACACCTACCACCGGTGGCTCGAAAAATGGGAGCGGGAGGGGGCGGACGAGGATCTCCGGACCCTCTTCCGGGGAGGGATCTTCGAGAACTTCCTCGTGAAGTATCCCGACGTTCACCGCCTTTACCACCGGATGCTGCTCACCGGACGTTTCGTGGCGGAGGCCTATCCGGGGGCAACCCCCCCGGACTCCGTTCTCCTTCCCCATCTCCGGGCCCAGGGCAACGATGTCTACTGGCACGGTCTCTTCGGAGGCCTCTACCTCTCGAACCTCCGCCACGAAGCCTACAGAAGCCTTCTCGAGGCGGAAAGGGCGCTCGAAGAGGCCGGGAAGCTTCCCGTTCCGGCACGGCTTGCCGGGGATTTCGATGCCGACGGAGCGGAGGACCATTTTGTCAGGACGCGAACCTACAACCTCTGGATCACCCCCCGACGGGGAGGCTCCGTGCTGGAGTTCGACGACCGGACCACCGCTTTTCATCTGACCAACACCCTGACCCGCCAGGAGGAGTCCTACCACATCCGCTTCCGGGAGGACAGGGAGCGGCAGAGTCAGGAGAAGGCGGGGCATCAGGAGGCCGGAGGGGGAATTCCTTCGATCCACGATTTGAACGCCGGGGCGGGCTCGGATGCCCTGGCCGGCATTGTGTACGACCGGCGCCCCCGCCGGGCCTTTTCGGAAGGGATCGCCCTCTCAGGGGCCTCTTCTGCAGATATTCTTGGGGGGGGATCGGTCTTTCTCGTCGACCTCGGGGAGGTGCCGGCCCGTCTCGAAGAGGCCGGAGAGGACCGACTGCGGTTTTCGCTCTCGGGAGCGCTTGAGGAACTTCCCTTGCGGCTCTCCAAGGAGTACCGTTTTCTTGCGGATCGCTTCACCGTCACTTACCGTCTCGACTCTCCCGGAAGCCCCTCCCTTCCCGAATCCTGGAAGGGGAAGAGGCTTTGGGTGGAGATTCCCCTCACCCTCCTTGCGGGACACGATTCCGGGAGGATCATTTCCGTTGAGGGACGGGGCGGGACCGTCCTCTGGGATGAGCCGGGAGATTACGGTGCGGTGACGGGCTACCGGGGAGAAGACGCCTGGTCGAAGGCCGCCTTTCGGGTCCTCCTCTCGGGGTCGGACCGATTCCTCCACGGTCCCATCGAGACCGTCTCGCTCTCCGAGGCGGGGCTTGAAAAGACATTCCAGGGAACGCTGTTCATGCAGGGCTTCTCCCTCGACCGTCTCTTTGGCGAGGGGGGATCGATCACCGTCGTTTGCGGACCCGAATCAAGGAGCACCGTCCATGCCTGACCTCAGAAAGGACCCCATCGTCGGTCGATGGGTCATCGTCTCCACGGCCCGAAGCCGGCGTCCGGTCGACTACAAGGCCTACAAGAGCGAGTATCGATATCAGGTCTGCCCTCTTTGCGCCGGACAGGAGGACAAGACGCCCCCGGAAGTCCTGGCCTATCGTCCCCAGGGCGGTCTTCCCAACTCTCCCGGATGGACCCTGCGGGTCGTTCCCAACAAGTTTCCCGCGCTCATGGTCGAAGGGAGCCTCGACCGCGAGGGCGTCGGCCTCTACGACAAGATGAACGGGGTGGGGGCGCACGAGGTGGTCATCGAGACCCCCGAGCACCGCAAGACCCTCTCCTCCTTTTCGGAAAAGGAGTTCGAGGATCTCCTGTGGGCCTACCGGGACCGGATCCTCGACCTGAAAAAGGACGCGCGGTTCCGCTACATCATGATCTTCAAAAACTACGGAGAGCCCGCCGGCGCCTCCCTCGAACACAGCCACAGCCAGCTCATCGCCCTTCCGGTCATTCCGACGGTGGTGATCGAGGAGATGCTGGGGGCCAAGTCCCACTTCGAGGAGAAGGAGCGCTGCATCTTCTGCGACATCATCCGGCAGGAGATCATGGACGGCTCCCGGCTGGTGGCGGAGAATCAGGAGTTCGTGGCGATCACCCCCTTCGCCTCCCGCTTTCCCTTCGAGGTCTGGATCCTTCCCAAGCGCCACGCCTCGTCCTTCCAGGAGGGGCAGAAATCCCAGTACGAGGCCATGGCAAAGATCTTCCTCGACGTGCTCAAGCGGCTCAACAAGGCCCTCATGAACCCTCCCTACAACTTCATCCTGCATACCGCCCCGCTCCAGGACAAGGCGTCGGACGACTATTACCACTGGCACTTCGAGATCATGCCGACGCTCACCCAGGTGGCAGGGTTCGAATGGGGGACGGGGTTCTACATCAACCCGACCCCCCCCGAGGAGGCCGCCCAGTTTTTGCGTGAGATCACGATTCCGTAAAGGATTTTTTTTCGCGATAGGCAGGGTCGCCCTTCCCGGATCTCCGGGCTTGGTAGGGGAGGGGACCGAAAGAAAAGACCATCCGTCCCAGGTGACGGCAATCCAAGGAGGATCCGCGATGACCGGCAAGGCACAGGAAACGCTTTCTGACTGGCAAAAGCGCTATCGTTACGTGGCGGAGTTCCCGGGGGGAAGTCCCGCCGTCACCGATCTCCCCCGCTTTGTCCGGGAGTCTCTCGGCGAGGCGATGGACGATCTTCTTTTCCATCCCGTGGCCGACATCCGCTCCGCCGCCTTCCGCCTCATCCGGGAGGCCTTTGGCCGTTCGGGAGCCCGCATGGCCTCCATCGAACCCCTCTATCGCGCCATCGGACGGGGAGAGGAGAAGGGATTCACCGTGCCGGCGATCAATGTCCGGGGGCTGACCTTCCACACCGTCCGCCGCATCTTCCGGGCCATGAAAAAGATCGACGGTGGCCCCGTGATCTTCGAGCTGGCCAAGAGCGAGATCGGCTACACCTATCAGCGGCCGATGGAGTATGCCGCCCTGGTGATGGCGGCCGCCCTGGCCGAAGGGGTGACCGGCCCGGTCTTCGTTCAGGGAGACCACTACCAGTTCAGCGCCAAGAGCTACGCCAAGGACCCCGAGTCCGAAATCCTGGGGCTCAAGAAGCTCATCCAGGAGTCGATCGATGCCGGCTACCGCAACATCGACATCGATGCCTCCACCCTGGTGACCCTCGAACCGAGCGACCTTCGGGACCAGCAGAGGGAAAACGGCCGGATGACGGCGCTCCTGACGCACTTTATCCGTCAGATCACCCCCGACGGCTCCCAGGAGCCGGTCTCCGTGGGGGGCGAAATCGGAGAGGTCGGAAAGGAAAACTCCACTCCAGCGGAGCTCGATGCCTTCATGGAGGTCTATCGGGAGGAGCTGGCCCGCCACGATGGTCGGGCGACGGGGATCAGCAAGATCAGCGTCCAGACGGGAACCTCTCATGGGGGAGTCCCTCTTCCCGACGGCCGCGTGGCCCCGGTGAACCTCGACTTCGCCACCCTCGAGGCCCTGGGGGAGCGGGCCCGGAGCCGCTACCACATGGGGGGAGCCGTCCAGCACGGGGCCTCGACCCTGCCCCCGGAGCTCTTCGATCATTTCCCAAAGGTACGGACTCTCGAGATCCACCTCGCCACAGGGTTCCAGAACGCCCTCTTCGACCACCCCTCCTTCCCCTCCGCGCTGAAGAAGGAGATGGAGGCCTACATGACCCGGGAGTTTGCCGGGGAGCGCAAGTCCGGAGAGACGGAGGAGCAGTTCTTCTACAAGAACCGGAAGCGGGTCTACGGCCCCTTCAAGAAGGCCCTTCTCGATCTTCCCGCCCCCGTGCTCGACCGGATCATGGACGACCTCGAAGCGAATTTTGTCTCTCTCTTCAAAAAGCTGGGCCTTGAAAAGACCGCCCCGGTTTTGGCCCGCCATTTCGGGAAGAATCGATGATCCGCACGCGCCCGGCGGCCTATACCTTTTGTCCGTGCGGAAGCGGGAAGAAGTACAAGTTCTGCTGCCGGAAATTCCCACGGAGAGGTCCCGTCTCCTTCTCCGAGGCCCACCGGCTCCTTTCGGCCCTCCCTTCTCCCCCGGTCGTCGCGAGCTTTTTGACGGAGGCCTACGAAAAAGACATGGGACTTGTCATGGCCACCGTGGTCCGGGCGGTTCCCGACGGGGGCTTTCTCGCAGTGGAGGCATTGGTGGACCGACTGCTTCTCGGGGTCAAAGACGTCAATTTTCGGATGGCGGCCTCCCCGGCCGATATCAAATGCATCCTCGCCGACATCGAAATGATCACCTTCATGGAGGGCTACGCCGGTCGGGTGGCCAAGGAGGCCACGTTCGCTCCCGACGGGACCCTCGACCTCTCCTCGGAGGACTGGGAGAAGATCTACGAGGACAGTTCGGGAGATGTGGGAGACGTCACGATGAAAGCGATTCCCCTCGACTACGAAGAGGTGCGCGGCTTTGTTCTGGGAGCGATCGACTTTGCTCGAAGCTACGGACAGGAGCCCCATGCGGAGTGGAAGTTCGCGAGCCCTGCCTTCGAACCGGACCGGTCCTACTCGACAAATTTCGAGTACGGCCAAGAGGGAAAACCTCTCTATATCCAGGGTCCAAACGACGACCCTGGAAAGATTCTCGCGTCGCTTGAGAGGGCCCTGAGGGAAAAGGCCGACCCGCTCACCCCTTTCGAGGCTCCCAAATTCATCCTTAGCCTTCCCGGTTCTGCCCACTAAAGCGCGACCCCTGTTGCCGCCGGCTCTTGCCTCGTGCGGAGAAAGGACACTTCATGGAGACCCCCCGGGGAAATCTCGTCTTTGTGCTTCACGCCCATCTTCCCTATGTGCGCCACCCGGACCATTCGATCTTCCTCGAGGAGAACTGGTTCTTCGAAGGGCTGATCGAGACCTACCTCCCCCTTCTTGCCATGTTCGACCGCCTCGACCGGGAGGGGATCGGCTTTCGGATCACCATGACGCTGTCCCCCACGCTGGTCTCCATGCTGGAGGACCCGCTTCTCATGGGACGCTTCGAGGCCCGGCTCTCGCTTCTTCGGGAGCTGGCCGGACGGGAGACGGCCAGGACCCGGGGAGGGCCCTACGAGAAGATCGCGAGATTCTACGAGGGCCATCTGGCCTATCTCGAAGGGGTCTATCGCGAGGGGCTCGGCCGGGACATTCTCGGAGGGTTCCGGCGCCACATGGACCGGGGAGCCCTTGAAGGGATCACCTGCGGGGCGACCCACGGCTACTTTCCCTTCCTGCAGGAGGTTCCCGGGTCGGTGGAGGCGCAGGTGCGGGTCGGGGTTTCGACCTTCCGCCGCGTCTTCGGTCGGGCCCCTCAGGGGATCTGGCTTCCCGAATGCGCCTACTACGAGGGGGTGGACCGCATCCTTCGCAAGGAAGGGATCCGCTTCTTCTTCATGGAGTCCCACGGACTCCTCTACGCCGACCCCCGACCCCCGGCGGGCGTCTATGCCCCCCTTGTCACTCCGGCGGGCGTCTGGGCCTTCGGCCGGGACCCCGACAGCTCCCGCCAGGTCTGGAGCGCGAAGGAGGGGTATCCGGGGGATCCCCTTTACCGGGACTTTTACCGGGATGTGGGCTACGACCTCGACTACGACTACGTCCGGCCCTATCTCCATACCGACGGCCCCCGGGGAATGACCGGGCTGAAATACCACCGGATCACGGGCGCCACCGACCAAAAGGAAATCTACGATCCGGAATTGGCCCGGGAGAGGGTGAAGGATCATGCCCGGGACTTCGTCTCCCGGCGGGAAGCCCAGGTCCGGGAGCTCTCGGGGACCCTAGGTATCGATCCCGTCATCGTCTGTCCTTACGATGCGGAGCTTTTCGGGCACTGGTGGTTCGAGGGGGTGAACTTCCTCGAGGAGGTCTACCGGGAGGTCGCCCGGCGCCGGACCCTTGCGGTCCACACTCCGGTCGAGCTTGTCAAACAGGGGATTCCGGCTTCGGGGGGAGACCCCGAGCCCTCCTCGTGGGGCGAGAACGGCTATTACGAGTTCTGGATGAACTCGACCAACGACTGGATCTACGCCCCTCTCTTCGAGGCGGCGCGAGAGATGACCCGCCTGGCCGCCCACTCGGGACGCGTGTCGGGACAGGATCGGGAGATTCTCAATCAGATGGCCCGGGAGCTTCTTCTGGCCCAGAGCTCCGACTGGCCCTTCATCATGACGACCGGGACCATGATCGACTATGCCGTCGACCGGATCAAGAACCATCTCTACCGTTTTTGGGTTTTGCGGGAGATGGTCGTGGGAGGGCGCTACCGGGAGGATGTCTTTCAGGAGATCCGGGGGAAGGACGCCCTCTTCCCCGAAATCGACTTCTCCGTCTTTCTTCCCTGATATCCCCGGTTCTGGCCGGAGTCCACAGAGCTCAGGGCTTTCGTTCGGCCATGAAGCTCTTGAAGCGCTCGAGCTCGTCAAGGGAGGCCCGGAAGCTGTCGAGCTCTCCCATGAAGGGTCGAAGACGTTCGACCTCGGCGATCACCCCTGAAAACCGCTCCATCTCCGCCATGAGGGATTTCATCCGGTCCTGCTCGGAGAGGAAGAAGGTCCGGAACCGGTCCATCTCGGCCAGCAGAAGCTTGAATTTGTCGAGCTCGGCCATGAAGCTCCGGAATCGTTCGATCTCCACCTTGAGCCCCCGGAAGCTGTCGAGCCCGAGAAGGGAGGGACGAAGGGATTCGACCTCTCCCATGAAGGAAGAGAATCGGTCGAGGGAGTTGGGGTTCTTTCCTGCATCCATTTTTTTCTCCTTGTCAATCGATACTTTTGATTGTCTGTCGAAAAACTCCTTACATCAAATTATCTTGTAAGGAGTTTCAAAAATAAAAATCATCGGATTCATTATACACCTTTTTTCCGATTTGTGTGTCGGGATCCCTCGGGACGAAACGGGGAGCCTTTGTCGGCAACGGCAGTGTCTCGAATCTCTCAAGGACCTCTTTCCGAAAGCGAGCCAATGATGCACGATGCCGAATATCCTGCCTGTCAGGGGGCGGGATCAATCCCACGGGAGCCCCTTCGATGAAGGCCCCCGAAGCCCGGGGAACCCGGGCGGTCTGGAGTCCGGCCGCCAAGGAGATGGTGGGAGGATCCCTGGGACCTTCCCGCCTCTGGTTCACCCTCTCCCAGGGAATCATCTCCGAGGTCTACTCTCCCCGGGTCGACATTCCCGGCGTCAAGGATCTGGGATTCATCGTGGCCGACGACCGGGGATTCTGGGTGGAGCTCAAGGGGGCAAAAAACGTCCAGGTCGAGGCGGCCGGGGAGGGGATCCCGGCGGTGACGATCCGCCACACTCATGACCGCTTCCTCTTCACCTGTCGGGTGGTGGCCGCCCCCGCCCGGGACGTCCTTCTCGTCGAGTACCGTCTCGTCTCCGCCGATCCCCTTCGGGTCTATCCCCTCCTCTCCGCCCGGCTCGGGGGAGAGGCCTTCGGCAATGTGGCCCGTGTTCTCTCCTGGCACGGGAGACAGTTTTTGACGGCCTCCCAGGGCCCCTTTTCCCTCTCCCTGGGAGGGATGGGGTCCGGGGGCAAGGAGCTCTTTACGCGACTCTCCTGCGGCGAGACGGAGGAGAGCGACGGATGGCAGGATTTTGCCCGCCACGGGCGAATGGTCTGGAGCTGGGATTCGGCCGGTCCGGGGCAGGTGGCCCTGACGGGAGAAGGGGGGCCCTCGGGGACGCTGGCCCTGGCCTTTGCCGCAAGCCCCGAGGCCGCCTCGACTCTCTCTCTTTCCGCCTTGGCGGAGGGCTTCGAGAGCCAATGGGAGGAGCAGGTGGCCCTGTGGAAGGAGTGGCAGGAGAGCCTTCATCTTCCCCCGCGGATGACGGCACTCCAGAGGAAGGTCTACCGGACCTCGGCCATGGTGCTGAAGGTCCACGAGGACAAGACCTTTCCCGGAGCTCTCATCGCCAGCCTCTCCATCCCCTGGGGCGAGGCCTCCGACAGCCGGGGAGGCTACCATCTCGTCTGGAGCCGGGATCTCTCCGAGAGCGCCGGGGCGGCGCTGGCCATGGGCGACCGCGATCTGGGCCGGAGGATCCTGGCCTATCTCCTGGCCACCCAGCAGGAGGACGGCCACTGGCTTCAGAACCAGTGGCTGGGGGGCAAGCCCTACTGGCAGGGGCTCCAGCTCGACGAGGCCGCCTTTCCCGTCCTGTTGGCCGCCTGGCTGGCGCGGGAGGGGTCCCTGGATCTTGAGGGGGTTCGGCCCATGATCGTGCGGGCGCTCTCGTTCATCATCCGGGAGGGGCCGGTGACGGGCCAGGACCGATGGGAGGAGGATCCGGGGATCAACCTCTTCACCCTGGCGGTGGCGATATCCGCGCTGGTGGACGGATCGGCTCTCCTCGATGCCGAGGAAAGGGAGGCCGCCCTGTGGGTGGCCGACACCTGGAATGCCAGCCTCGAGCGGTGGTGCTGGTCGGGGGAGACCGACCTTGCCAGACGGATCGGGGTCTCGGGCTACTATCTCCGGGCCGTTCCGGAGGCGATTCTGGAGGATCTGGCCGCCAAGGGGCTGCATCTACTCATCAAGAACCGCTGCCACGATCCGGGGCTTCCCGCCTGCGACCAGATCAGCACCGATTTTTTTCAGCTGGTCCGGTTCGGGCTAAGGTCGCCCGAGGATCCCTTCATTCGGGAGTCCCGCAAGGCCGTCGACCGTCTCCTCCGGGCCGAGACGCCCGCCGGGACCGCCTGGTACCGCTACAACGGAGACGGCTATGGGGAGCACGAGGACGGAGCCCCGTTCGACGGGACCGGCCGCGGACGTCCCTGGCCTCTTTTGGCCGGAGAGCGGGGCCATGTGGCGGTGGTGGCGGGAGAGAGCGCCCGGGGGTATCTCCGGGACATGGCGACGATGGCGAGCCCTCTGGGGCTTCTTCCGGAGCAGGTGTGGGACGCCCCGCCCCTTCCGGAGCGAGGCCTCTATCCCGGGGCCCCCACGGGATCGGCCATGCCCCTGGTCTGGGCCCACGCCGAGTTCATCAAGCTGGCCCACAGCGAATGGAAAAAAAAGCCCGTGGACCGTCCGGAGGCCACCTGGACCCGCTATGGAGGGGTTCGCCCGGAGGTCGGCTGGCGGCTCTGGCGCCACCGCCACAAGGTCCGGACTCTGGAAGAAGGGCGGGAGTTGCGATTTCTCTGGTCGAGACGGGCCATGGTCCATTGGGGGGTCGACGGCTGGAAGGATCCCCGAAATACAGAGTCGAGTCCTCTGGGAATGGGGTTCTGGGGGGTCGCCCTCCCCGTTCGGGAGCTCTCCCGGGGGCAGGCAATCGTCTTCACCTTCTACTGGATCGACGAGGACCGCTGGGAGGGGGAGGATTACCGGGTGGAGGTTGTGGGGAACGAAGAAAACTAATTTTGGCCATAAGAAAATCTGTCTTTCCCCCTCCCGATTGTCTTGAAACAAACGCCGTTCGTGTGATACGCTCCCTATCAATTCTCGGTTCCGACCGGCGCCTTTTCCAAAAAAAACAGACTGGGGTCCTTCTTGAGATGGATGTCATCCGGTTGTGAGAATCTTTCGGCGGGAGGAGACTCGGGCTTGGGGATGAGCTTCCCTGTTCGGGCATATGCGTGGAGAGTTTCCTTGTAAGAAATGGCCGGAGACTCTTAAAAAATTTTCTTTCATAGGGTATGAAAGCTTTCATGGAGAATGAAACGTTTCATAGGCTATGAAAGCTTCTGAAAGCAGGCTGTGGGACCAAATCTAACGCGTCGCAAAAAACTTATCGGTCTTCTGGGACTTCTCGCTGTCCTCCTGATGTCCTTTTTTCTTTTTCGACATCTCTCCGGAAAAGAATCGAGCGCCGTTTCTCCCGAAATGGCCTCTTCGCCCCCGGCTCCTGCCGCATTCAACCCCACCCGCTTTCGCACCGGCCACGTCAAATATCGCCATTTCGAGCTCTGGACGACCATTCCGGGTGTCATTCATGGCTTCCGCAAGACGGTGGTCTACGGCCATGTTCCCGGTTACCTGAAGTTTTTGAATGTGGACAAGGGCGACTGGGTCACCCGGGGTCAGGTTCTGGGCTACATCTACGATCCGGAGCTTTATCAGAGCTGGCAGAAGGCCCTGGCCGAGGCGGCCATCGCCCACATCACCTTCCTGCGCAAGCTCCACGTCTGGGAAGGGGACCATCGGGTGATTTCCCTCCAGCGCGTCCAGATGGCCGAAGCCCGCTGGAAGGAACGGGAAGCCCGGGCAGGATATTATCGTTCTTTGGTCCGCTACAAGACGATCGTGGCGCCTTTCACCGGAGTTGTCACCCACCGTTATGTCGACCCCTGGAACCTCGTCTCCACGGGGACGGGGGGGACCACTCCCGCCCTTCCCATCGTCAAGATCGAGGACATCGACACGATGCGTCTTTACGTGGGGGTTCCCGAACACTTCGTGCGCTTTGTGGTCCGCGGGATTCCGGCCGAGCTCTCCGCCCAGGGGCTTCCCGGGAAGATTTTCAAGGCCCGTGTCACCCGCTATGCCTTTCGCCTCGACCCCGAGACGCGGACGATGCGTACCGAGATCGACGTCGCCAACCCCGATCACCTTCTCATGCCCGGGATGTACGTCAAGGCCCGGATCCGTCTCCATGTCTATCCCCATGTTCTCTCCGTCCACCACATGGCGGTGATCGAGGAGCGCCACGGAAATTTCATCTACGTTCTCGAACATGGGCTCAAGAAAAAGCGGCCCATCGTGGTGGGCTATCGAAACGGAGACTACACCGAGATACTCCAAGGTCTTGACGGATCGGAGACCGTTCTCGTCAAGCTCCACAAGACCGTATTCTAGAGGCCGTCCACCCTGACCTCCCCCTGATGGTAGTGGGGAGGACAGGATGACGGCCACGCCAGGGGGAGTTCATGTTTCTTGTCAAGATGTCGCTTAAAAGCCCCTACACGATCGTGGCCATGGCCCTGGCGATCGTTCTTCTCGGGGCCCAGAGCCTGACCTCCATGAACGTCTCCATCCTTCCCCGGATCCCCCTTCCCGTGGTGGAGGTTCTGACCGTCTTCCCGGGGATGAACGTCTACAACACCGAGATGGACATCACCGAGCAGATGGAGCGCATCATTCTCCAGGCGCCCTATATCCGGTCGGTCAAGTCGGAAAGCCTCGTCGGGATCAGCATGATCCAGATCCGCTTCCGCTCGAACTATCCGCTCTCCTCCGGCGTCTCCATGGTCACCTCGCTCGTCTACTCTTCCCTGAAATATCTGCCGCCGGGAATTTTTCCCCCGATCATCATCCCCTTCGGGATCTCCGCCATCCCCATCGCCGATCTGGTCCTCTCCTCCAAGGAGCTGACCCAGATGCAGATGTACGACATCGGGTACTTCAACGTGCGTTCCCAGATGGGAACGATTCCCGGGGTGGCCGCTCCTCCCGTCTTCGGGGGACTCTCCCGCCAGATCCAGGTGTTCACCAACAACACCGCTCTCCTGGCCCGGGGGCTCACGATCTGGGACGTGGTCAACGCCCTGAACCGCCAGAACATCATCTGGCCGGCCGGCTTCGCCAAGATCGGGGACATGAGCTACAACGTCTTCGTCAACGCTCTTTTGGGACCGGTGAAGACCATCGGGGACGTTCCCATCAAGGTGAAGGATGGTCAGCCCGTCTACGTCCGGGATGTGGCCCAGGCTCGGGACTCCTACCGCATTCAGACGAACCCCGTGCGCGTCGACGGAAGAAAGTCGGTCTATATCCCCGTGCTCAAGCAGGAGGGGGCCAACACCGTCAAGGTCATCGATGCCACGAGGAATGCGATCAACAGCTTCTATGGTCTGCCCAAGAGCCTCGATATCTCGCTGGTCTTCGACCAGTCCGTCTATATCCGGGACTCGGTGGCCTCGCTCGAGCGCGAGGGAATTGTGGGGATCCTGCTGACGGCGGCCATGATCCTGCTCTTTTTGGGGAATGTCCGCTCCACCCTCATCATCACGACCTCGATCCCCCTCTCCCTTCTGGTGGGATTCGTCATGCTCAACGCCACCGGGCAGACCATCAACATCATGACCCTGGGAGGGCTGGCGCTGGCGATCGGTCGTCTGGTGGACGACGCCATTGTCGTTTTGGAGAACACCAACCGCCATCTCGAGATGGGGAAAGCCCCGGCGCAGGCAGCCTTGGACGGAGCCGGAGAGGTGGCCATGCCGGTGATGGCCTCCACCATTGCCACCATGATCGTCTTCTCCCCTGTCCTCTTTCTTCTGGGCAAGGGAAAGTTCCTCTTTACCCCCCTGGCCGCGGCGGTGGCGTACTCCATGCTGGCCTCCTACTTCGTGTCGATGACCCTTGTGCCGGTTCTTTCGACCTGGTTTCTGAAGCCCGAGTCGGCCTACAAAAACAGTCGCTCCCTCTTTCGGCGAGGGATTGAAAAATTCAATGAGTATTTTGGTCGGCTGAGGGCATTCTATCGGGGATACCTGAAGATCGCCCTGCGCCACCGGGCTCCGGTCTCGATCCTCATCTTCCTGGCCTTTGTCGGCTCATTCTTTCTCTTCTCCCAGATCGGGACCCAGTATTTCCCCCCCGACGACACCGGGGCCTTCATCATCCAGATGCGCCTTCCCGTCGGGAGCCGTATCGAAAAGACCGACGCGGTGAGTGCCCGGGTCGACGCCGCCATTCGCCGGATCATTCCGGCCAAGGATATCGTCCACATCGTGATCAACGAGGGGGTCCGTCCGGGATGGGATGCCATGTACACCACCAACCTGTGGAGCCACATGGCCTTTATCCTCATCCAGCTCAACCCCTCCGACGAGCGCAAGAGATCGATGTGGGACTTCCAGGACGAGCTTCGCCCCTATCTCGCCGCCCACTTCCCGAACGTCGAGTTCTACTACGAATCCTCGTCCATCATCACCCAGATTCTGGCCGGATCCGGTGAGGCGCCCATCGACATCCAGCTTCTTGGGGCCTCCTACCGGCAGCTCGGGAAGATCGCCAAAGAGATCGTGGCTCACGTCCAGACCATCCCCGGGGCCACCGATGTCCGGGTCAAGCAGAACATCCACTACCCGTCCATGTACATCGACGTCGATCGCAGCAAGGCCCAGTTCCTCGGGGTCTCGGAGCTCGACGTGGAAAAAAATGTGATTACGAGCCTGGTGACGAACGTGGCCATCGGAGAGAACTTCTGGGTCGACCAGACCACGGGGAACCCTTACTTTCTGACGGCCCAGTATCCGGAAGACAAGATCAACTCCATGGATGCCCTCTCCAATATCCTGATCCGCCAGAACAAGGGAACGGATTTCGCCGACGAAGGGGCCAAAAATCCCCCCATCTACCTTCGGGACATCGCCGACATCCGTCGGATCACGATCCCTCCGGCCATCTTCCACTACAATGTGGAGCGGGTGGTGGACGTTCTGGTCAACGTCTCCCATGCTCCCGGTGTGTCGCTGGGAGGGGTGGGGAGCCAGATCGACGACTACATGGCCCACTACAAGCTCCCGGAGGGTTACTCCTGGCGGGAGTCGGGAATGCTGGCCTCCATGCACCGGTCCTTCGGGTCGATGGGGCTGGCCGTGCTTCTGGCCATGGCTCTTGTTTACCTGGCCCTCGTGGCCCAGTTCCAGAGCTTTCTCGACCCATTCATCATCATGATATCGGTGCCGTTCGGACTCATCGGGGTCTTTGCCATGCTCTACGCCACCCATACCGGGATCAACGTGGAGTCGCTCATCGGAGTGATCATGGACATCGGGATCGGCGTATCGAACTCGGTCCTTCTGGTGGAGTTCGCCATTCGTCTCCGGGAGCAGGGGGCGCCGCTCCATCGTGCGGTGGTGGAGGCGGGATCGACCCGGCTTCGTCCCATCCTGATGACGGCGATCGGGACGATCCTGGCGATGATCCCCACCGCGGTGGGCATGGGGGTAGGATCGGGGGCGGAGGAGCCTCTCGCCCGGGCGGTGATCGGCGGACTCCTCGTGATGACGGTCCTGACCCTGGTCCAGGTCCCGATCTTTTACGTCATCTTCCATTCCTGGGAGGAGAGGTGGAAGGAGAGAAAGCTCGCCCGGACGAGGTAGGGATTACTCCCGGGGGAGGAGCGGAAGCTCGGACACCTCAAAGCGGTTTCCCGCCCCGTCGACGAGGGACTCTCCGGAATCCCAGTGGCTCCGCTTGACGTAGGCGAGGCCCACAGGACCGCCGCAGGTCACCGATGAGACAAGGCTGGTGAGGATCCCGGCTTCGGTGTGGTCAAGTGATGCCAGAAGGGGGCGCGGGAGAGACGTCTCCGGGGCGATGGTCCCCTCAAGTCGAACGCCGACGAGCTTTCTCGAGAGCTGGCCCTGGAATTTCAGACGGGTGACCGGCTCCTGCCCCACATAGCACCCTTTGTCGTAGGAGACGGCGAGGGTGTCGAGGCCAGCTTCGGCAGGAAAATGGCCCTCGTTGAGCTCGGAGGGAACGGTCGGGATCCCGCGCTCCACCCGATAGACCTCGAGTCCGCCATCGTCGAGGCGCTGGCCGCCTTGGGTGAGAACCCGTTCTTCGAGCGAGGCGAGAAGGGCCGGGCCTTTGTCGGCCGGAAGCCAGAGGTCGATATAGCCTCCGGTGTCGGCGTCGAAGGCTCCGGTCTCGGGGCGAAGAAAGGCGAACCCTCCTCCGGCGATCGTTCGCAATCCTCCCCCATCGCTCTCCGGTGTCAGAAGAGGGGAAACAAGAACGCGGGCCTCCGGCCCCACGAGGGAGGCCTGAACAAAGCCTTCGGTCTCCGAGGCCAGGGTCGCCTTGGTCCTGAAAAAGAGATATTTCTTGAGATGGGCCAGGAACTCCGCTTCCGCCTCCTTCGAAAAGAGCGAGGGGGAGAGGAGAATCCGGTCGGGAAGCACCCCGATCCAGCTGTCGAAGAGGATCCGGGCCTTGGGGCTCAGGAAAAATCCGTATCGAAGTGATCCGGGTTTCTGTCCGGCAACATCCTGGCAGAGAAGGCCCTGAAGAAACGAGGCCCGGTCGTCTCCGGACACCGAGACGAGAACGCGAGGGCGGGTGGCGATGTGGAGCCCGGCCCGGGCATGGGACGGACGGGTATCGGTTTGGGGTGTCATAAAGAGGCGCTCCTTCAGATTACAGGTGGTTCGGTCTGTCGCTGTCTTGGGATCGATCGGC
This sequence comes from Nitrospirota bacterium, assembly GCA_021810805.1. Taxonomy (GTDB): domain Bacteria; phylum Nitrospirota; class Leptospirillia; order Leptospirillales; family Leptospirillaceae; genus UBA4572. The sequence continues at coordinate 119,698 of JAJZHW010000002.1, forward strand.
AGGGGCGAGTCCCCATCTTCTGATGGTAGGGAGAGAATGCGAATGGTGTCAACAAACCCGGGAGAATATTGTCCGGAATATGAGGAACGACAATGAGCGAATCTGGAGGATCCTCCGGCGCCCCCCCGGGCGGGGCGCCCCACGCGGAATTTGAAGACCACGAATCCTTCCGTCCCGAATGGAAAAACGAAATCGATCTCCACGACGTCCACTTTCCGAATAAAGTCCGTCAGGGAATCCTTGCGTTCTTTTTCATAATGATTGGTGGGCCTGTCGTCCTCTTTGCCTACAAGTGGCTCAATCCCCCCAAGCCTCCGGTGATCCCCCTTCCCACGGTCCAGGTGATGGCCGTCCGCTTCAGGACCCTCCACCACAAGGTGACCATTCCCGCGGCGCTGGAGTCCTTCAGGAAGGCCGTTCTCTATGCCCATGTTCCGGGCTACCTCAAGTACCTCAATGTGGACAAGGGCGACTATGTCCGCAAGGGGCAGGTGTTGGCCTACATCCAGGATCCTGAGCTCTTCCAGACCTATCAGCGCACGGTGGCCAGGGTTCGCATCGCCGATCTGACCTACCACCGGATCAAGCGCGTCTGGCTCGACCATCCGTCCCTTATCTCGAAGGAGCGCGTCCAGCAGAAGTTTGCGATTTACCTCAAGACGGTGGCCCAGATGCGCCACGAGGAAGCGCTCCTTGCCTACAAGACCATTGCGGCCCCCTTTGACGGCATGATCACACAACGCTTCGTCGATCCCGGCAAGCTCCTGTCCCAGGCCACCGAAGCCACCTCGACGGCCCAGCCCATCGTCACGATCGAGAAGGTCGACGCCCTTCGGGCCTATGTCTGGATCCCAGCCGATGTCTCCCCGCTGATCCGGAGAGGTCAGAAGGTCGAGGTCCATCTTGCGGGACTTCCCAATCGAACCTTCTGGGGCCGGGTGACCCGTTTTGCCACGGCGGAAAACCCGACGACCCGGACGATGCGGACCGAGGTCGACATGGACAACCCCGACCTTGCCATCCATCCGGGAATGTATGGAAAGTTCACCTTCTACCTCGAGAAATATCGGGACTCCATCGTGATTCCTGGGATGGCCGTCATGGCGAGAAGGGACAAGCCTCTCTCCGTGATGGTCGTGAAGGACGGAAGGGCCCTGGAGGTTCCCATCACCATCGGAATCGACAATGCGAAGTGGGTTCAGGTGCTGTCGGGGCTGACCGCCGGCGATCGCCTTGTGGTTGCCGGAAAATGGCATGTCCACTCGGGAGAGCCCGTCCGGGCGGTTCCGATGAAGCCCGTGCCCTTCCGTCCGGCGCGCCAGCTATGACAGGGTCGGGAGAGACACGCGTCAAGGAAGGACAATTCATGAAGCAGACAATGTGCGGACAGGAATATCTCCCGGCCAGGCGTTCAGGATTGATGAAGGCGATTGCCTTCGTTGGAGCCCTGGCGGGGACCCTTCATCCGGGAGGGACGCAAAGCGCCTGGGCCGAGAATATGACAGCCATCTCGGACGACGGCATCCCGCCGGAGATTCTCTCTGTCGACCAGGCGGTCGACTTTGCCCTGAAGCACCACCCGAAGCTCATGTGGTTCGCCCACACAGTCAAACAGAAGGCCGCGACGGTGAAGGTCGCAAAGTCCCATTTTTTCCCCCATATCGGGGCAGGCGCGGTCTACGGCGAATCCGATCCGGGACTTACCGATCGGCCATTCAACAACAACAATTTCATCGATCCGCTCTTCCCGATGACCTATGCCGCTCCAGGGGCTCTGGCCTCCCCCAATCTTCCCATGGGCGATGCCTCCTTGGGTGTGAACCAGATGCTTTACGACTTCGGCAAGTTCGAGCATCGGGTCCGGCAACGGCTGGCCGGGCAGAAGGCCTCGGAATTCTGGCTCTACGGCCAGGATGCCTGGGTGATCCTTCAGGTCAAGGAAGCCTACTACAGAGTGTTGCTGGACAAAAAGCTCATCGAGGTCTACCAGAAAAACCTCGACCAGAGAAAGCTTGTCATGGATCTGACCCGCTCGCTCTACAAGGCGGACTACCGCTCCCGCCTCGACTTCGATCTGGCCCGTGTCGACTATGAAAAGGCTCGGGCTTTGCTTGAGGCCGAAAAGGCGGATCTCACGGCCCGTATCGCCCATTTTAACGATGCCATAGGACTGGGGCAGGGAGGGCGACGGGATTATCGGATGACCTCGCCCCTCGATAAGGCGCCCGCGCCGATCATCTCCACCGATGACGCCATCGTCAGAGGGCTCACCTATCGTCCCGAGATCAATGCCACCAGGAACCTCTATACCCAAGACAAGGAGCAGGCCCGGTATGAACGGGCTCAGCACTATCCTCTGATTTCCGCCTTTGGCAGTTATGGCTGGTTGGGGAACATGGCCACGGGGCAAAGCTATGCCGCATCCGGGGGATGGTGGTCCGGCGGCGGTTCGGTGACGATCCCCATTTATACGGGCGGAGAGATTCGCGGATTGACCGAACGCGCCAGAGAAAAGGCTCGGGAACGAAAATACGGGATTGCCGATTGGTCCCACAATATTCGATACCAGATCGTTCGGGCCAGGTCCGATATCCGGGCCGATGTCGCTTCAGTTCGGGCTTATACCGAGGCTGTGAAGGAGGCTGACTTGGCCCTCGTTCTGGCAACCAAGCGTTATACCGCCAACCTGATTTCCATTGTTGACCTGACGTTGGCAGAGGTGTATCTCCTCGATACGGAGGCATCTTTGGCGACTTGGCAATACCGGTATCAGGCCGACAGGGCGGCCTTCCGATTCGCAGAGGGTGTCGACTATCTCGGATATCTTCCCGATGTGCGTCAAAAAGTTGTTGAAAGCCTCTCCAAGAAATAGGGGCGAAATCGATTCCACCGGGCTCCGGTTGACCCACTTTTTCGCTCCTTGGTATTGTTAGAAGGGAGATCCTCCGCGGCTCTCTTGCCATGAGGACGATGGACGTGGGTCAATCTTTCCGTATTGAGAGCCAAGAGGCTCTCTGAAGGGGTGGGTTTTTTGGAAAAGGTGGTGATTTTGGGAACGGGCCCGGCAGGGCTGACGGCAGCCCTCTACACGGCGCGGGCCTTTTTGTCTCCTCTGGTTCTCGAAGGCCCTCAGGCCGGAGGACAGCTGACGATCACCACGGAGGTCGAGAATTTCCCGGGTTTTCCCGAGGGGATCACGGGACCCGAGCTGATCGAAAAGATGCGGGCCCAGGTTGTCCGTTTCGGGGCCCGCATCGAAACGGCCATCGTGGAGAAGGTCGAGAGGTCTGCTGACGGAGGGTTTTCGATCAGGACCGACGACGGTCGGGAGATCCGTTCCTGGACGGTGATCGTGGCCACGGGAGCCTCGGCCAAGTTTTTGGGGCTCTCGTCCGAGAAGGCCCTCATGGGAGCCGGCGTCTCGGCCTGCGCCACCTGTGACGGATTCTTCTTCAAGGGGCGAGAGATCGTGGTGGCGGGAGGAGGGGACACCGCTCTGGAGGAGGCCCTCTTTCTTACCCGATTTGCCAGCAAGGTGACGGTCATCCACCGGCGGGACACTCTCCGGGCCTCCAAGATCATGCAGGAAAAGGCCTTTGAGAATTCCAAGATCGCCTTTGCCTGGAACAGGGAGATTCTCGAGGTTCTCGATGTTTCCCAGGGGATGGTGACGGGAGTGCGTGTTCGGGACGTCGCCACCGGGGCCGACTCGATCATTCCCTGCTCGGGATTTTTCGTGGCCATCGGCCACCGCCCCAATACCGATTTTCTCGGAGGGCTGGCCGAGACCGATCCGACGGGATATCTGAAGACGCATTCCGGGACCAAGACCTCCGTACCGGGTCTCTTTGCGGCAGGAGACGTGGCCGATCCGGTGTACCGTCAGGCAATTTCGGCCGCGGGATCGGGATGCATGGCCGCCATCGATGCCGAACGCTACCTTGAGGCCTCCGGTGTGGAAAAAGCCGGCGTCGAAAGGACGTGATCGATTGAAGGGACTCAAGATAGCAGGGCTCCTGCTGTTTGTCGTTTTCGTTTACCTCGGAGGCGATCTGATCGCGAACAACGCGGCCTTCATCAATTCCCCCGGAGTGGTCAAACGACTCGCCGTCTATTTTACCCTCAACCGGGCCTGGACTACGGGGGGATACCCTCTTCCCGAGGTCGCTCCCCGAACCTTCTACGGGGATCCCGCCAAGCTGGCCGACAATATCACCCGTTCCATCAAGGGCTTTTCCGGATGGCATATCGAACAACAGTCTCCGGAAAAGACTGTCATTCGGGTGGAGCCCTCATTCTGGCACCATGCCACCCACCTGCTTGTGACCGTCTCTCCGGTGGCGGGAGGGGTTCGTCTCAATGCGGAGGCGACCTCGTCATCGGGCTTGCCCGATCTGGGGGCCGGCCGGAATGATATTCTGAACCTGTTTCATGCGATCGGAGAAGAAAATGCCATTCATCCGCCGGTCTGACCGGTCGGCCCTCGTTCGTCGACTTCTCTCGGGGGTGCTCCTTCCCGGGATACTCTCGTTGTCGAGTCTCCCCGTCTTGGCGGGAGAAAACACTCCTTCGGGGGCCTCTCCCGAATCCGAATATTCCTCTCTGACGCTCCCTGTCTCGAATTTCGGGTTTCGGGGCGTCGCCAGAGACCGGTTCGGAACCCTCTACCTCTCTTCCACGCTGAAAAATGGTCTTTTTGTCCTTCCTCCTTCCTGCCGGAGCGAAGATTGCGCGACCCTGATTCCCCTGACCCCGGGACTCTCCGATCCGGGGGATGTGGTGGCCGACCCGGTCCGCGGAGGCGCCTATGTCCTTTTGCGTCTCGGGGACAAGGTCGACTATCTTCCCCGGGGGTGCCTCGCGGTGGCGTGTCTCGAGGTTCACCCGCTTCCCGAGCGGCCAGCCTATCCCTTCCGTGCCGTTTACGACCGGGGAAGGCAGAGGCTGGCCGTCCTGGATCGTCTCTCAAACAAGATCGTCCTGATCTCCTCCGGGTGTCAGGGGCGCCATTGTCTCACCTTTCTTCCCCTTCCCCCCAAGTCCGGAATCCCCTCGGGGCTGGCCTATGATTCCCGCCGAAAGGATCTGTGGGTCAGCTATCGGCAAGGGACGCTTGTCCGTATTTCCCCTGTCTGTCGTCGCCTCTCCTGCGAGACGACCTATCCCCCGGGGAAAACGGGTCTGACCCTCGCCTCGCCGGTTGCGTCGGGGAAGGACGATGCCCTCTATCTGGCGGCAAATAAGGGGGGAGCCATCGGCTGGGTCGATCTCGCGGAAAATCCCCCAAGGCTCCGCCTGGCCTCTCTTGAGGCCACCTCGGGGACGATCTCCCATCTCGTCGCGCTCCCCTCCGGAGGGGTCTATCTGGTGACCGGGCTCCCGAGCGGACGCCCGCCGGGAGAGAGCCACCCTCATGGCGGCTTCTTTTCGCGTCCGCAAGGGAACGCGGGAGGCTTTGATCTCCGCCTTTTCCCCCTTCTCGGAGGAACGCCTTCGGGCCTCTCCCCGGGGGGGGCAAACGACCTCTGGATGACCGTCGACGACCAGGATGCCCTTTTCCGCCTGTCGCTCACATGCAAAAGGAGATCTCCGGTCCTCTCGAAGGTCTGTGTGACCCGGATTCCCTTCGAAAAAATCGAAACCCTCTACCACTCCCGGTACCACCAGGAGATCCAGATGCCCAAGGAGTCTTCTCCCGACCTCTCCCGTCCTTCGGACTAAAGGCTGGCGGGAGCCAATCCGGAGAGTTCTCCCTTGTCCGGGATCGGATCTTCGGAACCCGAACCGAAAGGAGCTTCTTCCTTGCTCTCGAGAAAACGCTCCCTCGCCCCCCTCACCCCCGAAGAACGCCTTCTCTCCGTCACTTATGGCGGCCGCTCCTTTTCCCGGGAAGTCCCCCGCTATGAAATGCCCAGAGAGGGGATCCCGGCGGAGGCCGCCTATCGTCTGATCACCGACGAGCTGAACCTCGACGGAAATCCCTCCCTGAACCTGGCCACCTTCGTCACCACATGGATGGAGCCGGAAGCCGAAAGGCTGGTGAACTGTACCCTGAACAAGAATCTGGTGGACCAGGAAGAGTATCCCCAGACCGGCGTGATCCAGGAGCGGGTGGTCAACATGCTTTCCCGCCTTTTTCATGCCCCGAAGGGAGAGGGAGGAATCGGCACGGCCACGGTCGGCTCCTCCGAGGCCATCATGCTGGCCCTTCTGGCCCACAAGACCCGCTGGAAAAAGGAGCGTTTGGCCCGGGGGCTGTCCGCCGACCGTCCGAACATCGTGGCGTCGAGCGGCGTCCATGTCGTCTGGGAGAAGTTCGCCCGCTATTTCGAGGTGGAGCTCCGGCTCCTTCCCATGGCGGGGGATCGCTACACCCTTGATCCCGAGGCGGTGGAGAGGGCGGTCGACGAGCGGACCATCTGCGTGGGGGCGATTCTGGGGACGACCTATACCGGCCATCTCGATCCGGTGGAGGAGATCGACCGGGTCCTCACAAAGCTCCGGGACGACAAGGGGTGGGAGATTCCGATTCATGTGGACGGAGCCAGCGGGGGATTCGTCCTTCCCTTCCTTGAGCCCGATCTTCGCTGGGATTTCAGGCTTCCCCGAGTCCGCTCCATCAATGTCTCCGGCCACAAGTTCGGTCTCGTCTATCCGGGAATCGGCTGGCTTCTCTTCCGGGAAGCCGCCGATCTTCCCGAGGATCTGGTCTTTCGCGTCAACTATTTGGGAGGCGAGGAGTCGACCTACACCCTCAATTTCTCGCGGGGCAGCTCCATGATGCTGGCCCAGTACTACATGCTTCTCCGGCTGGGTGTTGACGGCTATCGCCGCATTCATGGGACCTCAATGGCCAATGCCCGCATTTTGGCCAAGAGGCTGGCCGAAGATGGGCGCTTTCGGGTCATCGGCGCGGCGGACCACCTTCCCATCGTCACCTTCGAGGTGGCAAAAGAGGCAGGATTTTCCGCGGTGGCCCTCTCCGAGAAAATCCGGGAGCGGGGCTGGATCGTGCCCGCCTATCCGCTTCCGTCCGATCTTACCGATCGGGTGATTCTTCGCGTGGTGGTGAAGGAAAACTTCAGCCGGGACATGGCCGATCTTCTCCTTTCCGACATTTTCCGGGCTGCAACAACCTTCGCTCGAAGCTCATCTTCCACACACAATCTGCACCATCGCCATGGCGTCTGCTGAATCGTGAACTCATCCGGCACCATTTCTGGGCGAGGGGGTCTCTCGGGAGGGGGAATCCCTCAAAAAGGCTCGGGTTCCTCCGATAAGGGAGTGATAACCCTCATCATCAGCATTGCTGCTGTGATCTTTTCTCTGGGAACGCTCATCAGCGACGTGATTCGAAACAGGAACCTCCTGATCCACGATCTGCAGATCGATGGTCAGGTCTTTCATCGCACTCTGATCCAGCTTGATCGTCTGCATTGCTCCTCCTTCGGGACGAAGGGGCCGTTTTCCTCGGGGATGTGCCGGGATTCCTCCTTCTTCGTTCCCCCGTCCAATTCCCGGGGACGGGAGATCCTGCTTCAGAGGGCGGAATCTCTTGAGAATAGGATCGAGGTTCTTCTCAGGAAGCTGAATATGGGGGAGTTCGGCTATGTCACTCCTGTCGACTACCGGACCTTGGCCAAGGAGGAGATCAGGGATCTCAACTTCGAAAAGGCGAATCTCTACATCGGTAAGGAGGTCCGGGAAATTGCCGCTTACCGGGGTCATCCGGGTTATGTCTTGAGATCGATTCACGCCGATCTTATGAAAGGCTGGTACCAGAGCATTCTCGAAGGAAGAAAGCGGGACCATCTCTCGGGAGGGGCATATTTTGACAGGGCCCTTGCCAAGGCCGAGAGCCAGATTTCCATTCTTCCCGTCAGAAACTATACGATCGTCTTCATCCTTCAGCAGAAAGGTTGCGCCCGCCGGGTGGGAAGGAGTCTCTTCTATGACAAGTCCCGGGAAAGGGGAGACTATGATGCGTTCAGAACTTCCCGGGAGATTTTGAAAAACGAGCCGAAATCCGTCAAACTTCTTCACCCTCTTCGGGGGCATGATGCCATTTTTGAGGCAGGCCAACGAGGCGCGATTCTGTCGACCTGTCAGGAAATGTTTGAGCAAATTTAGACCAAAGTTCCAGCAAGAATAACCTCTAAAAAATAAATTTTATTTTTTCAAAATGAGATGAATAATTCCTGTCGCCGCGCGAGTTGGCCCCTTAGGATTTCCTCGGCCACTCCCTCCGTTGTTCCCGGGGAAGACGTTCAGAGGGAGGGCTGAAGGGTCCTCCCCAGACGTCGAAAACCCCACGATGATTTTCAAGTGTCCAAAGGGAGGCTGATTTGTGATCTATGCGCTTCTTCCTGGCTTTTTCTTTGGAAATTTGATAAAAGTTTCCTGATAAAAAACATCCAGGCCGGATGAATGGACGAGTGTAAGGAACTCACACTGTTGGGGTAAAGGGGTCGGCTCATGTCCGCGCGAAAGCATCGCTGGGAAGAGGAGCATTACCGCTTCGAGGCGATCTTCGCGTCCTCGGTGGATGCGATTCTTGCCGTCGATCCCATGCGCCACATCGTCCTGGCCAGCCCCTCCGTCTCCCGGATCTTCGGCTACGATCCCGACGAGCTCGTGGGCCGATCGATTTCAATCCTCTATGCCCGCACCGAGGACTTCATCGAGCAGGGACGTCTCCGGTATTCAAGTGAGGCGGGCGAGGCGCTGTCCTCCTACGAAGTCGAATATCGACGAAAGGACGGGTCGACCTTTCCCGGCGAGGCCTCGGGGCGGAAGATCCTCTCCTCCAAGGGAAGCGGAGCCATCGCCGGCTACATGGTGACCATCCGGGACATCTCCCGGCGGCGCCAGCTGATCAATGCCCTGGCCCGGGAAAAGGAGCAGTGGTTCGTCACCCTGAAGAGCCTGGGGGAAGGAGTGATCGTGGCCGATGCCTCGGGCCTCGTGACCTTCATGAATCCGGCGGCGGAGCTCCTCACCGGCTGGAGCTTTCTCGAGGCCTCTGGCCAGCCGGCGTCCGCGGTTTATGCGGCGATTTCCGAAGAGGAAGAGGAGCGTCGAAGCGATCCGGTGGCCCGCTGCCTCGCCACCGGCCACATCGTGGGGCTGGCCAACCACACCTGCCTCCTCACCCGGGACGGCCGGAAGCTGGCCGTGGAGGATTCGGCCTCCCCCATCCGGGACGGGGACCGGACCACCGGCGTGGTGCTGGTCTTCCGGGACGTCACCGAAAAAAGGGAGATGGAGCGCCAGCTTGCCCATCAGGCCCGCTACGACTACCTTACCCAGATTCCCAACCGCGTGCTCTTCCACGACCGCCTCGACCAGGCCCTGGTCCGGGCGAGGCGCACCGGCTCCCCCCTCGCACTCCTCTACATGGATCTCGACAGCTTCAAGGAAATCAACGATACCCTGGGCCATGCGGCCGGGGATCTCGTTCTCCGCACGGCCGCCGAGAGGCTCGTGAAGGCGGTGAGGGAGGAGGATACCGTGGCCCGCATGGGAGGCGACGAGTTTACCGTCGTCATGTCGGGATTCTCGGGGCGGGAGGATGTGGTGGAGACGGTGGGCCGTCTTTTCGGCTCCCTCTCCGGGCCGCTGGTGGTGGGGGGGCAGGAGGTCTCCGTCTCGGCCAGCGTGGGGGTCGCCCTCTTTCCCGAGGACGGAGAGGAGGCAGACCGCCTCCTCAGAAATGCCGATATCGCCATGTACAAGGCGAAGGAGCGACGGGGGAACGCCGTGGAGTTCTTCCGCTCCGAGCTCACCGGCGAGCTTGAGGTGCGCGTCGGATTCTCCGCGGCCCTGCGTCGGGCGGTGGAGCGCCACGAACTCTTTTTGGAGTTCCAGCCGGAGGTGGAGACCGTCTCCGGGAAGGTCCGGGGGGTCGAGGCGCTGGTCCGCTGGAACCATCCCCTCCAGGGGCCGCTCCTTCCGGGAGCCTTTCTCCCGCAGGCCCTCCGCATCGGTCTGGGCTCGGACATCTCCGACTGGGTACTGAAAAATGCGGCTCTCGCCGCCCTCTCCTGGGGGAGGGACGCCGGGGACTCCTCCCTTCCCGTCTCCGTCAACGTCTCTCCCCGGGAGCTCCGCGCTCCGGTCTCCCTGGTCTCCCGTCTCCGAGGGATCCTCGCCGACACGGGCCTCCCTCCGGAGCGGCTCGAGATCGAGATCGCCTTCCCCGACGGCCGTCTGGGGGAGGAAGCGCCGCGCCTTTCGGAGATTCGCGCTCTGGGAGTCCGGCTTGTGGCCGACGACTTCGGAGACGGCGTCGTCTCTCTCGACCTTCTCCGGTCGGGGCTTTTCGATCGGGTGAAGCTCTCTCGGCAGCTGTCGCCCGGACCGGATTCCGGAGGATTCGATCCCAAGGGCGCCGCCATGGTCCGGGCGCTCCTTGCCCTTCTCCGGGACCTGGAGATCCCGGCGGTCGCCAAGGGCGCCGAAAGCCGCGAGACCCTTCGGATCCTCCGGGAGGCCGGTTTCCGCTACGTGCAGGGATACGCCGTCTCCCGCCCCCTTCCCCCCGGGGAGATCGCGGGGTTTGTGGCTGCGGCCCGGATCCTCTCCGGTGGCGCCTGAAGAGAAAAGGAGCGGAGAGAGAATGTCCGGAAACGATCAGAAGGGCTCCTCCCGGGGGAGCCGGCAGATCCGGGATTCGATTGCGGCCTTTCTCCTGGAGGAGCGAAGCCCCCGATTCCCCTTTGCCGTCGCCCTGCTCGTCGTCGCTCTGGCCTTTGTCCTGAGGCTTCTCATCGCTCCGGTGCCGGCGGGACTCCAGTACATCACCTTCTTTCCCGCGGTCGCCCTGTCGGCGATCTTCGCCGGATTCCCGGCGGGCGTCTTTGCCACCCTGCTCTGCATCCCCCTGGCCACCTTCGTCTTCGTCTCCCCCTACTGGACCGTCTCCTGGGAGGTCCTGCAGAGAAGCCTCTGGTCCAATCTCGTCTTTCTGGGGGACGGACTCCTCGTCTCCTTCGCCGTGGGGCTTCTGAGAAGCCTTCGGGCCCGGGCCGAAGACCGCCTCCACGGAGCTGTCGAGAGCCTCGATGCCCTGAGGGGGCGAACCCGGACGATCCGATTGATCTTCGACAACATGTTTCCCTACGTGGCCCTTCTCGACCTCGACGGGAAGATCGTCGAGATCAGTCGCACTCTCATCGCAAGGGAGGGCCAGCGCGTTGAAGATCTTCTGGGGCGCTCCTTTGCCGACCGGAAGCGGTGGACCTACGATCCCGCGGTCCACGCGCAGCTTCTTCTGGCCCTCGATCGCGCCCGGAAGGGGGAGACGGTCCGGTACGATACCCGGGTCTGGACCGAGGACGGACTCTTGCCCATCGACCTCCAGGTCTCTCCTGTCCGGGACGGCTCGGGGCGCGTGGAGGCTTTGCTTCTCTCCTCCGTGGAGATCGCGGACCGGGAGGAGGCCCTTCGCCGGCTGAAGGAGAGCGAGGAGCGCTTCCGGACGCTTTTCGAGTCGGCCGCCGACGGCGTCCTCATCGTGGGGGAAAACGGAGAGATCGAGGACCTGAATTCGACCCTGTGCCTCTGGCTCGGCTATTCCCGGGAGGAGATGGTGGGACGAAAGGTCTCGGAGTTCGTCGCCGCTTCCCAGTCGGGGGGATTTGCCGAGAGGTGGAAGGGGGTGGAGAGTTCGGGGCGGGCCCTTTTCGAGTCGGCCTACCGGAAGAGCGACGGACAGGAGCTTCCGGTGGAGGTGAACACGATCCGGGTTCAGGTGGGAGAGTCCTGGAAGCATCTCTCGCTGATCCGGGACATCACCGAGCGCCGGCGCATCGAGACCGAACTCCGGATTGCGGCCATCGCCTTCGAGTCGGCCGAGAGCATGATGGTGACAGATGCGCTGACCCGCATCCTTCGGGTCAACAGGGCCTTCGTCGCCTCCACGGGGTATTCCGAGGAGGAGGTCCTGGGACAGACTCCTCGCATTCTCAAGTCGGGACGCCACGAATCTGCCTTCTACCAGGCGATGTGGGAGGAGCTGGCGGCGAACGGATCGTGGCAGGGGGAGATCTGGGATCGGCGGAAGAACGGCGAGGTCTACCCCAAGTGGCTCACCATCACGGCGGTCCGGGACCGGGAGGGGAGGGTGACCCACTACGTGGGCTCGCACACCGACATCACCGAACGCAAGTCGGCAGAGGAGGCCATCCGGACGCTGGCCTTCCACGATCCTCTCACGGGGCTTCCCAACCGCCGGCTCTTCTTCGACCGTCTCGACCGGGCCCTTTCGGCCGCCGCCCGTTACGGCCGCCGGGGTGCCCTGATTTTTGTCGACATCGACAACTTCAAGGTGCTGAACGACACCCGGGGCCATGCCCAGGGAGACGACCTTCTCCTCCATGTGGGGAGGCGGCTGAAAGAAATCGTCCGGGCGGTCGACACCGTGGCCCGTCTCGGCGGGGACGAGTTCGTCGTCATGGCCGAGAACCTCTCCCCCGATTTGCCGGGAGCCTCCCGGGAGGCCGAACATCTCGCAGGAAAGATCGTCGCCTCCCTGCGGGAGCCGTATCCGCTGGAGCCCTCTCCCTACCGGACGACCACGAGCGTGGGGGTCGCCCTCTTCGACGGGAAGGAGGGCGGTCGGGAGGAGATCCTGCGGCAGGCCGATCTCGCCATGTACCAGGCCAAGCGCGCCGGAAAAGGCGCCTTCCGGTTCTTCGATCCCCGGATGGAGTCGGCGGTCCGGGAGAGGTCGGCTCTCACCCAGGATCTTCAGGAGGCCCTCGAAGGGGGCCAGTTTCGTCTCTTCTATCAGCCCCAGGCGGATTCTTCGGGGAAAATCCGCGGGGCGGAGGCCCTGCTGCGCTGGCTCCACCCCGTTCGGGGAGTCGTCGGGCCCGACCGGTTCATCCCGGCGGCGGAGGAGTCGGGGCTGATTGTGCCCCTGGGTCGATTCGTGACAGAGGAGGCTCTGGCGGCCCTGGCCCGATGGAGCGCCAAGGGTCTTCTTCCGGAGGGCTTCGCTCTGGGGGTGAATCTTTCCGTCCGCCAGTTCCGGGAGGAGGGGTTCTGCGGGGAGGTGGGGGAGGCCCTGGTGCGCCACGGTGTCGACCCCTCCCGGATTTTCTTCGAGATCACCGAATCCCTGCTCATCGACGGTCCCGATTCGGTGGGTCGGACCATCGATGCGCTTCGGGCGCTGGGGGTGGCCTTTTCCATCGACGATTTCGGGACGGGCTACTCCTCTCTCTCCTACCTCCGGAAGCTTCCCGTCGACCAGATCAAGATCGACCGCTCCTTCGTGAAGGATCTCGACACCAGCGGGGGAGACCGGACCATCGTCGCCACCATCGTCGTCCTGGCCCGGGCGCTCTCCCTCGAGGTCGTGGCCGAGGGGGTGGAGACGGCCGAGCAGAAAAAGATCCTCGAGGAGATGGGGTGCGAGCGCTTCCAGGGGTACCTCTTTGGCCGGCCCGTTCCCGAGGAAGAGTTCGTCGTCCGGCTCGCCGAGAATGGTTCTTTGGAAAAAAAGGGATGAAGGGACGAGATGTCATGGAAGAGGGAGCCTTGATGGCGGCACAGGAAGGGAGTAAGGAAAGACTTCCCCAGGTATTTTTCTGGAACGACAATTTTGCGACGGGCTTCGAGGTGATCGACCGCCAGCATCGGGGGCTCGTCGAGCTCGTCAACCGGCTTCCCGCCCTTTCGGCGGGACTTCCCGGGGCGCCGGACCTTGCCGAGCTTCTCTCCGAGCAGAGATCCTACGTCGCCGTCCACTTCGCCACGGAGGAAGGCCTCTGGGAGCGGCTTCCCCACGCGGGTCCCCTCGCCCCCCTCCTCTCCCTCCACGAGGAGGAGCACCGGGACTTCGCCCGGAAAGTGGCCGGAATGGGTCGGTCGATGGGGCCGGGGGAGGTGGGGGAGATCGTTCTTTCCTGACCCACTGGCTCGCCCGCCACATCCTCGAGTCCGACCGCCGGATGGCCTTCGTCCTCAAGGGGGTGGAGCGGGGGCTCTCTCCCGGGGAGGCGCTGGCCGAGGCGGAGCAGGGGCTCGACCTGACGGCCGCCTTCACCCGGACGGTCCTGTCGATGTACGACCAGGTGGTCGACCAGGCCCTCCGGCTTATCGAGGAGATTGCCCGAAGAAAGTCCGCGGAGGGCTCTCTCCGGCTTTTGGGGCAGGTCTTCGAAAGCGTTCGGGACGGGATTCTCCTGCTGGACCCCGCCGGGACCGTGGTCGACGCCAATCCGGCTCTCTGCCGCCGCCTGCAGTTTCGCCGGGAGGATCTCGTGGGCCGCTCGATCTTCAGCCCGTCTCCCGCTCTCTTCGACCTCGAGACTCTGGAGCGGGCCTTCCGGGAGGCGAAGGAGACGGGGCATTTTTCGGGAACGATCCTGGCCCGCCGGGAGGGAGGGGAGACAGAAACCCTCTGGGTCTCCCTCTCCCCCGTCGTGGGAGAGACCGGAGAGAAAACACATCTGACGGCCTTTTTTGCTCCCGTCTCGGGGCTCCTCGAGGAGCGGACGGTCCTGGAGGCCGCCGCAAGTTCGGACCCCCTCACGGGAATCCCCAACCGGCGCTTCTTCGACGACCGTTTCCGGCGCTCGATCCGGGAGGCCGCCTCCGGGGGACACCGGGGAGCGCTGATCCTGGTCGATCTCGACCGGTTCAAGGCGCTCAACGATCTCCGGGGCCATCCGGCGGGGGACCAGGTGCTCCGGGAGACCGCCCGGCGACTCCGGGAGTCGGTGCGCCAGAGCGACACGGTGGCCCGCCTGGGAGGGGACGAGTTCGCCGCCGTCCTCTCCGGCCTCCATCCCGAGGAGAAAGTGGCCGCTCTCGAGGCCCGGGCCGCCGCCGAAAAGATCCGTCTTTTGCTGGCCCGTCCCTACGAGGTGAGCGTCCCGCTCGAAGACGGGGGGGAGGGGGCCTTCCGCCACCAGTGTCCTCCGAGCCTGGGGGTCGCCCTCTTCGGAGAGGGGAACCTCGGGGAGGAGCGGGAGGTCTTCGAAGAGGCGGACCAGGCGCTCTATCGGGCCAAGCGCGCGGGGGGGAATGCCGTCTTTGTGGCCTGGGAGGAGCCCTCCGCTTCTTCGTAGGCATTTGTTGGACGAGGTCGGATCTGCCCGGTTAGAATGAAGGTCCGGGGCCGTCCGGGAGAAGGGTTCTCCCGGGCAGGCGGCCGGAAAACCCGGGAGAGAACGATGCCGAACCGCCTGAAAAACGAGACCAGCCCCTACCTCCGCCAGCACGCCGAAAACCCCGTCGACTGGTACCCCTGGGGGGAGGAGGCCTGGGAAGAATCCGCGCGGAGCGGACGTCCCGTGCTCCTCTCCATCGGATACGCCGCCTGCCACTGGTGCCACGTCATGGCCCACGAGTCCTTCGAGGATCCCGAGACGGCGGCGCAGATGAACCGGGACTTCGTCAACATCAAGGTCGACCGGGAGGAGCGCCCCGACCTCGACCTGATCTACCAGACCGCCCACCAGATCCTCGCGCGTCGGGGAGGGGGTTGGCCCCTGACGGTCTTTTTGACCTCCCGGAAGGTCCCCTTTGCCGCCGGAACCTACTTTCCCCGGAGCTCCCGCTTCGGTCTCCCCGGCTTTACCGAGGTGCTGGGGCGCATTCGGGGGTTCTACGACGAGCATCGGGAGTCCCTCGAGAGCCCCGACAACCGCCAGGTCGTGGATGTCCTCGAAAGCCTCACCCCCCGAAGGCGGGAGGGAGCCTCCCTTTCCTCCGCCCCCGTCCGAGCCTTTCTGGCGCATCTTCGGGAGGTCTTCGACCCCGACTTCGGAGGATTCGGAGGTGCCCCGAAATTTCCCCACTCCCAGGGATTGTCCTTTCTTCTCGACTCCCCCGATCCTTCCGATCGGGAGATGGCGCTCCTGACGCTTCGCAGGATGGCGCGGGGGGGCCTCTTCGACCAGATCGGGGGAGGGTTCGCCCGCTACAGCGTCGACGACCGGTGGGAGATCCCCCATTTCGAGAAGATGCTCTACGACAATGGGCCACTTCTGGGGCTCTATGCCCGCGCCCATGCCCTGACGGGGGATCCTTTCTTCCGGGAGGTGGCCGAGCGGACCGCCGATTGGGCCCGGCGGGAGATGCGGTCGCCGGAGGGGATGTATTTTTCCTCGCTCGATGCCGACTCGGAGGGCGAGGAGGGGCGTTTCTATCGGTGGAGCCGGCGGGAGGTCGAGGAGGCGCTTCCCGGAATGGAGGGCCGCGCCGCCGTCGCCTGCTATGGCTTCGATCGTCCTCCAAACTTCGAAGGCCATCACTGGCATGCGATTCTTGCGCGCACGGCGGATGAGTGGGCCCGGGAGGAGGGGATTGCGGAGTCCGAAGCCTCTGCGGCCCTTGAGAGAGCCCGGGAAAAGCTTTTTCGTCTTCGTTCTTCCCGTGTTCGCCCCGGTCTCGACGACAAGATCCTGACCTCCTGGAACGCCCTCTGGGCGAAGGGATTGCTTGCGGCCGGCCGCATTCTTGGCCGGGAAGACTGGATCCGGGAGGGTCGGGAGGTGCTTCGGGCGATCCGCCGACACATGTGGAAGGAAGGACGTCTCCTGGCCGTCCGGGCGGGAGGGGAAAGTCGCCTCGGGGGATACCTCGACGACTATGCCTTTCTTCTCGAGGCCCTGACCGAGGAGCTCTCGTCGGGGTTTTCCGAGGAGACTCTCGACTTTGCCGTTTCGGTGGCCCGGTCCCTTCGGGAGCTGTTCGAGGATCCGGCAGAGGGCGGATTCTTCTTTACCGCCCGGGACCACGAAGCGCTCCCGGTCCGGACGAAGCCCGGCCACGACCAGTCCCTGCCCTCCGGGAACGGTTCGGCTGTCCGGGGTCTTCTGAGGCTGGGATCCCTTCTCGGGGAGACGGGATTTCTCGAGTCGGCCTCCCGGGCCCTCGAGCTCTTTGCCGGGGTCTTTAACGAGCGCCCCGAAGGCTTTGACACGCTTTTGTCGGCCCTCTCCCTGTGGAATGAGGGGGCTCCTGTGGCCATTCTTTGGGGCCCGGAGGCGGAGAGCTGGCAGCGGCGGATTGCCGCCGCCTCTCCAATGATCTGGACGGTCCGGGCCGGGGAGGGAGAGGCCGTTCGGGAAAAATCCCCCCCGCCTCCCGGCGTCACCCGGGGAACGCTTTGCGGGAGCTTCGGATGCCTCCTGCCGGTGGACGACGATCTCGATCTTTTTCTCAAAGGAGCGGGGGATCATGGCCCAAGGTAGCGAGCTCCTCCAGGCGGTGGTTCTGGAAACCGGACCCGACCCCGCCCTTGCCGTCATCTGGCTTCACGGACTGGGTGCCGATGGCCACGACTTCGAAGGGATCGTGCCCGAGATGGATCTTCGGGAGCCCTCCGTCCGGTTTGTCTTTCCCCATGCTCCGGTGATCCGGGTCCGGGTCAACGGGGGGATGCCGATGAGGGCGTGGTACGACATCGCCCATCCCGAAATCGGTCGCGATCCCGATCTCGAAGGGATGGGAGGGTCGGTGGCGGAGGTCGAGAAGCTGGTGGGTCAAGAGATCTCTCGCGGGATCCCCCGGGAGCGGATCGTGCTGGCAGGATTTTCCCAGGGAGGGGTGATTGCCCTCCTGTCGGCCTTCACCACGGGCCTTCGGTATGCCGGTGTGCTGGCCCTGTCGACCTATCTTCCCCCGGCGCCGGATCTTCGGCTTGTGGATAGCCCCACGCCCCTTCTGATGGTCCACGGGACAGAGGATCCGGTGGTCCCCTTTCGCCTGGGTAAGAGCAGTTTTGACCGGATCGTGGCGCTTGGCGGAGCGGGGGAGAGGCGCTGGCTCGACTACCGCATGGGCCACTCGGTCTGTCTCCCCGAAGTCGAAGAGATCTCCTCCTGGCTCCGGACCATCGCCAACAATCCCCTCTCCTGAGATGGCGCGGGGGAGCGGTCCTCCCATTCAAAATGGCGAAATGGGGGGGGGCTTTTCGTCCCCATAGTCATCTGACCTAAGAACCATCGGCCATCACTGTACCGGTTGTGAAATTTTTTTCATATGTTTTTACTTTTTAAAATATGGAGGATGTGTTAGGATAAGGGCTCAGAACTTACTGATAAAGACGGGGAAAAAATAGGCTGCAGGAGAAGGTAAGGCATGCTCGATTCCCGGGAAATCAACCGCATGATCCTGGCCATCAGGGAGTTTGGCGATCTTCTGGAGAAGCTTTCTCTGGTGATCGACCGGCTTCAGGGGGCCCGGGAGGAGGGAGAGGCCGTCCTCTTGGCCCGGGAGCTTCTGCGGGAGGAGTCCGGGAGACTCTCCCGGGAGATCGCCCGATTCAAGGAGGACTTCCAGATTCTCCACATTCGGGAGACCCGCTGGAGAAACGCCGTGGGGGATCTCAACCTCGATCTTCCCTTTCTTGTGGACGAGTTTTATTCGGTTCTCTCCCGCCATGGCAAGCGGTCCGCCTGAGAGCGACCAGGACTTCGCCATTGCTCCCCCTTCGTCGAAAAATATCCAGGAATATGCGCGTTTCCCCTTCTCTCCGACCTCCCGAGAAATTCTGATGCCAATCCTCCTCCTCTTTGGTAAACTGATACGGCAATCAGGACGCCATCGGCCCGATGCCGTGAGCGATTGACGCCTGTCAGACGAACGATTTTGCATCCGAGAGGACTCCTCTGGACCGGTCAGGAACATTGAATGTTAAATGGGAGGGGAAGAGATCCCGTCCCGCCGTCGGTGGGGCTCCGCGGAGAAAGATCCGGAATCTTTGTCCGGGGTTTCATCGTCTCTTTTTCATTCTTTTTTTAATGGCGGGCCCGGAGGCGGTGTTGGCCTCCCCGTCTCCCCCCTCCCTTCCCCGGCTCGCCTCCCTTGCCGTTCGTGGCTCGACGGCAACCCTGGTCTTTGACATTCCACGAAACCCTTCCGGGGTCTATCTCTACCTCTCTCTCGACGGAAACCGGATTTTGGGACGACGGATGGTTCCCGGCGGCCATCTCTCCCTTTGCCTCGGCTCGCTCTCTCCAGGATCGCACCGTCTGGGATACCAGACGGCCCGCGCCGACCACATCGTCCTGATCGACCCCGTCATTGTCCCCGTCACGATTCCCGGAGGGTCTCCGGCCGACTGCCCCAGCGAAAGGCGCGTCGGAGGGAAGGGCTGACCCAGGATGCCGGTTCGCTCCCTTGTCTCCCACCTCGACAGAGGTCTCAGATTACCCTCGGAGGCTGTCGATCCTTGTTCTTTGGAGGTGCGCCAGGTCGTCCAGGATCTCTGGGATACGCTGGCGACCCAGAAGGGCGTGGCGATGGCCGCTCCGCAGATTGGTGTCGCATGGAGGATCTTCGTCTTCGACCTCAAGCGTCCCCGGGAGAAGGGAGGGCCCCCAACCCGGGGTCTGCTCGTCAATCCAGCGATCGAGAGACGCTTCGGCTCCATTCCGGTCATCGAAGGCTGCCTCTCCTTTCCGGGTCTCGATCTGTCGATCCGACGCCCCGAGGGGGTGGTCGTCAGCGGATACGATCTCGAGGGCAAAAAAATCGTTCTTGAAGGAGGAGGGCTGTTTGCCCGGATGGTGGAGCACGAGACGGACCATCTTGAGGGCCGTCTTCTCCCGGACCGCCAGAATGCGCTGTCATCCTTTCTTTCGTTTTGGCGGCGGCGACGTTGGGAAGAACGAATGAGGAGAAGGATATGACGAGCGAGGGGGGGAGTCCCCGGACGGTCTTCATGGGCAGTCCCGATTTTGCCGTTCCCTTTCTCGAGGCCCTGGTGCGCGCCCGGTACGATGTTCGGGGGGTCGTGACCCAGCCCGACCGACCGAAGGGGCGGGGCCAGGAAGTCAGCCCCGTTCCGGTCAAGCGCTGGGCTCTCGACCATGGACTTCCCGTCGTGTCGCCCCTCTCCCTCCGGGATCCGGCGGGCCGGGATTTCCTCCCCCGGTGGGAGCCGGAGCTGATCGTCGTTGTGGCTTATGGTAAAATATTGCCGGAGGAGGTGTTGGCCTTCCCGCGCCAGGGGTGCGTCAACGTTCATGCCTCTCTTCTTCCCTCATACCGGGGAGCCTCTCCCATCGTCTGGGCCATCAAAAATGGGGAATCCGTGACAGGCCTTTCCCTGATGTGTCTGGATCGGGGAATGGATACGGGCCCTGTCTTTGCCGCTCTCGAGATCCCGCTGGACCCCCGGGAGACGACACGGACCCTGACGGACAAGATGATGGAGCAGGGGCCGGACTTCATGCTCGATAGGCTTCGGGGCTATCTCTCAGGCGAGCGGGTTCCGGTGGCCCAGCCCCCCGAAGGGACGCTGGCTCCCCTTCTTAAGAAGGAGGACGGCCGGATTCCCTTCTCCGGGACGGCGGCTGCGGTGGATTGCCATGTGCGGGCGATGAACCCCTGGCCCGGGGCCTTCTTTTCCTCCTCCGTCGGAACGGTAAAGGTGGGGGAGGGAAAGGTTCTGGACCATGAGGTCCGGGGGGTTCCGGGAACGGTTCTCTCCTTGTCCCCTGACGGAATCGATGTCGCCTGCGGTGAAGGAGTCTTCCGGATTCTTGCCCTTCAGCGGGAGGGAGGCCGGATGATCCCGGTGGGGGAGTTCGTCTCCGGACGGCGTTTTCAGCCGGGAGAGATTCTTTCCTGAGATTTTGTGCCGAGAGGATATTTACGGAAGCCGGTCTCCCAGGGGAGACCGGAGAGATTTCGTCCGCTGGAAGAGTCTCTCTTCCGGCATTGGCAAGGAGCTTTTGATCCATGGTCAACTCGTTCAAGACCGTTGTTCTTCTGGGGCTTCTGACGGGCTTTCTCCTTCTGATCGGAAAGCATCTCGGCGGAAACGCAGGGATGGTGATCGCCCTTCTCTTTTCCCTGGGAATCAACTTTTTTTCCTGGTGGTACTCCGACAAGATCGTTTTGTCGATGTATGGAGCCCGGGAGGTGGGCGAGGAGATCGGCAATCCCCGGATTCGCGAAATTCGGGAGATGCTTGCCACCTTGGCTCGCCGCGGGGGGATCCCCGTTCCCCGGCTTTATATCGTCGACGACCCTTCGCCCAACGCCTTTGCCACGGGGCGGGATCCGAACCATGCCGCTGTGGCGGTCACGACCGGGATCATGGATCTCATGACCACGGAAGAGCTTTCGGGGGTGCTGGGCCATGAGCTGACCCATGTCATCAACCGGGACACCCTCATCTCCACGGTGGCCGCCTCTCTGGCGGGCGCGGTCACCATGCTGGCGAACATGGCCCAGTGGGCGGCTCTTTTCGGCGGAAGGGAGCGCGAGGAGCGGGAGGGAGGCGGCTGGAGCGACATCCTGATGGTCATTCTCGCCCCCATTGCCGGGATGCTTGTCCAGATGGCCATCTCCCGCTCACGGGAGTTTGCCGCCGATGCCGGCGGGGCCCATCTCTGCGGCGATCCGCTTTTCCTGGCGCGCGCCCTGGCCAAGCTCGAGCGGGGAGTGGATGCGGTTCCGCTCAATGCCAACCCGGCGACCTCCCATATGTTCATTCTCGAACCCTTTCATGCGGGAGGACTGATGTCTCTCTTTTCCACCCATCCCCCCACCGAAGAACGCATCCGTCGTCTGGAGGCGATGGCCGGGTCAAGTGTTCCCCAACGCCGGCATGCGTTTTAGATGGCCATCTCCCGTGACGGACGTGATCTCCTGATCGCCCCCTCGATCCTCTCCGCTGACTTTCTTCGCCTGGGCGAACAGGTTCGGGAGGCGGCAGAGGCCGGCGCCGATCTCTTCCACCTCGATATGATGGATGGCCATTTCGTTCCCAACCTGACCTTCGGTCCCCCGGTGGTGGAAGGACTCCGAAAGGTGACGGCGCTTCCCCTTGAGGCCCATCTGATGGTCCTTCGCCCCGAGATCTATCTCGAAGAGCTGGCGGCCGCCGGAATGCATCGGGTCATTGTCCACGCCGAAGCGACCACCCATCTCCACTATGTCCTGGGAAAGATCGGATCTCTTGGGATGAAGGCGGGAGTCGCCCTCTCTCCCGCAACTCCGGTAGGGATGGTTGACGATGTTCTGGAGATGATCGACCTCGTTCTGGTGATGACGGTCAACCCGGGGTTCGGGGGGCAGTCCTTCATTTCACACTCCTTCAAGAAGATCGGGGCCATGCGGGAGCTCCTCGACAGAAACGGGGCCTCCCACGTGCGACTTGAAGTCGACGGGGGAATCAAGGCCGGAAACATTGCCCGCGTTGCCGATTGTGGGGCGGATACATTCGTCATGGGATCGGCCATTTTTTGTAAAGATCCATGCCAGAAGGTTTTCAGGGAGATCTATAAGTCGCTGTCACCGGGGGGATGAAACATCAAGAACAACGATTCCTTGGGGATGTGATTTCGCTCCGGAGATACCGCCGTTGTGTTGCATTTTTCTTTCGTGAAGGGTAAGTTGTCTTAATCGCATTCTTTGCTTGATCTTTCGATCCGGAAGGTGGGGGGACGGGAGTGGACACACGGGAGTCGTCTGACCGCTTCTCCGCATTGTTCGACAGGTTTCTTGCAAAATTTGTCGACTACCTGGTGGCCCTCTCTCTCGAGCACGCCGGCTTTCTTCTGGGGAGCTCCTGGCTGGCCTGGCTTGCGGCAACGGCCTACCTTCTCATGGCCGATGGTCTTCCTGGCGGACGGAGCCTTGGAAAAAGGCTGGCCGGACTCCGGGTGACGGGACAGGGGGGAGAGCCTTGCAGCCTCTACCAGTCGACCCTCAGAAACTCCCCGATAGGACTGGCCTACATTCTGGAACAGATTCCCTGGATCGGTTGGATTCTTGGACTGGCGGTCATCTCCCTGGAAGGACTTCTTCTTGTGGGGATGCGGTCCGACAAGAGATTCGGAGACGATCTTGCGGGAACAGTGGTAAAAAAAATTGCCGGCAGAGGCCTTGTTAAGGGAAATTCGCCGGGGACGGATCATCAGGACTCCGGGTCCACAGAGTCACAGGCTCCATAAGAATAAAGGAAAATCAATTGGGTCTCATTGCAAATCTCTTCGGCTTTCTCTCACAGGATCTGGCGATTGACCTGGGCACGGCCAATACACTTGTCTATGTCAGGGAACAGGGTATTGTCATCAATGAGCCATCCATTGTCGCG
This sequence comes from Nitrospirota bacterium, assembly GCA_021810805.1. Taxonomy (GTDB): domain Bacteria; phylum Nitrospirota; class Leptospirillia; order Leptospirillales; family Leptospirillaceae; genus UBA4572. The sequence continues at coordinate 142,769 of JAJZHW010000002.1, forward strand.
ATGGATCAGAAGTCCGGAACCGTTCTGGCGATAGGCCGGGAAGCCAAGAAAATGCTCGGACGGACTCCCGGAAACATTGTGGCCGTCCGCCCCGTCAGAAACGGTGTGATCGACAATCCCGACATCGCCCAGCAGATGCTCTCCTATTTCATCAACAAGGTCCACAAACGTTCGACCTTTGTTCGCCCCCGGATGGTCATCTGCGTTCCTTCGCGCATCTCGCTGGTGGCCCAGCGGGCCGTCAAGGATTCGGCCCGGATGGCAGGCGCCCGGGAGGTCTACCTCATCGAGGAGCCACTCGCCGCCGCCATTGGTGCGGGGTTGCCGATCATGGAGCCCTCCGGAAACATGGTGATCGACATCGGGGGCGGCACCACCGACGTGGCCGTCATCTCTCTCGGAGGAACGGTCTACAGCGAATCCATCAAGGTCGCAGGAGACCGGATGGACGAAGATATCATCAATTACATCAAGAAGCAGCATAACCTTTTGATCGGCGACTCCATGGCCGAACGCATCAAGGTGGAGATCGGATCGGCCTGTCCCCAGAAGGAAGGCCATTCCATGATCATCAAGGGACGCGATCTCATCTCGGGGCTGCCGAAGACCCTTCGGATCACGGAGGAGGAAATTCGGGATGCGCTCTCTGACACGATCAACAGTATCGTCTCCATCGTCCAGAAGACCCTTGAAAACACGCCCCCCGAGCTCTCGGCGGACATTATCGACAGGGGAATCGTTCTGACCGGAGGGGGATCAATGCTGCGGGGCCTCGATGTGCGGATTCGGGATGAGATCCGCTTGCCGATCATTACCGTCGATGATCCTCTCATCACCGTGGTGACCGGCACCGGAAAAACCCTCGAGGAGCTGGATGTTCTGAAGAAGGTCTCCCTCGGGGACTAGGGGCCGGTGAGACATCCCACGAAAAGACCCTGGTCCGGGAAACTTCTGGGCGCTCTCTCCGTTTTTCTTGCGGCCCTTGTCGTCATGGGGTTCTATCCCGATCTCTTCCAGCGGTGGATTCTCGATCCTCCCCTGGCCGGGATTCGCGCGGTGCTCTCGGGGGCAACGGGCGTCTCCCACGGGACCTCCGGACTGGTGGGGAGATATTTCGATCTGGTCGGGGTCGAGGCGCAGAATGAAGATCTGAAAAGGCAGGTGGCAGATTTGACCCGGAAGCTGGCTCAGGAGAAGATCCTGGCCCAGAGATCCCAGGATCTTGAAGCCCTCCTGAATCTGAAGGCACGCATGACCCAGACCGAAATCCCCTGCCACGTGGTGGCGACGGGTTCCACCGATTCTCCTCGCACCATCCTTCTCGATTGTGGAAGACGTCAGGGAGTGGCCATCCAGGATGGCGTGATCGGTCCTCGGGGTGTCGTGGGATATGTCGTTCGGGTTTTTGATGTTTTTTCTCAGGTGATATGGATTGAAGATCCGATGTTTGCCCTGGAGGGGCGTCTTGCGGACTCCGGGAAGAAAGGATTGGTCCGGGGTCAAGGACTGGGTCGCCCCCTGGCTCTCCGTTACATTCCCCCTCTGACCCCTGTGGAAAAGGGGAGTGAGGTGGTGACAAGTGGAGAGGACGGCTATTTTCCTCCGGAAGAACCGATCGGATCGGTGGTTTCCAGAGGAGATGCCGGCCGGAGAATCTTTCAGTCGGTGAGACTGGTTCCCGCGGAAAAGCTCGATGACCTCTGGGCCGTCTTTGTCCTTGTTCCCCCCCTGTCCTGGACATCAAGCCCGCTTCTTGGCAAGGAGACCCGGTGAGTCGATCCCTTCGGGTGCTTCTTTTTGGCGTTGTGGTTCTCGGATCATTTTCGGCTCTCCATTGGCTTCCTGATTCTCTTCAAGGGCTGAATCCTGTTCCGGTTTTTCTCTTTCTTTTTTTGGAACGCCGATCGTCGGCGGAGGCAGTTTTTTTGGGAGGTTTGGCTGGAGGGCTGATCTCGTTGGTGTTTCCAGGACCTCCCCTCATTCCGATTATTCGTTATGCTCTGGAGGGAGCCCTTGCCGGGCGCATGCAACCTCTTGGGAGTTCTTCCGGAGCCAAGGTTTTTGCTTTTTTCTGGACATTCATGGGGGTTGATCTGGCGCTGGGACTTCTCTCCCGGCTTCTCCTTGATGAACCCCTCACGATAGACCTCTTGAAAGATTGGTTGGTAATGGACGTCGTCTCGGCTTCGCTGGGTACGCTGCTTTTGTTCCTGTGGCGCTATCCCGGAAGAAACGACAGGCTTCGTTCACAAAAACATCATGGCATTGGATTCCCGCTCCCTTAAAAGAACTTTGCTGGGGACCCCCCGGGCGCGCTTTCGCGGACTCATTCTGCTCTTCTGGGTCGGCCTTTCGGTTGTGGTCATCCGACTCTACGTCGTAGAGGTCATCAAGCACAGCCACTACCTTGCCCTGGCCCGGGAAAATATTGTGAAGTCGACGCCGATTCCTCCTCTTCGAGGAGAAATCACGGACAGACATGGTGTGGTGCTGGTCCATAACGGACCGGAGTTTGCCCTCTTTGAAGTTCCCGGAGAGGTAAGGAGCCCCCGCGAAATCGGATGGGTCGCCTCCGATCTGGGGGTGCCGGTCGCCCGCCTTCTCCGCTCCACCCGCTCTCTTGGATTCGTTCTCCCCTCCCATGTTCCGGTTCCCCTGCTGGCAGGCCTTTCAATGGCTCAGGTCGGTCGGGTCAACATGGATCTCTACCGTCTCCCCGGATTTTTCATCCAAATCATGCCCAAACGGATCTATCCCGAGAACAATCTCGCCGCGCATCTTCTGGGATATGTGGGGTCATTCACTCCCGGGGATCTGAAGAGTTCTCTCTACCGCCATCTTCCTCCCGGAACCGGAGTCGGAAAGTCAGGAATCGAAAAGGAGTACGACTCCTATCTCCAGGGGACGCCCGGCATGCGGCGGCAGCTTGTGAACTCCCATGGGATCATGATCAAGAGTCTTCGAGAAAAGCCTCCAGGAGAAGGCCAGTCGCTCCGTCTGACAATCGACATCCGCCTTCAGACGGTGGCTGAACGCATGCTGGGTGACAGACGGGGAGCGGTGGTGGCGCTGGATCCCCGCAATGGGGAGCTCCTGGCGTTGGCCAGCCATCCCTCCTACAGTTCGGGAGAGCTCTCCCAGGCAATGAGCACCGCCCGGTGGAACGAACTCGTTCACGCTCCGGACCACCCCCTCACCAACAGGGCGACCCAAGGACTTTACCCCCCGGGGTCGGTCTTCAAGATCGTCACGACACTCTCCGGTCTCCAGGAAAACAAGCTCGACCCAGACAAGAGCTTTCGATGTGGGGGAACCTTTCGGGTGGGTTCGGTGATCTTCCATGACTGGAAGAAGGGGGGACATGGAACCCTTCATCTGCATCGGGCCATCGAACAGTCCTGCGACATCTTCTTCTATACCCTGGGGATGAGGCTGGGTCCCGATGCGATCGCCCGGGTCGCCCGGGACTTCGGCCTGGGGCAGAAGACGGGGATCGATCTTCCGGCGGAGTTGTCGGGAGTGGTTCCGGACAGACGCTGGAAAAGAAAATATCTTCACGCTCCCTGGTATCCGGGAGAGACTCCTCCCATGGCCATCGGTCAGGGGTATCTCACCGTGACTCCACTTGAGATGGCCCGACTCATGGGAGCGGTGGCCATGGATGGTAGGATGAGCCACCCGCACCTGCGACTTGGCAAGAGCAAGACTTCCCTGACTCCTGTGGGTTTTCCCCAAAAGGATTTTACCCTGGTAAAGGCTGACCTTCGGGATGTGGTGGCGGCTCCCCACGGAACGGGCCATCCGGTCAATCTTCCCTTCTTTGCCATTGCGGGAAAGACGGGGACGGCCCAGGTGGTGAGCAACCGGGGTCCCAACAAAAACAAGAAGCGCCCCAAGGCCGATTCCTGGTTCGTCGGCTTCGGGCCCTTCGACTCTCCCCGGATTGTCGTCGCGGTTCTCATCGAAAATGGGGGAGACGGTGGGGATGTGGCCGGACCTGTGGCCCGGGAGGTCTTCCGAATGTACTACGTGACCCATGCCGCGGAGCTGACTCCCCCACCGCCACCCCCGGCTGCCCCGCTTCGGCCGGGGGGAGGTTCCCTTTGAGACAGGAGATCGGGACCTACATTCTGAAGATCCATCCCCTTTTTCTTGTCGCCCTGGGGGGAGTTCTGGCCATCGACCTCCTCACGCTCTACTCGGTGAATCCCTACCTGGCGATGAAACAGGGAATCTGGGAGCTTGTGGGACTTTTTGTGGCGGGCGGGATCCTGATGGTCCCCTACACGCTTCTGGTGAAGAATGCCCGGCTCATCTATGGCATCGTCCTGGGACTCCTCTTCGTGGTCGTCCTGTTTGGCCATCAAAGCCACGGAGCCCGGCGCTGGATCGGAGTGGGCTGGTTTCAGATCCAGCCCTCCGAATTCATGATCTTGGCACTCATCCTCTTTCTGACGGGGTCCCTCCTTCGCAATGGAAAAGATGTTCCCCTGACACTTGGATTGTTTGCCGGAGGCGCCCTAGCGGCCGTTCTTCCCGCGATCTTGATTGCCCGCCAGCCGGATCTCGGGACTGCCGTTGAGCTGATGATCATTTTTTCCGTCTACATTTTGCTCAAGGGAATCCCCTCCCGAATTCTGACCATTTCCCTGATCGGGGGGCTCGCCTTCTTTCCCATCGCGTGGGAGCTTCTCTGGACTCATCTTCACGAGTTTCAGAAGGACAGGATTCGGGCATTCGTCGACCCGGCCTCCGATCCTTCGGGAATGGGGTACCACACCATCCAGTCCATCGTGGCGGTGGGGTCGGGAGGATGGTTCGGCCAGGGGCTCTCCGGTGCCACTCAGGTTCACTATCAGTTTCTCCCGGGGGCCCAGACCGACTTTGTCTTTGCCGTCTTCACCGAAGAATGGGGATTTGCCGGAGCTCTCCTTTTTTTGACGCTCATGGCCTATCTGGTCTGGTTTGCGGCACGAACGGCTCTGGAAAGCCGCGATCCGGCCGCATTTTACCTGGCGTCGGGGGTCACGGGTTTTTTTCTGTTCGGGTTTCTGATCAATGCCCTGATGGTCCTGGGCGTCCTCCCTGTGGTGGGGGTTCCCATGCCCCTGATGAGTTACGGGGGATCGGCGATGATTGTTGCCCTTGGATCCCTGGCGCTTCTCCTGAACATACGTTTCTATGCGAAAAGGTGAGGCGGGTCCCGCTCACCTTTTCACTTGAGATATCGACTCAATCGGCTGTCGATTGCGAACATGACCCACTTTCCAGACTTTTTTGGCTCCTTGAAGCTTCTTGTGGAGCCTCTGAAGGGTGGGTCTTCCAGAAAATTTCGGATTTCTTGTATTGGAGGATGGAATTATGGGCTCTGAAATACTGATTCACGTCACGGAGGAGGAGACAAAGGTCGCCATCATCGAATCCGGGCGCCTTGTGGAGTACTTCTTTGACAGAAAGCAAGCTCAGGGGATCGTGGGCAACATCTACAAGGGAAAGGTGAGCAAGGTCCTTCCGGGGATGCAGGCTGCCTTCGTCGACGTTGGCTTGGAAAAAGCCGCCTTCCTCTATGTGGATGATATCTTTGTGGAGGGGTCCGAGGTCCTTCCCGATGCCCTGCAGGAAGACTCCCCGGCCGGAACCTCGGAAGAGGAAGCCCCCGCCCCCGCACCCGTCTCTGAGGGAGAGTCCGCACCGACACCGCCTCCCCCGCCCAAGCGTTCGGGACGGCGACCCATTGAAGAGGTCCTCTCCGACGGCCAGGAGGTCCTGCTCCAGACGACAAAGGATCCCATCAGCACCAAGGGTCCCCGGGCCACAACCTACATCAGCCTTCCCGGTCGATATCTGGTGTACATGCCCCAGGTGAACCATATCGGGGTCTCCCGGCGGATCACCAACGAGGGAGAGCGCCATCGCCTGAAGGATCTTGTCGGCTCCCTCAGGGCTCACAAGGGAGGCTACATCATCCGGACGGTGGCCGAGGGGATGACCGAAGACGAGGCAAGGATGGATATGGTCTTCCTCGACCTCCTGTGGGAAGACATCAAGGCAAAGTACGAGCAGGCCAAGGCTCCGGCCCTTGTGCGGGTGGATCTTGATGTGGTCTTTCGCACGATCAGGGATTATCTGACCAATGATGTCGACCGTCTGGTGATCGACAACCAGAAGGAGTACCAGCGGGTCCTCGAATTTGTGAAGACCTACCTCCCGGCCTATGCGTCGAAAGTCGAGATCTGGAACAAAAAGACCTCCCTCTTTGGTGAGTACAACGTTGATCCTCAAGTGGCCAAGGCCCTTGAGAAGAAGGTCTGGCTGAAGTCGGGGGGGTATCTGGTCATCGATCGGGCCGAGGCGCTCACCGTGATTGACGTCAATACCGGGCGATTCGTGGGGGAGAAGGATCCCGAGGAGACCATCCTCAAGACAAATCTTGAAGCGGTGGACGAAATTGCCCACCAGCTGAGACTCCGCAATATCGGGGGAATCATCATCCTCGATTTCATCGACATGGAGAAGGAAAAGAACCGGGAGCGGGTCTTCCAGGGGCTTCAGGAGCTTCTCTCCCGGGACAAGGCCCGGACAAATGCCCTCAGGATCTCCGACCTGGGTCTTGTGGAGATGTCCCGCAAGCGGGTTCGGGAGGATCTCGTCCACCTTCTGGGAGAGACGTGCTCCTACTGTGACGGAAAGGGCTACGTCAAGTCCGTCCGCACGATCATCTATGAAATCTTTGAGGATCTCCGAAAACTTCCCTCCGGCCGCGGAGGAAAGGACCGAAGGGTCATTCTCTATGTCCACCCCGATGTCGAGGCGGAGATGGCGGCGGAAAAGCCCTTCCTCGACGCCGTCCAGCAGATCATCCGGAAAAAGGTCATCGTCAAGAGTGATCCGCTGTATCATATTGAAGAATTCGTGATTGTCTCACCATAGGCTGTGAACTCAGGGAGATCCCATATGATGAATCGACCAAGACCTTTTGACCGTGTCCGTCAGGGAATGCTGCTGGCGGGGATCCTTCTTGTCTTCGGGGTCTCCGGGTGCACCGGGAAGGAGGGGGCGACCCTTCCCCCCTCCGCCCCGGGAAAGGTAGTGGGGGAGGTCGACCTCGATCCCCATGTGCCGCTCTGGATGACTCATGGTTCCCTGTCGGTTGTGGCTCTCATGAAGGGGCCGACATCTCCGGACTGGCTTCCCGTCGCCCGCGTCCTTTTTGTCCACCCGACCTTCCCTGTGCCCTTCGAGATCTCCCAGAAGGACGTGCGCCTGACGGGGATTACCTTTCAGGGCTCAGTCAGGTTGATCGCCCGGCTCTCTCTCGAGTCAGGGAGCTCTCTCGTGGCGAGTGGCGAGTACAGCGGCTCCTCGCCGGTGTCCGGAACGGTCGGGGGGGGACCGGTTCGCATCGTGATTGACCGGAAGCTCCCTTCCGCGGGGGGGAGCCCCTGAGGATGAGCCGGACCCTGTTTTTCGAGGCCCTTTCCCTGTCGGTGAAAATCGGCACAAAAGCCCAGGAGAGAGCGCGTCCTCAAACGGTGCTCGTCTCCGGTGAGTGTCGAATGGACGCCAAAGAACGAGGAAATGATCTTCTTGCCAAGACGGTCGACTATGACCGGCTGCTCCGGGTCATACGATCCTGCGCCGAGCCGACGGAGTTTTCTCTTCTAGAACGCCTCGGCGACCATATTGTGGATCAGATCCTGGAGAGTTTTCCGGGAGTCGACTCCATCACCTTGCGGCTTTGGAAGGAGCCGGCCCCCCTTCCCTTTCCGGTGGGTCGGGTGGGTGTGACGGTTTCTGAAACCCGCGCGTCCTGGTCCGGGCCAACAACGCTTCTCCCTTAAGGGAACAGGACTTTCGATGATATTTCACCCCAATGTTTTTGGCCTTCTCCTCCTCCAGACCACGGCAGGAGGCGCCTTCTTCATGACCTTTCTCTACCGGTACCCTTCCGTCAACCGGTCGTTCTATCGCCTTCACGGCCTCCTTTTTCTCCTGGCTTCGGGGGGGGCACTCTTTGCCCTGGGGCCCACCGGACTGGCAATTTCGCATGTCGCCTCCGATCCCGCCGGAGCAACGACCGTCTATCTCGTGCTGGGGGGAACGGCGGGGCTCGTCCTCTACAACATTCTCATCAACTTCATCCCCTGGGAGCGGTCGCGACGGCTCTCCCGTCCGCTTTTGAACATCTCGGGAATCCTCCTTTTGGGAGCGGTCGGCGGAGCCGCCCTGGTGCTGAACCACTCGCTGTCGCTCTCCCTGGGCGGCATTCTCCTCCTTCTGACCTTTTTTGTCGGCTCCTTTCTCCTGGGAGCGGTTCTTCTTGCGATGAACTGGGGGCACTTCTATCTGACCAATCCGACCCTTCCCATTGAGCCGCTGGAATTTCTTGTCCGGGCCCTTCTCATCATGGCGGCGGGAACGGCGATACTTTCAGGGGGGTTAACGGTGAGGGACTGGAGTCTGCAGCCGGGCTTTGCCGAAGGCCTCCTCCTGGAATCCTTTCAGGGGCTTTACCTTTGGGGGCGTCTTCTCATCGGGGTGGCGGGAGGGCTCGTCATTTCGATCCTCGCCTACAAAACGGTCCGCATGCATTCGACTCAGGCGGCAACCGGCCTTCTCTATGTGGCTCTTCTGATGATCCTCTTCGGAGAAGCCTTTGCCCGCTTTCTTTTTTTGAATCTCGGGATTCTTGTGTGAAGAGGGACGGGGGGTTCGGAATGAGTCTTGCCGGTTCCCTTTCGGAATTTCTTTGAATATGGGTTGATTTCCCCCCCCCAATATCTATAAAATTGATAACCTGTGTGAGTGTATGCCTCTTTCCCCAAAGGAAGAGACTACAAGACGATGAACATGTGCCGGTGATGCCGGTTCCGCCAAAATTTCCCTGCGGCGGCAAAGACATTCGTCCTCTTTCGACAGAGGCGAAGGGTTTTGATCAAGGAAAGGTCAAGGAGGCCTGAATGTCCATTCTGATTGCCGATAACTGTATTTCCTGTGGGGCCTGTCTTCCCGAGTGTCCCAACGATGCCATCAGCGAAGGGGATCCGATCTACGTCATCGATCCGGACCTTTGCACCGAGTGCATCGGTTTCCACGATGAACCCCAATGCGCAGCTGTTTGCCCGATTGACGAATGCTGCATTCCCGATCCGAACTGCGTGGAGACGGAAGAACAGCTTCTTGCAAAGAAAGCCAGGATCCATCCAAACGGATAGTGGGGTACCCTCCCGGAGCCCTCATGGGTTCCGGGAGGGATTTTCCCCCTGAAGGGAGTAGGAAATGGCGAGAAAATTCGTGCTGGTGGAGCCGAAGTCCACTCACTTGCATGTATATAGTGCCTTCACCATTCCGAGGCTCGGTGTCATTCTCCTCGGAACGATGCTGCGCGATAGAGGTTGGGATGTGCGCGTCTATATTGAGGATGTCGCTCCCATTGATATGAAGGAAGTCCTTTCGGCGGATATCGTCGGAATCTCGACCCTGACCTCCACCGCTCCGCAATCCTATCGGCTGGCCCAAAAGGTTCGGGAAGCCGGGATTCCGGTGGTGATCGGAGGGACCCACGTCTCCTTCATGGCCGAAGAGGCTTTGGAGTATTCCGATTATGTCGTTCGCGGAGAAGGCGAAGAGACGCTGTTTGAATTGATCGAGGCGATGGACGGTACGCGGGCCATCGAAAAAATCCTTGGCCTTTCCTACTGGAAGGGCGGGCGGAAGATGCACAATCCCGACCGGCCGTTGAAGGAAGACCTCGACTCCAATCCAATTCCGGATTACAGCCTCGTCGAGGGCTGGAACACTCAGAAGCGGGGCCTCATCTCGATTGCCACCTCCCGGGGATGCCCTTTCACCTGTACCTTCTGTTCCGTTCCGGGGATGTACGGCCACGGCTTCCGGATGCACTCCATCGAGCGGGTCATCGAGGAGATCCGGGTCAACAACCCCAAATATGTCTTTTTTGCGGACGATCTCTTTACGGCAAACCGAAAAAGGACAAAAGATCTGCTCAAGCGGATGATCGAGGAGGGGTTGACGCCGGAGTGGGGGGCCCAGATCCGGACGGAAACAGCCTTCGATCCCGAGCTGCTCGACCTGATGAAGGCCAGCAACTGTTTCAACGTCTTCATCGGATTCGAGTCGATCAATCCTCAGACGCTCGATCTCTTCAACAAGCGACAGACCTACGAAAAGATCGTCCGGTCCGTGGAGGCCTTCAAGAAGCATGGCATCCGGATCCATGGAATGTTTGTTGTCGGAGCCGATACCGACGACAAGGAGACAATTTTCGAAACGGCGCGCCTGGCCAGGGAGTGGGAGCTTCAGTCGATTCAGCTGATGATCCTGACCCCTCTCCCGGGATCGCCCGACTTCGATCTGTTCTATGCCACGGGAAACCGGGAGCTCCTTTACAAGGACTGGAGCCTCTACGACGGACATCATGCCGTCTACCGTCCAAAGAACATGACCGCCTTCGAACTCAATGACGCCGCAATAGCCGCCATGGAAGACTTTTACTCCTGGAAAAACATCGGCAGGAGTGCCATGCGCCGGGATTACTATTCGACGTTGATCCAGTTCGGGGCAAAACAGCTTTTAAAGAACTGGCGCCGGGAGAATCAGGGTTTCCTTGACGAACTCCGGTCGACGGTCTTTGAAAAGGTGGAGGAGATCGATGCCTCTTCCGCCAAAAAACCACGCACAAACCGTGTGGGTGTTCCGAGATTCGTGCTTGACTCGGAGCTTGGTTCGAGCCTCGTGGAATTTTTTGCGCGGCTTGGAAGTTCGGTTGTCCCCTTCTCCGAATCCCCGACCGAAGGGTCGGAGGATATGGCGACCCTTTCGAGGATTGCCGGGAAGGTGGACTGTATTGTGTTGCCGGTGATGGAACGGGCGAGACAGGGAGAGGAAGAGTTCTTCTCAAAGATTGAGTCTGTGCGAAAGTGGTTAGCCAAGCACAAGAGCTCCGCCCCTGTCGCCGTCTCCCTTGTCCTCGACAAGCAGGACGGCTCGCTTTATTCCTCGCTGGCTCAGTTGGGAGCGTTTTTTACCCAGGATCTAGACAGGGTCCACAGGGCGTACAAGGAAACAGTGGCCAAGCTCAAGCTTTCCCCGTCCTCGGGGCATGAGGAGCCAAAGGTTCCGCTGGTCCAGATCGCCCACTAATTGTGGGGCCCAAGACACATTGAGGAGATGTGATTTCATGGAAAAGATGACGAGAATTGCCACGCCGGAAGAGCTTTCCGGTAAAAAATGGTACGTTGTAGACGCCGCCGGACAGACCGTCGGCCGTCTCTCGGTCGAAGTTGCGACCCTTCTTCGGGGAAAGAACAAGGTGTTCTTCACCTCCCATCAGGACGCCGGTGACTACGTCATTGTCGTCAATGCGGCCAAGGTGGCCCTGACGGGAAAGAAGTGGTCCCAGAAGATGTATTACCGCCACAGCGGCTATCCCGGCGGATTCAAGTCGGCCACGGCCAAGGAGGTTCGGGAGAGAAAGCCCGAGCATCTGATCGTCCACGCTGTCAAGGGAATGCTTCCCAAGAACAAGCTGGCCAATCAGTTCATGAGCCGTCTTAAGGTCTATGCTGCGGAGGCCCATCCCCATCAGGCCCAAAATCCCGAAGTTTACGCCATTGCAGGAGGTCGCTGATGGAGAAGGAGCACAACGACGAAGGACGCGGAGCCGCGACCGGTAAGAGAAAAACAGCCATCGCCCGCGTGCGGGTCCAGAGCGGAACGGGGCAGATTCAGGTCAATGACCGGCCTCTCGAGGAATACTTTCCCCGGACCCTGTGGGCGACCCAAGTGAAGGCTCCCATCGAGATCACCAATATGACCGGAAAGCTCGACATCTTTGCCAAGGTGACCGGAGGAGGTCTCACCGGTCAGGCCGAGGCCATCCGCCATGGAATCTCCCGCGCCCTGCTCGAGATCAATCCGGAATTTCGCGAGCCTCTTAAAAAAGAGGGCTTTTTGACCCGCGATGCCCGCGTGAAGGAGCGCAAGAAGTTCGGCCAGAAAGGCGCTCGCAAGAGGTTCCAGTTCTCCAAGCGCTAGGGTCCGCCATTCCTTTTTTCCGAAAAGGGGGAGACGCGTGTCTCCCCTTTTTTTGGCCTTAATCGAGAGACTCATTTGTGAAATGCATAAGATGACAGGGAAGATTCGAGTCGGGATTGTCGGAGCTTCGGGATATGCCGGCGGGGAGCTTCTGCGCCTTTTTGCCTCCCACCCGCGAGCGGAGGTCGTCCGCATTGCGGGAGAGTCGAAGGCCGGAGCCACCATCGGTTCCGTTTTTCCCCACCTCAGACATTCCCTGACACTTGAGAAGATTTCCGAAAAGCCCTTCTGGACCGATGTGGATGCGGTATTTTTCGCCTTGCCGGCGGGGCAGTCCTTCGAGCTTGTGAGAAGATACCGGGAGCAGGGAGTTCCGGTCTTCGATCTTGGCCCCGATTACCGCCTTAAAACTCCCGGCCTCTATCGTCAGGTCTACGGGATGGAGCACGGAGATCCTCTGGGTCTTGAGGAAGCTGTCTACGGCCTGCCTGAATGGGCGGGCGATCGGCTCACCTCCTCTCCCATTGTGGCCTGTCCCGGATGTTTTCCCACCGGGGCCCTCATGGGTCTCCTTCCGTTTTTCAGGGAGGAGCTTGTGGTGGAGGGCTCGACCGTTGTCGACGGAAAGTCGGGCATCAGCGGGGCGGGCAGAGGACTCTCTCTGGAAACCCACTTCCCCGAAATTGGGGAGGGAATGGCTCCCTACAAGCTGCTCGATCATCGCCATGTGCCGGAGATGGAGCAGTGTCTGGCGCCATTCGGCGGCGGAGAGGTGACCTTTGTTCCCCACCTGGCCCCCATGAGCCGGGGAATCCTCTCGACCCTCTATATGACTCTCCGGGACTCCCTGCCCCAGGAGGCGATGGAGGCGGTCGTCGACCGGTGTTACGAGGGAAGCCCCTTTGTCAGGCGTGTCTCCTCTCCCCCCAACCCCCTCCATGTGCGGGGCACCAATGATGTGCTGCTGTACGTTCGCACCCGGGGACGGCGTCTTGTGGTGGTCACGGCCATCGACAACCTTGTCCGGGGAGCCGGAGGGCAGGGAATCCAGGCCATGAACCGCCGGTTTTCCCTGCCCGAGACTCTCGGAATCTCGGCTCCCGCTCTTTTTCCTTGAAGTTTCCCGAATGGGAGTTTACCCCCCAAAAATGCACCAGAGGCTTGAGGAGGATGACATGGTAGAGCGTCTTCAAGGAGAAGGTTTCTTTTCCCGGTTCGTGGGTGGATCGATTCGCAAACCTCTCACTTTTCTTTTGGGTTTCGCTCTCCTCCTCGGCTCCCTTGGACTTGCGAGTGCCGAACCTTCTCTGCACGTCAAGGCGGGAGAATGGAAAATAGAGGCCGTGATGACGATGAAGTCCTCCGCCCCGGGAATGCCCGCAATGCCGGCTCGACACTCCTCGCTCCTGGAGTGTCTCTCTTCCCATCACCTTGTGCCTGACCAGAAGGCCAAGATGCCCAAAGATTGCACCTTTACCAAGCATTTTTCCGGGAATACCCTCACCTCGACCCTTCGCTGCGGCCAGTCCGTCACAACGGGAAGGTATACCTATTCGGGAAGGTCCTTTCGCGGCCAAAGCGTCACGACCATGACTGGCAATCTTCCCATGACAATGGAGACGAGGTTCACGGGCCATTATGTCGGCCCCTGCCGACATCCCGGAAAGGGGTAGAGGGGCAACCCTCCGGAGAGCCTGTCAGGAAATTCTGGAAATGAACACAGCGAAGCGACTCCACCTTAGAGAGCGTCCCCGTGAAGGGGGACCGAATGAAAGAAGAACATGTCAAAGAAGAAGAATGAAGGCGGGATCACCTACCCCTTGGGTTTTCGTGCGTCGGGACTTGTTTCGGGGGTCAAGAAGAATGGAAATCCCGATCTCTCCCTGATCGTTTCCGATGCCGACTGTGTGGCGGCAGGAGTCTTCACCACCAATCAGGTGAAGGCTCCCGCTGTGCGGATCAGCAGTCGTCGGGTTCGAGGCTCGGGGCTTCGGGCCATTGTGGTGAACAGTGGAAATGCCAACGCCTGCAATGGGGAGGCGGGAGAGCGGGATGCCCTGGCCATCGGGGAAAAGCTTTCCCTTCATTTGGGATGCGACCCCCGAAAGATTCTTCTGGCCTCAACAGGGGTCATTGGCCGGCCCCTAGAGATGAAAAAGATTGTCTCTGCGCTTCCTCGGCTGGTTGATTCGGCGACGCGGGAAGGCTTTGAAGAGTGTGCCCGGGGGATCATGACGACCGACACGCGATCCAAGTCGGCCGAAGCGGAGGGAACGGTCCTGGGAAAAAAGGTCCGGGTGGGAGGAATTGCCAAGGGGGTCGGTATGATCCATCCCCAGATGGCGACCCTGCTTGTCTTTCTCACCACGGACGCCGCCGTCGAAAAGGAGGCGCTGAAGGCGCTGATGTCCCAGGTGGCGGACCGGACCTTCAATGCCCTCACAGTGGATGGGGACACCAGCACAAACGACACGGCGTTGATCCTGGCGAACGGATTGGCGGGCAACGCCCCCGTGGCAAAAAACAAGGAGGGCTACCAAGAGCTTGTGTCGCTGGTGCTCTCCGTGTGCGAATCGCTTCGGGACCAGCTCATCCGGGACGGCGAGGGAGTCACCAAGGTGATCCGGATCGTCGTGGGAGGGGCCCGGACGAAAAACGATGCCCGGAAGGTGGCCCAATCCATCGCCCGGTCCCTTCTCGTCAAAACGGCTTTTTTTGGGGAGGACGTGAACTGGGGACGGATCATGGTGGCGGTGGGAAATTCTGGTGTGAGGGTCTACGAAGAGAGAATCGACATTTTCATGGGAGAGGTCGCCCTGGTCCATCGGGGAGTGGGTCTGGGAGCCCTTCAGGAAGAAAAGGCCCTGGAGGTGATGAAGAAAAAGGAGATCACCCTTCGGGTCATGTTGGGGATCGGCTCCATGGAGGCCGAATATTGGACGACAGATCTGTCGGTCGAATATGTGCGGATTAACGCAGGATACAAAGGAAGAACCTGATCTGTTTGAATAAAAATTTTTTTTGTGGTAAAAATAAATGTTTTTCGAAGTGGGTGGCGACACCGCTTTGAAGGAGCTCCCCGAAGATGCGCGGGAGCGGAAGCCTTCGCGAAGAAGGTCTTCTTGAACGAGGGAGAGGGCGACAACGGGTTGCCCCCCAATGAATGTCGATAGCGAACCGCGGAGACACTCCGTTCACCCACGGGTCCGCACAGGCCGGGTCGCCCATTGGCCTGACGGCGGGACAGGTTCGCAGGACTCAACCCAAAGAAAGGGACACGCATGTCATCAGTGACGATCAAGGAGCTTCTCGACGCCGGAGTTCATTTCGGCCATCAGGCAAAACGCTGGAACCCGAAGATGAAGCGCTTCATTTATGGGGAGCGCAACGGGATCTATATCATTGACCTTCAGCAAACCACCCGCCGCTATCGCCAGGCGACAGCCTTCATCAAGAAGATCGTCGGCGAAGGCAAGTCCGTTCTCTTCATCGCCACCAAGAAGCAGGCCCAGACCATCGTTGTCGAGGAAGCGGAGCGTTGCGGGATGTTCCACGTGACCCAGCGCTGGCTCGGAGGGATGCTGACGAACCATCAGACAATCCGGAAATCCGTTGATCGCCTCAAGAAGATCGAAGCGATGAGGGAAGGGGAGCAATGGGCCCGTCTTCCCAAAAAAGAGATTGCCCAGCTCGAGAAGGAAGAGTCAAAGCTTCGGTCGACCCTGTCGGGCATTCGTGGAATGTCGCAGCTTCCGGGGGCGGTCTTCGTCATCGACCCCAAGAAGGAGCATATTGCGATCCATGAGGCCAACCGTCTTGGCATCCCCGTGGTGGCCATGGTCGATACGAACTGCGACCCTGATCTGATCGATTTTCCGATTCCTGCCAACGACGATGCCATTCGCTCCATCCGCCTCATGGCCTCGGGAATCGCCGATGCTGTCATCGAAGGAGGCATTTCCCGCCGCTCTGCCCAGAAAGCCCCTGATGCGGTTTCCGTCAATGCAGGGCTGGAAGAGGCCTTCACTGCGGGAGAGGAAAAGGCCTAAACTTTTTCGGACTCGAGAGTCTGCGAGGAATCTCCCCCTCCACCTGGTGCGAGGGGGCCCCCCAGGGGGATGGTAGAAAAACGGAGGAACCGAACGATATGGAAATTGCAGCAAATGTGGTGAAAGAGCTTCGCGAGAAGACCCAGGCGGGTTTTATGGATTGTCGAAAGGCCCTTGTCGAGGCAGGCGGCGATCCTGAAAAGGCTTACGAAATTCTGAAGAAGAGCGGCGCCCTGAAGGCCAGCAAAAAGGCCGACCGAGAGACGGCAGAGGGTGTGGTTGGATCCTATATTCACGCCGGAAACAAAATCGGAGTTCTTATTGAAGTGAATTGCGAGACGGACTTCGTGGCCCGAACGGACAACTTCAAGGAGCTTGTCCGCAATCTCGCCATGCATATTGCGGCGGCTTCGCCAAGCTATGTCGACCGCTCTGCAGTCTCGGAGGAGACGGTGGCCACTCTTCGCCAGGGCTTTCTCTCCGAGGTGGCAGACAAGCCGGAAAAGGTTCGGGGGACGATTGTGGAGGGGAAACTCGACAAATACTTCCAGGAGAGCTGCCTCCTCGATCAGCCCTACGTCAAGGATCCCGGGGTCACTGTGCGCGAACTGGTGGCTTCGGAGATCGCGAAAATGGGAGAGAACATCTCCGTCAAGCGATTCTCGCGATTCCAGATTGGAGAGGGGAAGGGCTGATGCCCGGATACCGGAGGGTTCTACTCAAGCTGTCGGGAGAGGCTCTCATGGGAGAGCTCTCATTCGGCATTGATCCCTCCGTCCTCGACAGGATTGCCTGCGAGATTCAAGCCGTTGCTGCGGCCGGAGTGGAGCTCGGTGTGGTGATCGGCGGAGGGAATTTCTTCCGGGGACTCTCCGGAATCAGCCAGGGAATCGACCGCGCATCGGCCGACTACATGGGCATGCTCTCCACAATCCTCAACGCCTTGGCCCTGCAGTCCGTCCTTGAAAAAAAAGGGGTCTCGACCCGGGTTCTGACGGCCCTGGAGATGCGCGCCTTGGCCGAGCCCTACATTCGCCGGCGGGCCATGCGCCATCTTGAAAAGGGACGCGTGATCATCTTCGCC
Organism: Nitrospirota bacterium; assembly: GCA_021810805.1. Classification (GTDB taxonomy): domain Bacteria; phylum Nitrospirota; class Leptospirillia; order Leptospirillales; family Leptospirillaceae; genus UBA4572. The sequence goes on from JAJZHW010000002.1 coordinate 159,959, forward strand.
GGTGGCACGGGGAACCCCTACTTTACCACCGACACGGCTGCGGCCCTCCGTGCCATGGAAATAGGCGCCGAAGTCGTTCTCAAGGCCACAAAAGTTGACGGTATCTACAGCGACGATCCAAGGAAGAATCAAAACGCCGAAAGGTTCGTGGAGTTGACCTATCTCGAGGTTCTTGAAAAGAAGCTCAAGGTCATGGACTCGACGGCCGTCTCTCTCTGCATGGACAACAATCTTCCCATCATCGTCTTCGACCTTTACGCTCCCGACAACATTGTTCGGGTCGTGAAAGGGGAGCCAGTGGGAACGCTCGTCAGACAGGGATTCTAGACCTGGAACCCGGGAATGGGGAGGTAAGAACGTGGACTCTGAGCTAAAGGGACATGGGGTCAAGATGGATCAGGCAGTGGACCACTTCCGGAAGGAAATTTCGACCCTCCGGACGGGACGGCCCTCCTTGGCCCTTGTGGAGCATGTTCGCCTCGACTACTATGGAAACCAGGTCTCCCTCGACAAGGTGGCCGCCCTCAATATCGTCGACAATCGGATGATCACCATTACTCCATGGGAGACCAAGCTGATCCCGGAGATTGAAAAGGTGATCATGGCGGCGAATCTTGGCCTGACCCCTCAAAACGACGGGAAATGTGTCCGTCTTGTCGTTCCTCCCATGACGGAGGATCGTCGAAAAGACCTGGTAAAAATTCTCAAAAAAATGGCCGAAGAGGCCAAGGTCTCGCTTCGCAATATCCGTCGGGATGCCAATGAGGACCTCAAGAAGAAGTCAAAGGACGGACTTCTGACGGAGGATCGGGTCAAGCGTCTTCAGGAAGAGGTCCAAAAGCTTGTTGATGGAGCCTCTGCGAAGGTCGATGAACATGCGAAGAAAAAGGAGCAGGAAATCCTTTCGACCTGACTTCCCACCCCCGACCCCATGACCTCCTCCCTCCGCCTCTCCTGTGGCGATCTTCCAAAGTCTCGCAGCCGAGTCACCATCGATCTCGGAGGTCTTCTCGAAAATGTCGGGACGGTCCGAAAGGCCCTTCCATTGGGGGTGGACCTTCTCCCGGTCATCAAATCTAACGCCTATGGCCACGGGATCGTTCCGGTTTCCCAGGCGATGGCTCTCGACGGCCTCTCCCGTGTGGCTGTCATGGGCGTCGACGAAGGATGCCATCTTCGAGATGGTGGTTTTGAGGGGCAGATTGTCCTTCTTGGAGGTTTCTCTCCCGAAGAAATTTCCCTTTGTCGACGTCTTCTTCTGACTCCCGTCATTCATCACGCCGATCAAGTCAGAGCCCTTGAGCTCGCCCCCTCCCAAGGCCCTCCCTTGGGAATCCATGTCAAAATCGATACCGGGATGGGGCGTCTGGGATTTTTGCCCGAGGATTTTCCGGCCGCTCTTGATCGACTTGCCGAGATCGCTTCTGTCAGGATTGAGGGGGTGATGACCCACTTTCCGATGGCGGAGGACAGGGAGGATGCCGCTCGTTGCCGGGAGAGTCTTCGGGCGACCCTTGCCTCCTCTCTCGGACATCCGGCACTTTCCGGACTGACTGTCGTCCATATGGCCAGCAGCGGGGCGATCCTTTCGGGAGAGGTGGTCTGCGATCTCCCGCTTCATCCCTCCGGGAGAAGGCTCGCCTTCTGGGCCCGCCCCGGACTTCTTCTCTATGGCCATTATCCGGGACCCCGCGATCCTCGTGTTCCTGTCCGCCCGATCTTTGGGGTTGAAGCCAGACTCCTGTCCGTGCGCTCCCTCCCCCGGGGGAGCTCGGTTTCCTATGGCCGGACGGTCACGCTGAAGCGAGACAGCCGTATCGGCATACTGGGAATGGGATATGCCGACGGTCTTCCCCGGCTTATGTCAGGAAAAGGATGGGCGACCATTTCCGGGCGTTGTGCCCCTTTTTTGGGGCGTGTGTGCATGGATATGGTGGCCGTCGACCTGACGGAGATCCCATCTGATGAGATTCCTGCTGAATGGGTCACTCTGATCGATCCTGAAAATCCCCTTTCCCTCGGCGTTGATCGACTCGCAGAAGAGGGTAAGACCATTCCCTACGAGATTCTCTGTCTCTTGGGCCACCGGTCCGAAAGGAGATATGTTGGAGTCCCCTCCAAGGGTGCGGATAGACGTGTTTAAGGGGCTCTCCGATCGCTTGGTGAGGGTTCCGGAGATTGCCGGCGCGCTCTTTTCGATGGGGCTGTCGGGGCTGAGGGGAATCTTTCGCCCGTCCTTTCTTGGAAAGAACTTTTTCGAGCAGCTCTTGCGGATTGGGGCAGATTCCACCCTGGTCGTGGTTGTCACTGCCTTCTTTACGGGGATGGTGCTGGCTCTCCAGGCGTGGATCGGATTTCGGAAGTTCAATGCCGAAGGTCTGGTCGGAGCGGTGGTCACCCTTTCCATGACACGGGAGCTGGGTCCAGTCATTACGAGCCTCATGGTCACCGGTCGCTCCGGCTCGGCCATGGCGGCAGAGCTCGGAAGCATGAGGGTGAGCGAGCAGATCGACGCCCTGGAAACCCTCGCCGTCGATCCCGTGGACTACCTCGTGACGCCAAGGCTCTATGCCTCTCTGGTGGCCCTTCCCCTGCTGACGGCTTTGGCGGACCTTGTGGGGATCGGAGGCGGCTATGTCGTGGCGGTGAAGCTTCTGGGACTCTCTCCCCATCTTTATTTTCAGGAAATTACCCACTACGTGGATCTCCACGACTTCATCTCGGGGATCGTAAAGTCGGTCTTCTTCGGAGGACTTCTCGCTCTCTGGGCTTGCCGGACAGGCTTTGTTGCCTCCGGAGGGGCTGCGGGCGTGGGCCGGGCGGTGACATTTGCCGTGGTGAGCGGGTCGATGAGTATTCTTGTGGTGGATTATTTCTTGACGGCGTGGCTCTTCTGATGGCGTCGATGGCGGCCATTTCGGTCGAGGCCCTCTCAAAGAGCTTTGGATCGCAGCAGGTTCTTCGAGAGGTCACCTTTTCTGTTCCGAAAGGGGAGACTTACTGCATTATCGGAGGATCGGGACAAGGCAAGTCCGTTCTCTTGAAGCATGTGATGCGGCTCTTGCTCCCTGACAGCGGGACGGTTCGGGTGAATGGAGAGGCGATCGAGTCTCTTTCGGTAGAGGATCTGGCCCGGGTTCGCAAAAAAATGGGGATGGTCTTTCAGGAGTCGGCGCTCTTTGACTCCATGACCTGTCTTGAAAATGTTGCCTTTGGGCTCATGATGCACCGGAGGGACTTATCCAAGGGCAAGATCCTCGAAATGGCCAGGGAAAAGCTGAGGCTGGTCGGGCTTCCCCGGACGGTGGAGGAAAAGTTTCCCTCCCAAATCTCGGGGGGAATGAAAAAACGTGTGGGGATTGCCCGGGCTATCGCTCTCTCTCCCGAGATTCTCCTCTATGATGAGCCGACCACAGGTCTCGACCCCGTTCTCTCGGCCTCGATCGATGAGCTGATCGGGCAAATGAAGGCCGAGCTGGGAGTGACGAGCCTTGTCATCACCCACGATATGAGCAGCGCCTTTCGGATCGCCGACCGGATTCTGTATCTTTACGGGGGAGAAATTCGTGTCTCCGGGACCCCTGCAGAGATTCGCGAGAGCAAGGATCCTCTGCTGCAGCAGTTCATCCGGGGGGAGACCCGGGGACCCATACCGGTGATTCCCGACGAAAAGGCATAATGGTCCGACCTCTTTAGATCCGGTGTTTTCAAATATTCTCTTTTGAAGGAGTCTCTTTGTGAAGCTCTCTGCGGAAACGAGGTTGGGTTTTTTTGTGCTCCTTGCCGTAGGTACCCTCGTTTTCCTCTCTCTTCGTCTGTCCCACCACACGATGAAGCCCGAGCATTCGTACGCCTTCTATGCCGAGTTCCGTTCTGTGGATGGACTGGAGAAGGGAACCGATGTGGAGGTGGCGGGCGTCAAGGTGGGCGAGGTGGATGCCATTACCCTGGGGCCATCGGGCCATGCCCGGGTCAGAATGCTGGTGGACAAGAAGGTTGTGATTCCCTCCGATGCCCGGGCTGTGATCTTTTCCAACGGCTTCCTCGGAAAGATGTATGTGGAGATCGAGCCGGGACCCTCAAAAATTCGGCCCCATCTCGACCCTTCCCGGGATCCCGAGACTCCGGGGTTTTTCAAAAGGTTTTTTGGGGCTCTGACTCCTTCGGTGGCCTTTGCCGCTCCCCAGGATATATCCTCTTCTTCCACCTCCCCCGCTTCCACTCCTCCTCCCGCCTCTCCGGCCTCACCCGCGACGCCAGCTCCAGGCTCTCCTCCCGCGGAGGTGGCCCCAGGAGGAACCCTCTCCGCTCGAGGAACCACCGTAAGCGTCAACAGACTTATCAAGAAACTCAACAAGGTCGCTGACGATATCAGTGCCGTCTCCCATTCCCTGAAGGCCTCCATCGGAACGGCCGAGGGAAAGGAGGAGATTCGAAGAACGCTCCGTCATCTCGACGAGCTGACAAAAAATCTCCGGGACTTTTCCCAGTCGCTCAAGGAGAAATCCCCCGACATTCTCAAGCGGGTCGATTCGATTGCGACGAAGATCGACAACGGAGTGGGAACCATCGGCTCTCTCGTGAACAAGAATGATGCCTATGATAGCGCCAACAGCTCTCTTGCCCATCTCAACAGCATTCTCAAGAAGATCGACGATGGTCAGGGGACCATCGGCAAGCTTGTGAACAATCCCGACGTCTACGACAACCTTTCGAAAACCCTTAAGAAGCTCTCCGGTGTGACGAACAAGGCGGATCGGATGCGCCTCGACGTCTGGATGCGCGGACTCTACATGACAAAAGGCGGGACCTCAGAAGGATTCTTTACGTTGGATCTCTATCCCCGGTCGGACAAGTTCTACCGGATCCAGGTGGTGAGCACCACCAATCCCTACTATACGCAGACAACCCCCTATACCCAGGTAAACGGCAATTATGTGGCGGGACCGACTCAAATCACGGGCTCCACCCAGGGGATCAAGTTCAGTGCCGAGTTTGGAGAGAAGTTTGGAGATTTTGATGTTCGGGCCGGGCTGATTCAGAACAGCTTTGGTGTGGGGGCTGACTACCAGCTTCTGAAGGACCTCTTTCTCACCTTTACCCTTTACAACATCGGCACCTACGATCCGATCACCCCGAATCCCTATTCCCGCCTTTTTCTCACCTATACATTATTCGGACATCTCTGGCTCAATGCCGGCTATTACAACATGTTCAACTCAGCCGTGGCCTCGCCGATGGTCGGAGGTGGGCTTATCCTGAGCGATGAAACACTCAAGTACCTCATTGCCGGTCATCTTCCTTAGAGGAGAGACGAGAAGTTTGACGCAGGGAGCACCGGACAGGTATTCTTGAAGAACCTGAAGGCTTCTCCCAATTTCATGGATAGCGGCTTCGGCGTCGCTTCTCGTCAGGGTCTGAGGACCCCGAGGGAATGACGCTGCATGGCCCTTCTGTCTTACTGCAAGGATGACAATGGCTGAACGTTTGGATCCCGAAGAGCAGCAGGCGCTCGAATGGGAAGGATCTTCCGGTGTGGAGGGCGAAGAGTCCGGTCGCGCCGAAGGTGGAGGTCCGTCGAAAAAGTCTTCGTCTTTTTCCTCGAGCACGGTTCGCGACCATCTTCTTATCCGGATTCTCTCCTCCCTGGTGCTGGCAATTTTCCTCTTCATGACTCTGGCAGTTTTGACGATCTTTGGAACCTTTATTGAGCAGGGACGAGACGCCTCATACTACATGACCACCTATGGACCCAAATGGGGACCATGGATCGTGGGGCTCAAGGTCGACAATATTTACCACAGCTGGTACTACACAAGCTTCCTGGCCTTGCTTTGCGTCAATGCACTGGCGTGTGTCTACCGCCGGTTCCCGGTGACCATCCGCTCGCTTTTTCGGGAGAAGATCTCCGTCAGTTCCGAGTTTTTAAAGAAACAACGGGAATATACCGAGATCTCCGTCCCCCGTTCTCCGATTGAATCCTCCCGCCTTGCCGCAGTCGTCCAGTCTCGCCTCGAAAGCCGCCGTTACAAGGTGGCAGTGGAGCCGGACGGTAAAGACATTGCCGTTTATGCGCATAAAGGCGTCCTCGGCCGTATCGGGTCCCATGTCGCCCACCTCTCCGTCATCGTCATCTTGGCGGGAGGACTCTTGGGAAGTCTTACGGGCTTTCGACTCTTCGGAACATTCTATGTGCACACCACGACCTTCATCCCCCAAGGCGGATGGGACCTTCGGGTCAACAAGTTCTGGATCACCCATTACAAGAACGGGATGGTGAAGGCCTACTTCAGCGATGTAGATATCTTAAAGGATGGAAAGGTCCTGAAGCACAAGGTTGTTGCTGTGAATCATCCCCTGAGCTACGATGGACTGCGCTTCTATCAGGCGAGCTTCGGCGAGGCTCCGGACAGACTTGAAAAGGCGGACATCTTGGTGGTGGACAAGGTGAAGAAGAAGTTTCTCGGCCGCTTCTCACTGTCTTGGGATACTCCGCAGGCCATTCCGGGAACGCCCTATACCCTGAAGATGGTCCGCTATGTCTCGGACTTTGCCTTTGATCCCAAGACAGGTTCGGTCTTCACGCAATCGGAAAAACCCAAGAACCCGGCCGTGCAGCTTGAAGTGTCCCAAGATGGCAAGGTTCTGGGAAGCCCTTGGTATTTTTATAAGTTTCCCCAGGTTCAGGTCTTGAAAAATGTCCCTGAATTCTTTATTTTCGGGGGGTACCATGCTCCCTTTTACACGGGGCTGGAGCTGGCCAAGGATCCCGGCGTTCCCATCGTCTGGACCGGTTCTTTCCTTTTGGTGGGAGGCCTTTTTCTCTCCTCCTTCATTTTCCATCGAAAGATCTGGCTCCGCATCCGCACCCGGGGAGAGGGGGTTCAGGTATTGGCCGGCGGCTTTGGCCACAAGGACAAGATCGGCTTTGGACAGGAGTTTGCATCCCTTGTCTCCGAGATTCGCGCGGATCTTTCTCCGCCCGACGAAGCGCCGTCGCTTCCCGGGGGGCTAGGATCTCCCTCCCTCTCCCGGGGGGTTTAGTCCGGGATCGCAAGTGATTTGACAATTGACCCTCCTTCGACCCTTCAGCCGACTTACGGTCGCTTAAGGATGAAGGAGTGGAATATGGAAAACTTCGCAAGGAGATACGAGATGTCCCTCATTAACTCGGTCGGTTCTTCCTTTATCCTCTATAATACGGTTATCGTCCTTTATCTTGCGGCGACAGTCATTTATTTTCTCTTCCTGATCTCCCATCGCAAAGAGGTGGGGGCCATTGCCTCCACCGTGACCTTCTCCGGGTGGGTCGTCAATACCGCCGCTCTCGTGGGGAGAGGGGTGGCTGACCATCATGCGCCCTGGTCCAATCTCTATGAGACCCTCTTTCTCTTTTCCTGGGCGTCGGTCCTCGGATATATGGTGATGGAGTTCAAGTACAAGGTGCGGGTTGCCGGAGCTTTTGTGCTCACGATCGTCATGTTTGCCGTGGGCGCGGCTCGGATGCTTCCCTACCGCTATCAGATGGTGGAGCCCCTCAATCCCGCACTGAACTCCTACTGGCTCAAGATCCATGTCTTTACAATGTTCCTTTCCTATGCGGCCTTCGGCATCTCCGCCGCCCTTGCCGGGATCTACCTCGCCAAGCGTCGTGCGGAAAAGAAGGGCTCTGTGGGATGGATTCTCCAGGAGTTTCCCTCGGCAGAGGACCTCGACGATCTGACATATAAATCCGTTCTGGTGGGCTTCCCCCTGCTGACTCTGGGAGTGATCTTTGGTGCCATGTGGGCCTATGAGGCCTGGGGAGGCTACTGGTCGTGGGATCCCAAGGAGACATGGTCCCTGATCACCTGGTTTGTCTATGCAGCCTATCTTCACGCCCGGATGACCCGAGGCCTTCGGGGAGCCCCCAGCGCCTATTTTTCGATTCTCGGCTTTGTGGCGGTGATCTTCCTTTACTGGGGTGTGAGCTTCATCATCCCTGGCCTTCATGCCTACGCGGCCTGAGACGACGAAGGGATCAGAGAGACAATGAAGGAGAAGTGGCCTTATCTTGTGGCGGTGGCCGTGGTTCTCCTTGCCATCGGCTACGTCGTGAAGACGGCGAATGTAACACCGGTTTCAGTGGGAATGACGGCACCGGATTTCGACCTGAAGACGGTCGATGGGAAGACGGTGCATCTTTCGGACTACCGGGGGCGGGTGGTCATGCTCAACTTCTGGGCGACTTGGTGTAAGCCCTGTCGTCAGGAGATGCCTTCCATGGAGGAGATGAGCAAGGGCTTCCGCTCCGTGGCCGGGGACCGGTTTATCCTGCTCGCTGTCAACGAAAACAATGTCTTTTACCAGGGCAAGATCAAACCGTTTCTCGCAAAATATGGGATCGACTTCTCTGTTCCCATCGATCCGCTGGGCAAGCTCGATCATCTCTACAAGATTACCGGAGTCCCGGAGACCTTCGTGATCGATCAGAAGGGCGTGGTGGCGGAACACGTGATTGGACCCCGGGACTGGCGGATGAAGGACAGCCTCCTTGTCGTTCACGATCTTCTTGACCATGGGCCCAAAACACCTGCGGCCTACCTCGCCATCCGAAAGGACAATGCGGAGGAGTAGCATGGCGTTCTTTTCCCCCCTGCGATCCTTGGTGGGGGGGAGAGGAATCCCGGGGCTCGGAGTTATTCTTTGTCTGATTTTTCCGCCCTCTTTTCCTGAAGTTTCGTTATGGCTGGGGTCAAAGAGTCTCGCGGCAGAGAGGTTGACTCCGGTCCGTTCCATCTGGGAGAGGGCCATTCTCCCTTCTTCGCTGGCGGGAGACTCCCCGGATCGGCCGAAAATCCCTCCGGCGCCCCTTCTGGATCTCTCCGGCCATTCTGTCCCGGTGCAAAGCCTTGTGGGCCATCCACTCCTCCTCGTCAGCCTCATGGCGACCTGGTGTCGCCCCTGTCTCGAGGAGATTCCTTCCCTGGTCGCCCTTTCCCGGCGAATGGGGGGGCGACTCGCGCTGGCGGGAATCGTGGAGGGGGCCGCGGACCGATCGGTCCTTGTAGGGATCAACCGCCGCTATGGAAAGGCCTATCTTCTGCGCCTCGACCCGACGATGCGCTTCGCTTCGGGGCTTCATGCCCATGCCCTTCCGGAGAGTTTTCTTATCGATGCACAGGGCAAGGTTGTAAGCCGCGTGGAGGGACAGGTCGACTGGACCGATCCCCGGGTCGTTCGCTATCTACAAAGTTTTCTTGAAAAAAAGGCAGGAACCTGATGTCTCACCAGCCAATCTCCTGGACTCTGGCCTTCCTGGCGGGTCTTGTCTCTTTCGTCTCCCCTTGCGTCCTTCCCATCGTCCCCTCCTATGTGTCTTATATTACGGGACTTTCCTTCGAGGAGTTGACGGGACGTTCCCAGACGCTCTCCCGTGGGGTGATTGTGCGCGAGTCCCTTCGGCATGCACTGGTTTTCAGCTTGGGATTCTCCACCCTGTTTATCGGATTTGGGGCCTCGGCCTCATTTTTGGGAGAGCTCCTTCTCACCTATCAGGATGTCATCCGCAAGGTCGGGGCCCTTCTCATCATTCTTTTTGGACTTTTTATTGCCGGATGGCTAAAGATCCCCTTTCTGAACCGTGAGCTCCATCTTCCCTTCCTGGGGAAGAAGGCCACTCTTTCGGGATCATTTCTTGTGGGTATTGGCTTTGCGGCAGGATGGACCCCTTGTGTGGGCCCCATTCTGGGAGCCATCCTCTTCTATGCCGGATCCCAGGGAACGGTCGCAAAGGGAGTCATTCTTCTCTCCTTCTACTCCCTAGGACTGGCCCTTCCCTTCATCTTCGCCTCCGTTCTCTTCAATCTCTTTCTCGGGAGCATGCGTTCCCTCAACCGCTTCATGCCCCTTCTGACCCGGCTCTCCGGGGGCTTTCTGGTGGTGATGGGAATCCTGATCTTCTCCAATGCCTTCACGATCATTTCCGCCTTCTTGACCCAGCACCACATCGGCTGGACGCCCGATCTGTGAGTTCTGCTCCCGTGACTCCAGTCGGCGACGTGCGCCCGCTTCATGTCGACGCGGCTGTGGTGGGGCTCGGCCCCGCAGGGAGCACCGCCCTGCGCCTTTTGGCCTCCGCAGGAATTTCATGTATCGGTATTGACCGCTCCACTTTTCCCCGCAACAAGCCATGTGGTGGGGGTATTTCGGCCCGGACCCTTCCCCTTCTTCCCCCGGGATTTCTTGACGAGATTCCTCACCAGATCACCTCAGGGATCTCTCTGACCTTTCGGGGGGGACCCTCGCAGAACCAGGACTTCGGTCGCCCCATTGCATACCAGGTTCGTCGGGATGAGTTTGATATGCAGATGGTTGAGGCCGCACGCCGCGCCGGAGGACGGATCCTCACCGGCGTTGAGACGGTCAGCGCCCGTCGGGAGGGAGAAGGATTTGTCCTGAGAGCCGGAGATCGGGTGATCCATGCCCGCGCGATCTTTGCTGCCGACGGGGCCACCAGCCGGATTCTCCGGGACCTCGATCCCGAATCAACTCGCCATATCCGGGACCACCCCGCACTTCGTCCCTTTACCTCCGCCGAGGCCTTTGGCACCCTTCGCCACCCTATCGACGATCGCCATGTCGCCATCGACTTGGGTCTTGTGACGGGGGGGTACGCCTGGTCATTTCCCAAAAAAGACTCCTCCTGGGGGCTTGGAGTGGCCGGATTCCTTGGCCCCCTTTCGGATCCCAGGGGAGAGTTTGCCCGTTATCTTGAAAGCCGCCAGGCCGCAGTCGGGGAGTCGGATGTTCTGACCTGGCCGCTTCCGAACTTCCGGTCGGTTCGCCATGGACGGGTTCCGGGCCTCTTTCTTGTGGGGGATGCAGGAGCAATTCTCGACCCTTTTTTGGGTGAAGGCATTTACTACGCGATCCTGTCGGCGACCCGGGGAGCCGAAGCCCTGATACGCGAGCTTTCCCGGAAAGATCGTGAGACAGAGGCCGCAGTGACTCGGGCGTCGACAGCCTACGCCCATTTCGTAAAGGGCACCCTTTGGCCCGACTTTTCTCAGGGAGCGCGGCTGGCTCAGGTTCTCTATCGCTTCCCCGGTTTCTTTTTCCGCATCACCCGTCGCCACCCGGGGCTTCTGGCTCTGTATGCCTCTGTCCTGACGGGAAAGCATGACTATCGCTCCTTTTCCCGGGCCATGATCCTTCGGACTCTCTTCCTCCTCATTCCCGGCCGGACTCCCCTTTCCGGACCTGCCCTGTGAGCCCGCCCTCCCGTTCCTTCTGGCGGACGGGGAAAAGAAAAAATTTGGAGAAATCTTCGGGGGAAAAGGTCCGACTTGACCGGAGCTGGGCCTTTTTTGCTCTTTTCCTCTTTTGGGCCGGAGGCTTCGCGGGGGGTGGGGGAGGGATGGCCTCACTCATGCTGGGGCTCACCTCGGTATTTCTCGGACTTCTGGCCGTTCTCTCCCACGAAATGGGCCATCGTCTGGCGGCCCGATGGCTCCGCGTTCCCTACGACGGGCGAAGGCTCTCCTTCTGGGGGGCTTTTCCTGAGTATCGCGTGGATTTCGGTCCCCCCGTGCCGGCATCGATCACGGTCATCTTGGCGGGACCGGCCGTCAATGTCCTCCTCTGGCAGGGGTCTCTTTCGGCGTTGGGGGCAGGACAGGGCGACTGGACCGTCTTTTTTCCGCAAATCGCATTTCTCCTCCACCTTTTCGCCATCATCAATGCAGGTCTTGCCCTGGTGAATCTCTTTCCGGGATTTCCCTTCGACATGGGGATCGCGGTCGCCCAGATCTTTTGTCGGGCCAATGGTCTGGAGCGCCCCGGAGAGGGAAGCCTTCCCGAGCGTTTGGGGTGGGCGGGGGCCTTTGCCGTCTCCCTAGCCGGGCTCATGCTCATTGGCCGAGGCTTTCTGGTGTCGGGGTTCGCCGGGCTGATTCTGGGATTTCTCCTGTTCACGGTCCTTTTTGATTTTCGCCGAAGGAATCGGGTGGCCCGGATCCTTGACGAGGAGGGGCTGCTTCCCTGGATCGAGCCCCTCCCCTTTCTGGTCCGGGATGGGATGTGGATGCAGGAGGTCATTCTTCGGGGGTTCGGGGAGGGGCGTGGGGAGCGATTCCCCGTGGCGGGAGAGGACCTGTCCTATCGGGGAGAGCTCACCTGGGATCGGGCGAGAAGCCGTTCATTCATTCAGTGGGAGGGGGTTCGGGTGGTCGACCTCGACGATCTGACCCCCGGTCCTACGGTGGAATGGACCGACGGATCGAGCCAAATCCTCGAGGTTCTGGGACGCTCTCCGGAAGGGGTTCCCGTTTTGAGGGGTGGGCAGGTGGCGGGTTATTTGCGTACGGCCCCCCTCTACCAGGCGGCCACCGTCGACGGATACCTCGATGGCCATGGTCGCCAAAAGGTCGGGGAGGGGGAGGCGATTGCCCCCGAATATGCCCTTCCCCGAGGAGAGCGGGTCTCCGCGGATAAGATCTCCAATGAAGGCGCTCCCCCACCTCCCGGAACCCCCTCTTAGGCCAAGATCCAAAAGGGGGGGTGAATCCAGCCCGTTAACCCAGGTCGAAGGGATCGATCTGCCACTCCACGAGGATCTTGCCCCGGGAGTTATAATAGCTCTTCACCTGTTCCAGGCGCTGGTGGACAAGGCCGATGGTCGGGGCCTTGATCACGATTTGCGCCCGGAAACGGTTCTTGAGCTTGGGCGGAAGGCCGGGAACGGGTCCGAAGATCCCGTCTCCGGCGGGGAATGTCCCAAAGGGGGATTTTTCGGCAAGGATCTCCTGAACGGGCTCTTCTCGGGCCGAAGAGAGAATGATCGAGGCAAGCCGGGCAAACGGGGGGTATCCCAGAAGCCGCCGCTCCTCCAGCACATGGTTGTAAAAAGCCTCCTGATCGTAGTTTTGGGCCCATCCGAGAACGGGATTGTCGGGATCCCGCGTGACAATGTCCACCTGGCCACCGTCCCGGTGGCGCCCCACCCTCCCCGCCAGCTGCAAAATCAGTCCGAAGGCCCTCTCTGACGCACGATAGTCGGGAAAGGCCAGCATCCCGTCCGTCTCGAGCACAACGCCGTAAGTCACATTGGGGAGGTCGTGTCCCTTGGCGACCACCTGTGTTCCCACGAGAATGTCCCCCTCTCCCCCCCGAAAGGCCGCAAGCTTTTCCTGGCTCTCCCGGGCGGAATCCGCGTCGAGTCGAACCACCCTGGCCTCCGGGAAGAGCTTTTCCAGGATCTCCTCAAGCTTTTGAGTGGCCGTTCCCCGAAGCTCCAGATCCCGCCCCAGACAGGAGGGACAAAGGGAGGGGACGGCAAAGGAAGAGGCGCAGGAGTGGCAGATCATCCTCCGGTCCGGAATCTTGTGAAAGACCAGTTTGACGGCGCAGGAAGGGCAGGAGAGTGTCGCATGGCAGGAGCGGCAGAGGAGGGTGGGAACATACCCTCGCCTATTCAGGAGGATCACGGCCTGTTCGGATCTGGCAAGTGCGGAGGCGATGCGTTCCGGGATCGGATCGGGGAGGGGGGAGGGGCCGGTGGCGGAAGGGATAAGCGAAAGGGTCGGCAGGGGTCGGCCTCCGATTCTTCCGGGAAGGCTTAAGGAATGATAGCGCCCGGAGGAGACATGGAAAACGGCGTCGGAGAGAGGGGTGGCCGATCCCAAAACGACAGGGATGTTCAGATCCTGGGCCCGCCGGAGGGCGAGGTTCCGGGCGTTGAAGGAGAGCCCTTCATAGGCCTGGTAGGAGGGATCGTGCTCCTCGTCGATGATGATGAGCCCCAGATGGGAAAGGGGGGAAAACAGGGCTGACCGGGGGCCCACCACCACCGGAACCCGGCCGGAGAGGATCCGGGCGAAGGCCCGGGTCCTCTCCCCCTTTGTCTGGGCACTGTGGATCCCTTCCGCGGCAGGAGAAATCGCCTGCATGGCCTCGAGAAGGGGGGCCACAAGCCCGATCTCGGGGGTGAGGACAAGGACGGAGGATCCTTCTTGGATGACGGTTCTCGCCATCTCCTGGTAAAGTCTGGTTTTTCCCGAGCCGGTGACGCCACGGAGGAGAAAGGGGGCAAACCTCTCCCGTCTTTTTTCTTCCCATTCTGCCAGGGCCTCCGCTTGGGCAGGGGAAAGGGAGTGAAGGGTGGGGAGGTCTGTCTTGGTCTCGGGAGGGGAGGCGCTGAACTCCTTCCAGAAGGAGGCAGGAAGAGGTTTGGGCAGGGCCATGGAGGGAGGAAGAGCCGACTTGGCCAGAAGACCCGGGGGGATTTTGTAGTACCAGGCTCCGAAGCTGACGAGCAAATGAAGTGCCGCAGGAAAGACCGGAACGGGATCGAGAACGCCTGAAATCTCCCGAAGGGCTCCCGCAAAGGGGGGGGCGGGGTCGGACCAGACGAGCCCGGCCACCGTTCGGCGTCCAAGAGGGATGGCAACACGGGTTCCGGGAGGAATCTCTGTGGCAGGATCGGGATTTCTATAGGTGAGAAAAGGGATATCGGGAATGGCGTCGAAGGGAAGGACTGTCAGGAGTTCCTTCTTCGCCGAAGAGAGGCTCTCAGAGGGGCCGGGTGTCGGATCCACTTTTGAGCCGGAGGATTTCTAGGGCAAACTCTTCCGGATCACGGAAGCTCTTGTAGACAGAGGCGAAGCGAACGTAGGCGACGTGGTCGACCTGGGAGAGATGGTCCATGACAAGTTCCCCGATCCTCCGGGAGGGAATCTCCTGAGTGGAGACTTCGGAGAGACTGCGCTCGATCTCTTCGACGATGGCCGTAATGGCTTCGGTCGAGACAGGCCGCTTCTGGAAGGCCCGTCTGAGGCCCTCCATGAGCTTGTTCCTGTCGTACGATTCGCGCCGTCCATCTTTCTTTACCACAACAGGAGCGGACTCTTGAACCCATTCATAGGTGGTAAATCGGGCGTGGCAGGCAGCACATTCCCTGCGGCGACGGATGCCGCGGCCGTCCGCGGTGAGGCGCGAGTCGACGACCTTGGAGTCCGGAACGCGGCAAAAGGGGCAGTTCATCGGGGGGTGGCGGAGCCACTCCTGCGGATTTCTCCGTAGATGGGAAAGCGGCCAAGAAGATCCCGCACCGAGTCGGCAACCTTGCGTGTGACTTCGGCCTTTCCGCGGCTGTCGAGGATTTCCCGGATCCACAGCCCCACCTGACGCATCTCTTCCCGACCGAGTCCTCGCGTGGTGGCGGCGGGAGTCCCGATGCGGATTCCGCTGGTGACTGTCGGAGGCTTGTCGTCAAAGGGAACGCCGTTCTTGTTGACGAAAATTCCTGCCTGGGAGAGGTATTGCTCGGCATCTCGGCCGGTGAGTCCCTGAGGCCTGAGGTCGATCAGGAGGAGATGGTTGTCGGTTCCTCCGGTGAGAAGGTGATAGCCCCCTTCCGTCAGGGTTTCCGCCAAGACCCGGCAGTTTTCCACCACCCGGGCCATATAGTCGCGGAAGGAGGGGTCCATGGCCTCCCGAAGCATGACGGCCTTTCCAGCGACCACATGCATGAGGGGTCCTCCCTGCATCATCGGGAAGACGGCCTTGTCCAGAGCCTTGGCATGGGCTTCGCGCGAGAAGGCCATCCCGCCGCGAGGTCCGCGAAGGGTCTTGTGGGTCGATGTCGTCACGTAGTCGGCCACAGGGAAGGGGGAGGGGTGGAGTCCTGCCGCCACGAGCCCGGAGATGTGGGCCATGTCCACGAGGAAGGTGGCTCCAACTTCGTCACTGATGGCCCGGAAGGGGGCAAAGTCGATGACCCGGGGGTAGGAGCTCGCTCCGGCAATGATGATCCGGGGACGGTGTTCCCGGGCCAGCGAGCGGACCTGGTCCATGTCGATGAGGCCGGTCTTGGGGTCGACCCCGTAGGAGACGGCCTTGTAGTAATGGCCGGAAAAGGAGACGCCGGCGCCGTGGGTGAGATGTCCTCCATGGGAGAGATTCATTCCGAGAATCGTGTCTCCCGGGCGAATGGCCGCAAGGTAGACGGCCATGTTTGCCTGGGATCCCGAATGGGGCTGGACATTGACATGTTCGGCACCGAAGAGGGATTTGGCGCGGGCGATGGCAAGCTCTTCGACCTTGTCGACGGCTTCGCATCCCGAGTAGTAGCGTCGCCCGGGATACCCTTCGGCATATTTGTTGGTCATGACCGAACCCACCGCCTCCAGGATCGACGGACTCACGTAGTTTTCGGAGGCGATGAGGATCAGGCGATCCTGCTCCCGTTCGACTTCCTGCATGATTGCGAGATGGGTTTCGGGGTCTTTTTGTTCAAGCCAGCGCATGGGGCAAGGGTCCTCTCGTTGAGTTCTCTCGTGTGGGGGAATTAGGTCGTTGTTCCGTGATTTTCCTGTTCGATTTGGGAAACTTTTTCAATCCTTCGCCCGTGGCGCCCTCCCTCAAAGGTGGCGGAGAGGAAGGCGTCAAGCCAGGATGTTGCGTCTTTCGGGG
The DNA here is from genome assembly GCA_021810805.1 of Nitrospirota bacterium. Classification (GTDB taxonomy): domain Bacteria; phylum Nitrospirota; class Leptospirillia; order Leptospirillales; family Leptospirillaceae; genus UBA4572. The sequence continues at coordinate 176,411 of JAJZHW010000002.1, forward strand.
CCACTTCCCGCCCTCCAAAGACGATGATATTGGCATTGTTGTGCTGGTGGGCCAGACGGGCGGTCTCCTCGTTATAGAGGAGTGCGGCCCGAATGCCACGGATCTTGTTGGCGGCGATGCTCATTCCGATTCCGGTTCCGCAGACAAGAATCCCATAGGCTCCTGGTGAGGCGAGAACAGACTCGCCCACCTTTCTGGCATAGTCGGGGTAGTCAACGGAAAGGTCGCTATCGGTGCCGAGGTCAATGGCGGAGATCCCTTTGGCTTTCGCGTGGGAGAGAAGGATATCCTTGAGCTCGCGGCCGGCATGGTCCGAGCCGAAATAGAGTGTCATAAATGGCCCCGGGTGGATTTTTGTGCGCAGTTGACAGGGTGATCGTGCGGATGACAATTCGCGCGGACTCACTTAGAATTATAACATTGAATCTCTGGGGATGCGAGACGTGTTGGAAGTGCATCCTGAAGGAGAGAAAGTGTTGATGAGATGCCCTGTAAAGTGATGGGTCCGAAAAAAATGAGGGAGCGTTCCATGGAGGAGGGGACTTGAAAAGACGACTGTCCGGAGCGCTGCCACTTCTATCTGTTCTTTTTCTGGGACTTTCCTCCTGTGATTCGTCTGTCTTCAACAATCCTCACGGTCTTCTTGGTGGGCTTTTTTCTTCGGGGGGAAGCAAGTCGGGCAGCGGATCGGGCGCCACCTCCGGATCGGGATCCTCGTCTTCCTCCGGATCGACCGAATCGTTTTCGTCCTCGAGCCCCCCGACGAACACCTCAAAGAATCCGTCGTTTGGCACGCGCCTTGATCCTCCGACCTTTTCCCATGTCGTTCCCCTCTCTGAAGGAGACGGGATCTATCTCCAGTGGAGACGGGTCGACAATGCCTCTGACTATCTTGTTTACGACGGAAACCGATTGATCAAGGACGTGCCGCAAACCCATACCCGGATCATGGGACTTCTTCCCTGCACCGGATATGCCTTCCGCATCTATAGCTCCAACGGAAAAAGAGTTTCCCGACAGGGTCTTCTTGTCAGGGTCCATACCCGAGGCTGCCTGACCTCTCCCTAGCGGAAGATCCCTCTCTCAGGCTTTTCCCTAAAAAAACTGAAATATCGGAAGTGTCAGGCGCTATCCCAGCGAGCGGATGATGGGGGAGAGGAGTCTCCTCATGCGGGTTTGCGTCTTTTCGAGGGAGAGCGTGGCATCGACGACATGGAATCCGTGGGTCTCTCGGAGGCTGTCGTATTCCGCCAGAACCCGGGACTGAAAGAGGATGTAGGATTCCCGTGGGTCGGTGGAGAGCCCCATGTCGAGCCCGGCTTCGTAGAACTTGATCGACCGGGTTCGCGTGATTCTCTGGTAGGAGGTCTCGGGATCGACGCGGAAGAGAAAGGTCAAGTCCGGGACGATGGCAAAGTTGAAGTTGGACAGAAGCCAAGGTCGGGGAAGGCCACGGGCACAGTCCCGGGCGATGGCAGTATAGATGTATCGGTCCGAGAGGACGACCATTCCAGCTTCCATGGCTGGAAGAATTTCGTAAGTGTAACGAAAGCTGAAGTCAGCGGCATGAAGAAGGCTGAAGGCATAAGGGGTCAGAACCTGCTTTTTCTTGGCCTTCCGAATGACGGGAGAGATGTCTGGACTCGAGTTCCATGCGCTCTTAAGAACTCCGAATCCCTTGGATTGCAAATAGTCGGAGAGGAGGTCGAGCTGGGTTGATTTCCCGGATCCGTCAATTCCCTCGACGACGATGAGTCGCCCGGGATAGGGGTGAGGAGGGGTATGGGTCATCGGTTCTCCTTTCTGTGAGCCGAAAGGAGAGCGTCGATCCGTGACCGAAGCGTTGACTGTTGGCGATGGATGGGCGCCGTGGCATCGATTGTATCCATATGATGGGCCCTGGCGAGCTCCCGATACATTTCGATGAGCCGTCTCTGATAAATGACGAAGGAATCCTTCTTGCGTCCGGAAAGGTTCATGTCCATCCCGGATTCGTAGTAATCGAAAAATCTTTCTTGGCGGGTTTTCCAGTGAAGGCGTTCGAGGAGTGTCTCGACCGGGAGATCGAGATAGAAGGTCTTGGCCGGAACGAGGGCGAAGTCGAAGATGTTGGCGATCCAGTCCGGGGCGATCCCCCGAAGGATGGCGCGGCTGAAGACGGTATAGACATATTGCTCGGCAATGACCAGTTGCCCTGATTCCAGGGCGGGGATGATCTGGTGCTCGAACCGGTCGACAAAGTCGGCGGCGTAAAGAAAGCTGAATGTCAGGGGGTCGAGATAATTCTGCTGCTTGAGGTCGGAGATCGCTCCCCGGATAAGTTCAACGGTATTGCAGGCCGAAACGACGACCGCGACCCCGCGAGACAGGTAATAGTGCTTTAGAAGCTCGGCCTGCGTTGTTTTTCCGGATCCGTCCGTTCCTTCGATGGCGATCAGAAGTCCAGGGTATTGAGTCGTTCGTTCCAAGGGAAAACATCCTTAGAATAAAGTGGAAAGAATCCTCGCCGCAGTTAGGAACTGTAAAAAACGCTATCAGTGACAAAGGGTAAAGTCAAGCAAGAGAAGTCTTGGAATGGGAGTTTGGGAATCCCCAAGAAATCGGGAGGGCGGAGCGCTGTCCAAGATTTTCCCTCGAATGCCCCTGATTCTGCGCGGACACCTTTCCCCTTCGCATCTTTCAGGGGAATTTGCTCTTCCTGCTTTTGATGCAGCATCGGTTTGGAGCGATTGGCCCCTCGAAAGGTTCCCGCTGTATTCCCTTAAGCGTTGGCGATTCCCACAGACTGATAATTTCAAATGGAAATTTTTGTCTGTGTTTGTTATTTTTATAATTAATTTAATTTATCAAAATTTAATATTGACTAAGTATTTTTCTGTGTAATATGATCTTGTATATTATTTTTTAAAATTTTATTTTTAATGATCCAAATTATTTATTTTTTTGTTGAATTACAAGGAAATTCCGCTTGTGAATTCCATAATTTACCTATTATTTAAGTAAACACTAGAGCCTGAAAAGAAAACTTTCATTCTTTTTTTCAATGAGGGCGTCATTCAACACGATTCCAACTTAAACGAAAGGAGAGACGCATTGTTCCCCCGGGGTGGAGACCGGGGTCTCCAATGCGCGTAAAGGATGAAGAAAGAGTTTGTGAACGATCGCAGGGAAGTGGACAAACACACGGCTGACCGGAGGCTTTCAGACAGGAGAAATCGTGACATCGAGGTGGAGGGAAAGAGGTTCCGGACCCGGGCGAATGTCATCATCTCGGTTCTCGTGGCCGTTACGACCGTCGCGGGCCTCTTTCTTGTGGTAAAAAGCCTGGGACGACTGTCCGTTGCCTCCCGGGAGCTCGCCTCCGTGGGGCAGGTGAGAAATGCCTTGATCAATCTTCAGTCAGATGCGGGGGCGTACTTTCTCAAGAGCGATCCTTCCCTCTACAGCGACTTCGTCAAGACAAATTCTCGTCTTGCCAAGCAAATCGATACCCTTGAGGGGATCACTCCTGCCGAGAAGGCGGAGGTCAAGGTCAATCTCATCCAGATGCGAGCCCTGTCCACTCTTCTGTTTCATACCACTGCCCGCTCCGTGGAGAAGCAGGGATTTGCCAGCGTCCAGAATCTGATCCAGATTCTCGACCGGAATGTGGCCAAGAAGGCCGTGGATCGGGAAGAGAAAAGGTATCGGGAAGAGGAAACGAGAATCCGGAATATTGTGATCGGGAACAGCCTCTTCATTCTCGTTCTGGCCATACTCTCCACCCTGATGACGGTCAGGCTGGCCCACAATGTTCAGCGCGGTCTTCTTGACCCCTTGCACCAGCTTGCCGAGCAGGCCCGAGAGGCCCAGCATTTCCGGCTCTCTGATCGCCATGTCGAAAGTCCCTATCTGGAGATCCAAGCCGTCAGCACCACAATCCGCTCGGTCCTCAAGATGGTTTTCACGACCCTCAACCGCCTTCCTGGCCTGGGAGTTGCCATTGCGGAAGCAGAGATGGGAGCGGGTCGCAATGGCAATACGATCTTGTATGCCAACGACACCATGCAGTCACTCTACAAGACGATCCGACCGGAGCTCGAGAAATTCGTCGGCTCTTCTTTGCCATCCGATCTTCGGGGGATGTCGATCCATTCCTTCCATCGGAATCCCGACATGATTCGAAAGGATATTGCGGCGATCGGGCCCGAAGAGACAAGGGAAAACGCCGTCCTGACGATCGGAAAGCGGTTCATATTTTCCCAGAGCTTTGCTCTGAGTGACGAAGCAGGACATCCCCAGGCCTATGTGACGGTTTTTTCCGACGTGACCCGGGAAGAAAATCTGAACTCCGGCATCAAGAGCGCCGAGAGTTCGGGGCGCAACCTCACCCAGTCGATGGTCCAGATCTCTGGATCGGTGTCTGAGATTACCCGAAGCCTCGACACCATCTCACGGGAGTTTGGCGGTATCAATGCCGAGGTTCACAGGGGAGGCGATATTGTCGCCAACCTGTCCAAGACCGTCGACAGCCAGACGGACCTGATGTCGACTCTCCGCTCGGTGACAGAGTCGATGAACGCCAAGTCGTCAGAGATCCAGCAGATCACCGAAGCCATCAGTCAGATTGCCGAGCAGATCAATCTTCTTGCCCTCAATGCCGCCATCGAAGCGGCCCGGGCGGGAGAGCAGGGACGGGGATTTGCCGTGGTGGCGGACGAGGTACGAAAACTTGCTGACATGACGGCGCGGTCGGTCGGAGACATTGGATCGATCATCGAATCGACCGTGGAGGAGACCCGAAGAAACAGCATGCTTCTTTCAGAGCTTGGAACGGCTGTGCTCTCGACAAAGGACCGAACGGAAGAGACCAAGCAGGCCTTCTCCACGATCGAAACTTCTCTTGTCCGCCTCACCAGCCTCTCCGAAGAAATCCGCTCCCAGATGAACCTCTCGTCGGGAGCCGTCGGAAAGATGGAAACCCTTGTGGGGGAAACCCTCAGAAGTTATGACAGCTTGCTTCGTTAGGAGGGAAAGGGGAAGCGAAAGGGTGACGTGTTCCTCAGTCAGCGGCGAGGGTGAACCACTGGACCGAAACGGGAGTTCCGGTTGACATGTCCAGACTCTCCGTCTTTTCAAGGCGGAGGTCTGGCAGGCTTTCGTCAGAGCCGGGCGGGAGAATTCTGATGAGAGCGGGTCGTATCGAAATCGTTGGGGATTCTCCGGCGTGAAGAATCACAGCCTTTCTTGCTAGCATAAGTGCCGAAGTCATGATGGAAAGGATTTTTTGATCGCTTTTTGAGAGGTGGCGCAGATAGGGGTGGGGTTTTTTCTTGCTTCGTCCCCTGTCGTCGGCTTGGCATAACACGAGGCCGATGAGAAGGCGATCTTTCTGGGAAATCCCCGGCAGCTCCCCATGCAGAAGAAGATCCCAGAGTGCCCGCTGGTTGGGAATGGCGGTGTGAAGGATGGGCAGGTGGTCAAGTGTGCCGATCGTATGGGTGAGGATGCGGGTTCTTTGGGGGCCTACAGAGGGTGGCAGGAGGCCGGCCACGATCGTAGAGTAGGTATCTTTGAGAGGCCGAAGATCCCGGGGCCGGCCGTAGCGACGTGAAAGGCGGTGGAGGGTTTCGGCGAAGATAGGTTCGTCAGCCTCTTGGTTTTGACGAAAATACTCCATGAAGAGTCCCTGGCGCAATCCATAGTGGGAAAATGTCAAGGAGGGAGCTCTCGACAGGCGTACAATGGCCGCGATGACGGCGATTCCAGCTGGGAGAATATCTGCCCGATCCGGGGCCACCCCCAGAACCCTCGACTGCTCGGAGGAGAGGTGCTTTCCGATTTTTTTGGAGAGGTGCGGTATCTCCCGGGACAAGACTTCGTAATGGTGGATGTCCGGGAAAAAGGGAAACTTCCTGAGCTTCTGCGAGATTCTTGCCAATCCCCGAGCGGTTCCCCCCACACCTGTCAGCGTTGGATAAGGCCTATTAAACATGCCACTGTTTTCAAGTGTCTCTGCGATGTAGCGTTCAAGCCTTTTCCATTCCGCCGCCGTGGGGCGAGCCCGGTTTGAGAAAAACGACTCGGAGAGGCGGACGGCTCCCAGGGGGAGGGTCAGAATCCGACGGGGAAGATCGTCTTCGACATCGATGATTTCAGCCGATCCCCCTCCAATATCGAAGATAAGACCGTCACGCAGGTCGAATCCGTTCTTGACACCATGAAAGCTGTACCATCCTTCCCGTTCTCCTTCCAGAACTTCGATGCTTGACCCCAATGAGCTTGTCAGCCGCCTCAGCACCATCTCCCGATTTTTGGCGTCCCGGATAGCCGAGGTCGCCACGCACCGGACGACATCTGTCCGGTGAAAGGCGATTCGACCGGCAAAATCCTTCAGTCCTCTTTCGGCCCTCTCGATGGCTTCAGGGAGAATTTCTAGGGAAGGGTACATTCCGGCGGCAATGCGGGCGGAGCTCTTGTATCGTGCGACGGTCCAGAAGTCGTCTCCCCGAACCGCAACAATCTCGAGTCTCATGGAGTTGGATCCGATATCAATGAGGGCGATTTTTTCTAGGCTCATGGGTTGATTGTGCCACAGGAGACGGAGCCTTCCAAGGGCTGGAAAAACAAGATTCGTGGAATGACATTCGATTGATCCCGAACGCTCTTCGGGTATAATGAAAAAAACAAAATTGCGGACTCCCGGTTCGCCGTCCGTCAGGGACGTTCCTTCCACGACAAAGATTGAAAGGACACCCATGTCCGAATTCACCCTCCCGGCGAAAGAGCAAAAGCAGGAGGTTGTCCAGTCAATGTTCACCTCGGCGGCCAAGGCTTACGATCTGAACAACTCTGTTCTTTCTCTGGGACAACACCATCGGTGGAAACGGCGAACCATTCGCCTTCTGGACATTATGCCAGGTCATGTCGTGGTTGATCTTTGCGGCGGTACCGCTGACCTTTCCCTTCTGGCGGCGGAAAAGGCGACCGGAACAGGCCTTGTGATGACGGTCGACCTGAACCTGGCCATGTTGCGGGTGGGTCTGTCGAAGGCCCGCACCCGTCTTATCGATGGGCTCAAGGAGAGGGAGAGCCGGGCTCGACCGGTCATGATCCAGGCAAATGCCGAGCGGATTCCCCTTCCCGATGGGTCGGTCGATCGACTGACCGTAGGTTTTGGCCTTCGGAATGTCACCAACCTCGATACGGCTCTTTCCGAGATTCACCGGATTCTGAAGCCCGGAGGAAAGTTTGCCTGTCTCGAGTTTTCACATCCCGTCAATGCCATTTGGGACGGGCTTTATCGCTTTTACTCATTTTTTATACTGCCAAAAATCGGTCAATGGATATCCAGGGACAGTACCGGGATTTACGAATATCTTCCGGCCTCTATCGCTAAGTTCCCCAATCAGGAGAGCTTCAAGAAGACCATCGAGAAGGCCGGATTTTCCCGCGTAGCTTATTGCAACTTCTCTGGAGGGATCGTTGCGATCCATACAGGAGAAAAATAGCCATGGAGCAAATGGTTCTTCCGGTTGTTGGTGACGCCGGGCCGGAGGAAAGGGCCGCGAGCCGTTTTCAAAGAATTCTTTTTGTCTGGTTGCCCGTGCGGCAGATCTTTCCCGTAGGAATCGGATACCTTGTCAACTGGATTCACCGGGTTCACCCCGAAGTCAGCCTCGAGGTTCTTGACCTCACACGATTTCCCGAGGGAGAGCAGCTTTCGGAGCTCGCCAAGGCGATCGACAGATTTTCCCCGGACCTTCTGGCCTATTCTTGGCGGGATGTCCAGATCTTTGCCCCCCACGAGGGAGACAACTCCCTTCGTCGGGCATTTGAGTTTTATTACTCTCCCAACCTATTGACCCGGGCATATGCGGCATGGGACGGCGTTCGCATGGTCTGGAAATACCGAACGGAGTTCCATAAGAAGCTCCGGTTCATCAGGGAAGGCATGCGTCGCTCGCCAAAGGCTCAAGTGATGGTGGGCGGTGGAGCCTTTTCTGTTTTTGCCGAGCAGATCATCCGACTTCTTCCCGAAGGAGTCATTGGGGTGGTGGGAGAGGGCGAAGAGGCCATGATCAAGCTGATCGAGGGGCGCCCTCTCGATAACGAGCGTACGATCATGCGCCGGGGCCGGGAGATTGTGCTGGGAAAAAAATCCGGGGCCGTCGAGATTCGTCGGGCGCCCTTCGATCTGGCCTATCTCGAATCCGTTTTTCCGGGACATGCTCTTTACCACGGGAAGACCGTGGGAATACAGACAAAACGAGGTTGTCCCTACGGATGCTCCTTCTGCCTTTACACCTATATTGAAGGGAAGAGAGTCTATTACCGGGATCCCGAAGATGTGATCGACGAAATCCGTCAGTATCGGGATCGCTGGGGGATTCGCAATTTCTGGTTTGCCGATGCCCAGTTCATTCCCGGTGTGAAGGCGGTTCCCGAGTGTCTGGCTCTCCTTAAGGCCATGAAGGAGGCCGATCTGGGAATTACCTGGAGCGGCTATATCCGGACGAGCCTCATCTCCCCGGAGATGGCGAGCCTCATGGTCGAATCGGGAATGGGAGATCTCGAGGTGGCGATCACATCGGGTTCGCAGGAGATTCTTGACTCCCTCAGAATGGGCTTCCGTCTCGATGGGCTCATGGACGGATGCCGGAACCTCAAGAATGCCGGCTACCGGGGAAAAATCATTCTGAACTATTCCCTGAATGCCCCCGGAGAGACTCCGGAAACCCTGGCGCAGGCGGTTGAAAGCTACGAGGAGATCTGTCGCATCTTCGGTCCTGAAAATGTATACCCCATGGTCTTCTTCTTGGCGGTTCAGCCTCACACTAGCTTTGAAAAACGTCTGATGAGGGAAGGGTGGCTGGCTCCGGACTACGACCCCATCTCGCTCAATCCCTGGACGATCCGGAAGCTGCTCTACAACCCCGGTCCACTGGGAGAACTCATTGCCCGAGCCTGCCTCGTTGCCTGGGACATTGAACCGATGGCCATGGGCCGCGTCGTCATGCGGGAGATCAAGAAGTCACTGGGCGAGGCGCCTTTTTCGCCGAAAGGCTCTGTGGCGGTCGGGGCGTCCTGATGGACGGGATTCTTCCCGGTCCTCTCCCCCCAGGCTTTGGAGACCTTCCTGGCCCTTTCAGGGTTCTTTTGGGACAGGATGGAACCTTGACCCGCTCCCTCTCCCTTTTGACAGGGGAGCCAGTTTCAGTCGAACCGGTTCGACTCCCCGAGACCCTCACGGGTCTTCGGAAGGTCTATCTGCGCGTTCCCACCTTCGGCCGCCTTGTCTTTGCCCGGACCCGGATTCTCTCCCTCCCTTCGCCGCCGGATGATCTGCGGATGGAGGCCCTCATGAAGGGGGATCTGGCCATCGGACAATCGATGGAGAGCCAGTTTGGCCCTCTTCGAAAAGAGGAGTATTCTGTTTATCCCTCCCAGGCCCCTTTTGATCCGGATGCGGAGGAGCAGGTTGGACTCTTCTGGACACGCTCCTACCGGATGAGCTCCTCATCGGGCGCGGCCCTGCTGATTGAAGAGTACTTCTTGCCCGCTCTTTTCTCTCTGGCCGGTGGCGTGAGCCGATGAAGAGACGGCTTCTCGACACCCTTGAGCTGATCCGCTTCGACCGTCCGGTGGGGACCCTGCTTCTCTTCCTTCCGTCCGGATGGTCCATTCTCCTCGCCCGTCCAGGGGAAACTGCCTGGGACTGGATTGCCCTTTTTTTGTTTGGGGCCTTCCTTACGCGATCCGCGGGTTGTGTGGTCAACGATCTTTTCGACCGGGAAATCGACAAAAAGGTCGCAAGAACACGCCGTCGCCCTCTCGCCGACGGTCGACTTTCCATTCGCTGGGCCATCGGAGTCTTTGTGGTTCTCACGGGGGCGGCCGCCTCTCTTCTTCCCTTTTTCTCGAAAGAGGCGATCCTGGTGGCGGGGGTGGGATACGGAACCGCTGTCGTCTATCCCCTGATGAAACGATTTTTTCCTCTCCCCCAGCTTTTCATGGGGATCCCCTTCGGGGCCACGGCCCCCCTGATGGCCTGGGTTCAATTGACCGGAGGGATCGGTCTCAAGGGGGTCCTTGTGGCAGCAGCGGGACTTTTTTGGGCGACTGCCTACGATCTCATTTATGCTGTTGCCGATCTTCCCGACGACCGGAAGGCGGGAGTGCATTCGGGGGCGGTAACCTTTGGCGAGCATCTTTGGGTTGCCTTCCTGTCCTTCTCCCTTCTGACGGCCATTTTGTTATGGGAGGCAGGGCAAAGTCTCCCGCGTTCGGGGTGGCTCCTTTGGACCATTCTTCTTTTTCTTGTGGTGGTCCTGCTGCAATCTTTGAAGCTTAGACAGGGCCTTTCCGAGGGAGAGCCCCTGGTTTTGTTTCGCTCCCATGTGCTTCTGGGAGCCCTTCTCTTGGCCGGCTTCTGGATGTCGACCCCTATTCTTGTCTGAACCCTTTAAATGATGGAGGCACTCATGCTTAAAACAGTGGGACGAATAACAGCGACAACAATGGCGGGAATGGCTCTTTTTTCCTTCGGACTCCTTCCTGGAGCCATGGCCCGGGAAGCCGGGATCAAGGTCACAAGCCCGGACTTCAAAAACGGAGGAAAGATTGGCAATCGGTATGTATTCTCTGGATTCGGCTGCTCCGGAAAAAATGTTTCCCCTGAAATTCGTTGGGGGCGCCTTCCCAAGGGAACCCGTTCTATTGCTCTGACGGTCTATGATCCCGATGCCCCAACGGGGTCGGGGTGGTGGCACTGGGTGGTCTATAACATTCCCCCTGGCACCCACAAGATCGAGGAGGGGGCGGGAACAAAGAATGGCCACAGGCTTCCTGCCGGATCCGTTCAGGCGGTGACAGATTTTGGGGCGCCGGGTTATGGGGGTCCATGTCCACCGAAGGGAGATCGCCCCCATCATTACATTGTGACTGTTTACGCCCTCAAGACCTCTAAGCTTCCGGTTGGACCCGGGGCTTCTCCCGCCCAGATCGGGTATTTCATTCACTTCTCGACCTTGGCAAAGGGGCGTCTTGTCGGTCGATATGGTCGATGACAGTCATCTGAAAATCGTTGTAAGTGCTATGGAAATAGGATTTTCCTTTTTTATTTTTGGCAGGGGAAAAAGGGGTTGCGAATTATGGTTTCGTGGAGTATCCTTTACGAAACGGCAATGCCTTTTCTGCCGAACGAACTCTTAAATTAAATTTCCTGACTGGAGGTTCCAGAATGGCTCCTGCTATCCTCACCGTTGGAAACTGGACGGCTCTCGAGTGGGCGATCCCCATTGCACTAGGCTTTTCTATCGTTGCCGGCTGGTTTATGGTCGTCTCTTCGATCTACTCGAATCCCGACGCCAAGTAGTTTCCAGTCCGTGACATCCGTTTCGGTCGTCGTGCTCTGATGCGCCTTGTCTCGGAGATTAAAAAGATGTGGACCGATGCCCGACCAATATTCTTCATATTGGCCGGTGTCATCGGTCTTTTTTTGCTTCTCCTCGGCTCCATGCTTTGGGGCCTTCTGGGAAACGACTCCTTCTCCAACTATCCCCACGAAAGCGCTCCTCCCGCCGCCTCTTCTTCAAAGTAGCCCTTCCTAAAATTCTTTTTCATCCCACGTAACATGAGGATGCCCCCTTCTTTTTTTCCTTGCTTCCCACATCACCCCTGTTTTATCTCCTGTCTTTCTCGCCAGCAGCCAGAGGGGATCGTTTGTCCCAAGAGGGTGAAAATGTCGGGAATATCCCCTGACAAATAGGTCGAATGATGATGGGACAGGGAGAGATGTGGACCCAGAAATGCGGATCATATCTCTGTGGTGGGGCGCAGGGAGGCATGTCAGGAGAGGAGGGGTTATTCCGTCTCCTCGAGATCATCCCGACGGATTCCGGTGAGATCAGGAAAGACCCGCTCTTCGATGCGAACGGCGCGGTTGTGGCGGGAGACTCCCGGTCTGGCTCGAAATTTGACGGACTTCTCCACGAGAAGATCGATGGGGTCGTCCATGTGGCGATCGAGAGGAAGGATGTCTCCGATTTTCCATCCCAGAACCTCCGAGAGTTTCGCCTTCCCTCGCCCCAGCTCGGCGACGATGCTCACGGGAACATGGTTGAACTGGGTGCGGTATCGGTTAATCCAGTTGTGGTCGACCTCGTACTGGTCGCTTTGAAATCCGGTATAGAGCTTTTCCTTGATCGGCTCGACCGTTGAGTAGGGAATGCATACATAGACGGGACGACCCTGACCATCGATGTCAAGGCGATAGGTCAGGGCAATCACCTGTTCCGATGGAGAGACGATGGCGGCGAATTGGGGGTTGATCTCCGAGCGGATGTAGGTGGTCGCCACGTGGTGGACAGGGGCCCAGGCTTTTTCGAAGTCTCCCATGGCCTGATTGAGGAGGTTTCGTGTAATGCGGTTCTCAATGGGAGAGAAGTCTCGCCCCTCGACCTTCACATGGCCTCTCCCGACCCCTCCGAAGAGATGGTCGACAAGAAGGTAGACCAGTCGCGCATCGATGATGAAGAGGAAGTTTCTCTTCATCGGCTCAAGGCGGAGGATGTTGATATTGGAGGGAAGGGCGATTTTCTTTATGAACTCTCCGAATTTGATCATTTCTGTGGAGACGGGAGAAAATTCGGCGGCTTTGCGAAGGGTGGAGGAGAGACTGACCTGGAAAAAGCGCGCAAAACGCTCGTTGACGATGTCCAGGGTCGGCATCCTTCCGCGGATGACTCTCTCCTGGCTGGCGATGTTGTAGTCGCGGCTCTTGGCTCCTGTCGTTTCAGCCGAGGAAGGGGGGGGAGCCGTCTCAACCTCTCCGCCGGCAATTCCCCTGAGGAGGGCGTTGACCTCGTCCTGGGAAAGAATGTTTTCGCCCATGGATATGGATCCCCTTTTTATGTTTTTTTTAATTTCAGTCGTATTTTATTTTATGTCTTTTTATTTAAAGACTAATCCTTGATAAAATTTTTGTCAAATTATTAATATAAAAAATAAATTTATATTATTTATCATTGACATTCTTGAGAATGTTTTCATTTAAAATATTAATTTTTTTGTAGTTTTTTAATAAGAGATTATTTTGAAAGAAAGCGATAAAAGTCTCTTGCGGTGAAAATTTCGAGGGATTGGCTTGTCTTGAAGTCCGGAAGGCTCCTGGTGTTGCTGGGTCAGGCTTTTGAGGGCCTCTCTTCATGTCCATGCTGTTGGTCCGATCCGATGGGAAAATTTTGCGGGACGCTTGAACTGTCAGGGCTTTTCCGGGTAATCTGAAAGGATGTATCCCGTTAATCTCGCAGGATTTGCGGGAAGGGGATCGTCGAAGTCAACGTCAGGAACTTTGAAAGGATCAAGAGATGGCAGAGAAAGACGGCATGACCGCCCTGGAAAAAAGAACACTGGCAGGTCTGAGCCTCATATTCGCAATACGGATGTTCGGACTTTTCATTGTTCTCCCCGTTATCAGCCTTTACGCCAGGACTCTCCCCGGCGCCGATCCCTTGTGGCTAGGGCTGGCCCTGGGAGGATACGGTTTGTCGCAGGCCATTTTTCAGGTGCCCTTCGGGATGCTCTCCGATCGTTTTGGGAGAAAGCCTGTAATTGTGGCGGGACTCCTTGTCTTTGCGGCAGGATCGGTCATGGCGGCAACGGCCCATAGCGTCTTTGGACTCTTTCTGGGACGTCTCATCCAGGGGACCGGCGCTGTGGCATCGGTGGTCATTGCCCTCATGGCCGATCTGACCCGGGAGGAGTATCGGACCCGGGCCATGGCCGGCATCGGGGTCTCCATCGGCCTTTCCTTTGCGGTGGGGATGGTGGTCGGTCCGATCGTGGGAGCGGCCTACGGGGTCTCCTCCCTCTTTTGGCTGACTGCCACGTTGGCGCTGTTGGGAATCGGGATCATCCTGTTTGTCGTCCCTTCACCGACCGGAGCTGTCCATAAAAATGAAATGGAGCTTTCGTTTTCCCAGCTGCAATACGTCCTGAAAAATCCGGCTCTCCTGAGGATCGACATCTCCGTCTTTTCGCTCCATCTTTTCCTGACGGCGGTCTTTGTGAGCTTTCCCGTTCTCCTCAAGCAGTACATCGCTCCTTCCGCGATGTGGAAGGTCTACCTTCCCGTCATTCTCGGGGGAATGTTTCTCATGGTTCCGGCCATGATCGTGGCCGAGAAGCGCAAGAAGCTCAAGACGGCCTTCCTGATCGCCGTGGCCCTGATCGTGGTCAGCTTTGCAATCTTCCTCGGCGGGTACAGGAGCGAGGTGGGATTGATTGCCGGGCTTACCGTCTTTTTCATCGGATTCAATCTTCTTGAGCCCCTCATGCCGTCGATCATGACGCGCTTCGTGAGGACCCGGACCCGGGGAACCTCCTCGGGAGTTTTCAATATGAGTCAGTTCATGGGCGCCTTTCTGGGCGGAGTTTTGGGTGGAGGACTGGCGACGGTCTCCAATACGGCCCTCTTTGCGGCGCTTCTTGCAATCTCCGCGGTGTGGTTTTTGATAGCGCTGGGGCTGACCGATCCGAACCTTCTCGAGACCTTCGAGCGGCCGGTGGGTGAAGGTCTCCATGATCCCCAGCCACTGGTCCGGCAGATGGGCGAGATGTCGGGAGTTGTGGATTGCCGCTACCGGGATGCGGATCGGATCTTGTGGGTGAAGTACCTTCGGGACCGGACGACTCCGGAAGATCTCGAAAGGAAGCTCTCCGGACTTCTCGAAGCCTAGCCGTCAAAAGGAGCCGTTGTGACTCCCATCCAAAGGTTTCGCCTCTCTCTTCTTCTCTTCGTCTTCCTCGTCGGAGGCGGGACCCTTGGATATATGGAGATCGAGGGGTGGGGGTGGCTCGACTCCCTTTTCATGACGGTGATCACCGTCTCGACTGTCGGGTACCAGACGGTCCATCATCTCGATCGGGCCGGGATTTTCTTTACGATGGGGCTGATCGTGGTCGGCGTGGGAACGGTCGGCTATGCCATTGCGACCCTTTCCGAGACCATTCTCGAAGGACATCTGCAGAACTTCTGGGGAGGGCGCAAGATGGAGCGGACGATCGAAAAGATGGAGAATCATGTGGTCGTCTGCGGCTTCGGCCGGATCGGGTCGCTGACCGTTCCCGCCTTGCATGCCCAGGGGATTCCCTTTGTGGTCGTAGAGGAGAACCCCGACCTCATCAAGGAGATCCTCGAGCGCAAGTATCCCGTCATCGTCGGAAATGCCACAGAAGAAGGGATTCTGAGAAAGGCAGGCGTGGAACGTGCCTCGGCCCTTCTGGTGACGCTTTCCAGCCGCGTGGCCGATGCGGCGTATATCGTGATGAGCACGAGGATCGATCATCCGAACCTCACGATCATCGCCGTGGCCAACGATTCCCGGACGGAGGCCAAGCTTCTTCGGGCGGGAGCGAGCAAGGTTGTCTCTCCCTTCATCCTGGGGAGCCACCGAATGGTCATGGCCCTGACCCAGCCCACCCTCCTCGACGTCATGGATGTCGTCAGCGGCCGCGACGGGATGGGTCTTTCCTTCGAGGAGCTCGTCATTCCGGAGGCCTCGATTTTTTGCGACCACTCCATCGCCGAAATCGCGAAGGTCCATGGTTTTCGCTCCCATATCATTGCCATCCGTCCTGCCGGGGGAAAAAACTTTATTCTTCCCACAGCCCAGAGTGTCCTGCGGGCCAACGACCAGATCGTGCTGATCGGTTCGCGCGAAGAGATCCGGCGGATCCGGGAGCTGATGGATCATTCGGGAAGAGAGTCGTGAGTCGTGGGGGTAGCGTGCACCGGGAAGGAGAGAACGGGTGAAGAAGGATAAAGACATGGAGGTGGCGGCGAAGCCTGTTTCCATGAAGGAGTGGGTTTCCCGGGGAAGTCGTGTTCTCATGGGAAATGTCACCCGCGAAGAGCTTGTCTTTCGGAAGGGTCGAGGCTCCTGGCTCTATACCACCGAGGGAGACGGGTATCTCGACTTTCTTGGAGGAGTGGCGATCCATGTCTTGGGCCACTGCCACCCCAAGGTGACGGTGGCTGTCCAGAAACAGGCACAGCGCCTCCTGCACACCTCCAATCTCTACTACCATGAGCCCCAAATCCTCCTGGCAGAGTTTCTCGTTCGCGAGACCTTTGCCGACCGGGTCTTTTTCGCCAACTCGGGAACGGAAGTGGTCGAGGCGGCGATCAAGCTCTCCCGGCGGTTCGGCGCGGCCAGCGGACGATTTGATCTTCTGGGGTTGGAGGGGAGCTTTCATGGCCGGACCCTGGGAGCCCTTTCCCTCACCGGCCAGAAGAAGATCAGGGAAGGGATCGGTCCCATTCCCGAAGGCTTCAATTGGGCTCCCTATAACGATTTCGAGGGAGTCGTCCGAAAGGTCTCTCCCCAGACCGCGGCCATTTTTGTCGAACCGGTCCTGGGAGAGGGGGGGGTGATTCCGGCCGATCCGGGCTTCCTGAAAAAACTTCGGACCTTCACCCGGGACAAGGAGATTCTTCTTGTCTTCGACGAGATTCAGACGGGAATTGCCCGAACGGGATCGCTTTTTGCCTATCAGGACTATGATGTCGTCCCCGACGTTCTCCTGTCGGCCAAGGCTCTGGGGGGAGGACTTCCCCTCGGTGCCCTCCTGACCACGGAGGAGCTTGCGGCCTATCTCCCTCCCGGATCCCACGGCTCGACCTTCGGGGGGAACCCCTTGTCCTGTGCGGCGGGGCTCGCCGTTCTCGAGGCCCTGTACGAAGAGGGATACCTTCCCTCCGGAGCCGCCCGCATGGCGTCGGTCTTGTGGGAAGGGCTCGAGACTCTTGCCAAACGCCACCCCGAATGGATCCTGAAGATCCGGGGAAAGGGAATGATGGTGGGGCTTGTCCTTCCCGGGAATGCCTCGGAGGTCAAGGCGCGCTTTCTCTCCGAGAAGGTTCTCGTGAATGCGGCCTCCTCCGAGGTGATCCGGATCCTTCCTCCCGTCAACCTCTCCATCGAGGAGATCGATGTGTTTATTGATCGTGCCGATCGTGTATTCTCCTCAATGGGCCGACCTCCCGGAGGAGACAAGTGACTAAAATAAATGGCCGCTCCTTCCTGACCGTTCGGGAGGAGACCCCCGAGAGCTTGCGCTCCATTCTTGATCTGGCCGTTCGGGTGGAAAAGGATCCCGGGGCCTTCCGAACCCCCCTTGCATGGAAGACGGTGGGACTGCTTTTCGAGAAGAGCTCCACCCGCACCCGGCTCTCCTTCGAGGCGGGGATTCGCCAGCTGGGAGGAGGGAGCCTGTTTCTGGGGGCAGATATTCAGCTGGCCCGGGGAGAGTCGATCGAGGATACGGCCCGGGTCATGAGCGCCTACCTCGATATGGTGATCATCCGAACCTTCGGCCACGACAGAATCGAGGCCTTTGATCGATGGGCCTCCGTTCCCGTCATCAATGGACTGACCGATGGGCACCATCCCTGCCAGGCCCTGTCGGATTTTTACTATATGGAAAAGGTCTTCGGACGGCTCTCCGGCCTCTCCCTGGCCTTTGTCGGGGATGGCAACAACATGGCACGTTCCCTGGCGGAGGGAGCGGCACTTCTGGGGGTCCACTTTACCCTGGCGGCCCCCGAGGGCTACCGCTTTCCCCAGGAGGAGGTGGCCGCTCTCGATGGCCTGGCCCGCAAAAACGGCGGATCTGTCCGGCAAGTGGCGGATCCGCGGGAGGCGGCCAGGAAGGCCCATGTCCTCTATACCGATGTCTGGACGAGCATGGGACAGGAGGCGGAGTCCCGCCAGCGGGAGGAGGCCTTCAAGGGCTATGTCATCGACGGTCGGCTTCTTTCGGAGGCCGATCCCTCGGCCATCGTCATGCACTGCCTTCCGGCCTATCGGGGCAAGGAAATTACGGCGGAGGTGATCGACGGCCCTCGCTCGCGGGTCTTTGAGCAGGCGGCCGCACGTCTCCCGCTTCAGAAAGCCATCATGATTGACTGTATGGAAAGGAAAGGGGCATGACCCAGAAGAAGGAGAAGTCGGGCGGGGAGAATCCGAAGAGGGTCGTTCTGGCCTATTCGGGGGGGCTGGATACCTCGGTGGCCATCGTATGGCTCAAGAAGACCTACGGTTGCGAGGTGATATGCTACTGCGCCGACCTGGGGCAGGGGGAGGATCTCGATGCCGTGGCCAAGAAGGCTCGGGCATCGGGGGCTTCCGATGTGGTGGTTGTCGACCTCCGCACCACCTTTGTCCGGGAATTCATCTTCCCGATGATCGCCTCGGGAGCCGTCTACGAGGATGGCTATCTTCTGGGAACCTCCATTGCCCGTCCCCTGATTGCCCGTGCCCAGATGGAGATCGCCCGGGAGAGGGGGGCCGATGCCGTGGCCCACGGGGCGACGGGAAAGGGAAATGATCAGGTCCGTTTCGAGCTGGCCTATTATTATTTCGATCCCAAGATCCGGATCATCGCCCCCTGGCGTCTCTGGAACTTTACCAGCCGCTCCGAGCTCATCAATTACTCCAAGGAAAACGGGATCCCGGTGACGGCAACCCTGGAAAAGCCCTACAGTGTCGACCGGAATCTCTTCCACACAAGCTATGAGGGAGGAATTCTCGAAGATCCCTGGGTGGCTCCCCCCGAGGAGATTTTCCAGATGACCCGGGATCCCCGGACCGGCCCCGATACCCCCGAAGAGGTGACGATTTCCTTCGAGAAGGGCGTTCCCATCGCCATCAACGGAGCGCTCCTCTCACCTCTCGAAATCATGGAAAAGGCCAACACTCTCGGGGCCATCCATGGAATTGGCCGGATCGACCTGGTGGAGAGCCGGTTCGTGGGGATGAAGTCCCGCGGGGTCTACGAGACCCCCGGCGGAACCCTTCTCCATGCCGCCCACCGGGCCCTCGAAACCCTGACCCTCGATCGGGAGGTTCTCTCCCTCAAGGCGCAGATCATGCCCCAATACGCCCGCCTGATCTACAATGGTTTTTGGTTTTCTCCGGAGCGTCTGGCCCTTCACGATCTTGTGGCCCATACCCAGCATCGGGTGACCGGGGATGTGCGCCTCCTGCTTTACAAGGGCGGGATTCGGGTGGCGGGACGCCGCTCTCCCTACTCCCTTTACCGCAAGGATCTGGCAACCTTCGAGACCGATTCGGTCTACCGTCAGTCCGATGCCGACGGCTTCATCCGGATCCAGGCGCTTCGCCTCAAGCTCTTTTCGGACCAGGAGGGGGCAGCACCTTGAGCCGGGATTCGAAGGAGACATCCTCGTCCAAGCCTTGGGGAGGGCGGTTTTCCGAAGCGACGGACAAGGATGTCGAGCAGTTTACCGAGTCGATTTCCTTCGACCGTCGGCTCTTTCGGGAAGATATCCGGGGATCCCGGGCCCACGCCCGCATGCTGGCCCGGGTGGGGCTTCTGACCCCGGAGGAGCTGGCACAGATTCTTCAGGGTCTGGATCGGGTGGAGGAGGAGTTTGCCTCCGGAGAGGTGGAGCTCCGGCCGGACTGGGAAGACATCCACATGCATGTGGAAAAGCGCCTCGTTCACCATGCCGGTCCCGCCGGCCTCAAGATTCACACAGCCCGCAGCCGCAATGACCAGGTGGCCCTCGATCTTCGTCTCTTTGTCCGGGCCGCAGCGGCGCGCCTCACCGAGGAGCTCGACCGGCTCCTTGCCGCCACGCTCTACAAGGGATATCACTACCGCACCTTGATCCTTCCGGCCTACACCCATACCCAGCAGGCGCAGCCCATCTCGGGGGGATACTATTTCGGCGCCTATGCCGAGCGATTGCTCCGGGACCGGAAACGGATTCAGGGGGCCATCGATGCGGCCGGTCTGAGTCCCCTGGGCTCGGGAGCCCTGGCCGGAACGACCCTGCCCATCGACCGGGAATTCGTCGCCTCGGAGCTGGGTTTTTCGGGGGTGACCCAAAACGGACTCGATACGGTGGGGGATCGGGACTTCGTGGCGGATTTTCTCCATGCCCTCTCGCTCATGATGGTTCACCTCTCCGGATGGGCCGAGGAGTGGATCCTCTGGTCGACCCGGGAGTTCGGGATGGTACGCCTGCCGGACAGGCTGCTGACCGGCTCGTCCATGATGCCTCAGAAAAAAAATCCCGACATCCTGGAGCTCATTCGCGGCAAGGCCGGACGGGTCTTTGGAGACTATACCGGCCTGCTGGTTCTTCTCAAGGGGCTTCCCCTTTCCTACAACCGGGATCTTCAGGAGGACAAGGAGGCGCTCTTCGACGCCGTGGATACGGTATCGGGGGCTCTTCTGATGATGCGGCTTGCCGTCGAAGGGATGTCCTTCGAGACGGCGAGGATCGACGGGATCCTTTCCGAGACCGAGCTTCTGGCCACCGACATTGCGGAGGATCTTGTGCGGCTGGGAGTGCCCTTTCGGGAGGCTCACGCCATCGTCGGCCGCATCGTGGCCCATGCAGCCAAGAACCGTCTCCGGCTCGAAGCGCTTCCCGATGTCGATCTGGCCCTTTTCTTCGATCGCTTTCCTCCGGACTATGCGTCGACTCTCTCGCCTGCGGGGTCGGTGGCCCGACGCAGCCATACCGGGGGGCCTGCAACGGAGACCGTTCTCCAACGGTTTAATGAGATCTGGCAGGAGGTCTTCTCCGGAACCCCCCCGTGGTCGGAGACGTCTTTGCCCTCCAAAGGGGGAGGACGTGGCCGTTAGCACTGGGGGCAAGGGGCGAAGGCTCTCCCGTCGCGAACTTCTTCCGCCACTCCTTCTCCTCCTGGTTTTTTTGGGAGGGTGCGGGATCCAGGGCGACCCCATCCCCCCGGAAAACGTTCCGCCGGAGACGCCCCTCGAGGCTCCAGCCAAGAAGGCTCCGCCGGGAGGATCTCCTTCCGGACCCCAGAAGGGGGGGGGAGATCTTGACCAGGAGGAACCGGAAGGGGGCTTCCCCGATCAGTGATTTTGGAAGCGGATTGGCAACATTGGCGTCAGTTTTTGAGGAAATCCGGCTCCGCGCCGGATCGTCGATATGAGGGAAGGGGGACAGAAGATCCGGTCCCCTGGAAAACACCACCAAGAGGGAGCACAGAACGTGAGTTCATTCGAATACAGGAACGGTCGTCTTTTCGTTGAGAACATGCCGGTGGAGGAGATTGTCGAAAAGGAAGGATCTCCGCTCTACATTTACAGCAAAAGCGCCCTAATCGAGAGAGTCCGGGCCTACCGGGAGGCCTTCGCGGCCCACCCGACCCTCGTGGCCTACGCCATGAAGGCCAACGGCAACCTTGCCATTCTCTCTCTCTTGGCCAAGGAGGGTGCCGGTATCGATGTGGTGTCGGGAGGGGAGCTTTTTCGGGCCCGCAAGGCGGGCGTTCCGGCCGAGAAGATCGTCTTTGCCGGCGTGGGCAAGAGCCGCGAGGAAATCGCCTATGCTCTCAAGGAGAAGATCCTCATGTTCAACGTGGAGAGCCAGGATGAGCTCGACCACATCAGCGCGGTGGCGGTCTCCCTGGGAACCAAAGCACCCGTGGCCCTTCGGGTCAACCCCGACGTGGACCCCAAGACCCATCCCTACATCTCCACCGGAATGAAAAAGTCGAAGTTTGGCATCCCTGTGGAGCGGGCGGTGGCGGAGTACCAGCGCGCCTCGAACCTTCCCGGGATCAGGATCGTCGGGATCCACCAGCACATCGGCTCCCAGCTCACCGAGATCTCCCCCTTCCGGGACGCCTTTGATCGCCTGCTGGCCTTCCATGGAGAGCTCTCCCGGGCGGGGATCAAGGTGACCCACCTTGATCTGGGTGGTGGCCTCGGCATTCGCTACCGGAGCGAGGAGCCCCCCTCGCCGGCCGACCTCGCGGCACTGGTTCTTCCCCGGGTTCGCGACCTTGGAGTCACCCTGGTGCTTGAGCCGGGACGCTCCATCGTGGGCAATGCCGGGATTCTGGTGACCCGCGTCCTCTACCGCAAGAACACGGCGGTGAAGAGCTTCGTCATCGGAGATGCGGGGATGAACGATCTTTTGAGGCCCTCCCTCTATGGTGCTCACCACGATCTGCTCCCCGTCCGGGAAAAGAACGGGGAGACGATCAAGGGAGACCTCGTGGGGCCCATCTGTGAAACGGGGGATTTTCTGGCAACCGACCGGGAGATGCCGGACTTTGCGGCGGGGGACCTCATTGCCGTGATGAGTGCCGGAGCCTACGGCTTCTCCATGGCCTCGAACTACAATGCCCGTCCCCGTCCGGCCGAGATTCTGGTCGACGGATCCTCCTATCGGGTGGTGCGGGATCGGGAAAGCTTCGACGATCTCGTTAGAGGTGAACGGGTGTGACCTCCGATCCCCATCCCTCCGAAGACGACGACGATGACGACGATATGCCTCTCTCCCCTCCGCGCAAGGAGGGGAAGGGGTGCTTTCTCGTTCTGATCGTTCTGTCGGCGATTCCCGTTGTTTTTTTCCTGCTGACCTTTCTGGGGGGCAACTACCTCACCTATGTCTACATGCGCTACTTTGCCGTGGACCGGGGGCTGTCGGTCCGGCGTCCTCCCGAGGTCCCCTTGCCGGAATTCAAACAGGATCTTCAGGACTTCGATCGCTTTTACGATGCGGGACACCGGGGCACGATTCCCGGCCGGGATGTGGTGAACCTCTCCTCGGAGCTCAAGAACATGATGAGCTATCCGGGTCCGGTGCGCCCCGAAGTTCTTAGGGAGGTCGATAGACACGCCCGGGAGGTCATGCAACAATATCATGTGGACGCTGGCGGAGCGGCCCGCTAAAGGGTCTCTTGCCATTGCCGCGACCGGAGGGGAACTCCCCTCCGACAACCTTCAGGAGGAATCAAAGGGTGTTTGCAGGCTCCATGGTGGCGCTGGTCACGCCGTTCGAAAAAGACCCGGGAGGCCACGGGGGCCGAATCGATGAGAAGGCCCTCCGACGCTTGGTGGACCTCCATGTGAAGGAAGGGACCCGGGCGATCGTTCCCGTGGGAACCACAGGCGAGTCGGCGACGCTGACCCACGAGGAGCACGAGAAGGTCATCGGCATTGTGGTCGAACAGGCGGCGAAGAGGGTCAAGGTTCTGGCCGGGACGGGCTCAAACAGCACGGAGGAGGCTGTGGCCCTTACCCGGGCAGCCCAGAGGATCGGTGCCGACGGGGCCCTGGTGATCACCCCCTACTACAACCGGCCGACCCAGGAGGGACTTGTTCGTCACTACGAAACCCTGGCGGCCCGGGTCTCCTTTCCCATGGTGATCTATAACGTTCCGGCCCGAACCGGGGTGAACATGCTTCCCGAAACGGTGGCCCGTCTCGCCGGAATCCAGGCCTATGTGGGGGTGAAGGAAGCCTCGGGAAGCCTCTCCCAGGTGATCGACCTCATGGATCGCCTCGAAGGCCGCATGGCGATTTACTCCGGGGACGACATCCTCACCTATCCCATTCTGGCCCTGGGTGGCCACGGGACGATCTCCGTCTCGGCCAACCTCGTGCCCCGCAAGATGGCCGATCTGTGCGACTTGGCCCTCTCCGGAGATCTCTCCGGCTCGCTCCGGATCCACCGGGAGCTGGTTCCCCTTCACCGGGCCCTGGGCCTTGAGACCAACCCCATCCCCATCAAGACGGCCATGGAGATCGCCGGGATCATCGGAAGCTTCATGCGCCTTCCCCTCGTTCCCATGGATCTTGGAAACCGGGCAAAGCTGGAAAAGGTTCTCGGAGATCTGGGCATACCCCAGGGAGGCCACCGGTGAGAGAGAGCCGGGTCAAGGTCGCCCTGATCGGGGCCGGTGGACGGATGGGGCGGGAGATCGCCGCAGTTCTGTCTGAGGATCCTCGATTGACCCTGGGGGCGGCCTTCGAGTCCCCCCACTCCCCGCTTCTGGGCCGGACGGTGCCGGGATTTCCTGAGCTCGTCTACGAACCCCTGTCGGAGTCGGCCCTCGAGGGGTGTGCGGTGGGCATCGACTTCTCCCAGCCGGAGGGGCTTCGTCCGACGGTCGATGTCTTTCGGGCCGTTCGCCGTCCGCTGGTGGTGGGGACGACCGGACTCTCCCCCGACGACCGGGACTATGTCCGGAAGGCCGGCGGGGAGATCCCGATCCTCTGGTCTCCCAACATGAGTCTGGGGGTGAATCTCCTGGCGATTCTTGCAGGACAGGCCGCAAGAAGCCTCGAGGGCTTCGACTGCGAAATCCTCGAGATCCACCATCGCCACAAGAAGGACGCTCCCAGCGGAACGGCGCTCTTTCTCGGGGAGGCGGTGGCCCAGGCACGCAACCAGCTTCTGTCCCAGACCGGGGTCTTCGTCAGACACGGCCTCACAGGAGAGAGAGAGGACGATGCCATCGGTGTCATGGCCCTTCGCGGAGGGGATGTGCCGGGAGACCATACGGTCTTCTTTCTGGGAGCCGGGGAACGTCTTGAATTGACGCACCGCGCCGGGAGCCGGGCGGTCTTTGCCCGGGGGGCGGTGACGGCGGCGGCCTTTCTCCTTGGTCGCCCCCCCGGGTTTGCCACCATGGCGGACGTTCTTCTGGGCGGGGAGAGGCCCGAAGAATGAGCCCCCTTCCCCGGGAGGCCGCCAAGGCGCGAAGGGGGGATCTTTTCGTCCGCTATCGCCGCCGGGGGGAGAGACGGATTCTGAGCGGACGCCTGATGTCCGACGGAAGGATCTCCGCCTTCGACGGATCGGAAGACCGGGTGGGAGAGGTGGTGTGGCTGCCTCCCGTCTCCCCGAGAAAAATCGTGGCGGTGGGGTTGAACGACCGGGAGCATGCTCTCGAGATGGGGAAGCCCCTTCCCCGGGAACCCCTTCTCTTTCTGAAGGCGGTGACCTCCCTTGCGGCCCACGAGGAGTCGGTGGTCTACCCCCAGGTCTCTTCCCGGGTCGACTACGAGGGGGAGATCGCTCTGGTGGTGGGGCGAACCGCCGACCACATCTCGCCCCGGGAGGTCCGGAACCATCTGTTCGGGATCTGCGCCGCCAACGACATCACGGCCCGGGACATTCAGGCGTCTGACGTCCAGTACACCCGGGCCAAGTCCTTTCCGGGCTTCTGTCCGGTGGGACCGGCCGTCGAGGTGGGGGGAACGCCCCAGGGGCGGACGGTGGTGACGAGGGTCAACGGAGAGATCCGCCAGGAGGGCCGCGTCTCCTCCCAGATCTTTGGCTGGGAAGACCTGGTGAGCTACATCAGCCACATGATGCCGCTTGAGCCGGGAGACATCGTTCTCACGGGAACCTATCGCGGAGTGGGCGCGGTGCAGGTGGGAGACCGGATGACGGTGGAGGTCTCGGGGCTGGGGATTCCCCTGTCGAACGCCCTTGTCATGGATCCCTTTCCCGGGCTTTCGACCTGCTGGCCCGGAAAATAGGACGAAGAACCACCACCTCTCTCCTTCCGATTGATTGTTTGCCGGCTCCCGGATTTTGGGCGGGAGATCTCTTCGAATAACGGTTCCCGCTCCGGATCCCCATGGAGATTGGAAGCGATTCTGTCTATAATGGACAGGTTTGTGTCTCGGATTCGAAGATCTTTGGTTTTAAAATCAAAAAGTTCAACCCTCAATAAAAGTCGCATGACCTTCAAGGAGACGCCCCACGATGGATGCAAAGACCCGGTTCGCAAAAAGGATCACCTCCCTTCCGCCCTATCTCTTCGCCCGGATCGACGAAAAGAAGAGGGAGGCCCTCTCCCGGGGGGTGGACCTGATCAATCTGGGAATCGGAGATCCTGACACCCCCACCCTGTCCCCCATCGTCGAAAGTGCCAAGGTGGCCGTTACACGCCCCGAACACCATCAGTATCCCTCCTATGAAGGGATGCTCTCCTTCCGGAAGGCGGTGTCCGACTGGTACCGGAGACGCTTCGGAGTGGCTCTCGATCCCGCCACCGAGGTGGTGGGGCTGATCGGCTCCAAGGAGGGGATCGGCCATCTTCCCCTGGCCTTCGTCGATCCGGGTGACGTGGTTCTGATCCCCGAGCCAGGGTATCCCGTCTACCACGCCGGCACCCTCTTTGCCGGGGGAGAGAGCTATTTCATGCCGATTCTCGAGCAGAACGGCTTCATGCCCGACCTCGACCGGATCCCCGAATCGGTTTACCGCCGGACCAAGATCATGTTCCTGAACTACCCCAACAACCCCACCGGGGCTTTGGCCACCGATGCCTTCTTTGCCAAGGCCATCGATCTCGCCGCCCGCTACGGCTTCATTCTTGCCCACGATGCGGCCTATTCGGAGATCTACTACGACGGCAAGCCTCCCAAGTCCTTCCTCTCCTACCCGGGGGCCAAGGAGGTGGGCATTGAGTTCCATAGCCTCTCCAAGACCTACAACATGACCGGATGGCGGGTTGGCTTTGCCGTGGGGAACCCCTCCGTTCTGGCCGGTCTTCTCAAGGTGAAGAGCAACCTCGATTCCGGCATCTTCCAGGCCCTCCAGGAGGCCTCGATCACCGCCCTTGAAATCCCCGATGCCGATCTCAATGCCCTGAGGTCGCTCTACCAGCATCGTCGGGACGTTCTGGTCCCAGGTCTTAACAGCGTGGGACTTCGGGCCTTCGCCCCCGGGGCTTCGTTCTATCTCTGGGCGGCCCTTCCCAAGGGAATGAGTTCGGAACAGGCCGCGTTGGCCCTTCTGGAAAAGACGGGAATCGTCGCCACCCCCGGCAACGGCTTCGGCCCCTCGGGGGAGGGCTATGTTCGCTTCGCCCTGACGGTGGGCCCCGACCGCCTCAAGGAAGCGGTGGAACGAATCCGGACGCAGCGGCTCTTCGGCGCCTGACAAGGGAGGAGGGGGCGTGGGAGGCTTCTTTGCCATCTCCCTCGGCGGAAACATCGGCGATGTGCGGGGCGCCTTCCGTGAGGCGCTTCTGGTATTGTCGAAACGGTCGGACCTTCGCCTCCTCGGAACCTCCCTCGTCAGACGAACCCGTCCCTGGGGCGTCGTCTCTCCCGACTATCTCAACATGGTGGCGGTCGGGTATGCCCGGATCGGCGCTCCCGGGATTTTTTCCCTCCTTCTCCGCATCGAGAGGCGATTTCGGCCCCGGGGCAAGGGGAAGCTCTACCCGCGGACCCTCGACCTCGACTTTCTCGAATATTCCGGCCCGTTTTTTCCCATCAAAGACCTCCTTCTTCCCCATCCAAGGCTTCATCTTCGTCCTGAGCTCATGGCGCTTCTTTCTGCGGCACGGCGAGGGGACGGAAGCAGGTGGATCCTTCCGCGACTCCGGAGGGACGAGAGGATCCGGAATGAAGGATCTCGCCCAGGAACCGTTCGATGCGACGGGGGATGGAGGAACAGGAATCCATGACTTTCCGCCTTTTCCCCCAGTCGGGTCGGGAGAGGTCAGCTTCTTGTCTTCCCCGGGTCCTCTTCCTGGGACTCTTCTCCCTTCTTCTCCTCTTCTCCGGAGGTGTCGAGGCCTCGGCCCAGATCGGTCCTCTGGGACAGACCTTCGAGTTCGACGGCGGGGAGACGGTCTTCTCCCAGAACAGCCAGTATTATTTTGCCATGCTGGGCGATTTCCTCTCCGCTCCCTCGTCGGAAGCCCCCACGCCGTCCGCAGTGGATGTCGGGACGGCGCCCCTTCGATCGCCCTCTCTCCACCTCTTCGTGGTGGCCTCCTACTTTGCCTATGAGACGCCCGGGGCCGGGGGGTGGACAAGCAATGCCTACAACGGTCTGACTCCCGCCGTCGGCCTTCGCTTTCCCCTGACGGACGGCTTTGTGGAGGGGGATGTGGGGGCGGCCCTGGCCAATGCCTACGGGACGGGGCAACCGATGGAGACGGTGGGGGGAGTCTATCTCCAGGGGGAGTTCTACCGCTCCCTGGGGGTCGGGGCGCTGGATCTCTTTGCCAACTTTCTGGGCTATATCGACTATATTTATGTGCAAGGGCGATGGCTGGCCCCCATCTGGAGCGGAAAAAAGCTTGTCCTTTTTCTCGGTCCGGAGCTCATCGGCCAGGGAAACAACGGGTACAATGCCGAGCAGGGAGGGGCGGTGGCCGGCCTCTCCCTGCCGGCCCTCCACTCCTATCTCACCCTCGACGGAGGTCTTCTTCGCTCCTCGGTCTCTTCGGGGTGGGGAGGCTATCAGGGATTTTCGTGGTATGTCTCCTACTGATCCCCCGACCCACCCGACGGAAGCCCCCGTGGCCGCCCTTCTTGACTGGTACGATGCCGGCCACCGGAATCTTCCCTGGCGGGAGGGCCGCGATCCCTACCGGATCTGGGTCTCGGAAATCATGCTCCAGCAGACGACCGTGGCCACGGTGCTCCGTTTTTACGAGCGATTTCTGGAGCGATTTCCCGATGTGGGGACGCTGGCGCGCACCGACCTGACGGAGGTTCTTCGCCTCTGGTCGGGGCTGGGGTACTACCAGCGGGCCCGGAACCTCCATCGGGCGGCCAGGGTTGTGGCCGAGCGAGGATCCTTTCCCGAAACCTTGGAGGAGTGGAAACAGCTTCCCGGAATCGGCCGGAGCACCGCCGGGGCCATCCATTCCATTTCCCGGAACCTCTGGGCCCCCATCCTCGACGCCAACGTCCGGCGCGTGGTGGAGCGGTTTTTCGGTGTCGGCAAGGATGAGAAAAAGAGAGAGGCGCGTCTATGGGCGCTCTCGGATGCCTTTGGCCGGGAGAATGCGCGGCCGGGGGACACCAACCAGGCCCTCATGGAGCTCGGTGCCACCGTGTGCCTTCCCGCCTCTCCCCGCTGTTCGGTCTGTCCGCTTCGCTCCCCCTGCCGAAACCGGGAAGAGGAGCCGGAGAAACTTGCCCTGCTCCCGGTGAGGCGACGGGAGAGGCGACCCTCCCCTCCCCAGCGGGACAGGCTTGTCCTTCTTCCCCCGGAGGGATCGCTGCTCTTTGTTCTCCGGGGGGAGGGGCGCCTTCTCGAGGGCCTTTACGATCTTTACGGCGTCTCCGCTTCGTCGATCCCTCCGGGAGCGACGCTCGCGGAGGGGCCCTATGCCGGATGGCGGGTGGGGGAGGAGCTCTTTGCCGTGACCCACACCTATTCCCATTTTCGGGAGGTGGTCCATGTGGTGGGGGTGGAGCGTCGGGGGGGAGAGGCTGTGGGCGAAGCGCCAACGGGAAGTGTGAAAGGGGTCGTGCTCCCCCTCTCCCGGGCTCTGGAAGGACCGATTCCCCTGACCGGGGTTGCCAAAAAGATCCTCAGGGCGCTCTCCCTACGGGGGTGGGGCGGGTCGGGGGAGGGATCCTCATGAATGGCTTTGGCTCTGGCTTCCCAAAAGAACGTTGCGCCAGGAGAGGGAGACTCCTGTGCGGGGTTTGCCTGGCGCTGTTCTTGGGAATCTTCGGGGGGTGTCAGGCCCCGGCGGCTCTTCTCTGGCTTGCCTCCTATCTCCCGACGGGCTCTGAGCCTTCGGCTGTCGTCTGCCCCTCCTCTTCGTCTTGCATTGCGGTGGGGCAGGGAGGGCTCTTCCTGACATCCCAGAACGGGGGGCAGACGTGGCTTCCGGCAAATTCCGGTCTGGGGGCGGCCCTGGCCAACTACAACCTCACCTCGGCGGCCTGCCTCCCCACCAACCAGTGCACCGTCGTGGGCAATCAGGGGTTGATCTTAAACAGCACCAATGGTGGTCAGAGCTTCTCCATCCAGAACGTGACGACCAACGGCAACCTGACCTTCAACGAGGTCGTCTGCCAAGGTTCGGGAACACCCGCCTGCGCCATCGTGGGGGACAACAACACCCTCCTTCTCCAGAGCCAGTCGGGGGCCTCCTGGACCCCCGACCTCAATGTTCTTCAGGCGGCTCTGGGGCCGGCAAACTTCAATCAGGTGGTCCTCCAGGGATCGACGATCTGGATCGCCGCCTCCACCACCTCGGGGACGGGGATGAATGCCCTCCTCCTCTCCCAGAACGGCGGAACCACCTGGAGCCTCGTCGTGGTATCCCAGGCGCTGGCACCCATGGGGGTGAGCGGAATCGGCTGCACGAGCCCCACCACCTGCTTTGTGGCGGGGGAGGGGGCCCTCCTCGAGACCACCGACGGGGGGGCCACCTGGTCCTCGACCCTCTTTTTGGGAGGAGCGGCGGGGAGCTCTCCTCTTTTGACCGGGATCTACGTCGGCCCGGGAAACACCGTCTGGGCCTACGGCCAGAACGGGGCCCTCTACGAGGTCACATCCCTCTCCTCCGGGGCCCTCTCCGGGGAGGCGGCGGTGGCCCAGATCCTTCCCGCGTCTGCCAGTGCCCTCAACTTCACCGGGGTTACCTGCCTCTCCGCCCTCTCATGTCTCGCTTCAGGGAGCTCCCTTGCGATTTCCGGGGGAATCTTCTACTCTAGCGCGAGCAGTGGGGGGTAGGACTTTTCCCCGTTCAATCCTGTTTCTTTTCAAAATTCTCTTCTCTCGGAGGTTTTCATGGGACAAAAAGCCATCAGGCGGTGGGGAATGGCACTGGCCTTTGCCGGACTCACCACGGTCATGTCGGGATGTTACGGGCAGTTCGCCCTGGTCCATACGCTCTACAAGGCCAATGGAAATGTGGAGAACAAGTGGGCGCGATCGGGGCTTACGGCTCTTCTTGTCATTCTTCCTGTCTATGAATTTGCGGGTCTGGGAGATGTCATCATCTTCAACCCCATCGAGTTTTGGACGCACGTGAATCCCGTCACCAACCAACCTTCCGTGGCCTCCGACCGGAATGTGGGGCCGGGAGTGGATCCCACGAAGTCCCCGGACGGGTGGCTGTCGAAGAACGACAAGTCGGGACAGAAGGTCCTGATGGCCTGGCACTATGATGCGGCCACGAAGAAGGTCTCGGCCATCGGCATTGCCGAAGGGCCCGGCGGAAAGGCCACGGTCACCCTCTACCGTTCGCGTTGGGCAAAGAACGGGCAGACCTTTGCCGGACCGAAGGTGACGGCGGTCACATTCGACCACGGCCACCCTGTCACCAAGATGGCAGGAGCCGGGGCGATCTAAGAGGATCGTCTGTCTTCGCTTCAAAGAAGCAGAACACAGGAGGCTCCTTCGGGGGCCTCTTTTTTTGTGTTTTCTTGGTGGCCGGATGAAAGCGGGGAGCAAGGACTGACCACAGGATCGGGGGGAAACGGCGACAAAAAAAGGCCGGGA
This sequence comes from Nitrospirota bacterium, assembly GCA_021810805.1. GTDB lineage: Bacteria > Nitrospirota > Leptospirillia > Leptospirillales > Leptospirillaceae > UBA4572. The sequence goes on from JAJZHW010000002.1 coordinate 207,477, forward strand.
GGATCATTCCGGCCTTTGTGAGGAGTGCGAAGAGAGGATTAGCTCTGGGGGGACTTTTCTGCGGCCACCGACTGGCGAAAGGCCTTCCATCCTTCCTTTATCGCCTCGGAATAACGGTCCTTGCGTTCGGGAAACTCGGTGCGGATCTTTTCGAGTCCTTCGGCAAATTCCTCTTCGGCCTCGTCTTTGAGGGTGCGGACCTTTTCGCCGATCTTGCGGCGGGTTTCTGCGCCTGAGGCCGGGGCGAGCAAGACTCCCAGTGCGGCTCCCAGGGCAAGTCCTGTCAAAAAGAGAGCGAGTCCTGTATCATTTCTGTCGCTGGCCATGGTCTGTCTCCTGTGGGGGGTTGGTGGGGGATGGGTCGGGGGCGAGAGCGGCCTTCTCCCGGCGAGCTAAGACCTCCCGAGCCCGGGCGATCCCGGCGGAAAGGCCCCGGGCGACCCGGAAGAGTCCCTGCCCTGCCGAGAGGGGGTTCTTGCCCCGAAGGACCGGGGAGAGAAAGGAGAGGATCGGGGAGCGGGTCAGGGCCTCGATCCTCTCCTCGAAGGTCCTGTAGCGCTCGGCCGTTTTCCTGACGACCGGCTCCACCTCGTCGGAGATCTTCCGGAGGTTCTCGACGAGGGGAATCGCCGAGCTCTCGATCTTTTCGACGGCCTCTTCGATCCGGGCGAGAGTCTTGGTGAGGCGTACCAGAAAAAGAACGGCCGCTGCGACCAGAACGGCCGCCAGGATGACGAGAAAGAGAAGCGCCGTTTGTGTCTCCATGGTCGTCCTTGCTAAAGTGAGTTCATCGGATGAAAATCTCGTCCGGGTCGACGACCTCTGTCTTGGGGGGAAGACTCGTTTGCCCGGTGTTGTTTTGCCATTCCATCGTGAGGTTTTAAAAAAGAGTGACCGTCTTCTTATCCTACCGGATCGGCAGAATTTTTCAAGCCGGACGTTGTTGTCGGCGGGATCTCTCGTGACCCCCCCCTTCCTGCGCCGCCTCTCCTTCCTCTGGCCGACCCTTCTGGGGCTTGTGATCTTTTCGGGGGTGGTGCTGCTTTTTTCCCGGAGCGCCCCGTCGGGAGTTCCGGTGATCCCCCGGGAAGATCTCCGGGATCTTCCCGGCGACATCCTTCACTCCCTTTTGCGCCTTTTTCTGGCCTATCTCCTCTCCCTGGCCTTTGCGTATGCCTATGGACTTGCCGCCGCCCTCACCCGCCTGGGCCCCCGTCTGCTGATCCCGGTTCTGGACATCCTCCAGTCCATTCCCGTCCTGGGATTCTTTCCGGCGGTGGTGCTGGTGATGGTCCCCCTCTTCCCCTCCACGCGCCTGGGGGTGGAGGCGGCCTCGATCGTCCTGATCGCCACCAGCATGGCCTGGAACATGGCCTTTGCCGTCTACGAGTCGGTAAGGACGGCCCCCAAGGATCTGACCGATCTCTTCCGGGGGATCCGGGCCCCCGCCTGGCTCTGGGCCGCCCGTTTTCTCGTTCCGGTGACCCTGCCCAAGGTCGTCTACAACTCGGTTCTTTCCTGGACCGCGGGATGGTACTTCCTGATTGCCTGCGAGATGATCGCCCTGGGACCCGTCCACTACGAACTTCCCGGGTTGGGAAGCTTCCTGGTGGGAAGCACCGAAAAGGGCCACTTCGGCGAGGCCCTTCTGGGGATCGGGGCTCTGGTGGTGACCGTCATGGTCCTGGACCTTTTGGTCTTTCGTCCCTTTCTGGCCTGGTCCCACAACTTTCGGGTGGGAGAGGTCGAAAGCCATACCCCCCGGATCTCCTCCCCCGTCTACGACCTTTTGGCCGGCTCTTCATGGCTCGCTGGAGCCAGAGGCCAGCTCTCCGAGGCGGCGGCCGGTTTTTTCGGGAAGCTCGCGCGGGCTCCCCGGCGTCCGCCGCTTCCGAGCTCTCCGGCGCCAAGGCTTCTGGGGCTCCTGCTTTTGGGATTTTTTGGGGGATACCTCCTCACGGAGAGCCTTTACGCCGGAGTCCGGGTGGTCTCGGGATGGGTGGCCCAGGGGATCCCCTGGAAGAGCATGGCAGAGCTTCCGGCCGATCTTCTCTATTCCTCGCTGCGGCTTGTTGTGGCCTATCTCCTGAGTCTTCTCTGGACCCTGCCGGTGGCGTACTGGGTCTTCCGCACTCCGAGGCTCTCCCGGGTGGTCTTTCCTTTGGCCGAGGTCATGGCCTCGGTGCCGGCGACGGCGCTCTTTCCCTTCGTCATCGTCCTCGTGGTCACCCATCTTCACAGCATGAACCTGGCCTCGATCCTCCTTCTCATGTCGGGGATGCAGTGGTATCTCCTGTTCAACCTTCTCTCGGGGGTGGGGACCTTCCCCGCGGAGCTCCGGGAGGTCTCGCTCACCTTCGGCATCCGTCAGGGGCTCTTTGTCCGGAAGGTCTTCCTTCCCTTCCTCCTTCCCTCTCTCGTTACCGGCTCCATCACCGCCTTCGGAGGGGGATGGAATGCCCTGATCGTCTCCGAGTATGTGGTGTATGCGAAGAAGGACTATGGCGTCTCGGGTCTGGGCGCCTTTCTCGACCGGGCCACCTACCAGGGTGCCCATCCCGTCCTCATTGTCTCGGCGCTCATGGTCATGACCGCCGCCGTAGTGGCGGCCAACCGCCTCTTCTGGGTCCCCCTCTACGAACGGGTGACGCGGAGGTACAGCTATGACGCCTGATCCGTCTCCCTTTCTGTCCCTGCAGGATGTGGCCCGGGACTTTTCCCGGGACGGCCGCTTCTACCGCGCCATCGACAACCTTTCCCTCACGGTCGCGGAAGGCGAGTTCGTGGCTATCGTGGGGCCTTCGGGATGCGGCAAGAGCACCCTGCTCCGGATCCTTCAGGGGCTCATCGTTCCCTCGGCGGGCGAGGTCTTATACAAGGGAGATCCCCAGGAGGGGATCAACTCCGATATGGCGATGGTCTTTCAGGGATTTGCCCTTCTGCCCTGGCTTTCTGTCCGGGACAACGTGGCGCTGGGGCTGGTGGCTCGCGGACGATCGAAGGCGGAGATCGACCGGACCGTCTCTTTCTATATCGACAAGGTGGGTCTTGAAGGGTACGAGGAGGCCTACCCCCGGGAGCTCTCCGGGGGGATGAAACAGCGGGTGGGGCTGGCCCGGGCGCTGGCCATCGAACCCCGGATCCTTCTCATGGACGAGCCCTTCTCGAACCTCGATGCCCTGACCTCCGTGACTCTCCGGGACGAGGTTCTCATGCTCTGGCAGGATCCGGAGATGCCGGTGCGCACCATCGTCATGGTGACCCATATTATCGAAGAGGCGCTTCTCATGGCCGACCGCGTCGTGGTTCTCTCCCGACGGCCCACCCATGTGGTGCGGGAGATCCCGGTGGATCTGCCCCGGCCCAGAAACAGGAAACATCCGGACTTCGAACGTCTCTCGGACGAGATTTTCTCGCTGATTTCATGACGGGAGCGATCGAAGGATTTTCGACGGATCGAACGGGGCGGAGCGTTACAACAACCCAAGGAGGATGGTGATGGAAGGCGAATCGGAGCCTTATACGGGGATAAGCCGGATCGTGGGGCTTCTCAAGATCCTGAAAGAGAAGGGAGGAACCTCCGACCTCTACCAGCTCGGCCTGGACCTCCACCTCGATCTGGGAGAGGAGCTCCAGATTGTGCGGGCGGCCGAATCCTTGGGCTTTGTCGTCACTCCCGAGAGCGATATTGCCCTGACTCACCTGGGGGAGGCACTGCTCGAGAAGGATATCAATGGCCGCAAGACGGCGTTGAGGGAGCGCCTTCTCACCCTTCCTCTTTTTTCCACGGTTCTCTCCTGGCTTGCGGCCGAAAAAAACGAAAGCCTTTCCGAAGAGGAGGTGAAGCACCGGTTGGGAGAGAGCTTCCCCTCCGAGGATGTGGACGGATCCTTCTCCGTTTTGGTCAACTGGGGGCGCTACGCGGAGCTTCTCGGGTATTCTGCCTCCCGGGAGGAGCTCTATATCGACAGGGGGGAGTGAGTCCGGAACTCTACTTCTGAAGGAGTTGGCGCTTTTCCTCTTCGAGGGCGGTGATCCGGTGGCGGAAGGCGACGATCTGGGCGTCGATCTCGGCGAGCCTCTCCACAGGGGAGAGGACGGCCGGGTCCGGGTTTTCGGCCTTGCGCCGCTTGCGGTCGGACACGTAGAACAGAAATCCCACGACGGTGAGGGCCGTCAGGATGATGGTGGCATAGAGGAAGAGATGGTAGAGAGACTGATCCATGGCGGCTCCTGTGGATGGCATCCGGAGGGGGATCGAAAATTTGCGGGGGGAAGGAGATCCCCTTCCCTTTATTCTACCTGCCCGCCGCCCCTTCCCTCAATCCTTGAGGCGTCTCCTTTATGGGCGTGAGTGGTCCGGTCGCTGTGTCGGCCCCACTGGAGAGGGGGGAGGAAGCATTCCTTTTCGGGCTGGCCCATCTCGCGGAGCTCGAGAGCCTGGCCCGCAAGAGGCGTCTTCGGGAGGAGCCCCGGGAAGATCTGCGAAGGGCCCGGGATCGGATCCTCGCCTCCCTTTCCTCTCGGGAGAGAGCTCTTCTGGAGGAGGGTCTGACCCGTCTCCTTGACAAGGCCGAACGGCTTGGGCTTAAGATGATGCATCCGGGGCATCCCGACTATCCTGTGCGGCTCGGAACCCTTGCCACTCCCCCTTTTTTCCTGTTTTTTCGCGGGGAAGTGGCCGTTCTCGATCGGCCGCTTGTCGCCGTGGTGGGGGCCCGGGAGGCAGGGCGCGAGGCCCTCATCGAGGTGACCGCCCTGGCCCGGAACCTTTCGGAGGCAGGCTTTCGGGTGGTCTCTGGGCTGGCCCGGGGCGTGGATGCCGCCGCCCACCGAGGGGCCCTGGAGGCGCAATGTGCCACCGTGGCCGTCGTCGGGACGGGGCTCGACCGGGTCTATCCTCCGGAGCACCGGGAGCTCGGGCAGGAGATCGAACGGACGGGGGGACTCATCCTGTCGGAGTTTCCGCCCGGGTCGGGGCCCGACGGCTGGCACTTTCCCCACCGCAACCGGATCGTGGCTGGCCTTTCCCTGGCGGTGATCGCCGGGCCCCACCGACGGCGCTCGGGAACGTACATCACGGCCCGCATCGCCCTCGAAGAGGGCCGGGAGCTCCTGATCTTCGATCGGGGGGCCCGGGGATGGGAGCGGGAAGGTCCCGCCCTTCTTGAAGGAGAGGGAGCCCGGAGGGCCAATTCGGCCGAAGAGGTTCTGACGGCTCTTCTTTCCTGATCCCCTCCCTTTCCTTTTTCCCTCCGCCTCCGTTGGCCCCGTTTTCCCGGCCCCCTTCGGGCGGGTCGGGCCGGAGATCCTCCGGCCGTGTTTTTTTACTTTCCCGCATTCCGGGAAAGACAGAGCCCGATGGGCCTCGTCTCTCATTTTTCCGAAAGGGTTCGATTCGTGACCGTGACTCGCAAGTCCGCCAAAAAAACCACAGGCGCCCGCTCCACCCGGGGAACATCTGCTCCCTCCACCGAGAAAGCCTCTCCCCGGAAAAAGGCCGTTACCCCCAGTGACGGGAGCCCCGCCTCCGGACGCGGGGGAACCCTCATCGTGGTGGAGTCTCCCACCAAGGCCCGGACTCTGACCCGCATATTGGGGCCGGACTACCGGGTGAAGGCCAGCGTCGGCCACCTCAAGGATCTGCCGGCCTCGAGGATCGGGGTGGATGTCGACCGCGACTACGAGCTCGAGTTTGAGGTCTCCGAAGGGAAGAAAAAGGTTCTCGACGAGATTCGCCAGGCGGCCCGGGGGGCTCGGGAGATCTATCTCGCCTCCGACCCCGACCGGGAGGGGGAGGCCATCGCCTACCACATCGCCAGCGAACTCGCCTCCCTCAAAAAGCCGATCCGCCGGGTTCTGGTCCACGAGCTGACCCCCCGCGGGATCGCCCAGGCCCTGGAGCATCCCGGGGAGATCGATCTCCACAAGGTCGATGCCCAGAAGGCCCGTCGGGCCCTGGACCGCATTGTGGGATACTCCCTGTCGCCCCTCCTCTGGGATCGGGTGCGGCGGGGGCTCTCCGCCGGGCGCGTCCAGTCGGTGGCGGTCCGTCTTGTCTGCGACCGGGAAAACGAGATCAATGCCTTCGTTCCGGTGGAGTACTGGACGATCCTTCAGAGCTTTCACCCGGCCGAATCCGGGCGGGAAGGCGACGTGTTCGAGGCGAAGCTCGACCGGATCGCCGGCGAAAAGGCCGAGATCGGAAGCGAAAAAGAGGCCCAGGCCGTTCTGAAGAGGCTCTCGGAGGAATCCTTCCGTATCGGAAGCGTCTCTGCCGACGAAAAGAAGCGCCAGCCCTCTCCCCCGCTCACCACCAGCCGCCTCCAGCAGGAAGGGGCCCGGAGATTCCGCTTTCCGGCCAAGAAGACGATGCAGGTGGCCCAGAAGCTCTATGAGGGGGTGGAGATCCCGGGTCAGGGTCTCACGGGTCTCATCACCTACATGAGAACCGACTCCATCCGTCTGGCCCCGGAGGCCCAGGAGATGGCCCGGGACTATATCCGGAAGCACTACCCCAAGGGTCTTCCCTCCAAGAGCCCCGTCTACCGAAACAAGAAAGGGATCCAGGATGCCCACGAGGCGATCCGACCCACCGACGTGACCCGTACCCCCGAGTCCCTCTCCTCCGTCCTCGACCGGGACCTCCTTCGGGTCTACCAGCTCATCTGGCAGAACTTTGTCGAGTCCCAGATGCTCCCGGCCCGCTACCTCCAGACCACCGTCATCGTGGAGGGGGATCGGGAGGACAGCTTCCGGGCCACCGGCCGCCGCATGCTCGATCCGGGTTTTCTGGCCGTTCGCGGCGCGCGGTCCAAGAGTTCGTCTGCCGCCAACAAGAACGACGAGGAGGATGAGGGCGCCGACGAGGAAGAGGCCGAACTTCCGCTTCTCGTCGAGGGAGAGGGCGTCGTGGCCTCCGCCCCTCCGGACGCCTCGCAGCACTTCACCCAGCCGCCTCCCCGCTACAACGAGGCCTCCCTGATCCGGGAGCTCGAGGAAAAGGGAATCGGCCGCCCCAGCACCTACGCCACCATCATGACCACCATCCTTGACCGGGAGTATGTGGAGAAAAAGGAAAATCGCTTCTATCCCACCGAGCTTGGCCAGACGGTCAATCGCCTTCTGGTGGACAGCTTCCCCGATCTTCTGAACGTGGCCTTTACCGCCCGCATGGAGGAAGAGCTCGACGCGGTGGAGGAGGGGGACAAGGTCTATCGGGAGGCCGTCGACGATTTCTATCGTCCCTTTTCGGCGGAGCTCGGCCGGGCCAAGGGCGGGGGGATGACCAATCTCAAGGCCAAGAGCGAGCCCACGGACATTCCCTGTCCGGTCTGCGGCACCCTCATGGTCAAGAAGTGGGGACGGCACGGGGCCTATCTGGCCTGCGGAAACTATCCGGCCTGCAAGACGACCCGAAACATCGTCCAGACGGAAGCGGGGCTGGCCCCCGAAGTCCTGCCCGAAGCCCCCGGAGAGGTCTGCCAGACCTGCGGCAAGCCCATGATCGTCCGGAAGGGGCGGTTCGGGACTTTCCTGGCCTGCAGCGACTATCCGGCCTGCAAGACCACCCGTCCCTGGCCTCCCAAGGGAGCGGCCGCCGCTCCGGTGGCCCTTCCGGCCGACATCCCTCCCTGCCCCGTCTGCGGAGGGGCGATGGTGGTGAAGAGCGGTCGCTTCGGAAGCTTTCTCTCCTGCGCGAACTATCCGGCCTGCAAGACGACCCGCCCGCTTCCCACCGGGATACGGTGCACCCGTCCCGGCTGCGACGGGGAGATCGTCCCCCGCCGCGGCAAGCGGGGGATCTTCTACGGCTGCAGCCGCTACCCGGAATGCGACCGGACCTATCCGGGACGCCCGGTGGCCCGGCCCTGTCCCTCCTGCGGCCATGCCTTCCTGATGGAGAAAAAGGTGGGCGGGAAGATCCGGCTCGTCTGTCCGGAGAAGGACTGCGGGTATGAGGCCCCCGAGGGAGAGGATACGGGGACATCCCCGTGAGCGGCTTCCGGGTGACGGTGGCGGGGGGAGGCTTGGCCGGAACGGAGGCGGCCCTTTCCCTTGCTGCGGCCGGAGTTTCGGTGGACCTCTTCGAAATGCGGCCGAAGACCATGACCGGTGCCCATCGCACGGGAGGGCTCTCCGAGCTCGTCTGCTCGAACTCTCTCAAAAGCCTCGATCCCGGGACGGCGCATGGTCTGCTCAAGGAGGAGCTTCTCAAGATGGGTTCGTTCGTTCTCGAGGCGGCCCTGGAATGCCGGATCCCGGGGGGAGGGGCCCTCGTGGTGGACCGGGAGCGGTTTTCGGAGAGGATGACCCGGGCGGTGGAGAGCTCGCCGGGAATTACCCTCCATCGGGACCGGGTGGACCAGATTCCCGCCGACCGCCCCCTGGTCCTTGCCACCGGCCCCCTCACCCATCCCGACCTGGCCCGGGCGCTGGAGGAGGCCATCGGCTGCGACCGGCTCTCCTTCTACGATGCCATCAGCCCGGTGGTGGAGGCGGCCTCTCTCGACTTTGCCCCCCTGTTCCGGGGAGATCGCTGGGGAGAGCCGGGAACGGGGGACTATGTGAACGTGCCCCTCGATGCCGAGCTCTACCGTCAACTCTGCGACGATCTGGTGGCCGGGGAGCGGGTCCCTCCCCACGAGGGGGTCGAGGACCGACCCGAGGTTCTTCGGGCCTTTGAGGCCTGCCAGCCGGTGGAGTCCCTGGCCGATACCGGTCCCGAGACGCTGGCCTTTGGCCCCCTTCGTCCGGTGGGGCTCGTCGATCCCCGGACGGGAAAGATCCCCCACGCGGTGGTCCAGCTTCGGGCCGAAAACCGGGAGGAGACGGCCTACAATCTGGTGGGGTTCCAGACAAAGCTCAAGTATTCCGAGCAGGACCGGATCTTTCGCAAGCTTCCGGGGTTTGCCAATGCCGTCTTTCTCCGGTACGGATCCCTCCACCGGAACACCTTCCTCGATGCTCCCCGGGTTCTCTCTCCGGACCTGTCTCTTCGCGCCCTTCCCGGGGTCTATCCCACGGGGCAGATGATGGGGGTCGAGGGGTACACCGAATCGGTGGCCCTGGGGCGGCTGACCGCACTTCTGCTTGCCCCCGGACCCCCTCTGACACTGCCTCCGGCCGAATCGGCCTTGGGGGCCCTGGTCCGGGCCCTGGTTCCGGGGGCCTATCGGGACGAGGGGGTCGCTCCCGGACCCGAAGAGACCGGGCGATTTTCCCCGGTCAATCTCCACTTTGGTCTCTTTCCTCCGGCGGGGCGCATCCGGGGGGGAAAGAGCGAGAGGCGAAAGGTGATCGCCATGCGGGCCCGAGAGGCCTTTGATCGCTGGTGGGGGGAGGTGGCCTCCCGCCGGGAGGTCCGGCCGCCTCTGTCGATGGAGGTGTGATGGGAGGCGTGGGGTCGGGACACCGGAGAGGGGGAGGAGAGGGAGGCGGCGATCGCTCCGATGGCCGACAGAGCCGACTTCTTGGAGATCCCCTTTTCAACTCCTACCGGAGGAGTCTTCTCCTCTCCGGACGATCCCCCCGGACGCTCAAAGCGGCCATGGATGACCTTGCCCTTCTCTCCACCCTCGAGGAGCGACTCCTGGCGGGGGGGGAGGGCTTTCTCTGGGAGCGGCTCGACCGCCCCCGGGCCCTTCGCTTCGTGAAGCGTCTCCACGACCGGGGCTATGCCCCCTCGAGCATCTCCCGGATCCTGTCGAGCCTCCGGGGGTTCTATGGGTTCCTGGTGGAGCAGGGCCATGCCGCCGACGATCCCTTTGCGGGGATCTCCGGGCCCCGGGCCGACCGCCCCCTTCCCCCCATGCTCACCGAAACGGAGGCGGAGGCGCTGGTGACGGCCCCGGCCCATGTCGAAGGCCCGGCTTCGGAAGATGGGGGGAGAAGTCTCCGGGACCGGGCCATCCTGGAGCTCTTTTACCAGACCGGGGTCCGTCTCTCCGAATTGTGCGGCCTTCTCTGGGAGGACGCCGCTTCGGGGATCTCCTCCCTTCGGGTTCGGGGCAAGGGGGGCAAGGAGCGGCGTGTTCCCGTGGTCGGCGAGGCCCGGGAGGCTCTCCGCGCCCTCCGGGAAAGTCTCTCCCCATCGGGAGCCCCCCTGTCGGGACCGCTCTTTGCCGATAAGGACGGAGGTCCGCTCTCTCCCTGGCAGGTGAGCCGGATCGTCAAGAAGTATGCCCGGGAGGCCGGACTGTCCGTCAGGGTCTCTCCCCATGCCCTCCGCCACTCCTGCGCCACCCATCTTCTGGACCGGGAGGCCGACCTCCGGGAAATCCAGTCTCTTCTAGGCCATGCCTCCCTGGGCTCCACCCAGAGATACCTTCACACGGGGCTGTCGGAGATCGCCCGGAAGCTGTCGAAGATCCGGGACGAGACTCCCCCCGCCACACCCTAGCCATCCGGAGACACCATGGAGAGCATTCACGAGAAGGCCCAGGTCCTCATCGACGCCCTTCCCTACATTCGGACGTTCCACGGAAAGACCTTCGTCATCAAGTTCGGAGGGGGGGCCCTCGACGGTGGGGGAGAGGAGAGCCTCTCCTTTGCCCAGGACCTGGTCCTTCTCCAGCACATCGGCATTCGCCCGGTCGTGGTCCACGGGGGGGGGCCCCAGATCTCCTCCCTCATGGGGCGCCTCGGGATGGCCTTCGAGTTCGTCAACGGGATTCGCGTCACCGGATCGGATGCCATGGAGGTGGTGGAGATGGTGCTGACCGGCCGCATCAACCGCGAGA
>JAJZHW010000016.1 GCA_021810805.1 Nitrospirota bacterium
CACGTGGTTTGGAGCCCGTGGCCAAAAGAATATTTTTTGCCCGAAGCCTCACCGGACTCTCGCCTTCCTGGAGCACATGGCCAAGACCGTCGAGACGGCCACTGACTTTTCTGTAGGTCACCCCATGATTTTTGAAAAGAAGGGCGATCCCTCGAAATAGCCGATCCACTGTTCCCTTCCTGAAAGCATTCATTCGCCCGGCATCAAGAACAGGAGGGGCACACGAAACCCCTGTCTCCCCCCCCTCCTCTCCGATCCGCAGGCGCCCTCCGATTTCCAAGAGAACCTTTGTCGGGATACACCCCTGATGAAGACAGGTTCCTCCAAGCTCTCCCGGATCGAGAACAAGAACCTTCATTCCGATCTCAGCAGCCCGAACAGCCCCAACATAGCCGGCTGAACCTGCGCCAATCACCACAAGATCCCATTCTTCAATATTTTCAATAAGCAATCTAATATGACTCCAAGATATAAGTAGGGAGAGGATTCAAAAAATATTTACTAAATAATAACAGAAAGCAGCGATCTCCGAAAGCCTTCTCCCCTGTTTCTCTCAAAACAATAACCTATAAAATTCTCGAACCCGCAAGAAATTTTCCAACATATTTGCCGCGTCTCTTTCTAAAAACAAGTTGACAATTCTCGTCCTTCTCCCCTAAGATGATCGTGCGGGGTGGAGCAGCTCGGTAGCTCGTCGGGCTCATAACCCGAAGGTCACAGGTTCAAATCCTGTCCCCGCAACCATTATCTATACACTTTATATACCTTCACACATCATTCCTTCTTTGCCCTCCTTATTTACTCTTTATTTTACTCTTTTGTTCCGAAATCCTTCATCACTCTCCTCCACCCATCCGTTCAAACAAAACAAAAAAATATTTAAACATCTGTGAGTAAAACGTTTTTCATATCGAGATCATCTCCTCTGACCTCTTGACACCAGATTGAACCAGCGATAACATTTGGACATGACAAATTCACAATTGTTAAAAATACTCGAAAAAACGGGATACTCACCCGAAGAACTTGGACGAATGATCGGGTTGTCGGGAATGACTCTGCGCCGGTGGATGAAAAAACCGGAACACTTCCCGATCCCACCGGTCTATATTCCTGCGATCCGGGACACCTGTTATCGACTTGCCTCAGAAGGCATCCTTGACCCCGAGAGTCCCGAGGTGAAGGAGATTCTCATCTCTGGGCTTTCAACGGGGGAGCATCATGCGGCGATTGTCAATCTGGGGCTCTCCCCAGACTTCGACAACAATCCGGTCATGACTGAAGAAAAAATCCTTACGAGCCTTGTCGTCATTGGAGCCCAAGGGAAAAAGCAATTAGAAGTCGAAAATAATCCGGCAAAGATTTCAAGCTTCAAGTCCATGGGATCGGAGTGGACTGAACGAATCTCAACGCTCGTCTCTGTAATCAAGTCCAGAAAGATGGGTCTGACCGATAAATTCATTGCCTACGGAGCGCTTTTTTATCTTTTGACCCCCATCGACTTCATTCCTGACAATATTCCCTTCCTAGGCCTTTTTGACGACTTCGCCATCTTGGGGTTTGCGGCCACCTATTACATGAAGATGAAACAAAGCTCAACTAAAGGACAATACGACCTTCCTTGACCACAACACACTGGATAATATTTTTTCTAGACATGGATCATGCTTAAGAAAAAAGCGCATTAACCATACATCGAGGAAGTCTCATGTTTAAAAGAATCTCCCTATTACCCGTCATTTCCCTTATCTTGTCCGGATGCGCGACCACAACAGAACCTCCCGTCCGAGCCTGGCTCTCCGAACAGAAGGCCTATGCTGAAATTAAGCAAGGTCATCTTGCGCAGGCTGAGGTTGACCTCAAGAGCGCCCTCCGGGATAATCCAACCGATCCAACCATTCTCAACAACATGGCCTTCATTCAGTTCAAGAATGGCGATTTCAAGAAGGCCATCGGCTATCTCGAACAGGCTCGGGCTCTGAAGAGCAACGACAACGATGAGCCCTTTATCCTCAATGAAGCTCGCATTCTCATTTCCGCCCATCACTACCGCAAGGCACTCACCCTCCTGTCACTTATCGAACCTCGTACGAAGTGGCCACATGGTTACAGGAAGATGCTTGCCAAGGCGCTCATTCACAACGAAAAAAATGCCAAAGCCTTGGCATTCTCCTTGAAAAGCATGATGAAACCGGGATGCTGACCCAGATGACCCCTCACTAATCTGCCCCTTCCATCCCGGAGATTCTTTCATGTCCCGTTTTTTCACAATGAGATATTATTTCCTTGTCCTTTTTTGTCTTTTGAGCCTTTGTCTCATCCTCCCCCCCACAGGCTCCTGCCATCTCTTCCGGAGCAGGTACGGGAGACTTTTTTCTCCCGATGTCCGATGACGAAGAGATGGCCAAGGACTTCCAGGCACTGGCACCTCCTTTTCTCCCCTGGGGTCCCAACACCAGCGGCCCTTTCTTTACAGGAACGGCCGAGGTGGAGCCCATCGGTTCCTGGTACCTGGAACCGTTTGCCTACGATTACATGACTCCTGCCGCCGTTGCCTCTTCCCTGTATATGCCGATGCGGCTTGCCGTAGGACTCGGCCACAATCTCGAGCTTGACACCTTTCTCCCGCTTGTCCAGAACTGGCAAGGGGTCGATCCCTCCCAAGGGATTGATCGCTCCGCCAGCCATTTTGGCGTGGGAAACACTCACTTTGAGATCAAGTGGGAGCTGACATCCGATTCTAATCCTTATCTTCCATTGTCAAGACCGGCCATGTCCCTGACCTTCGACTTCTGGATTCCCTCGGGCCAGTACCTGAACCTGAACCCTCAGGACTACGGGACTGACCAGCTCGGGAACGGCACGTACAACGAGGGCGTAATGTTTCTTCTTCGGAAACATTTCAAGCCGTTCATAGTCTACCTGCAGGCAGGGGACATCGTAGAAAATCCCTCCACGGTGAGTGCAGGATATACCTTCAACAACGGAACTGATCAGATTCCATGGAACTCCGGAAACGTCCACATGGTCGACGGGAATCTCACCTACTACGCAGGGGCCATCGAAGATGTTCTCAATACGGAATGGGGAGCCGGCTGACTCCTCGAATTCTATGGCGAAACTCAAGGCGGAACCAGCCTTTTTTTCGGAAATGCCAATGCTCCGGCCTGGTCCTTTCTCTGGCTGGCTCCCGAAATCGAAATAACTTGGCCACACACTAAGAAGTTTGCTGCCACTTGGGGAGCGGGAGTTGCACTTCCGGTCTATCAATCAAACTACCCGCAAACCTATACGCCCATGGGAACAGTCACCCTTTACTTTAATGGTCCCTTCGGGTACCGTGGCATGTAGCTCTTCGCCCTTCAGGAGATTTGACCATGCGCATCATGAAGCGTTTTCTCGAAAAATACCCGACACTGGGAGCCTCCGTCCTCCTTGTTTCCATTGTGGCCATCATCTTTGTTGTGACAGCGCTTCTGGTGGTTGCTGGCAACGCCCTTCTCTCCCACCATTAAACATCTCTTTTCCTCCCCCTCTTTTCCCTGAAAGAGCTCAGGGGGTCCTTGAAAATCAACGTCACTCTTCCTATGATTGAGGAAAGTCGACCCAAGGCCCTCGAGCAGAATCCGCGCACAACTAATCACTGCCACACGAATGACTGACCAAGGGATTCATCGATGTCTTCCATCCCCCCCCATACCCCCTCAAACTTATCGAGCGGCTTACCAGATAACTGGGCAGACATCTGCGAATCGGAGCCCCTGTCCTTTTCAGGCATGATTCAACCTCACGGGGCCCTTTTGCAAATTGACGTCGGGGGGAAAATCACCCATGCCAGCGCAAATATCGATCACTTTTTCCCAGATATAGCCAAATGCATTGGACAAAATCTCCCCCCTGACTTCTTTCACAGGACACACACACCCCTCGACATTCTTCTCCAAAGCAATGTGGGGGAACGACGGGATCTTTCTTCAATCCGCCTTGTAGACGAGGGCCCAGAGATTGATGTCGTCCTGACAAGAAATGGCGAGGGGATCCTCATTGAGCTTTTCTCATCGCCGCAGCCACTCTCTCACCCTGATCCCGCCCTGTCCCTTCCCTTTTCCAGAGGTCTCACCAAGGAGGAGCTCTTTTCCGGAGTCGTGACCCGAGTTCGCGCCATCACGGGTTTTGACCGAGTGATGCTCTATGCCTTCCGCACAGATGGGGATGGCGAAGTTCTGGCAGAAGACCACAATCCTGAAAGCTACGGGACATACCTTGGACTTCGTTTCCCTGGAAGTGATATTCCCCAAATTGCCAGGGAGCTCTATCTCAAAAATCCTTGGCGACAGATTCCCGATGCGCCAGCCTCTCCCGTTCCCATCCATTCTCTGACCGGTCACCCGCCTGATCTTTCCCATTCTGACTTACGCAGTGTCTCTCCCGTTCACCAGGCATACCTTGCCAACATGAACGTTGTGGCCTCCCTCTCCTTCCCGGTCATAGAGAACAGATCCCTGTGGGGGCTAGTCGCATGTCATGCCAAATCTCCAACGATCCTCCCGCTGAAGACGCTCTCAATGGCCAGACTCGTGGTCAGAAATTTTAATATGTCTCTCCTTCAACTTCATGCAGAAGAACGGATGCAGGCTTTCGAAAGACTCAACTACCGCCTTTCCCCCTTTCGGGAGATCTTTTCAAAATCGGAGAATCCGGAAGATATTCTCTCCGTGTCAGCCACCCTTCTTGCCTCGCTCTTTGAGGGTTGCGGTCTCGCCTTCTTTAGCGGACACCGCTTTACCCTTTGGGGCACAACACCTCCCCCCTCAACGATTGAAAGCCTTCACGAGATCCTCGAATCCACTTTTCAGGAACCAATATGGCAAACCGTCTCCCTTTCCGAGTCCTTTCCCGGCATAGGAGTTATTCCCGTTGCCGGCTTGATGGTCATCAAGCTCAAAAATCAATGTTCCCTCTGGATTTTTCGACCTGAAACCATTCAGGAGGTCGCCTGGGGAGGCAATCCCCACAAACCGGTGGAGACCATTTCTTCCGGATTGGTCATCTCTCCCCGACAATCCTTTGAGCGCTGGGTGGAAAAACGGGTTGGGCAGAGCCTCCCCTGGGATAAGTTCACTCATCTCGCGGCCCTTCACCTGATTCGCACCACCACCGCCGCTCCTCCGGGATCACACCATTGACCCGCTCCCCCCAGATTTCATTTCTTTCTCGGGAGACGGCCGAGCTCCACCGCCACATTGAATCTCTCCCCATCATGTCTCAACTCCTCGACAAGGACCTCACAAAAACAGCCCTTGTTCGGGCCCTCGAAGCTCTTCTTCTCGCACATTCCCCCCTCGACAACACCCTGAGAGACATCCTTCCCCGAATTCTGCCCACATATCGCACACCTCCCAGAGCTCCATTGTTGATCTCAGCACTCAGGGACCTTGGACAGAGCTCTTTCAACGAAGGGAGTCTTCAATTTCCTCCCTCCGCCAGTCTTCCGGAAACGCTTGGTGTTCTCTATGTTCTGGAGGGATCCACCCTCGGAGGGCAGATGATCGCAAAGCGACTTGAACAATCCTCTCTTTCCCTTTCTCCACAAGGGCTCTCCTTCTTTCTGCTTGGAAATATGACACCTTCTCCTTGGGAAAACTTTCTCCAACACATTCCCGAATCACCTTCCTCTCAAGAATTTCTTGAAGAGATGCTTCGGGGAGCCACTCGCACCTTTCAGCACTTTCTCACAGCCTTTTCTTCCTCCATAGCGAAGCAAAGTTTCCGAACGGTGCCCTCTGGATTCCATCAAGATTTTGAGATGGACTCCCTGACAAAGGCCCTCTCACCGTAAACATACAGGAGTCCCATGGCACAGTATGTCTTTACCATGAACCGGGTGGGCAAGATCGTTCCACCAAAGAAGCAAATCCTGAAGGACATCTCCCTCTCCTTTCTCCCCGGAGCGAAGATTGGGGTTCTGGGGTTGAACGGCTCAGGAAAATCTACGATTCTGCGCATCATGGCTGGAATCGATACCGACATTCTGGGAGATGCCACCCCCATGCCGGGTATCCGCATCGGCTACCTTCCCCAGGAGCCTCAGCTCGATCCCTCGGCCACTGTGCGTGCCTGCGTTGAGGAGGGTCTGGGAGAGATCTTTGACGCCCAAAAGAAGCTTGATGCCGTCTATGCGGCCTATGCCGAAGCCGATGCGGACTTTGATGCCTTGGCCAAGGAACAGGCTCGTCTTGAAGCTATCATTGCCACCCAAGATGGCCACAATACCGGCCAGCAGATGGAGATCGCCGCCGACGCCCTGCGGCTTCCCCCTTGGGATGCCGTGGTCAAGACCCTTTCCGGCGGAGAAAAACGACGCGTGGCCCTTTGCCGCCTCTTGCTGTCGAACCCCGACATGCTGCTCCTAGACGAACCAACCAACCATCTCGATGCCGAATCGGTGGAGTGGCTCGAGCAATTTCTTCAAAGCTTCCCCGGAACGGTGGTGGCAGTCACCCACGACCGCTACTTTCTAGACAACGCTGCGGAATGGATTCTCGAACTCGACCGTGGGTCGGGGATTCCATGGAAGGGAAACTACAGCTCCTGGCTTGAACAGAAAGAGGCCCGTCTTGAGCTCGAATCCCGTCAGGAGTCGGCCCGGATCAAGACTATGAAGCAGGAGCTGGAATGGGTGCGGCAAAACCCGAAGGGGCGTCAGGCCAAGTCCAAGGCCCGTATGGCACGATTTGACGAGCTCTCTTCCCAGGAATACCAGAAGAGGAACGAAACCCAGGAAATCTTCATCCCTGTGGCCGATCGCTTGGGCGACAGCGTGATTGAATTTTCCGGGGTTTCAAAGGGCTACGGCGACAGACTTCTCATGGAAAACCTCTCCTTTATTGTTCCACCGGGTGCGATTGTGGGAATCATCGGCCCCAACGGAGCCGGGAAGTCTACGCTTTTCCGCATGATCACCGGCAAGGAAGCCCCCGACTCCGGACAGGTCAAAATCGGACAGTCGGTGAAGCTCTCCTATGTGGATCAGTCCCGCGACTCTCTCTCCGGAAACAAGACGGTCTTCGAGGAGATCGCCGGAGGCTCGGAGGTTTTGACTGTCGGACGCTTTGAAACTCCCTCCCGGGCCTATCTGGGACGATTCAATTTCAAGGGACCTGATCAGCAGAAAATGGTGGGAACACTCTCGGGGGGAGAGCGTGGACGCCTTCACCTGGCAAAAACGTTAGTCTCCGGCGGAAATGTTCTTCTTCTCGACGAACCCTCCAACGATCTCGATGTGGAAACCCTACGGGCACTCGAGGATGCCTTGCTCGAATTTGCCGGATCGGTTCTGGTCATCTCCCACGACCGCTGGTTTCTCGACCGGATCGCGACCCACATTCTGGCCTTCGAAGGCGAATCCCAGGCCACCTTCTTCTCGGGAAACTATCAGGAGTACGAAGCCGACAAGAAAAAACGTCTGGGGGCAGAAGGGGCACGGCCCCACCGGATCCGCTACAAGCCAATTCGCCGGTGACAATTTTCGCCACAGGATATCGAAGGCAAAGGGTCATCCCGATGGATCAAATCTCGTGACGCTCTTCAGAGCCCCCCACCGGGGACAGCCCCTTTGGATGCCTGACCCTTCAGAGCCCGAACGATCACTTAAGGATCTCCTCGACCATCCGGAGATTCCCGAGGTGATTCTCTCCGGCCCCGCCGGATCGGGAAAGACGACACTCACGGCGAAATTTCTCGTGGAAATTATGGTCCGGGGCGGACGAGTGGCCGTCACCGCTCCCACACACAAAGCCCTTCGCGTCCTTCGGGAGAGCCTTCGGTCCGCCGGGAGCGGAGCCACCTTTGCCACCCTTCACTCCCTTCTGGGGCTTCGCCTGAGCGAAAAGGAAGACGGCACCTACGATCTTGCTCCCGGAGCCTCCCCCGACCTCTCCCTCTTCGACTGGATCGTCATCGACGAATGCTCCCTCGTGAGCCACGAACTTCTGTCCACACTGGAACGTCTGCGTACAACCTCCCGCCTCCTCTTTGTGGGAGATCCACACCAGCTCCCTCCGGTGAGCGCAACACTTCTCGACACCCCCCCCGTCTTTGCCCTTTCCCTTCCGAGGATCGCACTTACCCACATTCACCGTCAGGACAAGGATCATCCTCTCCATACCCTGACCCGCCGGATTCTCGAGTGGGATCCCCAACGGGGGCGCCCCTCCCTTCGGGACCTTCTGGACGAAAACGACGACCTTCTTTGGAGGCAGGAAGAGGAGATCCTTCCCCGGGAGACGCTCCTGCGGATCGGTGGGAAGGATGCGGAGATTCTCCACTGGTCCCGACGGCTCGAGTCCCATGGGGACAACCTCCGGATCCTCGCCTATACAAACCGCCAAGTGGAGCGCTATAACCGCCTTCTCTTCCGGAGCCACTACGGAGAAATCCCCACACCCTTTGCTCCCAACGAAAGGGTTCTTGTGAATGAAACCACGGGAATTCGATCCGAAGGAGGAGAGTTGACGGGTCTTGTTGCTGCGGGGGAAGAGGTGACGGTCCTTGAGATCTTTCCCGAACGCCATCCAGACTATCCGGAGATTCCGGCATTTCGAGTCTTTCTTGAGGATGATTCGGGAGAGGAGTTTTCGTTTCTGGTTCCGGAGGATTCCTTCGCCCACCAGGCCGAGGTCGACCGGATGTTTCGTGAGATAAGAAAAATCAAAGAGGAAAGAGGAACCAAGGCAAAACAGGAGTCGGCCACGTTGTCACGGGCCGCATGGAAGCTCAAGCGTGCCTTCGCGCCACTTCGGCACAGCTATGCCACAACGGTCTTCAAGGCCCAAGGGAGTACCTTCGACTCGGTCATCGTCGACTGGCGAGACATGACCTATTTCCGAGACGATCGAACCTTTCTTCGGGGACTCTATGTCGCCTGCACCCGCCCCCGACATCGGCTTCTTCTTTCGGGATCCTTCCACTGAAAGAGCTGGGGTCGCATTCTCCCCTATTAGACCGTTAAGCTCCCTCGGACGATGATCTCGAGGCGGGTTGCCCGGACACTCCCAACTCTCCGAGGATCCGGGATTCGAGGACAGGAACGGTTCTTCGCCCCTTCATCACAAGGCTCAGATAGGCCGCAGAGATTCCTAGCCGACGGGCCAGATCGCTCTGGGTCCACTCCCGCCGTATCAACGCAATCCGAACTTCCTTGACCGTGTCCTTATCCAAAAACTATAATCCGCGAAAGGGTTTTTTATTGATCGAAAAGATCCTACTTATACCAAAAAGGTATCGACAGGTTGACTATAAACCAAAAAGGAATAAAGGTCAAATGGGATCCGCTGGCCGCTGGACAGCGCATTCGGAACATTCGGGGTACGTTGACCCAGGCGGATTTCGCGGCACGGATCGGATTCAAACAGGTTGACATCTCCCGGGCCGAACGGGCGGAGCGCCCCCCGTCCATTGAGCTCCTTTTGGCGGTGGCACTCTACTCCGGAGAAACGGTCGACTATATTCTGACGGGAGTCAAAAACGGTGTTGCCGCCGAGACCTCACCGACCTACGGAAGCTCGATCGAACTTCTCTTTATCGGAAACCTTGACACACCTTCGAAACGCACCCTTCGACAGCTCGCCCGGCTTCTCGCCTCCCGTTCCGTCTCCTGATATCAGCCTTAACCTACATCTCTGAATTCTCGTCCTAAGAAAGCGATTCTTAGGGCGACGCCACAGCCGGGACACTCTCCTCGCGCTTTCGGTAATGGCCGATCAGGACCGCTGCCACTTCCGGCCGGGTCATCTCCGGAGGGGGAGGAAGGCCATCCCGGAGCATCTGCCGGACCTTCGTTCCGGACAGAAGCACATGAGAGCTCTCGTCGTGGCCGCAGGTCTTGTGGGAGACCATTCCTTCGCAGGTCCGGCAATAATAGGCGGTATCGAAAAAGATGGGAATGATGCCAAGCTCGTCAAAGGAGAACTGACGCAGCAGGGCATGGGCCTCGAAGGGGCCATAGTAGCTCCCTACCCCGGCATGGTCCCGCCCGACGATGAAATGGGTGCACCCGTAATTTTTTCGGACCAGGGCATGGAACAGCGCCTCCCGGGGACCGGCATAGCGCATGGCTCCCGGAAAGACCCCCAGGACAACGCGCGTCTTGGGATAATATCGCTCCAGGAGAACGTTGTAGCACTCCATGCGCACGCTTGCAGGAACGTCATCCTCCTTCGTCTCTCCGACAAGGGGATGGAGGAAGAGTCCGTCCACGATTTCAAGGGAGCATTTCTGGATGTATTCGTGGGCCCGATGAATGGGATTTCGGGTCTGAAATCCCACCACCGTCTGCCACCCCAGGGACTCGAACCGGGCCCGGGATTCCGTGGGAGTCAGAGCCAGAGAGGAAAATGGTCCGTCAGACCAGTCGTCGAAGACCGTCACCTTTCCCCCCACGGCAAAGGGTCCCGGGAGACGGCCAAGCGCCGCCACGCCCGGATGGGCCGGGTCATCGGTACGATAGACCTCCTTGGCCTCCCATTCGAGGTTCCGGCGAAAGATATCCGAGACGGTGATGAGCCCCAGAAGACGATCGTAGGAATCCAGGAGACGGACAACTTCCCCGATACGGAGCCCACGTACCTCATCCTCCCGGGCCGGAAGAACGATCGGCAAGGGGAAGACAAGGCCGTCGGGAAGCCTCATCCGCTCAACCACAGAATGGTAGGTCTTCTCGTCCATGAAGCCGTCAAGAGGGCTGACCGCTCCGATGGCGATAAGCCCCAGATCCGAGATCTCCCGGGGGGAGAGCCGAATGGCGGGACGGTTGGCATAGGCCCTCACCATTTCAGGGCGAGCGGAGGAGGGAGAGAGCGCCGTGATCAGACGGCCACCATGGGGAACAGAGAGAAACACGAGAAACTCCTTTCAAGAGGGTCAGAGACACGTGCGTCCTTGATCGTGCCTGCAGGAACCGATGCCGTCCTCAGACGGCTTCGCCCCGATGCAAGATCACGTCATTATCATCATTCATAGAAATTCAGCTTTCGAGAAGCTCCTCAGGAACACGGGTGGCCAGCTCGAAGGTTTGATCCTCTTTTCCGTCGACCTGAAGAGTCCAGCGAATCGATTCTCGTCGGAGGCGGGGGAAGAGACGAGCCTCACGACCGGCCAACTCATAAGGAAGAACCACATCCACAGCCCCCACAGGACACATCTTCACGCAGGCATAACAGTCCCAGCAGTCCGACTGCTCCCGCATCACCGCCAAGCCCTTGTCTTCATCCATACGGATGAGATTTCCCGGACAGGCAATGACGCAACGGGCCTCCGGAAGTTTTTTGCATCCGTGGCAGAGCGTCTCCGATATGGCGATTCCCATCTCATTCTCCTTCGTTGTTGTTCGGGTGGTTTTCAGAGCCTGGAGGCGCTTTTCGTCGCACCGGACAGCGTCTCCTCCCGGAGGGATTCGGGGGTGACGTCGTCATCCCAGGGGAGGATTTCTCCATGAAGGCTTCGGTGGATCACCCGGATCGTCCCGTCCTTCTCCCGAACTGAATTGATAAAATGCTCATAGCGACGATCGGTGGTCGGGCAGTCCTGACGGCTCTGGAAGCCGGGCCATCGGGTTTCTCTCCTAGCCAGCAGATGCTCCACTAGCACCTGGGCGACATCGAGCCGATCGGCGACCTCATGGGCCCCCATCAGGCTGAAGGAATCTGTCGACTGGACCCGCCCTAAGTCCCGGCGCAAGAATGCGAGCTTTTCCTGCGCCATCCGGAGACCCGCCTCGTTCATCCGGTAAGAGGTCCTCAACCCTCCGGCATATTCGTCCATGACCTTCTGAAGTCGACTCTCGGCTTCCTCCGGCCGGATCGATCCAGCTTCGGCAGTTTTACCCTTCGCCAAAAACGATAGTGTTCTCTTGAGAAGCTCCTCTTCCTGGTGTTGAGTTGGAGAAAGGAGAGGACGCTTCTCATCCTGAATCTCACGAGAAGCTGCCCGAGCCGCAATGGCCCCTTCGGCAAAGCACCCGCTGACGAACTTGTAAGGTGCCCCACCCGCCACATCTCCGGCCGCAAAGAGGTTGGGAAGCGTTGTTCGCCGGTTCACATCCACCCAATAGCCCGCCTGACAGTGTCCGCCCACAAGGTAGGGTTCCGTGCCGCATATTTCCACCGGCGTCCGGGTCAGATCAACATTGTTCGCAGCCCAGTAGAGAACGGTATTGGGATACATGTCGAGATAGGCCTCGTAGAGCCGCTTCAGATCGGCCGGACTCAGATGACGAGTATCCATAAAGCAGGGACCATTGCCGGCAGCAATCTCTTGCAGTGGCGCTTCGAGACGAAGAGGCGTTGGGGCACCCTCGCCCCCCTTGTCCGCCCAGCGAAGCTTCATAAACTCCTCTCCCTTGGAGTTCACCTGAGGCGCCCCAAATCCCAGCGCCAGAGTCCCGGTAGGAGCAATCGTGTCCTTGGTCCTCAGGGCAATGAAACGATGCTCGAAGCTCGTCATCTCGGCTCCCGCCCGAATCCCGATGGCATACCCCGCCCCCGTATTGAAAGGAGAGTACCACATCTTGTGTCGAGAGAGACCTTCATTGTTCGGCCGGTAGAGACCAGAAGCCCCTCCTGTGGCCACAATCACCTTTTTGGAAGAGACACGGACCGCTCTCCCCTCTTTAAGAGAAAAACCCACGGCTCCCTGAACCGCTCCATCAACCACAACAAGATCTGTCACCACCACACGGTCGAGAACCTCCGCCCCGCTTTTCCGAACCTCCCGAGCCAGGATCGGCTTCAGTGATTCCCCATGAATCTTGATATTCCAGCGGCCGCGGGGAGAGTATTTTCCATCGGGGTCCTTGACAATGGGAAGCCCCATGGCCTCGACCGTGGAGACCACCTCCGCAAAGAGGGCCGCCTGCGTCCGCACCAGGTCTTCCCTGAGGATCCCCATGGAGTCCTCGCGCACATATTCGACGAAGCTGTCGACCGTCTCGCCCGGATTGATATAGGCATTGATGGCGTTCATCCCCCCTGCCAAACATCCGGATCGGTCGATATGCGCCTTGTCGACCACCAGGACTCTCAGGTCGGGATTTTCGCGACGGGCGATAATGGCCGCGTAGCAGCCGGCGGTTCCCCCGCCAATGATCAGAAGATCGGTCTCGTAATGGGCGAATGTTTTCGGGGTGGACATGGAGGCCTCCGTTTTTATTTTTAATATATTACTAATAAAATAACATACACACTGAAAAGGTGGTTGTCAAGCCTTTCCATCCCACATAAGGAGAGAGTGCCTCCCGCCCTGTTTTTTGGCGGGATCTCCAATGCCAACCTTACGAAGAGGTTCGAAACGCAAGGAGAATCTGACGA
Source organism: Nitrospirota bacterium (assembly GCA_021810805.1). Taxonomy (GTDB): domain Bacteria; phylum Nitrospirota; class Leptospirillia; order Leptospirillales; family Leptospirillaceae; genus UBA4572. The sequence continues at coordinate 13,365 of JAJZHW010000016.1, forward strand.
CCCAATGACAAAGGAATCTCAGAAGCAGGGGGAAAGAGAAGTGGTGCGACCTTAAGGACCACGCTGAGAACGGCAGGTCAGGCGGAGGAGAGGCCTCGCCATAGATCAGCCTTCTTGATGAGCTCGTTTCTGCTGGAATCGATAAGGTCAAGGATGGGGAGGGATGAGATGTCCCAGAACATATCTTGGGTCAATATTTTTCTCAAATAGTAAGGCGAAGGGAGAGAAACAGAGAAAAAGAAAGTGAACAGAAGAGGAGGAAAGAGAGCGAACAAAAAAACCCGGAACGGAAAAAGTTCCGTACCGGGTTCAAGAGTCTTGTCCGTGCATGGACACCTGATATTTGTCATCAGTGGAGATCCATGATTCCCGTCAGATGCCGGGCGGGCACAAGGGTCTTACTGCTTGACCGAGGTGGCGTATCCCCAGGCAAAGATGATGGCGACGATTGCCAAAAAGCCCATCCACCCCATAAAGCTCGGATTGGTTCCGACCATCTTGTGAACATCGTACATGTTGGCCCCCCTTGCTCAGTTCAAGGAAAATAGTTTATGATGAGAACGTCGATGCCTACCAAATATAGGCGGCAACGGTCCCATTGTCAAGACCATCCCGTTCCCCTCCCCCGACCCTCCGACAGCCTCTCGAAAGCTCGTGATAACCGGAGCGCGAAAATCTGAAAATCGGCGAGGGAGCGTCTGGAGGCTCTTGAGGTCTTTCAGCGTCTGACCGGAAGAAACCTCCAGATTGCCTGATCAGGGAAAAACTCAGGAGACATGTATTAGTACCCCCGACACCCCGAACGGCCATTTTCTTACAGTAACGGCCGATATGGCTCTGGGAGGGGCACCCCCTCCCCCCGCCCAAGAATTTCATCATGGACGGGAGTTATGACTCCACTCTGGGCGGACACCCTCGCCATTTTTCTCCTGATCCTCTTCAATGCCTTCCTCGCCGCCGCCGAACTCTCGGTGATTTCTCTCCGTCTTTCCAGGGTCCAGCAGCTCTCCGGAGACGGAACCCCCGACAGCCGGGCTCTTCTCAAACTCAGAAAAGATCCGGAAAGGTTCGTGGCCACAGTCCAGGTCATGATGACGCTCTCCACCGGGTTGGCCTCGGCCGCCACGGGAACGGTCTCCTATGAGAAGTTCAAACCGATACTGGCAGAAATTCCCGGAATTTCCTCCCACCATATTTTTCTTCCCCTGAGCGTCTTCGGAGTCATCCTCCTTCAGGTCTTTGGGATGCTCGTTCTGGGAGAGATCGTCCCCAAGACGATTGCCATCCGGAACAACGAACGCATCGCCCTTCGACTCTCCCGTCCGATTCTTCTCCTCTCCGAGCTTCTGGTGATGCCGGTGCGGGTGGTCACAGCCACCAGCCTTTTTGTTGTTCGCCTCCTAAAGGTGACTCCGACCACCGCCTCCTACCCCATCACCCCCGAGGAGCTCGAGCTTCTTCTGAAGGAAGGGGGGGAGCATGGAATCATCAACCGGACGGAGCAGGACCTGATCCAGAGCGTCTTCAAGTTCACCGACATCTCGGTTCGGGAGGTGATGGTTCCCCGCGTTCGAATGGTCACCCTCCGAACCGGAATGAGCCTTTCGGAGATCATCGCCATTTTCTCTGAGAACCGCTATTCACGATACCCTGTCCTCCGGGAAGAAGGCGAAGAGGTTGCGGGCATCCTTTATTATAAGGACCTTGTGGAACTCCTGAACGCCTCTCCCGGGGGATTCAAAATCGAGAAGGTCCTCCACTCCCCCTACTTTGTCCCGGAATCAATGAAGGTCCCCCATGTCCTCAAGGAGATGCAGAAGAGACGGACCCAGATGGCTCTTGTTCTGGACGAGTATGGAGCTCTTGATGGCCTGGTCACGATGGAAGATCTCCTCGAAGAAATTGTCGGAGAGATCGAGGACGAGTCCGACGAAGTCTCCAAGCCGGTTGAACGCCTTCGGGACGGATCCTGCCTCGTTGACGCCTCTTTGTCCATCCGTGACCTTTCCGAGGACTACAGAATCCCCATCCCCGAAGGAGAAGACTACGAAACTCTTGCCGGCTTCGTTCTCTCCCAGCTACAGACCATTCCGCGGGGTGGAGAATTCTTTTTCGCAAAAAACATGAAAATCACAGTGGTCGAAGTGGACCGGCAGCGTGTCTCGAGAGTCCGGATCGAATTTCTTGATGCACCTTCCCGCTCGGGCGCAACGGACTCCTCGATCTCTTCCGGTTCCTCCCCATCAGCGGTGTCGTCCACTCCCCCAGGAGACTCGCGCCCATGAAGAAAAAATTCTCAGCCAACCCTCTCACCCGGATCATTTTTTCTCCTATCGGACTGATGGTCCTTGTGGGACTCGCCGGAGGCTTTTTCGTCTCTGACCTCTTTCGGGGAATCGCCCTCCGACAGGCTCCGCCTCCAGAGATCGCCCCCGGCCCCCAGAACGCCACCCAAGCCCCGATGGCTTACTCCGACGTCTTTCGTCCAGATTCGGACAACGGGATTGTGGGGGTTCGGGCCGAAAGGATCGGAATCTCCGGTGGCACCACCACCGTGATGATTGCGATCCATTTCCACCGGCACAAGGAGTATACCTTCTACCAGGTCGGCACCTACGAGCCCCCCGCCTTGGTGGACAAGGCCGGAGGACTCCTCTTGGGACAGGTTGAATTCCCGGCCGACCGGCACTTCTCAGGCGGGGAAACCTACCGGACGCTGATCACCTTTCCCGGAGTTCCTTCCTCCTTTCCTGTCACACTCTCCCTTTTCATGGGTGAGCGCTATCAGGGGCAGTATCACATGATTCCTGTCTCTCTGACAGGGCTGGCTCCCGACCTTCACCCTTCGTCACCTCTCAAAGGAACTCCTCGATCATGATCGACGATCCCTCTCTCAATATTATCGACCCTGAGGTCGAAGACAGAAACGAGAAGTTCGCCACGGCTCTTATGGGCATCACCTCCGGCCAGATCTTTGGCCTGGTGGCTCTTTTCATGGGCGTGGTGGGGGGTCTCATGTCCGATCTCATGACGGGCCTTCATTATCTTGGATTCGGGATGGGGCTCTTCCTCCTGTTCAGCCTCCTTCATTTTGCCCTTCTTCACCGCTGGACGGGCCCTTCCCCCAAGGATGCCTCCCGAACCGCCCTGGCCTTTCTCGTTCCGGCCGGCGTGATGGGGCTTGTCTGGGGATACGCCACCTTTTCCTTTACCGACTGGGCCCTTCTCGGATACCCTGCCGGCCTTTTGTTCGTCTTTCTTCTCTTCCTTGGGGTCTCAGCTCTGGAAAACTCCCCACCCCCCTCTCGCAGAACAACTTATATTCACAGCCCCTTCGATCGCCACGCCCTTCTGATTGTGAGTCTGGTGGGATCGATACTAGGGGTTGGGATCGGCATGGGCTCCCAGGGGCACAGGATCATTGGACGCGGACCCTTTGCCCGGGCCTTTCTCGCCGACAAGATTACTGATGCTCGCGCCCAAGTCGATCTCGTTCTCTTTGGTCTCCCCAAGCCCTATCGCCTTGAAAACGCCCTGCAGCTGGCAGCGCACCGAGGAATTCGTCTCCGGATTCTTGTCTCCCGTGCCGCCGCCCTTCGCTATGCCCAGGAGATCAGCACCATCCGTACCAACCATATTCCCGTCAGGATCCTCCCGGAGCCCATTCCATCCTTTCTCCGCCCCCAGGCCATCATCGATCGGCGCCTCTTTCTCCACGGATCAGGAGGATGGGGATCCTTTACCCCCGCCGAAGGGCATCAGATGAGGATGGTTGCCAACCTCCTCGCCATCGGAACCATCCGTTCCTGGCAAAAAACATTCGATGCGTTGTGGAATGAGGCGGCCCCCCCTCGCCCCTGACAACCCCAGCTCTACCTGATCGTCCCATCGGCGTTCTTCCCCTTCTCTCGCTTTTCTTCACCATTTCAGGGGCATCCCACCCATCTCAAGGGTGGGATCAACTTCACAAAACCCCTCTCCGATACTTGATTTGACTGACCCTTGACAGAGCGGTCGAGCCTTGGTAAAGTAATCACAGACCAAAATGGTCTGCGATAAAACAAGTCGGAGAATCCGATGCTCAAGCTGACAAAAAAAGTTGACTACGCACTTCTGGCCCTGAACCTCATGGCCCAGGCCCGGGAAGGAGAAACCTCCAACGTTCGGGAGATCGCAGCCCTTTATCGGATCCCCCCGGAGATCCTGGCCAAGGTCATGCAAAAGCTTTCCAAGGCTGGACTCATACAAAGCCACAACGCACCCAAAGGCGGATATTCCCTCAAGATTCCGGCAGAGAACATCTCGGTTCTCACGGTACTCACCGCCGTCGAAGGACCCGTCGGAATCGTCAGTTGCTCAGACGGCTCCGACAAGGATTGCCAGCAGAGAGACCAATGCGATATCCGCTCTCCCCTGGAGCGGCTGCAAAACAACATTCTCTGGTTTCTCGAAGCCCTTTCGATTCGCGAACTGGGCCAGGAACCTTCCGCCATGAAAGGAGTTACAGATGGATCCGGTCTATTTGGACAACCACTCCACCACAAGAGTTGACCCGCGCGTGGTCGAGGCCATGATTCCAACCTTCACCACCGTCTACGGCAACCCCTCCTCCCGCAACCACGCCTTTGGCTGGCAGGCAGAGGAGCTGACGGAAAAGGCCCGGGAGGAGGTGGCCGCCCTTATCGGCGCCGACTCCAAGGAAATCATCTTCACCTCCGGCATGACCGAATCGGACAACCTGGCCATCAAGGGCGTGGCGGCGATGTATCGGGAAAAAGGCTCCCATATCGTCACCGTGGAGACCGAAGGACGATCGGTTCTCGATCCCATTCGCACATTGGAGACCCAGGGCTTTACCGTGACAGTTCTCCCCGTCAACGCAGGAGGTATCGTCGACCCGGAAGCCGTGCGTGCAGCCATCCGCCCCGACACCGTCCTCGTGTCGGTCATGACGGTCAACCATGAAATCGGGACCATCCAACCGATCGCCAAGATTGGCGCCATCACCCGGGAAAAGGGCGTTCTCTTTCATACAAATGCCGCTTATGCCGCCGGAGTCATGAAGCTCGACGTAACCGAGATGAATGTGGACCTTCTCTCCCTCAATGCCCACCTGATGCACGGGCCCAAGGGGGTGGGAGCTCTATATGTCCGAAGAAAGCCCCGGGTCCGCCTTGCCCCCCAGATTGAGGGAGGAGGTCTTGAACGGGGATTCCGTTCGGGAACCCTGAACACCCCCGGGATTGTTGGCCTTGGTGCAGCGGCACGTATTGTTCGCGAAAACCTCGCCGGTGAGATCGCCCACCGTAAAGCCCTGAGGGACCGTCTCGAGTCAGGAATTCTCGAGGCCATGGACTATGTGGAAATCAACGGGGACCGCGAACAGAGAAGCCCCGCAGTGACAAACCTCTCCTTTTCCTTTGTGGAGGGTGAGGCGCTTCTCATGGGACTTCGGGGGATCGCCCTTTCCTCAGGGTCGGCCTGCACCTCGGCCACACTGGAGCCCTCCTACATTCTGAAGGCCCTGGGCGTCGGAACCGACCTTGCCCATTCATCGATCCGATTCTCGGTGGGACGCTTCAATACAATGGTGGAGATCGAGGCGGTCATCGAACGGGTCAAGCAGGCGGTGGAGAAGCTTCGGGAGATGTCTCCACTCTACGAGATGGCCAAGGAAGGAATCGACCTGAAGAGCGTTCAGTGGAGCCCTCACTGATAGCCGGTTGGACCTGGGAGAGACAGTAACCCGGGCGACCCGCCCGGAATCGACAGACCTCAGACAAAACGGAGAATATCATGGCATACAGCGACAAAGTGATTGACCACTATAACAATCCCCGAAACGTCGGCTCCTTTGACAAAACGGAAGATAACGTTGGAACCGGTATTGTGGGAGCCCCGGAATGTGGGGACGTGATGAAGCTTCAACTGAAGATCAATGATGAAGGAGTCATCGAAGAGGCCCGCTTCAAAACCTTCGGTTGCGGCTCGGCTATCGCCTCGAGCTCACTGGCCACCGAATGGGTCAAGGGAAAGACTCTCGATGACGCTCTCAAGATTAAAAATACCGAGATCGCCAAAGAGCTGAATCTCCCCCCGGTCAAGCTCCACTGCTCCGTCCTTGCCGAGGACGCCATCAAGGGAGCCATCGAGGACTACCAGAAAAAGCGCCAGAAGGCCTGATTTCACGACCAGTCAAAGACGTCATAAAGGAGGACACCATGATCACCCTCACCGAATCCGCCATCAACGAAGTGACTCGCCTCAAGAAGGTCCAGAATAAGGAGTCCCACTTTCTCCGCCTGGGAATTGAAGGGGGCGGATGCTCTGGACTCTCCTACCTCATCAAGCTCGAGGAAGTGCCCGGCGAGTTTGACGAAGTCATCGATGCCGATGCCACCCGAAACGTTCGCATCGTTCTCGACCCCAAAAGCAAGGTCTATCTTGACGGCTCCACTCTTGACTTCGTTGGAGGAGGTCTGATGGGGGGAGGGTTCAAGTTCGAGAATCCCAACGCGGCGCACAGTTGCGGATGCGGTTCATCCTTTTCGGCCTAATCCAATAACCCAAACGGGGAGAGGCGGTTTCGCTTCCCCCCGTTCGGGTTCCGGAGGTCTGACATGACTCAAGCAGCGACGACTCGTTCCGGCGCCCCCGCCCTTCATCCTCATCACGAAGGGATGGGACACTCCGGACGGTCGGTCTGTTGGAATTGCGAGAAAACGATTGAGGACGTGGACGTCTGCCCCTCGTGCGTCCGAGTCCAGCCCTTCGGAGAGGCCCGGGACTATTTCCGTATCCTCGATGTTCCCGAGAGGTTGGCCCTCGATCCCCGACTTTTGATCTCCGCCTACCATGAAAAGAGTCGACTTTTCCACCCCGATCACCACGTGGGAGAGACGGAGAAGGAGCAGGAGATCGCCCTGGCCAATGCCTCCCTGGTGAACCTGGCCTTCCGGACCCTCCGAGATCCCTTTTTGCGGGCCCGTTATTACATTTCAAGAAAACGAGGGGAGGATGGACGCCCCAAGAAGACGACCCTTCCCGCCGAAGTTCTGATGGAGATCATGGACCTCCGGGAAGAGGTCCAGTCCCTCTTCGCCCAGGGACATCGAAGCGAGGCCGAAGGACGAGTGCGTTCGGTTCTGGATCCTCTGGAACGAGAGATCTATGCCGCCTTCGACAGGATTGATGGTTTGGGAGATGCGCACAACCCCTCTGCCCCCGAGATTGACCGTCTGGCCGAACGACTGGAAAAACGGACGTATATCCAGAACCTATTGGCTGAACTCAAGGAGACTTTCCAGTGAAACATGTGATCGGCATCGATCTGGGAACAACACACTCCCTGGTCGCCTACCGGAAGGAGGATGGGTCGGTTGAGGTTCTTCGAGACCGTGAAGGACGGGCCCTGCTTCCCTCCGTGGTCGCCCTCTCCCCCGACGGAGTGCGGGTGGGCTGGACGGCCCGCGAGCTCATCAACGATCCCAGCACCACCGTCATTTACGCCGCCAAGCGCCTGATGGGACGCTCCTACGAGGAGACGGCCTCGGAACGGGGACATCTGGCCTATCCGGTTATCGACAAAAACGGAACGCCGGCAATCCCCGATCCGTCGAGGAACCGTTCCCTCACCCCTCCGGAGATTGGGTCCCTGATCCTTGCAAGTCTCCGCTCCCGAGCTGAAGAGGCCCTCGGATGCGAGGTGACTGAGGCGGTCATCACTGTTCCCGCTTATTTCAATGACGGACAGCGCCAGGCCACAAAGGATGCCGGGGCCTTGGCCGGACTCAATGTTCTCCGCATCATCAACGAGCCTACGGCGGCAGCGTTGGCCTATGGGCTGGGAGAGAAAAAGGACGGTCTCTTTGCCGTTTTCGACCTGGGAGGGGGCACCTTCGACTTCTCTCTCCTGGAAATCCGCAAGGGGATCTTTGAGGTCCGGGCGACCAACGGCGACACTCATCTGGGAGGCGAGGACTTCGACCGGGCGATCGTGGACTCCTGGTTAGAGGAATTTCCCCACCTCAGGGAGCTGGCGGGACGTCCCGAGGTGAGAGACGTTCTTCGAAAAGAAGCGGAGCGGGCCAAGGTCGCACTTTCCAAGGAGACCTCCGTTGCCGTCACCATCCCCTCACTTCACCTCTCCTCAACCCTTCCCCGGGAACGACTCAACGCCCTAGTGGAGCCTTTTGTAGAGCGGGCCTTTGCCTCGGTTCGCACTGCCATGCGGGACTCGGGAATGGACCCCAAGTCTGTGGACGGGGTGATCCTTGTGGGAGGATCGACCCGCCTTCTTCGTTTTCGGGAGGCCGTGAGCGACTATTTCGGAACCACGCTCTACGACTCGGTGGACCCCGATCTGGTGGTCGCCGAAGGGGCTGCGGTCCAGGCCGACATTCTCTCCGGGCGCCGGAAGGATCTTCTCCTTCTCGATGTGACTCCGCTCTCTCTGGGGATAGAAACGATCGGCGGGGTCATGAGCACCCTGATCCCCCGGAATACCACCATCCCGGCTCAGGCCAAGGAGCTGTTCACCACATACGTGGACGGACAGGTCAATGTGGACATTCATGTCCTCCAGGGTGAACGGGAGATGGCGGCGGATAACAGAAGCCTCGGACGCTTTACCCTCTCTGGGATTCCCCCTCTTCCGGCAGGCGCCCCACGAATCGAGGTCACCTTCCAGATCGATGCCAACGGGATCCTCGAGGTGACTGCCCGGGAGCAGACCACAGGCCAGCGTGCCAACGTGGTGATCCATCCCTCCTACGGCCTGGCCAAGGACGATGTTCGGGAGCTCCTGCGAGATGCCTTCTCCCATGCCAAGGAGGACTTTGCCCTTCGTCTGCTCATCGACAGCCGGACCGAAGCCCAGACGGTCCTGGGAGCCACCGAGCGCGCCCTGGGAATGGTGGGTGACGACATTCTCGGACGTGAGGAGCGAGCCGCGATCCAGAACCAGATGAAGACCCTCCGTGCCACCATGGAAGGGACCGATGGGAAAAAGGTCCGCGACGAAATCCGCAATCTCGACCATCTTACTCAACCCCTGGCGGAACGGCTTGTCAATCAATCCCTTAACGAAGCTCTCTCGGGAAAGGCCCTTCCGGAGCTGCCAAAAGAAGGAGAAAAGGCCCATGCCTAAGGTCTCATTTGTTCCGGACCCTCGCCTGGCCGAACCCTTCGCCCCGACGACCGTGACCGTGGAGGAAAATGCCTCCATCCTTGAGGCCGCCAAGGCGGCCGGAGTTCCCCTCGAACACAACTGCGGGGGGGTGTGTGCCTGCTCCACCTGCCATGTGATCGTCGAGGATGGATTCGAGAGACTCTCGGTCATGGAGGAGGATGAAGAGGACCAGCTGGACAGGGCCGAAGGTCTGACACTCAAATCCCGCCTCGGATGCCAGGCCCGGATCAACGGTGATATTGCCGTGCGCATTCCCCCCTGCTCCCGGGGCTCCCACGAACACTGATGGAGGCCGATCGATGAACTGGAGTGATCCCTATGAAATCGGCTACCAGCTTTACGAGCATCACCCCGAGACCGATCCTCTGACGGTCCGTTTTACCGACATGCACGGGTGGATCCTTGCCCTTCCGGGCTTCACGGGAGACCCCAAGGCCTCGAATGAAAAAATTCTCGAGGCGATCCAGATGGCCTGGCTCGAGGAATGGAAAGACAACCAATAATCTCTCCCCCCGAACGGCTTCCGAAGACCATCCGCATCCGGGCAAGGGTTCCCACGGGCAGCCTCTCCCCCCGGGGGATTGTGGGCCGTCTTCTTTGGGCCTTTGCCGCATCGGGGCGCCGACCATCATTTGAGGACTATTGGGCAGCTCGGGGTGCCGGGTCCTGCCAAGGGAATGAGAGCGACAGGGAGATCTTCGAAAGACTCTGTCAGGAGACCGACCCGGATCCGGTCTTCTCTCTCCGGGATCATCTTTTTTGTCCCCAGTTCAGGGACAAAAAGGGAGACCTGTATCAGATCCTTCGGATTTCCCGAAGCCGGATCGACCTTGTTCGCGAAGACGGAACAACAGGCACCACCACACCGGGAGAATTTGACCTCTGTTTTTTCCCGGTGGAGGAGACCCCGATTGACCGGACTCCTCCCCTCCAAACCAGAGATGCAACCGCCCAGCCAATCGACAGATATCGAGACAAGGAGCCACAATGAGCCAGTCCAACGACAAAACGATCGCCGAAGGCGTGATGAAGGCCCTCGGACGAGTGATTGAACCCGACTTCAAGAAGGATCTCGTCACCCTTAACATGATCGAAGAGCTCTCCGTCAAGGACGGGCATGTCGTCTTTACCGTCATTCTCACCACTCCGGCGTGCCCTCTGAAGGAAGAGATCAAGAAGGCCTGTCTTTCCGCCCTTTCCTCCGTCCCCGGCATCGCCTCCGTGGACATCCGCATGACCGCCCGGACGACGGGGGGAGGTGCCCGGGAGGGCAAGGCCGCCATCGAAGGGGTCAAGAATGTCATTGCGGTTTCCAGCGGAAAGGGGGGAGTTGGAAAATCCACCACCGCGGTGAACCTCTCCATAGCACTCTCCCGACTCGGAGCCCGGGTGGGAATTCTCGACTCCGACGTCTATGGCCCCAATATCCCCATGATGCTCGGGGTGACCACACTTCCCAAGCAGGTGAACAACCGCTGGTTCCCCCCCAAGATGCACGATATCCCGGTGATGTCCATGGCCTTCATGGCCCCCCCGGGCGCCCCCCTCATCTGGCGCGGCCCGATGCTCCACGGGATCATTACCCAGTTCATCCGGGACGTGGAGTGGGGAGAGCTGGACTATCTGGTGGTGGACATGCCTCCGGGGACAGGAGATGCGCAGCTCTCCTTGGCCCAGCTGGTTCCGGTCACCGGGGCCATCGTTGTGACCACCCCCCAGGAGGTGGCGCTTTCCGACTCCCGGCGCGGATTGGCCATGTTCCAGAAGGTGAATGTTCCCATCCTCGGGATCGTGGAGAACATGAGCTCCTTCCACTGCCCCCATTGCCATCACGAGACACCGATCTTTTCGACCGGAGGAGGAGAGCATGCCGCTGCGGAGCTTAAGGTCCCCTTCCTCGGCCGGATCCCCATCGATCTTGCCATTCGCGAAGCCGGGGATTCGGGTCGCCCCATTGGCTTGGCCCACCCGGAAAGCCCTCTGTCGGAGGCCTATCTGAAGATTGCCGGGAACATCGCCTCCCGGATCAGCATTCTCAACTCCGAGTATCAACCCATCACCTTGGGGAACCTGGCCCAAGCCACTTAACTCTCGACATTGGTGGGGGAATATCCTCCCCCACCCCTTCCATCGAAGGACGCCCATGGACCCTCTCAAGGTACAGCGCCTGGCCGACTTCGACGCCCGGCATACCGACTACAGAATGGCCCGTTTTCTCTCCACCCGCGCCTATGAAAAGGCCTTGGGAGGAGGGGAGTCCCCCTCCTCAACCGGGTCCCCCGAAGACTGGAAGCTCTGGGAGGAGGCCATTTCTGCCGAACTTGAAGCCTTTGTGGACCTCAAGGAGGCTTGGGAAGCCCTTCGGAGAAATGAGCCTTGGAGAGCCCCCTGAGCCACCCTCCCTCCCCTCGACGGATCGCCCTTCTTCTAGCCTACGACGGAAGAGACTTTTCCGGATGGCAGGTTCAGCCGAACCGGCGAACCGTTCAGGGGGTCCTGGGGGAGGCTCTTTTCTCCCTTTGCGGGACCTCCTCGGGTGTAACCGGAGCCGGACGGACCGACGCCGGGGTCTCGGCTTGGGGACAGGTCGCCCACGCCGATCTTCCGGAGGAATTTTCCATTCCGGTGGACAGGCTTCCCCGGATCCTCAACACCCGGCTTCCCGAGAGCCTTCGGGCCATTGACTGCAAAAGCGTCTCTCCCTCCTTCCACGCCCGCCACAGTGCCCGGGGGAAGATTTACCGTTACGCCTTCCGGCACCTGCCGAAGACGCTCTCGTCCCACCCCCTTGCCACTCCTTTTTCCGCCCCCCTTCCTTCAGAGTTCTCCCTTGAGCGGGCAAAAGCCGCCTCGACATTCTTTTTAGGAACCCACGATTTTCGCCATTTCTCCGTCGCCTCCTCCCTTCCGGAGGACAGTACCCGGAGAATCGACGGAATTCTCTGGGACGAACACCCCGACGGCCTTGTCCTTTGGGTCACAGGCCCCGGATTTCTCCACAAGATGGTCCGCATGGTCGGGGGATGCATTCTGGAGGCGGCTGAAGGGCGCCGCTCCCTGACCGAGATCCCCCTCCTTCTCAGGAAGGATTCCCCTCCCCCCTTCCGGGCCATTTCCCCGCTTCCCCCTGCCGGACTTTCCCTGGCCCGCGTCCTTTACCACGACGATCCGTTCGACCCTCGAAGCCAAAACTGCTATTCTTCAGACCATGTGACCCCGGACCTCCCTCCCGCGAAAGGCGGCCCTGACTCCCATGGATAACGCCTCTTCTGTTCACCGATTCACAAGAATCGGAGCAATCCCCACTCCCTTGGTACTGGGAGGAGGTTCCTGGGGAACGGCCTTGGCCGTTCATCTTGCCCTGGCTGGATGGTCCCCGACCCTTTGGGTCCGGGATCCTATCCTGGCGCAGGACATCGCCCGCACCCGGGAGAACCGGGTCTACCTCCCCGGGGTCCTTCTCCCGGAGACTCTCTCTATCACACCCGATTTGAATGAGGCCCTCTCCGGGGCCTCGCTCCTTGTTCTGGCCATCCCCTGCCAGTCCTGCCGACAGGTACTCTCTCACGTGGCCGCCAATCTCCCGCGACCCCTTCCTCTGGCAGGGGCAACAAAGGGGATCGAGACCACGACCCTCGCGACAATTTCGGAGATCTGCCGCGAGGTTTACTCTCCCGACCCCGGGGATTATGCCATTCTTTCGGGACCCTCGTTCGCCCGGGAGGTGGTCGAGAAAAAACCGACCGCCATCGTCTCCGCCTCCCCCGATCCGGAGCTGGCCCGGGATCTCCAGCACCTCTTCAATGCCCCCTGGTTCAAGGTCTATACCCGCCGGGACGTCAGGGGAATTGAGCTGGCGGGGGCCATGAAGAATGTTCTGGCCATCGCCACGGGAATCTCTGACGGCATGCGACTGGGAGACAATGCCCGGGCGGCCCTGATCACCCGGGGCCTGGCCGAGATGACCCGGCTCGGAGTCCGGATGGGAGCCGACCCCCTGACCTTTTCCGGACTGGCTGGGGTCGGAGACCTTCTCCTGACCGCCACCGGAGACAAAAGCCGGAATCGGCGGGTAGGTCTTCGGCTGGGAGAGGGACACTCTCTGTCATCAATCCTCTTAGAGCTGGGGCAGGTGGCTGAGGGTGTCACCACCGCAGCTTCAGCCCATGCCCTGGCAGAAAAAATGGGAGTGGAGCTCCCCATTGCCCGGGCAGTCTATCGCATCCTCCACGAAAATGCCGACCTCGGGAGAACCATCGCTGATCTGATGCGACGCCCCCTCCGTTCGGAGGAAGAACACGACCTTTGACCGGCCGGACCATGTCCGGCCTTCCATACAGGAGACTTTCCCATGATCCTTCCCCAAAACATCGATTCTCCGTCTCCCCAATCCATCCGCATACAGTGGCGAGACGGACACCTCTCCCTTTACTCCTCCAGAACCCTTCGCCTCCAATGCCCTTGTGCCTCCTGCGTCAACGAATGGACCGGAGAGAGAACCGTTCGAGATGAAGCGATCCCCCCCGACATCCGTCCGACATCTTGGAGTCTGGTGGGCCAATATGCCCTCACCATCGGATTTTCCGATGGGCACAACACAGGGATTTACTCCTTTGACCTTCTGAGGAGCCTTTGCCCCTGCGATCTCTGTGGAGAAGAGCGCCGCAAGAAAAAACGATGACCCCTCAGGATGTGATAGGATTAGGCCAGAAAACATGGGGAGGATTATCCCTTCCCAGCGTGCTCAGGAAACCCTCTTGCCGACAAAGGAGAGCCACTTGGGAAAGGAAGCGCTTTTGATTCTTGTGAGACATGGGGAGAGCGTCTGGAACAAGGAAAACCGATTTACCGGATGGGTCGATGTGGACCTGACCCCGCTCGGCATGGAGGAGGCCCGGCGCGCCGGGCTTAGACTTAAGAGCTATCCTGTCACCCGCGCCTTTACCTCGGGACTCAAGCGCGCCCAGAAAACCCTGGACCTGATTATGGAGACCTCAGAGCATAAAGGGATCCCGGTGGAGCGCTCCGTAGCATTGAACGAGCGCCACTACGGTGATCTGCAGGGGCTCGACAAGGCAGAAACAGCCAAAAAATACGGAGACGAACAGGTCCATATCTGGCGGCGAAGCTACGACGTTGCCCCCCCTGGCGGAGAAAGCCTCAAAACGACCAAGGACCGGGTTCTCCCCTACGTTCACACGGATATTCTTCCGGCTCTGCTCAAGGGAGAGAACTGCCTTGTGGTCGCCCACGGAAACTCCCTTCGGGCCATGATCATGGAGATCGAAGCCTTGACGAAGGAGCAGATCCTCGAGGTGAACATCCCCACGGCGACCCCCATCGTCTATCGGCTGGGGATCGTTCCCGGTGCCAGCCCCATCCCGGGACTTCCGGGAATCGAAATCCGGGAGAAGAAGACCCTCGATGGCACGGCAGGATGAGGATCGGGAGGATGCCCGCCACCGCCGCCTCAAGATTCTGATTTTGGTCGTCAAGGCCGGCTTCGGGATTCTTCTTTTCTACTCCGTCTGGAGCTACATGCACTCCCCCGCCTGATCCCCCTCCCCTTGTCTCAGGAAAAAACTGAAAGACCCAAAAAGAAAAGGCCAAGGTTTCCCTTGGCCTTTTTCTTTCGACACCCAAAATTTCTTGTCATTCAATCAGTGAAAGAGCGCTCCGCCGTGGCTGGAAGATCCCATGAAGAAAAGCATCGGAATGGAGAGCATCACGTTGACCCGGCTGGCCAGGAAGGCCACACGAGCCGCCTTGGCCTTCTCCGCCGCTTCGGCAGGGACCAGTCCGATCACCTTCTTCTGGTTCGGCCAGATCAGCCCCCAGACGTTGAAAAGCATGATGGTTCCGAGCCAGGCGCCCATGCCGATGATGGCGGCTCCCCCCTGCAGGGTATAGGCCTGAAGGAGAATGTGGCGCTGTCCCAGGATTGAGAGGCCAAAGAGAACGGTCAAAAGGGCCGCCCAGCGGAAAAAGAGAAGGGCCCGGGGAACGAGATGCTTGAAGGCGTCGGCCTTGGCTTCGGGTGAGGCCGCCTTGAGGAAGGCTCCCTGAACAAAGTTGAAATAGTAAAGCAGGCCGATCCACATGATGCCGGCCAGAAAGTGAAACCATCGCACGATAAGCTCTGTACCCTGTTGTTCCATGGAATGACTCCTTGTTGGGACGTTGTCCTGTGATCGGAATTAAAACGGTCTAGTGGTTGACGAGCCCCTTGACGACAAAGAACAGGATGCCCGTGAGCACAAAGCCCGAGATGACGGTTCCCCAAAGGGAGTCGAGCGGATTTTTCATGAGATTCCTCCTGAAGGACTTGTTAATAATCTTTTGACCGGAACATCTTATAGGTCACTGGCGGTATCTGGCGAATCCTTCACATCGATGTCGGATCACGCAAACCATGATCTTACAAGAATAATGGCAGACAGGATCTCTTGTCAATTTGCAGGAGAAGGCGGACGCGTGATAACCTTCGGTGAATCCAGCCTCCCCTTCCCCTTGCCGGAGTGGCGAAACAGGCAGACGCAAGGGACTTAAAATCCCTCGACCGAAAGGTCATACCGGTTCGATCCCGGTCTCCGGCACCA
>JAJZHW010000017.1 GCA_021810805.1 Nitrospirota bacterium
GGATTTCACCCGCCTATGATCTGATGCCGACTCCGGCCATTCCGGGCGTTGGCACATTTTTCGACCTTTCGATCGGGGTCGGGAAAATGGGCCGGAAAGCGACACGCGAAAATGCCCTTTCGGAGGCTGCGAGATTCGGTCTCTCGCAGAGGGCGGCGGAGGAGATTTTTTCAATCGTCTCCGAAGGAGTGAGGAGTTGGCGGACCTTTTATGCCAACCATGGAGTGTCCGCGGCCGACACAGAGAAATTTTCCGGAAGTTTTTCGTTTTCGGCGCCCGGAATTTCTCTGGAAGAAGCCTCACAAAAAAACACGATTGACGGAGGTTCTTCACTCTTCGGAGAAAAACTCGGGGACACCCGCCCTGGCTTCGAGCCGGAACTCTGAGGGAGGACGGATGGGATTCTTTTCGGAGATCGCAGGGGGATTGACATCTTCCTCTCCCTTTCCGCTTTCGCGGCGAGCGAAGAGAGAGGAAGGCGAGGATGTCAAGGCTCCCTTTGACACTCCGAGGTTTCTGCTCTCGGTGTCCTTCCAATGGGGGGAGGTGAAGAGAGGCGGGGCCGCTTACGATTCAAGCATGCGAAAGATTTCGGCTTCTATCGATTTGACTGAGGATGCTTCGGGGCAGGTTTCCCCCATGACCCTGAGCCCATAGAGCAGGCAAAGGATAAAGCTTCCCAGGGAGGCGGGATCCTTGTCTTCGGAAATCTCCCCCGCATTTTTCGATTTTTCTAGCTGGGAGACAATCAGACCCCGGATCTCGTCGAAATAGCCATTGACCTTCCCGCGAATCGCGGGATTTCGGCTTGAGAGCTCGATGGCGGTATTGACGAGAAGACACCCGTGGGACTGGTGATTCGCGACCTCTCGGACGACCTTGCGAATCCACTCGCGTAGTCCGTCCAAAGGAGAGGGCGTGCCCTGAAGGATCTCCCTTACATTCTCAACGCTCATTGCTCCATAAAGATCGAGAGCGGCGAGAAAAAGATCTTCTTTGGAGTGGAAGGCTCCATAAAGGCTGCCAGGCTTGAGGCGGGTGGCATCAATGAGTTGTGCCAGACTGGTCCCGAAATACCCGGTCCCCCAAAAAACATTCATCGCCTCAGTGAGAACGGCCATCCGGTCGTATTCTTTCGGTCTCGCCATTGTTGTCTCTTTTGATAGGTGGTTTTCTGGTCGTGGGGCGCTTTTGATCGCGCCCGGGTAATGTGTCCCTTCGGTGGGACAACGACTATGGATGTCGGCCAACATGCCATTTCAAGTTGTGCTGCCCCCCCCGTTCATTGCGATGACGGCCTCCTTTTGAGGGAGGGGCACCTGGCTTCTGCGATTTCTCTTTCGCCGGTCCGTTCAAGAGTATCTGAAAACGGGGGCGAATGCAGTCGAGAACATTCCTCGGGGGATTATTGACTGATAATTCAATAATGTCTATTATTGTATTGTTGAGTTTTTATTCAATAACATTACAGGCTCAATCATTGAAGGAGATGCTATGGGATCGCTGAGACAAACCATCGAAACTTACAAATCTGACATTGTCTCTAAAGCTCCAAAAGACGTCATTAATGTCATGCAACGCTGCAACGAAGAGCTCAAAATGTCAGGAATCGAGAATCAGGCGTTGTCGGCAGGGAAGCTGTTTCCCGATTTTGAGCTTCCCAACCAGAAGGGGCAGCTGAGACGATTTTCCGATTATCTGAAATCCTCCCTTGTCGTTCTCAATATATACCGGGGGGGATGGTGCCCTTACTGCAATTTCGAAATGAAGGCTCTCAGCGAAGCTCTTCCCGCCATTCAGGCCAAGGGGGCCATTCTTGTGGGAATGTCTCCTGAGCTTCCTTCCAAGGCTGAGATGACGGCAAGCAACAACCATATCGACATAGACGTCCTTTATGATGCCGGAAATGCCATTTCGGAAAAGCTTGGGCTCGTCTTCACGCTCCCCGAAGTCCTTCGTCCGATTTATCGGGAGTTCGGCATCGACATCCCGGCATATAACGGTGATGAAAGTTTCAGACTGCCGGTGCCAGCGACCTATATCGTGGAGAAGAGTGGGAAGATACGGTATGCTTTTGTCAATGCCGACTACACAGCAAGAATGGAGCCCTCAGACATTCTCGCCAGACTTTAGAAAACGCCAAGATCCTCGGGTGGTTCCTGTTCCCCAGCCTGGCTTCAAGAAGAGGCGGGGCGCAATGGCGTCGTCCCGCCGAGGGCTGTTTTTGACAAAAACTCCCCGATGCCTATTCGCTGACGGCGATCTGCCTCAGGTGCGTCATGTCGCGGCGGGGGGGAGCCCCAAACATCCGTCCATATTCTCGGCTAAACTGGGATGGGCTCTCATAGCCCACACGAAAGGCAGCGGTGGCGGCATCGAGGTGCTCCGTAAGCATGAGCCTTCGGGCCTCCTGGAGCCGGAGCTGCTTTTGGTATTGAAGGGGGCTCAAGGCAGTCATGGCGCGAAAGTGCTGGTGAAAGCTCGAAGGGCTCATGCCGGCCATCCTGGCCAGATCGTCCACGCTGATGGGCTCGGTAAAGTGCTGTTTCACCCATTCGATCGTGTGGGCCATCTGCTGGCTCCGGCTTCCGCTTGTGGCAAACTGTCTGAGCCGGGCCCCCTGTTCGCCCGTCAGCAACCGGTAAAGGATCTCCCGGTGAACCAGGGGAGCCAGGATCGGGATATCCTTCTCCTCTCCCAGAAGGTCGATGAGGCGATGGATGGCGTCGACCAGAGAGAGGGTCACCCGTCCCGTCGCCATGCCTCGGCGGGACTGTGGCAGGGCCGGTGCGGGGAGGCGGGTGTCCAGCATGAGCCCGGAGACCTCCCGAAGGTCGAGAACCAGCTTGAGCCCCAAATAGGGTCTCTCCCGGCTCGCCTCGGTCACCTGAACGATCGTCGGGAGGTGGACCGAGGTGATCAGGTAGTTTCTGGCATCATAGGTGTAGGCATCGTCCCCCAGAAGAACGCGTTTGGCTCCCTGGGCGACCAGGCACAGGCTGGGTTCATAGAGACCGCTGAAGGGCTCCGTCGGCTCTTCCCGGCGAAAGAGGGAGAGTCCGGGGACGGCGGTGGCAGGCAAGTCCCCGTTCCTGGTTAATCGGGCAATTTTTTCGGAGAGGGCGGCTACATGAAGATCCGTTTCCCTCTCTTTGGGCATGTCGAATTTTTTAACGTTTTCCAACATCTCCTCCTCCTTTTTATCCTACATGACCTCTTCCCCTTGGGTAAACTCTCTTTTTTGACTTTGTACTTTCAGGCAAATTTCTCACAGGATTGGTCTACCCCCTTGTTTCGCGGTTGAGGTATTCTCACAAGGTGAGGTCAGTGTGATGACGACGAGCCATCCCGTTCAAGGGAGCCATTGCCCATGAAAAAACGCCTGTTGGGAAAAGGTAATCTGGAGGTCTCGGCCCTGGGACTTGGCTGCATGGGAATGAGCTTTTCCTATGGCCCGCCAAAGGACAAAAAAGAGATGGTGGCCTTGATCCGCCATGCGGTGGAGCGGGGAGTCACCTTTTTCGACACGGCCGAAGTTTACGGTCCCTTCACCAATGAAGATCTGGTGGGGGAGGCGCTGGCGCCGGTGCGCGATCGGGTGGTGATTGCGACGAAGTTCGGCTTTGACACCTCGGTGGATCCCCGCACGACGGCCGGATCGGGTCCGGTCCTGAACAGCCGCCCGGAACACATACGGGAGGTCTGCCACGCCTCCCTCAAAAGGCTTCGGACCGAGGTCATCGACCTCTTCTATCAGCATCGGGTTGACCCCAGTGTACCGATCGAAGACGTGGCCGGAGCGGTCAAGGATCTCATTCGCGAGGGGAAGGTCCGCCACTTTGGTCTCTCGGAGGCGGGAGTGGGAACCATCGTCCGGGCCCATGCCGTGCAGCCCGTCGCCGCGGTTCAGAACGAGTATTCCCTCTGGTTTCGCCGGCCGGAGGAGGAGCTCCTCCCCTGTCTCGAAAAGCTGGGGATTGGCCTGGTGGCCTACAGCCCTCTGGGCCGGGGATTTTTGTCCGGGGCCCTCCGTGAGGACACGACCTTCGAGGCGGGAGATTTTCGACAGAGCCTCCCGCGATTTTCTCCCGAGGCTCTCCGCCACAACCAGACCTTGGTGGATCGTCTCCGGGAGATCTCCGCCCGCCATCGCGCCACCCCGGCCCAGGTGGCTCTAGCGTGGCTCCTGGCGCAGCGGCCCTCTATTGTCCCCATCCCGGGAACCACCCGAAAAGAGCGCCTCGAGGAAAACCTCGGGGCCCTGTCTCTTGAGCTGGCTCCCCGGGATCTCGCGGAGATCACCGCGCTTATGGTCGACATCCCTGTCCGGGGAGATCGGTATCCGGAAAAGATGGAGCGGATGACCGGTCTCTGACAGAGCCCTCTCAAAAAAAGGAGTTCGAAAATGTATCACGCCAAAGCCTATTCGGCGACCAGCCCCACGGCCCCCCTTGCCCCGACCCAGATCACCCGCCGCGATGTGACAGAGCGGGACGTGCAGATCGACATCCTCTACTGCGGGATCTGCCACTCCGATCTTCATACCGTCCGCAACGAGTGGAACTCGGTCATGCCGACGGTCTACCCGGCGGTTCCCGGCCATGAAATCGTGGGTCGCGTGGTGCGGGTGGGTTCGGCGGTCACGGACATCAAGGCGGGGGATCTCGTCGGGGTGGGGTGTCTTGTCGACTCCGACCAGAGCTGTCCCAGCTGCCGGGCCAACCTCGAGCAGTTTTGTCCAAACGGCGTCTTTACCTACAACTCCTCCGACAAACACCTCGGTGGGGTGACCTATGGGGGCTACTCCGACAGCATCGTCGTCGACCGGCACTTTGTCCTCCGTGTCCCCTCCAACCTTCCCCCCGCGGGGGTGGCCCCCCTCCTTTGTGCCGGCATCACCACCTATTCCCCCCTTCGCCGCTGGGGAGAGATCCGGGGGAAGAAGGTCGGGATTGTCGGGCTCGGAGGTCTGGGACATATGGGGGTGAAGTTTGCCCGGGCCTTCGGGGCCCATGTGGCGGTCTTCACCACCTCTCCCAAAAAGAAGGAGGATGCCCTGAGGCTGGGGGCCCATGAGGTGATCCTCTCCACGAATGCCGACGAGATGAAAAAACATGCCGGAAGCTTCGACTTCATCCTCGACACCATCGCCGCCGACCACGACGTCAATGCCCTTCTGGGCATGCTGGGACTCGACGGCCACCTGACTTTGGTGGGCGCTCCGGAAAAACCTCTTCCTGTCGCCTCCTTTGCCCTGCTCTTCGGACGGAGGACTCTCTCGGGCTCGTTGATCGGCGGCCTCAAGGAGACCCAGGAGATGCTCGACTTCTGCGGAGAACACAACATTGTCGCCGATGTGGAGGTCATTCCCATCCAGAAGGTGAACGAGGCCTACGAAAGGCTCCTCAATTCCGACGTCAAGTACCGCTTTTCCATCGATATGGCCTCCCTGCGCTCCTAAGGGGAGGGGGATCTTGGCGGAGGAGCCCCTCCTCCGCCCTTGTGATGTCGCCGTGCCGGGAGGACGGGGGGCCTGTCTAAAGGAAGGGATGTGATTCCTTGAGACGACCACGCTCCTTCCTTCCGCCACGGCTTTTTTCATGGGAACCGCTCATCCCCCAATCATTTGGGTCTGAGCTCCTTTCGCCCATTCCCCGTCTTTTCCTTTTTTTTCCGGACAGTCTCGTGGTCTCCCCGAAGAACGTCTTGTCTCCTCCCTTGTCGGCTGATATTATTTCAATAGTTATTGCATTGTTCGAGCGCCCAGAGGAGGCCCTCACGGGCTCGGGCTCATTCGCCGAGTGTTTCCGAAGATTCGAGCCGGTGCAGGGAGAGGGGATCTCTGGGTCTTTCCACGACTTCAGGAGGGAGTGAGGTTATCGATGAACATCCTCTTTCTTTGCACGGGAAATTCCTGTCGGTCGATTCTGGCGGAGGCCATCTTTAACCACCTCGCTCCGGCTGGCTTTCGGGCGATGAGTGCCGGGAGCCAGCCCACCGGCACGGTCCACCCCCGAAGCCTGGCCCTTCTGAGGCGGGAAGGTCTTTCAGTGGAGGGCCTCTCCAGCAAGTCCTGGGACGCGTTTTCCATCGTCCCCGATGTGGTCATTACCGTCTGCTCAAGCGCCGCCGGAGAGACCTGCCCGGCCTTTCTGGGTCCCGCCCTCAGATCCCACTGGGGGGTGGAGGATCCGGCCAAGGCCACCGGCAGCGGATCAGAGATCGACCGGGCCTTTGAGATGGCCTATCGGCTTTTACAGCGCCGCATCAAGGCCTTCCTGGCCTTGCCGCTGGAGCATCTTCAAAACGATCACGTGGCACTTAAACGGGAGCTGGACCGGATCGGTGCGATTACCCTCTAGCATGCGGTGTCGCTGGCTTCGAGTGAACGTCCGAGTCGATGGTTGGGAGAATCCCCAAACGGTGGGTTGGATGATGTGGAAAGGGCCGGTTCGGCTGTCCGGCCTGGAATTCGTTGAGTTTGGGCTGGGAATAACGGGACTTGCCAAGGGGGAGATAAACGTGGGGGGATCGAAACTCCCCCCTTGTCGACCTATGTCTATTTTCCCGCGTCTTTTGTGTCGATGATCTCGACACCCGAAGTGGAGAGGCCGGGGATGAGGACCACCACCGACGAGGCCCCGGAGCTGGAAATTGTCGAGGCGATGTCATCGGACGAGGAGCCCGATCCGGAGGCGACATTTGTTCCACCCTCCACGGAGAAGGAGGCGGGAGGAGCGGCCGGGGCTATTCCCGTTGAGGGCCCGCTTCCGTCATCGGAGCCGGTGGCCGGAGCGTTGGCCACGATAATGTCGATGGTTGGTGCCGGGCTCTCCCGGGCGTTGTCGGTCGAGGTGATTGTCGAGGGGGAGGAGACCGGCAAGAATGTCGTGGTGGTCAGACTCCCGGACCCGTCATTGGAGACGGTGGTCACAGTCGAGGTGGACGTTGGGGTGGAGGAGGTTGTCTGCGTCGATGTTGAGGTCGTTCCCGAGGACGATGTCGTGGAGGGGGTGCTTTCCGAAGACGAGGTTGTTGTTTCGGTCTCTCCCGTCGAGCCTGTGTTCGATGAGGTCGGCGGAGGAGCGGTATTCGTTCCGGTCCCCGAGGAGGAGGTGGTCGTCGTCGATCCGGTGTCTCCCGTCGAGCCTGTGTTCGATGACGTCGGCGAAGGAGAGCTGTTCGTTCCTGTCGATCCCCCCGTTTGCCCGGTGCTGCCGTAGTCTTCCGTGGATCCTGATCCCGAGGAAGAGGAGCTCGACCCCGTTCCCGAGCCTGTCGAGCCCGATCCTGTCGAAGTAGAGCTCGGAGGCGGAAGGGGGTTGGGAGGGGTGGCGTCCTGACCGTCCCGGTTAAAGTCGGCATGGGGATTGTTGTTGAAGGCGATCCCATGGGTCACGGAGAGGGAGACGTCGGTGCCAGAATTTGGGGTCGTGCCCGGAGCGGTCGAAACGGGGAGTGTTTCGGAGCTTGTCTCAGAAGAGGCGGGGGGAGTGGATCTCTGATCCGACGGGGCTGGAGATGAGCTTTGAGAGCGGGATCCAGTGTCGTTCGGATCTTTTCCCTTTCCCTGGAAGTTGTTTTGGGAGAGAGAGCCCGTGGTGGGGGTCTTCGTTTGGCCGGACTCACCTTGTCCGGAGCTCTTCTTGTCGGAGCCGTTTTGAGAGGAGTCCCCGGAGGATCCTTTCGAATGGGTCGTGCCGTCGGATGGCGCGTTGCCCGCCCCTTTGTCCGAGTGCCCCGAGTTTTGCGAGACGTCATTCCCGGATTTTCCCCCTGTGTGAGAGGAGCCGGAGGAGTCGTTTCCCTGGCTCTTCGTCCCGGAGTAGGAGGCCCAGAGGGGCTTCCCGGAGGAAGTTCCCGCAATGGATGTCGACGGAGACGGGGAGTTCGGTCCCGGCGAGGTGGGCGCAGGGGTATGGGGAAGCTTGGGAGCCGATTTATGGCCCTGGTGGGGATGGGCCCAGGCCCCCTTGGGGGCGAGCCCCAGAGAGAGAAGGCCGGAAAGAAGAATCGTCGTCAGACTTGGAACCAGGCCCTTGTTCTGTTTTCTTTCTCCCGATCTGATCTTCTTCACGGTCTTCTTGCTCCATGGCTTTCTGGTTGTCGCAGGGGGCACGCCGCATGAAGCCCCATCGAACAAATCATGATTCATTATTTATTGTTCGATATCGCTTGTCAACAGTGAAATGTTGTCGTAACCCCTTGTGACGTCCCCTCTCCCTGAAAGGAAGGGGACTAGTATTTGATCGCCACCGAGAGCCACCCCTGAAGGGGAATTCCTCCCTGGGCGATGTTCCCCCCCGACATGGCCGGAACCGAGGGCCCCAGGGAGGCAAGCGGAAGGGGGCCCACCGGAACGGCCACATCCATCTTGACATAGAAGTGGGAGGCATTGAGGAATTCTTCGAGGCCCGGCCCCATGGCGGCAAAGGAGCCGCCGGAACCCCAGACCTCCCCGGCATCAAAAAAGAGGGAGTCGGAGAGATCCCCCAGTCTTGTCGGATCGCTGCGGGAAAAACTCAAGGAGCCGCTGTCGAGGTTGTTGCCGAAGAGGGCGGCGGTGGGCAGGGCCCGGACGTTGGCCATGCCCCCCAGTGTCGCCTGGAGCATGGGGTCAAGAAGGCCGCCGGCGCCCTGCTGGTCCATGGTCGAAAGCAGCAGGGCATACCTTTTTGAAAGGGAGAGCTTCATCGACCCCGAGAGGTCGGTATAGTCGCGCACACCCGGGGTCGTGGTGAGAAATCCCGTTCCCGGACTCGATCCCGCCCCCTGGAAGAGGTCGTAGACCGTGGTGGAGAGATCGACGCTGAATGCCAGAGGGGACCGATTCAGAAAGCCATTGATGTCAAGGGTCGCTCCGGGTATTTGCCGAAGGTTCTGGGTGGTCTGGGAGTAGGTGTCCTGAAAGGCCTTCCAGAAGATCAGCTCCTTGACGAAGAGGGTCTTGTCCGGATGCTCCGTGATGGCCTGCTGGCTCCAGAGGTCGGCTCCATAACTGTCTCCGGCGATGCCCAGGGCGGCCTGCTGTGCCGCGTTCGGGCCCTGCCCCCAGGGGGAGTACCCCCGCCCGATCACATAGTTCATGGCGATGAGATCGGTCCCGGCGCGGCTGGTCAGGTTCAGGGGGGCCGAGTAGGAGAGGGTTCCCGAGTTCAGCCCCCCAAAGCTGGTCGAGGCGTTCAGGGTGAGGAGCCCTCCGGGGGTTCCGGCATTGTTGAGGGCCCCGCTGAAGGTGGGAACCAGCGCCCCGGTGGGCGCGTATCCATAGTTGTCGACCTCGATCTGGGATCCCGACAGGAGGGGGAGGGGGGTGATGTGAAGGAGAAGGTTTTCAAATTCGGGCCCCGAGACGGGGGGAGCGATCTCCTGGGATCGGGGGGTGACCGGAATGTCCCCGAAGGAGCGGGCCGAGGGCCGGGAGTCGAGAATCGTCCCGGAGTCTTCGGCATCGGCCTCCTCGGATTTCCCGGCCGGGGCGAGGGCGCCTGGTTCGCCGTTTTGTGCCCGATCGAGAAGGGCGTTTCGGATATTTTGCAGGAGCTTGACCGGAACACGAACCCGGTAGGTGTCCCGGGAGGAGATGGCGACGATCATGGGACGCCAGAAGATCTTTTCGGAATGTCGGGCCACATGGAGGGCGATCTCCTGGGCAAAGGGGTTTTTCATGTCGAAGAGGAGGTTGGCGACATAGAGCACGATGCTCCGGCGGATGATCCGTGACCAGTGGGGGCTCGCGGTATGGATCACGAAGCGGATTCCTCTGGCGTAGCCGTGGGCCGCATCGAAGTGGAGGTCCCGGGGGTGGATGGCGGCAGAAAAGATGGCATCGGCCCGCTTGAAGCCGGGGATCTGGCTGATCTCGTAGAGCTCGTCCGCGAGGGATCGGGAATCCATGATGTGGTCGGCGGGAAGGAAAATGGAGCGTTTGATGAATTTTTGCTGGGCGGAGGAGCCCCCCTTGTAGGCGATCGCCCCCACCCGATAGTCGAGATGACCTTTTTTCACGGCCTCAAGGAGGCGGGCCTCGATCCGGTTCAGGGTCCGGCGGGAGACCCGGATCCTGTAAAGGACGGGAGAGGTCCGGGTGACCTTCATGTGCATCTCCTCATTTCCAAGAAAGCGGATGGTGGTGTCGAGGATGGCAAACTCCCCCATGGTGGGGTGGGGGTAAATCCTCTTGGCGACGGAGGCGGCCACATGCTGGCGGAATGTGCGGCGCCAGTTGGCCTTTGTGATCTTTGCCACGTACACCTTCCCATGGTGGAAGCGAAGAAATTTGGGAAGGGTTCGGGCAGGGGAAGGGGCGGGCGGAGGAATGGCGGGGCGACAGGTCGAGGGAGAGAGCCCCTGGAGGTTCGGGGGACAGGGGAGGGTCTGGTCCACGGGGTCGGCCTGGCCCTCCGGGGAAAACAGAGGAAAAAGGAGAATCCCTCCCGCAAGAATCAGGCGCGAAAGGCTCCGCAAAGAGCGCTTCGCGGCTGACCCCTTCCTCACGCGCTAAAGGGCCGGGATTGTTTCCCGGGGCCTTCTTGGATGGCGTGAGAAGAAGGCGGAAGGGCCGCCGGAGTCCCTCCTTCCCGAGGTGGATGCGTCATCGGGCCAGGAGGCTTTTTACGAAAACTTGCAGGAAAGGAGAGGGGGATTGCGAGAACATCATGGCTCCCTGGAGCTTTGGCTCCACGATCGTATTCTGGGGCATTCGTCGGTTCATGCTCAAAATTTTCTACAGACTACACGATCTTAACCAAAGACTCAATCGGAAAAAATTGAGAGAGGGGAATCTTGGTCGAAAATGGATGAAAGGACCGCAGAAAGGCACCCACACCTCCAGATTTTGCCGGAAATCCCAAAAATAGGGCGTCTTCCGGCAATGGATTTCGCCTATGCCGGAGGATCGAAGCGATGGCCAGAAGAGAGCCGTCCTCCGGAGCCTTCGGAGTTCCCGGTCCGGGTTTCGGGTAAGTGACCCTTCAAAAGAGAGGAATCATCGGTTTTTTCGAGGGAAGGGGAAAAAACTTATTGCTTGGAGTCAATACATTTAAAGAGTTGTTATTAATTATTTTTAAATCGATCGTACCTGTCCTTGGCCCTTTGCGGAAGAGGAAATTTAGAAAGACTCGAGAGGAGAGACTATCTTTTTTTATTTTCTTGTTTTATCCTGTCTCCGAAAGACAGGTTGAACTTTTAACACTTCTTTACTACAGGTTGCAGAAAGACTCACTCACCTTTCTTCAAGGAGATCGTTCATGAACAAAACGGAGCTCATCGAAAAGGTCGCAAAGTCTTCCAAGCTTTCCAAGAAGGACGTCCATGCGGTTGTTGACGGATTTCTCAAGTCCATCGAAGCGTCAATGAAGAAGGGCGAAAAGGTCACCATCGTCGGATTCGGAACCTTCGGAACCGTCTCCCGCAAAGCCCGGACCGGCCGCAATCCGAAGACTGGCAAAGAGATCAAGATTGCCGCCAAGACCGCTCCGAAGTTCTCCCCCGGGAAGGCTCTTCGTGAGTCCGTGAACTCCAAGGCGGCTCCCAAGAAAAAGTAGTCTCTTAATTTTTACCTGATTTAACCGGATCGTGATCTGTCGGGGCGAGGCCTTCGGGCTTCGCCCTTTTTATTTTCTTCTTTTCTTCCGCCCCGCCTCCTTATCCTTTTCCTGGGTTCCTGCCCGGCCCCCCTCTTCTTAATTTTTCTCCGTCTCCTTCCGCTTGTGCTTCTCTTGCGCCGTCTTTTCCGTCAGGTGGCGGACCCCTCTATTCCGTTCTTCTCCCTCCGGCCCCCCTTGAACTCTGCGGGCTCCCCTCATATTTTTCGGAGCCACCAGATCATCGACCCTCCTTCTTCCATTTCGAGGGGGGAAGGCGGGTCAGGACCAAATAGCCTCCGATGGTCAGCGCCATGGCGGGAAGGGTGATCCCGGTGCGTGCCACCATCGTGGGCCAGAGAGGGGGGGCCAGATAATAAAGCCCTGCTCCGGCGATCAGCGCACACCAACCCGCACGGTTGGTCCGGTGAGGGCTCCAGTAAGGATCCTGCGTTGCCCCGATCGTCGCCCCCTCGTTCCTCCGGCGGCCCTGCAAAACGGCCTCGGTGAGGACAATGCTCCACAGGGGGATAAAAAGGCCGCCGATCGCCGTCAAAAAGTCGGTGAAAAAGCCGATGAAGCTCCCGAAGAAAAGGGGGATGAAGGCGGTTCCGACCTGGAGGGTCGAGACGATGGCCAGGGAGCTTTGTGGCGTAGGAGTGCGCCGCTGCGGCAGCAGGGAGAGAAGACCCATGCCGGCCCCGTAGAGATTGCTGGCGCTCACGCTCACACAGGAGAGGAAGATGACGGAGAGGGCCACCCAGGAAAGCCCCAGGCGCTCCATGAGACGCGACGGGTCGCTGTCGTCGGCGCTCAGGTGTCCGGTGGCCAGCCCCAGCCCCACCACGGCCATGGCCCCCACCATGACAAACCAGGCCTGGCCCGCCCAAAGGCCGAGCCAGGATCCGAAGAAGGCCCCGCGTTCCGTTTTGGAGAAGCGGCCGAAGTCTCCCACCTGGAGCCAGGTCCAGACGTTGACAAAGGAGATGTCCAGAAGGCGGATCGGGGAGAAGGGAGCCGAGGAGGGGGGAGGAGGGGAGAGCAGGGGAGAGAGGCCGAACTGGCGGATCAGGGAGACCGATTCGATGCCGCCGAGAAGGATGAGCAAAAGGGAGCTGACCCATTTGAGAAGGCGGATGGCTTCGGCCCCGGCGGCGGCCACCGCCCCCTGAACGAGGGCGATCAAGAGAAGGGCCCCCACCATGGGGAGGGAGGTCGGCGAGGCGGGCGCCCCCGCCTTCGCCCCCTGGAGAATGTGAACGAGGGAGAGGGCCCCGATGTAGGTCGTGACGGTGGTCCAGCCCAGCTGGACGAAGGTTTCGGCGACCCCCAGAAAGAGCGTCCCCCCCCTCTCCCCCAGGGCGGGGCGGGCCAGCACCACGGTCGTCGCCCCGGTTCTGGCCGAAATCCAGGCCAGGGCGGCCCACGGGAGGATGATCAGGGGCGTCAGGAGAAAGGTGTTCCACAAAAGAACCGGAAGTCCGGCCAGGGCCAGGAGCCCTCCGAAGTACCAGCTCGAGGCATTGGCGCTGTCCCCGAACCAGTTCCAGAAGAGATCCATGAAGCCGTAGTTCTTCTCGTTTGGGGCCAGAGGCCGAATCCCGGCATGGTCGGATATCCAACGGGCCATCGGTCAACACTCCCATTTGGCGCAGGAGACCCTGCGGGGGCATTTTTGCGGTCCGGTTCAGTGTAGCACGGCGGGGGCAGGCTGCGCGGGGAGGGTCAAGAGAGGTGTGTCTGTGAAGACAATCAGGTGATGAGAAGAAGATTCCGGAGGGGGGAAAAGAAAAAAAGGGGGAGGGAAAATCTCCCTCCCCCGGCGAGGCTCTGGTGTCAGTTCTTTTCTTCGAGACGGGTGATGCCGAGAGCTTTCAGCATGTACTTTTCGTAGATGGGCTCGGAGCTCCCGGTCTTCATCTTGCGGATGAAGTATTTTTCGAAGGCAATCTTGGCCAGGTGGACCCACTTGCCCTTCTTGAACCAGGCCACGTTGCGGGGCGGGATCTGGGGGAGTGCCACGAAGGCCGCTCCGGTGTTCCCCATGTCGGCCAGACAGATGGCATTCCAGGTCCCCTTGGTGTCCGGGCTCTTGCCGGCCAGGTCGGCCTTGATGTTGTGGACGATGGCCGAGACCATCGACTCGATCATATACCCCGTCTTGGGGGTTCCGGTGGGGACCGGTGTCTTTTCCACCGGGGGAATGGCGACGCAGACGCCCGCCGAGTAAATGTTCTTGTAGGTGGGGTTCCGCTGGTATTCGTCGATGACGACGAAGCCTCCGGGGTTGACCAGCCCCTCCACCTTGGCCACGGCCTCGATGCCGCGGAAGGGCGGGATCATCATGGAGTACTTGAAGGGGAGCTCGTGCTCGTGGAGCTTGTTCCCGTTGGCATCAACCTCTTCCGCATACATGGTGTTTTCCGTGACCTTGGTCACCTTGGCGTTGGTGATCCACTTGATGTCCTGGGAGCGGAACTCGCTTTCCAGCATGCCCTTGGAGTCTCCCACGCCCCCGAGACCCAGATGGCCCACATAGGGTTCGGCGGTCACATAGGTGATGGGAACCTTGTTTCGCATGCGGTGGTTTCTCAGGTGGCGGTCGAGGATGAAGGCATACTCGTAGGCCGGTCCGAAGCAGCTGGCTCCCTGGAAGGCTCCCACGATGACCGGCCCGGGGTTCTTCATGAAGGACTGGAGCTTTTCATAGGCGGCTTCGGCATGGTCGATACTGCAGATCGACTGGGTGTGGCCGTTGACCGGACCCGCTCCTTCGATCAGTTCAAAGGCCAGGCGCGGGCCGGTGGTGATGACCAGGTAGTCGTAGTCGAGCGTGGTCTTGTCCATGAAGGTCAAGGTGTTGCTCTTGGGATCGATGGCATCGACCCGCTTGGCGATAAAGTCGATCCCCTTTTTCTGAAGATAGGGTTTGACGTTGAAGGTGGTCTCTTTGCGTGTTCTCCACCCCACGGCGACCCAGGGGTTGGAGGGGACGAACTGAAAGAAATCCGTCTGGTTGACGACGGTGACATGGATCTTGTCTCCCAGGGCTTCCTGGAGTTCATAGGCTGCGGGCATCCCGCCCGTTCCGGCACCGAGAACGACGACTTTTTTCATAAGGGACTCCTTTGCTGACTGAGGTTGATCTCTGTGGCGGAATGTCACGTCCTTCCGCCGTGGGTTTTCCTTATTAGCGGCTCTTCGGGGTCTTCTGGCCCTGCTCCTGAAGGAGGAGCGTGTCGGCCTGGACCTCAAACCAGAGCGCATGCATGACCGCGAGAAGAACAGCCATGGTGACGCCGATAAACCAGGAGAAATACCACATCGTCGTGCCTCCTTTTTTGTCTCAGTAAAGGGTGTGGTCCTGTTCGCGAACCAATGCCACGGTGACCTTGCCTCGCATCACCCGGTAGCACCATCCGGTATAGGTCAAAACAATGGGGGTCAGAAGAATCGCCGCCCAGAACATGATTTCCAGGGTGAGGGGGCTTGAGACCGCATCCCAGACCGTCAGGCTGCTCCGGGGATCGAGGCTCGACGGAAGGATAAAGGGGAAGAGGGAGACGGCCGCGGTGGTGATGACCGCGCCATTGGCCAGGGCCGAGCCCACGAAGGCCATCAGGGGCTTTCCGGCCCGAAGGGAGAGGAGGGCCAGGGCGATCCCCAGGTAAATCACCCCCGGCACAACCCAGAGGATCGGATGGGCATGAAAGTTGTCCAGCCAGGCTCCCGGGGCGCGTCCCACCGTCTTGGCCATGGGGTTGGCCAGGCCCCCGGGGGCATCTCCGGAGAGGATCCGGTATCCGGAGACTCCGTGGGCCAGGGCATAGCCCGCCACGGGAAAGAGCACGGCCAGAAGGGAGGCTGTCGCCGTGGCGGCCCGCTGACTGCGGCGGGCGAGCTCCCCTTCGGTACGGAGAACGAGGTAGGTGGCGCCGTGGAAGACGATCATCAGAAGGCTCAGAACCCCGGCGGTGAGGGTAAAGGGGGTAAAGAGATCCAGAACCGTGAAGGAAAAGGAGGAGTGGAGCTCCGGGTCGAAGCGGAAGGCGGCCCCTTCGAAGAGGTTGCCGAAAGCCACCCCGAAGACCACGGGAGGGATGGCCCCCCCGACAAAGAGCCCCCAGTCCCAGAAGGTTCGCCAGGTCGAATTTTCGAGCTTGCTCCGGTAGTCGAAGCCCACGGGACGGAAGAAGAGGGACCAGAGGACCAGGAGCATGGCCACATAGAAGCCCGAGAAGGCGGTGGCATAGACCATGGGCCAGGCGGCAAAGACGGCTCCGCCGGCGGTGATGAACCAGACCTGGTTGCCTTCCCAGTGGGGTCCCACGCTGTTGAGCAGGACCCGTCGTTCGGTATCGGTCTTTCCGATGAAGGGGAGCAGGGTTCCCACGCCCATGTCGAATCCGTCCATGACGGCAAAGCCGACAAGCAGGACCACCACGAGAACCCACCAGAGAAACTTGAGTGTGGCATAGTCGAACATCTTGAGGATCTCCTTGGCCGTTAGACGGGGTGAGTGCCGAGTGTGGCGGGCGAGATCTCTTCTCCCTCATAGCGCCCTGTTCCCAAGGTGGCGGGTCCCTTGCGGGCGACCTTGAACATGAGGGTCAGCATGACGATCAGAAGGGCCGTGTAAAAGAGGGTAAAGCCGGCAAGAGAGAAGTAGAGGCTCCTGTCGGAGAGGGTCGAGACCGAATCCGAGGTGGGCAGGATCCCGTAGATGGACCAAGGCTGCCGCCCGTATTCGGCGACGAACCACCCCAGCTCGCTGGCCAGGTAGGGCATGGGGATGAAGAAGAGGGCCCATTTGAGCAGCCAGGGCTTTTTCTCGCAGCGGTTTTTGCTGGAGTAGTAGAAGGCCAGGGCAAAGAGGGCAAAGAAGGAGAAGCCCAGCCCCACCATCAAGCGGAAGGTCCAGAAGAGGGGGGCGACCTTGGGAAGGCTCTCCATGGAGGCCCGGTGGATGTCGGCCGGGGTGGCCTTGGAGATATCCGGAACATAGTGCTTCATCAAAAGGCCGAATCCCAGGTCTTTCTGATACTTTTCAAACTGGGCCCGGGCGGTGGCATCCCCCGGGTGGGCCCGATAGTTGTCCAGGGCCAGGACCGCCTGGATCCCGTTGGCGATGCGCCCCTCGTTTTTCTGTTCGATCTCCCGAAGTCCGGGAATGGGGGTGTCGAAGGATCGGGTGGCGATGAGCCCCAGGGCCCAGGGAACGGAGATCTTCGCATCGTTTTTCATATGGGCCTGGTCGGGAATGGCAAAGATGTTGAAGGAGGCCGGGGCCGGCTCGGTCTTCCAGAGGGCCTCGATGGCGGCGATCTTGGTCTTTTGCCCCAGGTCGTCGAGATAGCCCGATTCGTCCCCCAGGATGATCACGCCGATGGTGGTGGCCAGGCCAAAGGCGGCGGCGATCCGGAAGGAGCGTTTGGCGAACTCCATGTTCCGCCCCTTGAGGAGATACCAACTGCTGATCCCCAGAACGAAGACCGAGGCGGTGACATAGCCGGCACAGACGGTGTGGACGAACTTGGCCTGGGCGACGGGGTTAAGAAAGACCTGCCAGAAGCTCGACATCTCCATCCGCATCGTCAGCGGGTTGAAGTGGGCCCCCACCGGGTGCTGCATCCATCCGTTGGCCACCAGGATCCAGAGGGCGGAGAGGTTGGTCCCGGTGGCGGTGAGAAAGGTCACCATCAGGTGGGCCGGCCGGGAGAGGCGGTCCCAGCCGAAAAAGAAGAGACCGACGAAGGTCGACTCGAGGAAAAAGGCCATGAGCCCTTCAATGGCCAGGGGGGCGCCAAAAATGTCTCCGACATAGTGGGAGTAGTAGGACCAGTTGGTCCCGAACTCGAACTCCATGGTCAGTCCGGTGGTGACCCCCAGGGCAAAGTTGATGCCGAAGAGCTTGCCCCAGAAGCGGGTCATGTCCTTGTAGATCTCTTTTCCGGTCATGACATAGACCGTTTCCATGATGACGAGGATGTAGGTGAGTCCCAGCGTCAGGGGAACGAAGAGAAAATGGTAGAGGGCCGTCACCGAAAACTGAAGGCGGGAAAGGGTCACCAAATGATCTGACAACATCGAGGGGCTCCTTTGGTCGTGTGATCGGAGTTCCGGGTCCAATCCAATCGACAGGCGGACATGATTCC
Organism: Nitrospirota bacterium; assembly: GCA_021810805.1. GTDB lineage: Bacteria > Nitrospirota > Leptospirillia > Leptospirillales > Leptospirillaceae > UBA4572. The sequence continues at coordinate 17,741 of JAJZHW010000017.1, forward strand.
GACATCTCCCAATTAAGCAAAAGGGATGCCATGAAAAATATCATTGATTGGATTGTCTTTGTGTGATGGCTTCCGGGGAAGCCTTGTCGCCAATGGCACAGATGGGGTAGAATTGGTGACAAATATGGCAAAAGGAGTTTTGATGAGACCTCTTCGTCCGGTCTTCATTTCCGGGACGCTGGCGCTTCCTCCCCATGAGCTGGGCTTTGACGAGCTTCTTGAAGGGTTTTCCGAGCCCTGCGTCATCATCGGGGACGACTATCGGATCCTCGCCGCCAACCGTGCCTATCGCGAGACCTACACCACGGGCCATGGCGATGTCGTGGGAAAGACCTGCCACGAAATCTCCCATCACTCAGCCGTCCCCTGCGATCGCCATGGGGAGGCCTGTCCCTTGCTGGAGGCCCGGGAGGGGGGACACTCGGCCCGGGCCTTCCATATCCACCACTCGGCCGACGGACGGGTCTTTGCCAGCGTGGAGGTGATTCCTGTGCTTCCCGGACCGTCCGCTCCGGGGGGAGGCTCCGCGGGGGCCCCGGTCTACCTCGAGCGGATCATCAGCTCCCCGGCCGGTCGCCCCGATCCCCGCTCCGAGGGGCTTGTGGGGGAATCCCCCGCCTTCGTCCGGATGATGGCGACCATTCACAAGGTGGCGCCCCAGATGGCGACGGTTCTCCTGCACGGAGAGACCGGAACGGGCAAGGAGCTGGTCTCTCTCGCCATCCACAAGCTCTCTCCCCGCTCCGATCGTCCCTTCGTGGCGGTCGACTGCTCCGGCCTTCCGGAAAACCTCATCGAAAGCGAGCTCTTTGGCCACGAAAAGGGATCCTTCACCGGGGCCCACACCCGCAAGACCGGACTGGTGGAGGCCGCCACCGGAGGAACGCTCTTTCTTGACGAGATCGGGGAGCTTCCCCTCTCCGTCCAGGCCAAGCTTCTCCGGCTTTTGGAGACCAATGTCTTTCGCCGGGTGGGGGGGATCGAGCCCCTCCATGCGAATATTCGCCTGATCTCTGCCACCCACCGGGACCTTTTGGCCATGGTGCGGGAGGGGAGCTTCCGGCAGGATCTCTACTACCGCCTGAACATCTTTCCCGTGGAGCTTCCCCCTTTAAGAGAGCGCCGGGAGGACATTCCTCTCCTGGTGGCCTCGATTCTCTCGCGACTCTCCTCCTCCCGCATTGCGGTGAGCCGCGGGGCCCTGGCCCTTCTTGCGGCCCACTCCTATCCGGGCAACGTCCGGGAGCTTCGGAACATCCTGGAGCGGGCCCTCATCCTCTCCGATGGCCATGAGATTACCCCGGACCATCTTCCCGACTTGGCCGACTTGGCCGGCTTGGCCGACCGAGGGGGGCCCTCCTCGCTCCTCCCTCCTTCCTCCTCCCCCTCTGGAGCTCCCCGGCTCGTCTCCCTGGAGGAGGCGGAGCGACATTACCTCTCCTGGGCCCTGGCCCAGAAGGGGGACGACCTTCCGGGGCTGGCCAAGGTCCTGGGCGTCTCCCTTCGGACCCTCTACCGAAAGATCGCCGACCTGAAGGATCTCTCGGGGGACTCTGACCGCTAGAAAAGGGGGGGCTGTTGGTGGGGCGATCATTTTCTCGACTTTTCTCCGAACTTTTGCCATGATCGTCAAGATTATTTTTTTGCGTCTTAGTGAGGGGTTGCGCCAGTTTGCCCAATGGCGCCGAAAAATGAAACGGGACTCGCGGGTCCTTGATCTCACGAAAGAGAGAACGTTGCGATGCCGGATGTAAACTTCTGGAATGGCCGCTATCTGGAGAAAAACACCGGGTGGGATCTGGGGAAGGTGGCCCCCCCCTTCGTCCACCTCGTGGAGTCCCGGGCGCTGGTCCCGTACTCCTCGATCCTGATCCCGGGGGCGGGCCGGGGATGGGAGGCCCTCTATCTCGCGGAGCTGGGCTTTGAGGTCACCTGTGTGGACTTTGCCCCGGAGGCGGTGGCCGAGGGGCGGGCCCTGGCCGAACGCCACGGCGTCCGCGTCAGCTATGTGGAGGAGGATCTCTTCCGCCTCTCTCCCGAACACTACGGCCGATTTGACTATCTCCTGGAGCAGACCTGTTTTTGTGCCATCGACCCCGATCGCAGACGGGAATACCGGGAGATGGCGGCCCGGATGGTCCGGCCGGGAGGAGAGCTCGTAGGGCTTTTTTATGTCCACGGTCGGGAAGGAGGTCCTCCCTGGACCACCACCTCCGAGGAGGTGCGGGATCTTTTTTCTCCCCACTTCGATTTCATCGAGTTTGCCGTGACCCCCCATTCGGTGGAGTCCCGCAAGGGAGAGGAGATCCTTGCCCGCCTGCGTCGCCGGGGATTTTAGGTGAGAGATCTCGTCCTGGTGACCGGAGGCATCCGCTCCGGCAAGACCGCCTTTGCCATGAGTCTTCTCTCCCACCGCTTCGGGGATCGCTGGCTCTACTGGGCCACGGGGAAGGCCCTCGATGCCGAAATGGAGGCCCGCATCGCCCGCCACCGCCAGGAGCGACCGGAGGGAGTGGCGACCTTGGAGGCGGGATTGGGAGAGGGGATCACCTCCGGCATCCTTGGAGCCGGGGGGGAGCGGGAGGGTTGGCCGGTCCTGCTGGACAGCCTGGGGTTTTGCGTCCTCGAGACCCTGGGCGATCCCGAGATTTCTTCCTGGATGGATCGTCTCTCGGAGCTCCTTTCCACGCGTCAGGGGCCTGTGGTGGTGGTCAGCGAGGAGGTGGGGTGGGGCGGGGTTTCGATGGATCCCTCCGCCCGGCTCTTTGCCGATCGTCTGGGGCTCTGGAACCAGCGACTGGCCCGGGAGGCCCAGGCGGTCTACGCCGTGATGGCGGGCTGCCCCCTCCGGATCCGATGAGGGTTCATTCCATTTTTTTGCTCTTCACGGGAAAGCCCAAAGAACCAGCATGGCAATAACCATCCTGATTTCAGCCCTCTCAAGGAGATGTGTTTCATGACCCCCTCCCACTCGGGCCCCTCCGGCCCGTCCGCCTCCGATGCCCCCTTTCCCCTTCACCCCCCCCTCGATGGATGGTCGAAGAAGGTGGCCCTGCCCGACCCGGGCTTTGACCTGGCCATCAAGGATCGTCTCGACCACCTGACGAAACCCCTGGGGAGCCTTGGCCGTCTCGAGGAGGTGGCCTTCTGGTATGCCCGACTGCATGGTTCGGATCGCCCTCCCTCCCCCAGGGGGGCGTGCGTGGTCTTTGCCGGAGACCATGGGGTGACGGCCGAGGGGGTCTCGGCCTATCCCTCCGCGGTGACCCGGGAGATGGTCCTCAACTATCTCCGGGGCGGGGCGGCGATCAGCGTTCTCTCCCGCACCCATGGCTTCTCCCTCTCCATCGTCGACGTGGGGGTGGACGGAGACCTGTCGGGGGCCGAGGGGCTCCTCCACCGGAAGGTGGCGCGGGGAACGAAGAACTTTCGCCGGGAGCCGGCCATGTCTCCCCGGGAGGGGATCCAGGCGCTCGAGGTGGGAATGGAGATGGCAAACCGGGCCGCCGACGCGGGGGCCACGCTTCTTCTCACCGGAGAGATGGGGATCGGCAACACCACCGCCTCCACCGCCTTGGCGGCGGCGCTCCTCCGGCGCCCTCCCGAGGAGCTGGCCGGAACGGGAACAGGGCTCTCCCCCGAAGGCCGCCGAAAGAAGATCCGGGTGGTGGAGGAGTCTCTGGCCATCTATCGCCCCCTGCTCTCCTCTCCCCTCGACTGGATGTGTGCCGTGGGGGGGCTCGAGATCGCCGCGCTGGCGGGATTCATTGTGGGGGGGGCCGTTCGGCGCGTTCCGGTGATCCTGGATGGTTTCATCACGACGGCGGCGGCCCTGCTGGCCGTGGAGCTGATCCCGGGAGTGCGCCCCTGGCTTCTCGCAAGCCACATGAGCCTTGAGCCGGGGCACAGATATCTTCTCGAGCACCTGGGTCTCTCTCCCCTTTTGTCTCTCGAGCTTCGTCTGGGGGAGGGCTCGGGGGCGGCGGTGGCCTATCCCTTGGTCGTTTCGGCGGTGGAGCTCTACAACCGGATGGCCACCTTCTCCGAGGCCTCCGTCTCCGAGGCCGGGCCCGGGTGACCTCCCCCGCACCCGAAGGGGAAGGGGCAGGGGTCAGGGAAAGGGTGGCGGGGTTTCTTCTGGGGCTGGCCTTCCTCACTCGGCTTCCCGTTCCCCGGTTCATCCACCGCCGGGCTCTTCCTCTTCGCATCGGTCCCGCCCCCCTTCTTGCGGCCGGGCTTCTCCTGGGCCTTCTTCTGGCGCTTCTCTCCTGGACGCTCCATCGTTTTTTTCCCGTCGTTCCCCCGCAGATCGAGACCCTGCTTCTTCTGGGGGCATGGGTGGCCCTCACCGGTGGGATCCACCTCGACGGAGTGGCCGATACCCTGGAGTGTGCCTATGCTCCGGTCTCCCCCGAAGAAAAGCGCCGGATCCGAAAGGATCCCCGGAAGGGAGTCTTCGGAATCCTGGCCCTGATCCTTTTTGTCCTGTCCAAAGGAACGGGGATCCTCCTGGCTCACCCCCGCCTTTTCGCCCTCCTTTTGGCTCCGGTTCTCTCCCGGGCCTTTCTTCCGGTGGCGGCCCGCATTCTGGCGAGACGATTTCCTGGGGAAGAGGGGGGATTGGGGAAGAGCTTTGTGGAGGGAGGGGGGGGATTGTCCTGGGCCGTTTTTGTTCTGGGAGCCCTGGGGGCTCTCCTGACCGGGGAGGAGCGGATCTTCTGGGGGGCCGGAGCCGTCTTTCTGGGAATGATGGTTCTGGGAAGGATCTATTTGCCCAAGGTCGATGGGTTTTCAGGGGATGTGGCCGGATTTCTCATCGAGTCGGGGGAGATCCTTTTTCTTCTGGCCCTTTCCCTCTGATCTCCCCGCTGGGAGCCCTCCGGAGAGGGCCGAACCGCCATGGAGCCCTCCATGGGGGGCTTTGACAATCTTTTTCAAGACGATTATTCTGTCGAGGATGGGACCTTGTCCTGAAGGGTTTTTTTAAGAGGGGAGCCAATCCCCTGAGATTCCCCGCACTGGCCCTCACCGGCATCACGTCGCTTGGTCCCTCCGGGCCGGGGGAAGAAAGACGCGAGTAGGAGAGTTCATGGCACGCAAGGTCGTTCTGGCAGAGAGTGTTCGTTCGGCGGAATCGGTATCGGAGACATGGAACCGGGTCCTTCTGGCCCGGGCCAATGACAGGCCCACCGCCTGGGACTATGTGCAGAGGATCTTCACCAACTTCATGGAGCTCCACGGGGATCGCAGCTTCCGGGACGACCCCTCGGTCCTGGCGGGAGTCGCCTCCCTCGACGGCCGGAGCGTGGCCATCGTGGCCAACTACAAGGGAAAGTCCTTCAAGGACCGGGTGACGCGCAACTTTGGCATGGCCCACCCCGAAGGCTACCGGAAGGCCCTTCGGATCATGCGGCTGGCCGAGAGGTTCGGCCTTCCCATCGTCTCCCTGATCGACACGCCGGGGGCCTATCCCGGGATCGAGGCCGAGGAGCGGGGGCAGGTGGAGGCCATTGCCCGGAACATCCAGGAGATGTTCGGAATTGCGGTGCCCATCGTGGCCGTGGTGATCGGGGAGGGGGGAAGCGGAGGCGCCCTGGCCCTGGGGGTGGGCGACCGCGTCCTCATGATGGAGAACTCCATCTATTCCGTCATCTCGCCCGAGGCCTGTGCGGCCATCCTCTGGAACGATCCCGCCCGCTCCTCCGACGCGGCCTCCTCCTTGCGCATGACCGCCCCCAACCTTCTCGAGATGGGCATCGTCGACGAGATCATCCCCGAGCCCCCGGGCGGAGCCCAGAAGGATGTGGCCCGGGCCAGCCAGCTTCTCAAGGGCTCCCTCGCGAAACACCTCTCCGAGGTGGAGGCGATCCCGTCGACCGATCTTCTTTCCTCCCGATACGAAAAGTTTGCGGGCATGGTCCGTTTCCGGACCCTCGGCTGACCCCTCTTCGTCCTCACCGGGCTGACGCTTTCGCCGGGAGCGTGGCTTTCTCTTGATCCCCGTTGTTGAGATCATGTATCATCAATGAACGGGCTCGACGAGCCAAGACACGTTATTTCCTGTGCGCGGGGTGCGAATGCTTTCCCTTCTTCTTCAGTCCTTCGGCTACGGCCTTCTCCACGGCATCCTTCCCGACGAACATACCTGGCCCATCACCTTCAGCTACGCCATCGGCAATGCCTCCGGCAAGAAGGGGCTCCGGTCGGGGCTCTACTTTTCGCTGGCCTTTACCCTGCAGCGGGCCCTGGGCTCCGAGGTCTCCTATCTCCTCCTCTTTTCCTGGTTCACGAAGGAGTCGATCAACTCCTGGGTGAACATGCTGGTGGGGGCGGTGATGCTGGGCGCCGGGTGGCAGATCCACAAGCGGGGTCGCTACATCCACCTTCACCTTCTGGGCCACCATCACGAGCCCATGCAGGCGGCGGAGCAATCGGCGGCGATCCTGGGCCACGCCCACACGGAGGACCCCTCCCACCCCTCCTCCCCCGAGATCTTTCCCGTGCGATGGGCCATGATCCACGGCTTCATCGCCGGCTTCGGGGTGGGGCCCTTCGCCATGTTCGTCTATACGGTGGCCGCTCCCCGCATGGGCTCTCCCTGGCTGGGATTTCTTCCCGGACTTCTCTTCGGGCTGGGGACGACGGCGATGCTGGTTCTTCTCGGAGGTCTTTTCGGGGCCTCCCTCCGGACCACCCATAAGTTCCGGGACAGCGAAATTGCGGCCATTGGCCTCAAGACGGGAAGCCTCACCCTCCTGGGGGGCGGAGCGATCTTTGTGGTCGGGGGCGGAGCCCAGGAGATTCTTCACCTGCTCGGACACAATGTGGACCTGGAGAACTGGATGATCGCCCTCATCATGCTGGGGGTGGCCCTTCCCGTGCTCGTCTACTCCATCTGGAACGTCTTCCGGTGCCGGCGCGAGAGCTCGGTCGGAGGGCTGGCATGATCCGGATTCCTTTTCGGGGGAGTTGAGGTCTCCTCTTGGGGCTGACCCTTCTGTGGAGTCTTTTCCTTCCCGCCCCTCTGCGGGCGGAAGAGGGGATCCGGATCGCGCCGGATGTGATCCGGACCCTGGGGATCGCCGATGAGGTTCTCTCTCCCGGGCGGGGCCACCGGATCATTCGCTCCAACGGAGAGGTGGCCCTCATCGATGATCGGGTCCGCTATGTGACGGCCCGCTCGATCCGCCGACTGTCGATCTTTGGCTATGTCCACAGCATCTACGTCGATACCGGAGACAAAGTGCTGGCAGGACAGGTGCTCATGACGGCCTTCGCTCCGGACTATATCGAGGCCCAGCAGGAATACCTGCAGGCGATCCGGCTCGAAAAAATCACGCAAAAGGCGCAAGGGAGCCATTCCCTGTCGCCAAAGATCCGGGAGGCAGCCCTGGCCCGCCTCAAGAATCTCGGCGTGGTCGACCGGGAGATCCGGCGGCTCGAGGCGACGGGGGAGATCCAGCGCTATCTCAAAATCCGCTCCCTCCTGACGGGCTATGTGCTGAAAAAGAACGTCATCGACGGACAGTCGATCAACTCCGGCGACCCTCTCTTCGTGATCGGCAACCTCGACTGGGTCCGGGTGAACGCCCGGGTCTACGAGCAGGATCTTCCCTCCCTGGCGCTGGGGGAGGAGATGCGCATCCGTCCCCCGAAGGGGGGGCAAAACCTGGTGGGCCACATCGCCTACATTAGCCCCTTGGCCGACCCCCGGACCCGGACGGTGATCGTCCGGGGGGTTTTTCAGAACTCGCCCCTTCTCCTGCGTCCCGGCATGTACCTTCCTGTCCGGATAGTGGTTCCCTCCCGGGGAACCACCCTCTGGGTTCCCAAGAGCGCGGTCTTTCTCTCCGGGGGCCACCGGGTGGTCTTTGTCCGGTCGGGGGCGGACCGCTTTCTCATGCGGACGGTGAGGGTGGGCGCCTCCGAGGAGGGGCTCGTCCCGGTTCTCTCCGGACTTTCTCCCGGGGAGCGGGTCGTCATTCGCAACGGGTTCTGGGTCAAGGCCCAGTTCGAACGGAAGAACAGCTCCTAGATGGCTCGCGCCTTTTTTGTCTGGCTCGTTCGCCGCCGGGTGATCGTCCTGATGCTGGCCCTTTTGCTGGCGGCCTCGGGAACGATGTCCCTTTTCCGCATTGCGGTGGATGCCTTCCCCGATGTCTCGCCCGTCTCGGTCACGATTCTGACCGAGGCCCCGGGCATGTCTCCCCTTGAGGTCGAGCAGCAGATCACCGACACCATCGAGCCGGTCATGAACGGTCTCCCCGGAGTCAGGACGGTCCGCTCCAAGACCCTCTTCGGCCTTTCCTCGGTGATGGTCGTCTTCAATTCCCGGACGGAGATCTACCGGGCCCGGACGATGGTCACCGAACGGCTCGGGACGATCAAGGGCCTTCTTCCGCCCGGAGCCTCTCCGGTTCTCGGGGCCGTCTCCACCCCCACCGGCAATATCTTCCGCTATACCCTCGAAGGATCCTCCGACCTCATGAGCCTCCGCACGCTCCAGGACTGGGTGGTCAAGCGCGCCCTGATGACGACGCCGGGGGTGGCGGCCGTTCTCTCCTACGGAGGATACGTCAAGTCCTACTTTGTGGTGGTGGACCCCTTTCGCCTCGATGCCTTTCATCTGTCGCTCCGGGATGTGACCCGGGCTCTGGCCCTCAACAACAGCAATGTGGGAGGCGGCACCCTCGACCGCTCCGGAGAGTACTATCTGGTGCGGGGGATCGGGCGCATCGACAACCGGGAGGACATCCTGTCGGTGGTGATCGCCGAACGCAAGGGTGTCCCCGTACTCGTGCGGGATGTGGCCCGGGTGGAGGTGCGGCCGGAGGTGAGGCGGGGAAACGCCCTCCTCGACAGCCGGGATGTGGTGAAGGGAACGGTGGTGATGCTTCGCGGGGAGAATGCCCTCCGGACCCTCTCCGCGCTGGAGAAGAAGGTTGCCCAGATCAACCGGACCCTCCTTCCTCCGGGGATCCGGATCGAGTCCTACTACAATGAAGCGCCCCTCATCCGCCAGTCCTTCCATACGGTGGTCCGCTCCCTGGTGGAGGGGGGGGATCCTGGTCGTGGTCGTCCTGGCCCTCTTTCTCGGGCGCCTCTGGGCCTCCCTCTCCGTTGCCCTGGGCCTTCCCCTGTCCATTCTCCTGACCTTCCTCGCCATGCGGGGGATCCATCTGGCCGCCGACCTGATGAGTCTGGGGGGAATCGTCATCGGGATCGGGATGATGGTGGATGCCTCCATCGTCATGGCCGAGAACATCGAACGGAGCGAATCCCTTTGGCCGGGGCTCTCTCCGGAGGAGCGGCTGGTGCGGGCGGGCTCTGAGATCGTTCGCCCCGTCTTCTTCTCGATCCTGATCATCGTGGTGGTCTTTCTTCCCATACTCTTTCTTCCGGGGATGCCGGGGAAGATGTTTGCCCCCATGGGTCTGGCGATCATCACGGCGCTGCTTCTCTCCCTGATCGTGGCCCTCACCTTCGTGCCGGCCATGATCTCCCTGGCCCCGGAGAAGAAGGGGAAGGAGGATCGCGGGGAGCGCCTGGCAAAGCGCCTCGAGTCCCTCTATCTTCCCCTTCTCGAATGGACCCTCCGGAGACGGGGAGCGGTCCTCGTGACAGGGATCCTGACCATGGCCCTGGCGGGGGTGCTTCTTGTCCGGACGGGGACGGAGTTCATTCCGGTGCTGGATGAAGGGTCGATCCTGGTCATTGCCGATCTCTGGCCCTCGGCCTCCCTGTCGGAGACCACCGAGGCGGCTCGGGCGGTTGACCGGATCCTGCGGGGATTTCCCGAAGTGGCGCTGACCCAGTCCCGGATCGGCCGCGCCCAGTCCGGAACGGATACCGATGTGACAAGCCACATGGAGATTTTTGTGGCTCTGAAAGATCGCACGTTTTGGCCTCATGGGCTCAAAAAGCGCGATCTCGTGGCGCAGATGGCGTCCCGGCTCCACCGGAACCTGCCCTCCGTCTCCTTCGACTTTACCCAGCCCATCGAGGAGCGCATCGACGAGATGGTCTCCGGGGCCAAGGCCCAGGTGGCCATCAAGCTCTTCTCCGACGACCTCTCCCTCCTGACTTCCTATGCGGCGCGCCTCGAGGATCTGGTCCGGACGGTGCCGGGAACCCGGGATGTCACGGTACAGCAGATCACCGGCCAGCCCTATGTGGACATCCGGATCGACCGGGAGGCAATCAGCCATTACGGGCTCAATGTCTCCGATATCCTGGAGGTGATCCGCATGGGGATCGGTCCGGAAGGGTTGACGACGACCGTCCTGAAGGGGGTCCGGCGCATCCACCTTCATGTCCGCTTTCCCCGGGGGATCCGGGACTCCGTCTCCCGGATGAAGACGATTCTCCTGACGACTCCCCGCGGGGTGTCCGTTCCGCTGGGACAGCTGGTCCGCTTTTCCGAGGAGACGGGGCCCTTCCGGGTCTACCACGAGGGGGGAAAGCGTCTGATCATGCTGCAGTTCAACATCTCTGGCCGGTCGACGAGCCATGTGGTGGCGGGTGTGCGCGAGGCCGTGGCTCAAAAGCTTCCGCTTCCGACAGGGCTGCAAATGACGGTGGGGGGGGAGTTCGAAAACACGAATATGACCCTTGAGCGCCTCAAGGTGCTCGTCCCTCTGGTCCTTGTGGTCATTTTTCTTCTCCTTTACTGGAACTTTGGGTCGATTCTCCACACGCTCCTGATCCTGCTGAACATCCCCTTCTCCCTTGTGGGGGGCGTGGTGGCGCTGAAGTCCTTCGGGGAGTTCTTGAGCATTCCCGCCTCCATCGGATTCATCGCCCTTTTCGGGGTGGCCATCCAGAACGGGGTGCTCCTCCTTTCCTTTGTCCGGGAGCAGGAAGGGGCGGGGAAGGTGCCGGAGGAGGCCATTCGGGTGGCGGCCCGCAGACGGCTTCGCCCGGTCCTGATGACGGCGCTGGTGGGGGGCATCGGAATCGTGCCCCTCCTGCTTTCTTCCGGTACGGGAGCCAATATCCAGCGCCCCCTGGCGGCCGTCGTGGTGGGGGGGCTCGCAAGCTCGACGGCGATGACCCTTCTGGTTCTTCCGGCGGTGTATCTGGTGGTGGCGCGGGGGAGGGGGAGGAAGGGGGAGGATGGAAGATCGAGGCAGGAGAAGGGTTTTTGAAGGAGGCTTGACAAAAAAACGGGGGGAGCGTATAAAATTGAACCTTGTCGCCCGACGCCGGGCCGCCGGGAGGTGGTCGGAAGAGGGGTTGACAGGGAAGACCTTTTGGGGTAGGATCAAAAGG
>JAJZHW010000029.1 GCA_021810805.1 Nitrospirota bacterium
GAAGGTGGCGAACGGCCTCGGGATGGCCCAGATTGATGGCCCACATGAGGGGGGTATTGCCGAACTTCGTCCGGGCGTTGATGTGGGCCCCGTGGCGGAGGGCCCGGTCGATGGAGGGGAGATCCCCAGCCGCGGCGGCATTGATCAGGGACTGGTCGACCCCATTGTCGGCGCCCTGGACCGAAGGGGGCGCCTCCGCCCCGTAGGCCCTTGCCTCTCCACCCCACCCCCAGATCCCCCCAAGGTGTCCTCCGAACCGGGGGGACGCCCCAAGGGAAAGAGCCAGGATCAGGAAGGGGAGAATGGGAGAACGCAGCGTTGGAAGACAGGAGGATCGCTGGGCCATGGCGAGGGTCTCCAGGGTGCATCGGGGGACGGTCATGCCGTAGTGGGACACAACAACAGAGGCGGTCCGGAGAGCCCCCGGGAGAGTCTTTCAGGGGGTTTTCTCCTGACATTTTCATGGTACGATCAGGGGGGACCGCTTGTCCACGACCCCCGATGAATCCCTGAAGAATGACGCCCTGCCGGAGGCTCCCCGAACATCGGGGGTCTCGGAGGGAGGGTCGGATGGCTCATGCCGGAGGGGGGGGCTCTTGCGCCGATCGGGGCAAGGGGTGGCGGGCGGGTTTTTCTCGCACGACCGACACCGACTGGGCATTTAAGATGGCTGCCTGATCCCCTGCCCCCGGCAAGAGGAGACTTCCTGAAGGCACCCGAAAGACAGACTGACCCCCAAGGGAAGCCCCCCGGGCTCTTTCCCATGTTGATAATGACCCCACGGAGAAGATCGACCATGGCCGCCTCCCTTCGTCCCTCTTCCTCTTCGCACCGCTCTTCCTCCTCCCCTCCCGTACTCCGCACCACCGAGCTTGCGGTGCTGGGGGCGACAAGCCGCACCTTCCGGTGCCGAGAGATCGCGACAGACCTGCCGGTGACCCTGCGGGCCTATGTGCAGGAGGCCTACCCCGGAACGGTGGTCACCGTCGACGTTCTCCAGGAGAAGGTCCTGAAGAAGGGTCGTTACATCGACGGCAACATCCGGGCCTCCCGCATCGACATCCCGGCCCTCAAACTCCGCCCCCTCGCCCTCTCCCCCATGGGACTGTCGGATCCGGAGGAGATGCTCGACCTGTGGATCGACTGGGGACACCTCCCCGACGACGTCGTGGAGGAGCCCGACGAAGACGACGACCGCTCTCTCCTCGAACGGGTGAAGCCGGAGGCTCTCCCCTCTCTGTGCAGAGAGGTCCTGCAGGCAGGCCCCCGTCCCATCTACGAGATGGAGCAGGTCATTCCCGGCATGAGTCCCAGGGATGACTGGGACCCGGTGTCGGAGGCCGCCGAGCTCATGGAGGAGGGGGGCTGGCCCCTGGCCTTCAGAATTCTCCATGGGCTACTCTCCCAGGACCTCCGGTGCCTCGATGCCTACAGCCATCTGGGCTCCGGGATCTTCCACAGAAACTCCTCCGTCGACGGGGCCGTGAACTATTACGAGATCGGGGTCGCCATCGGAGACTCCTTTCTTCATCACCTCTGGCAGGGAGAGCCCCCCGATCGCCGCTCCTATCTCCTCCCCTGGGGACTCATCGACAACCGCCCTTACCTTCGTTGCCTCCAGGGTCTGGCGCTTTGCCGCTGGCGCCAGAATCGCTGGGACGATGCCATCCGGCTTTTCACCGATCTCTTCTGGCTCGATCCAGCCGATCGGCTGGGGGCGGGGGAGACCCTCGCCCTCCTCGAATCCCGCTCTCCCTGGTCCCCCTTTCACTGATCCCGGCTCTCCTTTCTCATGGAGGGCCTTAATTTTTCCGATCTCATCACACTTGGCTAATGGAATAAGCTCTTTATTTTACGTTGACATTTGATTTCTTTTCCACGAGAGTTGTCACTTCGATCACCCCAGGATATCGGCAAAAGAGACAACAAGGAAAAGACATCCATGTCATCCACCCCCCATGACTCATTCTTCAAGGATGTCTTCGGACCGGGCAAGAAACATCTTCCGAGTCTTATCCCCCTCATCGACAGATCCCTGGCCTCACGCATCGACATCTCATCCCTGGAGTATCTTCCCGGGGAGTCCATCGCGGAAGATCTGGCACACTCCACGCGAAGCGATCTCTCGGCCTCCCTTCTGCTCTCCGGAGCCCGGATCGATGGAGAAGACGCCCGCATCGCCTTTATCTTCGAACACAAATCCTCCCTCCCCCACCATATCCACATTCCCCTCCTGTCCCTGGTCTCAGCCCTTCTCTCTCGGGATCTGAGGGAGGGACGAAAACCTTGTCCTGTCATCCCGGTGGTCCTCTACCACGGCCGAGCCCCGTGGACACTTCCGATGCGCCTTTCCGAGGCGCTTGAGCTCTCCCCGGAGCTCGCCCCCCGCCTGCCCGACTTCGAGCTGACCCTCATCGACCTCTCCCGTTTTTCCGACGAGGCCCTCAGGGAGAGTATCGCCCATCCCGAACCTCTCGTGAGCCTCTCCGTCATGAAACACATCTTTGAGTCCCCGGAATCGGTTCTGGGACACTTCGTTCGCCTCATTAAAAATCTTTCGCCGCCTCGTGATATACTGAAACGGATCGTCGACACGACGCTTCACTACATCAGCCACGCAAAGAGACACCATCACCCGCAAGAGATCCGGACGATCTTCACCACATTCCTCGCGGAGGAAAAAATGACCACAGTCCTCGACCTGCTTAAAGAAGAGGGGCGCCAGGAAGGGCGCCAGGAAGCGCAGGATAAGGACATCACCCGACTTCTCCAACACACCTCCCTTTCCCCTCAGGAGATTGCCTCCATTCTCGAAGTCGATCTCTCCCGCGTTCTGAGTTTGGCGGACTCCAACAGCTCCGTCCGCAATGGGAAGACTCCTGAAAAATGAGTACCTCGGAATGATCCCTCGAGAACATCCCTCCGGGAGAAGCGCTCCCGACTCAAAAAGGAACCGGAGCCCATTCCTCGCGGAGGAAAAAATGACCACAGTCCTCGACCTGCTTAAAGAAGAGGGGTTCCAGGAAGGGTTCCGGGAAGGGTTCCGGGAAGGGTTCCGAGAAGGGCTCCAGGAAGCGCGCCAGAAAGGACTCCAGGAGAGGCAGGATAAGGACATCACCCGACTTCTCCAACACACCTCCCTTTCCTCTCAGGAGATTGCCTCCATTCTCGAAGTCGATCTCTCCCGCGTTCTGAGTTTGGCGGACTCCAACAGCTCCGTCCGCAATGGGAAGACTCCTGAAAAATGAGAACCTCGGAATGCTCCCTCGAGAACATCCCTCCGGGAGAAGCGCTCCCGACTCAAAAAGGAGCCGGAGCCCATTCCTCGCGGAGAAAAAATGACCACAGTCCTCGACCTGCTTAAAGAAGAGGGGTTCCAGGAAGGGTTCCAGAAAGGGTTCCAAGAAGGGCTCCAGGAGGCGCAGGATAAGGACATCACCCGACTTCTCCAACACACCTCCCTTTCCCCTCGGGAGGTTGCCACCATTTTGGAGGTCGATCTCTCCCGCGTCCTGAACCTGGCCGGGGCACTGGGCGACGCTCCCCTTTCCAGCCCCCCGGATCCCGGGAAAAACTCCCACACCTGACGGCTCTTCGTTTCTCCTCTTCCGATTCCCCCTTTTTCGCCCCTCTCGCCCCCTGTCTGACTGTGCTATAATCAGTCCCGTCAACATCTGTCCCTCCCGCACAAACGCACCAATTCAGGACCCGGAGACACTCCCCATGCCACGACAGGAACTTTCCATCGTCCCCTCGGAACAGGAACGACGAGACAAGATCGAGTCCCTGACCTGTGATCGGTGCTCGTCCGGGACCCTTCTCGACTTCGACTTCACCTTCGCCTTCCAGCCCATCGTCGATCTCGACAGGAAGGAGGTCCATTCCTACGAGGCCCTCGTGCGGGGCGTAGCCGGAGAAGGAGCCGGAGAGATCCTCTCCCGGGTGACCCGGGACAACAGATTTCGATTCGACCAGCTCTGCCGGGCCAAGGCCATCTCCTTGGCGGCCCGTCTGGGAATGACCACCCATATCAACATCAACTTCCTCGTCAACGCGGTCTACGACCCCGACCAGTGCATCCGGCTCACCCTCGAGTGCGCCCGCAAGAACAACTTCCCCATCGAACGGATCATTCTCGAGACGACCGAAGAGGAGAAGATCGAGGATCCCCTCTTTCTGAAAAACGTCCTGGAGGGCTACCGCCGCCATGGTCTCCTCATCGCCATCGACGACTTCGGCGAGGGGTATTCCAGCCTCAACCTCATGGCCCAGCTCACCCCCGAGTACCTGAAGCTCGACCGCCAGCTGGTCACCGCCATCGACCGAGACCCCGTCCGCCATCGAATCGTCAAGGCCATGACCACCCTTTGCCGGGAGATGGGGATCCGGATCATCGCCGAAGGCGTGGAGACCGTGGAGGAGGCGCGGACGCTTCGCACCATGGGGATCGCCCTTTTTCAGGGATACCTCTTCGCCCGGCCGGGGTTTGAGTCTCTCCCCCCGCTCTCCCACATGGACCTCTAAGCCCCGGATCGAGGAGCCTCTTGTCCCACCCGGCACTCTCAGACCTCAACGAAGAGCAGGCCCCCGCCGTCCTGGCACCCGACGGTCCCGCCCTGGTCCTGGCCGGGGCCGGAAGCGGCAAGACCCGGGTCCTGACCTACCGGGCCGCCCACCTTCTCTCCCGCGGCGTTCCCGCCCCCCGGATCCTCCTGCTCACCTTCACGAAGAAGTCCTCCAAGGTCATGCAGGAGCGGCTCACCGGACTCATGGGCCCGGCCTTCTTCATCCCCTGGGCCGGGACCTTCCACCATGTGGGATACCGTCTGATCCGGGAGTTCGGCCACCGGATCGGTGTCGAAGGGGGCCGCACCCTCCTCGACCGGGAGGACCAGCGGGATCTCGTGAAGGAGATCCGGGATGCCGTCGTGGGGGAGGATCCCGGCGAGGAGCTTCCTCCCGCGGCCGCCATCGCCGGATACCTCTCCCTCTCGGCCAACCTCCTGCTTCCCCTCGCGGCGGTGATCCGACGGCGGGCCCCCTGGCTTGGACATCTCGAGAAGACCATCGAGGCCATCGCCCGGCGCTACCGGGAAGAAAAGGACGCCCAGCGGGTCCTGGACTTCGACGATCTTCTCGTTCTCTGGCTGCGCCTTCTCGAAGAAAGCCCCGAAACGGCAGATCTCCTTCGGGACCGTTTCCGCCACGTGCTGGTGGACGAATACCAGGACACCAACCCCCTGCAGGGGAAGATCCTCGACCTTCTGGTCGCCTCCCACAAAAACCTCTTCGTGGTGGGCGACGACAGCCAGAGCA
>JAJZHW010000003.1 GCA_021810805.1 Nitrospirota bacterium
CCGAGCTGTAGGTCCCGTTGACCCCCAGGGTCCCCCCCTGCCCCCCCACGAAGCCGCTGACTGACAGATTTTGCCCCACGGTCTGGCTGATCCCTCCCGTCGTCTCGCTCACCCCCGACGAGGCGGAAGTGAGATAGGCCGTCGTCGTCCCGTCGTAGGTCTTGGTCGGATTGTTTATCGTGACCGTGAGCGGGGCCGGGGTGATGGAGCCGGTGACCCCGCTTAAGGAGGCGCTGTTCGTGGACGTCAACTGCACCCCGTTGATGGAGTAGTTCGAAAGTGTGGTCCCGGAGCCGGATGTAAAGTCCCCGGCCGAAAGCGCGATGGTGATCGACTGGCCGGAGCCGGCGTTGGAGGAGGCGTAGGTGCCGGTGGCCCCGTTGAAGGTGGCCCCCTGCGACCCGACGAAGCCTGTGATGCTCGTGTTGTTGGCGGCGATCGTCTGGCTGATCCCGTTGACCGAGATCGAATCGGAGGAGGGGCCGGTCAGATAGGCGAGGGTTGTCCCGTCATAGGTTTTGGTGGGATTGGTCACGGTAACGGTCAGCGGCGCCGGGGTGATGGAGCCGGTGTTGACGCTCACGGAGGATGGGAGGGTATAGTTGGACAGGTTGGTGGCTCCGGTGGGCGTCAGGTTGGAGTCTCCGATGGCGGCGGTGGCGGTGAGAAAATTGCTGACGTTGGCGGTGCCTACGCTGGGAGTTGCGGTTGCCCCCGAAGTGGGAGCGTAGGTCACCGTCGGAGCCGTTCCTCCGGTGTTGACGGTCGCTCCGTCGGAACCCACCCATCCCGAAATCGAAAGCTCTCCCGAGGTGAGGGTGCCCGAGGCCGAGGCATCGTAGACCTTCGTGGGGCTGGTGAGTGTCACGGTGAGGGGAGCGGGGGTGATCAGAAGGGTGCCATTTTGATAGACCACCGAACCGACTCCGGAGTGCATCGTCGTATATCCCGAGGCGTTCACCGACAGCCCCGAAGGCGTGATGGCATAGCTCCCGGCATTGGGGGCTCCGGAACCGAGGGAGTAGGCGAGGGTCCCGGTCGCGAGGTTCGCTGGTGTGCTTCCACTCCAGCCGGAGCTCGTGATCACGGCTCCGTTGGTCGAGGATGAGCCGCTGTAGGTCTGGGAGGCGTTGCTGGCGGTGACCTGTTCCTGGGGAAGAATGCCCAAAAGAAGGGGAACGTTCTGTCCCTGGATCCAGACGGTGGAAAAGTTCCAGTTGGGGTTCGTGTTCCCGTTGGCGGAGGTCGCGGAGGTGAAGTTGGCCTGGGAGGCAAAATCCCCGGCCACCATTCCTTGGGCGTCGGTCACCGTTCGGGAGTTTGACCCCACGGCATTGGTCGGAATGGATCCGGAACTAAACGAGGTGTTGTAGAAGGAGGAGGTCAGCGTCCCGGTATTTGTTCCGACGAGGCCCCCCGCCGTCGCCCCCGAGGTCGACATGGCGGCGTTGGCATAGGAATCGCTCACCGTCCCGGAGTTGGTTCCGACGAGGCCTCCGACACTCCCCTGCGTTGCGTTGACATGGACCCCATAGTCGAGCCCCACCTCGCTGTTGGTAAGCGTCCCCGGATTGTTCCCCACCAGACCGCCCGTCGCCGAGGTGCCGTTTTCGACCGTCCCCCCGGCATTGGCATTCGTTCCCCAGTAGGAGCTCGAGATGGTGGTATTGGAGAGTGTCGATCCCGCAAGGCCTCCGACAACCCCGCTTAGATTGTTTCCATTGACGGTGCCGCCGGCGTAGGAATCCTGAATGAGCGCATTATAATAATAATTGATGCCCATGCCGGAGGTCCCCCCCTGGAAATTCCCCACCAGCCCCCCGACCTCTCCGCCGCTGCCGCTGCTGGAGGCCGTCACATTTCCGGTGGCGTGGGAGGAGAGAATCTCCGTCCCCCACCAGACAGATCCGGCAAGGCCTCCGATCTGGGCATCTCCTGCGCCGGTGACGGTGGCGGTGGAGCTGCTGTTGACAATGGAGTTCTGGGTCGCCCCCACGACTCCCCCGATCTCACCGTTCCACCCCGTGACATAGGCGCCGTTTCCCTGGGAGTTCACGATCCCTACGGGATCCTGGCCCGATGAAACTCCATAGGCATAGACTCCGGAAACACCGACGGGAACCCCGCCGTCAGCCTGGCCGACGATATCCCCCGAATCGGCCGAGATCCCCCCTGTGGGAGAGCCGCTCGTGGCCGACAAAACCCCCGTTCCCGTGTCTGCGCCAAAGACCAGGCCGTTGCCAGTGGTCTTTCCGACCACCCCTCCGATGGAATCCCCTCCGCTATCGCTCGAGAGCGTCTTTGCCACCTGGGTCCCGCCGGGAACGGTGACGTTCATGATGAGACCGCTTGAGCTTCCCGCCACGGTCCCAATCTGCTGAGTGGAAGAGGATGTGCCGGTCACTTCCGCGAGAATATCCGACTGGGCGATGGTTCCTCCATTGTTGTTCCCCACCAGCGCCGCCAGGTTCTGGCCGGAGGTTCCTCCGGTCACCCCGTAGGTCGAGTATTGGGATCCCGTCGGCGCCATGGCGACATTCGCCACCACCCCTGACCCCGCCAGCTCCCCGATGAGGCCGACGTTGGCATTGGTCGAATCGTTGATATTGAGGTTATTGATGGTCTGTCCGTTGCCGTTCAAGATCCCGGTGAAGGGCGCGGAGCTTCCCCCCACCCGAACGAAGGTGCCCCCGGCAAAAAGGCGCTTGTTCGTGGACGAGGTGGTGGCGGAGGCGTCGACGGTGCCGCCGAGGGTGTAGGCGACCCCGGGGTCCATCGCCATGAGCTCGAGCTGGTGGACGGTCTCGATGGAGCGGGCGTATTCGGAGGAGAGCATGGGGCCGGTGGAGCCCGAGCCGGAGGCGTTGTTGAGGGAGCCGTTGGAGTCGACCATCACCCAGTTGTTGCCGGTGAGACCCGGGGTCGTGGTGAAGGTGAATCCGGCATAGTCGGAGGCGACGAGGCCGCTTGCCGGGATCCCCACGTTTGCGCCGACGGTGCCGGATGAGGATCCGAGCGTCCCGTTTCCATGGCCATCGGCATTGGTATCGGTGTTGTAGGAGGTGCCATTGACCACATTGGTCGACGCTCCCTCCCCCCAGGCGTTCGCAATCGACCCACTGGCAAAATTGCCCACGAGCAAGCCGGCGGGACCGCCCCCGCCCGTGGCGCTCGACCCATCTTCCAGCGTCACAGAATCCCAGACATTCGCGATCGTCCCACTATTGTTCTGGAGCCCTACGATGCCGCCCATGGACATGGAGTTGCCACCCGATCCCGCGTTCCCCAGGATCAGGGTTCCGGTGGAATAGGCATTTTCAACCCCTCCCCCATTGTTGTATCCGGCAATGAGCCCTCCCCAGCTGTTTCCCGTGTTATAAAAACTGCTACTCCCCTGGTTGCTCGAGAAGGTCAGCGTTCCATGGTCGACGGTGGAGTTGGTGATCGTCCCGGAGCTCCCCGTGGCGGTATTGTTGCTGAGTTCCCCCGCGAGGATCCCCGAGACCGAGCCCTCGATCTGGCTTGTCGTCGTTCCCCACACCGACCCGACGTTGGAGATCAATCCTCCGTCGAGCCATCCCACCACTCCCCCGATGGCATAGGGAGCGCTCGTCTGGCTCGCCGTCGTCACGGTGCTCGCCACGTTGGGGGATTCGAGGATCAGATTCTCGATCGTGGAGTTGACGGCCTTGCCGAAGAGCCCCACGTTGACGTTGGTGCTATCGGCGATCGAGAGGTTCGAGATCGCGTGCCCGTTGCCGTTGAAGGATCCGGAGAAGGGGGTGGCGGTGCCGCCCACCCGCACGAAGCCGCTCGAACCGAAGACGTCGCCCCCGTCACCCGAAGTGGCATAGGAGGAGGAGCTCTGCGTGGGGGAGGCGTCGATATTGTTCATGAGCTGGTAGGAGCTCTGGGGGAGCATGTTCATGAGCTCGAGCTGGTGGAGTGTGCGGATATTTTGCGAATACTCCGAGGCCAGCATGGGGGTCGTGGCGCCCACGGCGCTCGAGGCGTTGTTGAGCGAGCCGTTGGTGTCGACGATCACCCAGTTGTTCCCGGAGAGGCCGGGAGTGGAGGTGAAGTTAAATCCCGAAAAGTTCGACCCCGTCGCCATTTGGGAGGCGCTCAGGCCGGTCCCCCCCGATCCCCCGTTTGCGGCGCCGGTCGAGGTGAGAGTGCTGTTCCAGTAGACGTGGGTGGTGGTTCCCGACCCGGTGCCCCAGAGGGCCCCGGTGCCGCCGGAGGCGCTCGTCCCCGAGGTGGGGGTGGAGGTGACCGTCCCGGAATAGTAGGCGTCGGTGATGGTCAGGCCGTTGTCGTCCCCCAGAAGCCCCCCGGTGTAGGCTCCGGTCCCGTTTTCGGTGATCTTCCCGGTGGCGTAGACATTGTTGAGCATCAGGCTACTTCCATCGTTTCCGACGATCCCTCCGACATTGATATTGTTCCCGCCACTTCCATTGGAGGCCACCGAATTTCCCGTCACCGCGGCCGTCTCGGTGACGTTGTCGATGGTTCCCGAGCCGGCATTGCCCACGACGCCGGCGACGATGATCCCCGCCTCGTTCTGGCCGTTTGCGATCTGGATCGTTCCGCCTTCCACCCCCACGTTCGAGATCGTGGAGCTGCCGCCCATGTTCCCGGCCACGGCGCCGATGAGGACGCGCTCGCCATTGTATCCCTTATTGACAGGGTTGGTGCTCTGGATGTTGGGGTCGAGGAGCAGGAGGTTCTCGATGGTGGCATTGTTGATGTTGCCGAAGAGCCCCACGCTCAGGTTGCTCGCATCGTTGATCGAAAGGTTCGAGATCGACCGGTTGTTCCCGTTGAAGGTCCCGGTGAAGGGATCCGGGGAGGAGTAGGAGCCTCCACCCACCCGCACGAATCCCTGCGAGCCGAAGACATCGATCCCCTGCCCGGTGGCCCCGGTCACCGCACCTGAGAGGCTGGCCGCGAGGCTAAAGTTTCCGGAGAGGTTCATGTTCATGAGCTCGAGCTGGTGCATCGTCCCGATCTGGGTCTGGGATTCGGAGGCCAGCATGGGCAGCAGGGCGCCGTTCGTGCTGCCGGCGTTGTTGAGCGAGCCGTTGGTGTCCACGATGACCCAGGCGTTGCCGGTGGCGCCGGGCGTGCTGGAGAAGACGAAGGAGCCGAAATTTCCGGTCTGGGTCATCTGGGAGGGGAGGAGCGCGGTCACATTGGTGGCGGTCCCGGAGTTCGAGCCGTAGGCGTTGGGGAAGAGCCCTGCATCGTAGTAGGAGTTCTCCAGAAGACCTCCGGAGAGGTTGCTTCCCACAAGAGCTCCGTTATTCATGCCGTTGTAGCCTTCGACCCCGGCGGCGTAGGTGGTGTTGATCGTGCCGGCATTTTGGCCGGCGATCCCGCCCATGGTGGCTCCGCCCCCCAGGATCCCGGTGAAGTAGGAGTCCTCCACCGTTGCCCCCGACCCGTTTGAACCGGTAATCCCGCCGGCGTACCCGTTGCCTCCGGTCCCGGCGACCGTTCCCCCCGACCACGCGTCTTCGATCGTGCCGGTGTTGTAGCCGGCGATCCCTCCCGTCAATGTGCTTGTATTCGACGACCCCTCCACCGTCCCCGTCACCGAGACCCCCGAGATCGTCCCGCCGTTATTCTCTCCGGCGATCCCCCCGGTATTGGTGGGGGAGGTTCCCGTCGACATGATGCTGGCATTGGCCAATGTGAGATTCTCAACCTTTCCCCCGGCCAGCACGCCGAAGAGCCCCACGTGGCCATTGGTGGCGTCTTGGATGGTGAGATTCGAGATCACGTTCCCCTGGCCGGTGAAGGTGCCGGTGAAGGGGGTCGAGGCACTTCCCACCCGCACAAATCCCTGGGAGCCGAAGACGTCGCCGCCGGAGGCGCCGGTGGCCGCCGCGTCAAGGCTCTGGAGAAGGGTGTAGCTGGCAGTGGGGGCGAGGTTCATGAGCTCAAGCTGATGGAGGGTCGCGATATTGCTGGAGTACTCCGAAGCCAGCATGGGAGCCAGGGCGGCGGGGGTGGACTGGGTGGAGGAGGCCAGCGTCCCGTTGGCATTGACGAAGACCCAGGTGTTCGACGCCCCTTGCGTGCCGGTCGTCACCGTCTGATAGCTTGTGGTCGTGGAGTTCGCGTTGGCCAGGATCGCCGTCCGGCTCGAAAGGGGCGAGGTGGAGACCGTTCCCAGAATGCCTGCCATCGTGGAGGGGGTCTCGAGGCTTTGGAAGGACTCGGGGGCGATCTGGCTTGTGGTGTAGGTGGCTCCGTTTTGAACGAGTCCGATTCCTCCGCTGACAGCGCTTGTGTAGTCTGAGGAGTTCCCCACGAAGGCCCCCGAGTTCCAGGCATCATGCGAAAGAGTTTGCGTCCCGTTCTCGATATTGCCGAGGAATCCCCCGGAAGAAAACAAGGTCCCGGAACCGTTTGTCCCCTCCCCCGACACCGCCCCCAGGGAGTAGGAGTTCTGGAGAGTATTGTTGCCCAGGAGAACCCCCACGAAGCCTCCGGTGCCGAAGTCTCCGTTGGTGCTCCTCCCCGTGACGCTCCCCGTGGCGTAGGAGTCGGAGATCGTGGCCCCCGTCGAGCCGCCGTTCGAGGCTCCGGCAAAGCCTCCGGTCGAGGCACCGTTGATGTTGAGGACATTGCCTTCGGCCACCGATCCGGTGATGAGGCCGGCAATGGAGCCGTTGAACTGGTTTTGGCCCACGAAGCCGCCGACATTGTTATTTTGCGAAGCCGCCGAGGTCAGGAAAACGTTCACATCGGCGGTGGATGCGGCAATGGTTCCGCTGTTTCGTCCTGTCAGACCTCCCACCCAGAAATAGGTCGAATTTGACGTCGATGAGGTACTCCCGGTCACACTCCCCGTGGCGGTGACATTTTCGACCGTCCCATAGTTATCTCCCACGACGGCCCCGGCCAGGATCTGCCCGCTGCTGGTATTAATCGTCTCGTTCATCCCCGACAGCGTGAGGTTGCGGAGCCAGCCGCTCGACCCCAGGGATCCGATGAAGCCGCCGTCGTAGGCGCTGTTGCCGCTATAGTTCTCGTAGAGGTTGGAGATGGAGTGGTCGAGGCCGTCGAAATACCCCGTGTAGTTCGTGGTGGAGTTCCCGAGGGGGGTGAAGGAGGTCGTGTTGTTGGTGGGATAAGAGAGGTTGGTGTTGAGGGCGTAGTCGTTGGAGAGGATGGTGCCTGTCTGGTTTTGTGAGAGATAGTTCAGGTCGTTAAGGCTTGAGATCAGCATGTAGGCGGCGAGAGAGCCGCTCGAGCCCGCGTTGTTGGTGTAGACGGTGGGCGTCGAATAGTTCGCGGGGTTGTAGTAGATCGCCACCGGGCCATTGACCGAGATCGATCCTGTGGAATTCACCGCCACCGTGCCGTTGCCCGAGGGAACCCCGCCCCCCGGGGTGTTGGTGGCCGTTCCGCCAAGATCCATGTCGTCGGCCCGGAGAATGAGCAGGGGGGTGTTGGGGAGGGCCGACGGGGTGGCGAGGGCGCTCTGGGTGAGGCTGTAGCCGCTTGCGGTGTTCGAGATCGGGGCGTTGATCTCGATATTGTTGACGGCGTTCAGGGTTAGCTGATTGGTCGAGCTCCAGGCCACACTCTGATTGACATAGATGTTGCCAAGCTCCCCCTCCCGCCCCTGGGTGCTGTCGATGACCACGTTGTTGAGGCCCAGGAGAGTTCCCAGCTCGCTCCCCGAGATGTCCTGGTAGTTCGTCATCTGGCCGGCGGTGGTGCTCGCCGATCCCGTATTGGCTCCGATATAGAAGGAGGCCGGGTCCAGGGTCCAGGTCCCGGTCCGGCCGTTTGCGGCCTTGGTGGTGACCACGGCATTGTCGGCGACATTGACCCGGGAGCCGGAGGTCTCGATGGTCCCTCCGCTCCCCCCGGTGGGGGCCGAGGCGTCGAGAGTGCCGGCGACATTGGTCGTCCCGGAAGCCAAACCGGAGAGGAGAACGATCTCTCCATTCTTTTGGGCGACCGTCTGGGCCTCCAGAACCCCCGTGTTGTTCACCACGCTCCTGACGATCGAGTCCTGGGCGCCGGCCGAGAGAAGGATCTTCCCCCCTTCGGCCCGGACAAGTCCCCCGTTGGCGGCGATGCTGTCGAGAGTGTTCTGGTTGACGGCGAGGGAGACGAGGCTCCCGCCGTTGAAGTCGAGGTCGATGCGGTTGCCGGCGCCGAAGGTCACCGCTCCCCGGGGAGCCTCCACCGTTCCGTTGTTGGTGACATTCTGCCCCAGAAGGGCAATGTACCCCCCGGGAAGGGCCTTGAGAAGACCGTTATTGGTAATGGAGCCGGGAGACGCCCCGGAGAAGGAGAGGGTTCCGGAGTTGGAAAACCCCCGGTTCACAAGATCGAGGGTCGAGGCGATGAGCCCCCCCACATTGACCTGGGCGCCCTTTCCAAAGACGATTCCGGAAGGGTTGATGAGGAAGATCTGTCCGTTGGCCAGAAGGTGGCCATAGATATAGGAGGGGCTGAGCCCCCCGATCTGGTTCAAGGCGATCGAGGAAGCGCCCGGCTGGAGAAAGGAGACGGTCTGATTGCCCGCGATATTGAAGGAGTTCCAGTTGATGGAGAGGGTCGACGTCTTCTGGCGGATGGTCATGGTGTTCCCCTTCACCCCGATCGATCCCGACCCCGAGGTGATCCTTCCGCCCTGAGGCATGGCATAGGCGATGGGGCCGTCGGTGAGAACGACGCAGAGGAGGTAGGCCACCACGCGCACCCAAAGGGGGGGGAGGGTCATGGTCCCGGCCTGCCTCCGTGGTCTCGCCAGCATACGGCCGGACATAAGCCGACGGGAGGAGGATCGCAGATTGAGGGAACTCGTCTCCATGGGCAAAGCGCCTTTCCTTGAAGGAGCTGAAACAACGAAATCATTCCGTTATTTTTCTGGAATAACTTAGAACAAAAACATAAAAAAATTATTTAAAAAACAATAATTTAACAAAATAACGATAGAAATGGAGATTCGAGAATTTCGACCGGAACTCGAACATGAATCTGGAGAAGAAGGCCAGAAAATCCCAAGGCCAAACTGACCCGATCTCCCTCATCAGCGACCCCCAAAAAACACCCGATGAAGGCGCCGCATACCGGGTTCCCCGCAAAACATCGAACGAGGAACCAAGGAGTTTTTCGCATCTAAACTATAATAGGCAAAGAAATAAGTGTCAACGTAACGACTTAATGCTTGTGCACGATTTATCCTTGAAAAATATCTTTTAAAAATATATTCTTAAAATAGAAATGATCTTTTTTGAAACATTAAAATATTTAAATTCTAATAAACTCAATAGATCGAATACATAAAAAATCAATAAAATAATAAAACTTAAAAAAGATCAGGACGATGGGAATGGAAGAAAAAAAAGCCAACGAACGTCGAAAAACACGTCGAAAAATCATTCACCGCCTGACAGCCGACTTCCGGATACGCCTTCTGGGGCCTCCGGAGATTCTTATGGGGGGACGAATGGCGAAGGGAAGGCTGCTGGACCGCCCCCTGGCCCTCTTTGTCTATCTGGCGGCCTCGGGAGGAGCGGTGGCTCGCCCCCACCTCACGAGAATCTTCTGGGGGGGGCTAACAGAGAAGGAGGCCTCCTCCGCCCTCTCCCGAACCCTCTACGAGCTGGAGCGTCGGGGGTTGGGGCCCCTTCTGGAGAAGAGCCCGTCGGTCGTGAGATTTCTCCCCCCTCGAGGAATGCATTCCTTCTTCGACATCCTCGACTTCACCGATGACTCTCCCCCCCCTTACTGCCGCCACCTGCATCACCCCGCCGAATGTGCGGGGTGTGCGCAAAAGATGGCCCATCGCCTCTCCCTCGTTCGGGGCCCCTTCCTCGAAGGGGTCGAGCTCCCTCCCGACTGCCCCCTCTTTGAATCGTGGATCCTTGAACGGCGACTCCTTTACGAAGAGATGGCCGAGCGCCTGCGCCCCCTTCTCTCCGCTCCTCCTCGCCGGGATTCGCCGAGACGAGACATCCCCGAGGCCCGACATCTCCCCCGCGCCCTTCCCTCGGGAGAGCGAAGGAAGATGGTCGTCCTGGCGATTCTCCCCACCTATCACCCGGCGCTCAGCCCCCAGGAACGCCTTCTTCTCTCTCAGCGCCTCCGGGAAGGAAGCGAAGAGATCCTCCGTCGCCATGGCGGATGGGTCCCTCCCCGCTCCACCGCCGGCATTCAGGGATACTTTGGCTTCCCCGGAGCCCTGGAGTTCGCCCCTCGGCTGGCGGCCAACTCTGCCCGGGAGATTCTCGACTCTCGCCTCGCCCCCCTTCTCCCCGCCGAACACGGGACAAAGGCTCCGGCACTGACCCTTCGCCTGGGGATCTGGGAGGGGATCAGCATGTCGGACATTGCTGGAGGAGTCCCGGACATTACCGGCGAGCTGACGACCGCGGCCATCGCCCTGGCCCAGGCCGCCCCCGAAGGATCCATTGCCGTGGCACCCGCCCTTTTTCCTCACTTGACGTCAACCTTTCTGGTGAAAGAACGGATTTCCCGTCCTTCTCCCGACGGGGCCTCCTCCCTTGAGCTCCACATTCTTGGACCCCGTCGACCCACGCCCCTCGCCCCCTCCATCGGGGAGGGGCTCTCCCTATCGAGTCCTCCTCCCCTCATCGGACGATCAAAGGAGCTACGCCTCATCAGCTCACTTTGGCGCAAGGTCGAAAGGGGGGGAAAGAAGATGATCGTCGTTACCGGAGAGGCCGGGATCGGAAAATCCCGGCTTCTGGCGGAGTTTTTGGAGAAGATTCAGAGCGAGGACCCCGGCACGATCATTCGCAGGCTCGCCTGCCACCCCGAAGATCGCGAGATCCCCTGGGCCCCTGTCCGCTGGCTCTTCCGCGGCATTCTTGGTCTCGGCGCCAACCTCTCCCCTGCCGACACCGTCCTGCGGACGGAGAGCTATCTCGCCTCCCTCGGCAAGAGCTCGCCGGAGGAGACCGCCCTCTTTCTCCAATTTATCGAGGGGGAGGGACCGTGGTCGGATCGCCTCACCGACCATACCCCCGCAATCATCCGGCAGAAGATTGAAAAACTAGTTGAAGAACTAGTTTTCACAAGAAGCCAACAGACACCCCTGGTTCTTCTCTTTGAAGACATCCAGTGGGCCGACTCGGCCACACTCTCCCTCCTGAAGGCGAGCGTCATGGCGACAGAGGCCTCCCGGATCCTCGTTCTTCTTTCCTCCCGGGACGATCAGATCCCCTCTCGCCACCGACTCTCCCCCGACGGAACGATCCCGCTCGCTCCCCTCTCCCCGAGGAAGGGACGAGAGCTTCTCGGCCATGTTCTGCCTCCGGAGGCCTCATTTTCGCACTCCCAACAGATGCGCCTTGTCCAGCGATCGGGCGGCAACCCCTTCTATCTTCTCGAGCTTGTGAGAGCCAGCGCCCTCGGAGAGGAAGGGGGGGCTCTGGGAGCCACCCTCGACACCCAGATCGACGCTCTGGGAGAGGCCTCCCATACGCTGGGGATGGCCGCATGTCTGGGGCTGAGATTTTCCCGGAACATTCTGGTGCGCATCGTGGGCCCCGCCCGATTCCGGCGCCACGAACTCCCCCTCTTCCGACGGGGGCTCCTCACCTCCTCGCCCGAGGATCCCCATATTCTTGAGTTTCGCCACGCCCTGATCCGGGACCACATTCTCGAACGACTTACTCCGGAGATCCTCCGTCCGATGCATCGGAAGATCGCCCGCACCCTTTCCGCCCTTTTCGAAGGAAGCCCGGAGGCCTCCCCCGAGATAGTCGCCCGCCATTACGCGTCGGCCGGGGATCCTGGGCAGGCCATTCCCCTTTATCGGCTCGCCGCAGAGCGGGCTCTGGCGCTGGGGGCCACCAGCGAAGGATGGAACTCTCTCGAAAAGGCCCTCTCGCTTCTTCCGCCCGGAGATCCCGCAAGGCTTCCGATCCTGGTGGCCATGGGTCCGGTGGCGGCCATTCTCTTCGGATACGCCCACGAACACTATCTGAGGGTCTACCAGGAAGCCCGGACACTTCTTCAGGAGAGCGGGATCACCCGGAGCAACCTTCCCGTCTGGAACGGACTCCGGGCGACGCTGATCGGACGCGAGGGACCTCATGCCGCCCGGGAGACCGCTCGGGACATTCGCGTGTTCTCTGAGGCCGAGGGGAGCGACGAAGAGCGCCTCCGGGCCCGATATGCCCAGGGAAATATCGCCTATTACGGCGGTCAGATGGAGGAATGCGAAGGATATCTCCGGGAAGCGGTCGCACTTCTTCCCCTGGTGGGCGAGCGCTCTCCCGGAGCCTCCCTGGGGCCCTATGCCGAGGATCCCGGGGTCACCGCCCTGAGCTACTTGGGGGCGGTCCGGCTTCTTCGGGGGTATGCCGGCGAAGCCCGTCTCTGGCAGGAGCAGGCCAATGGGCGGGCCCTCAGGATTGGCCAGGTCAACTCCCTTTGCCATGCCAAGACGATGGAAATCTTTGGACTGCTCTTCTCCCGACAGCGGGAATTGACGCGCCAGGCCGCCGAAGACCTTGAACGGATTGCCCGGGAGCGGGGCTATCCTCAATGGCTCGCCTTCGCCAGGCTTTTCGGGGCCTGGGCCCGGGGAGGG
The DNA here is from genome assembly GCA_021810805.1 of Nitrospirota bacterium. Lineage (GTDB taxonomy): Bacteria > Nitrospirota > Leptospirillia > Leptospirillales > Leptospirillaceae > UBA4572. Next base: position 12,596 of record JAJZHW010000003.1, read on the forward strand.
AGAGAGGATCTGGCGGCAAGCGGCTCCTCCCGGGAGCTCCTGGAGAAGATCCTTCCGGGGCTTGCTCCGCTCTTTCTGTCGATCGAAGCCGAGACACTCCTCTTTGCGGGGCGGACGGAGGCGGCGGCAGAAAAGGCGTCGTTGGCCTTTGTCCTGTCGGAAAAGACCGGCACCGCCCTGGTCACGGGGAGGGTTCTTCAGCTTCGGGGAGAGGCCCGGCTCAGGGAATCCCCCGGAGATCCCGAGGCAAAGACTGATTTCGTCCGGGCCCTCAATGCCTCCCGAGGGGGACAGAACGCTCTCTTTGCCCTCCAGGCCGCCATCGCCCTCCAGCGCCACTTTCCGGAGGAGCCGGAACAGCTGAGGCAGGCCCTTTCGGCCGTCACGGACGGAGAATCCCTTCCGGCGGTTCTCGAAGCCCGGGCCCTTCTCTCCGACAGGAGGGCCGACCCGTAAGCTCAATGGAAAAAGAGGCTTCGCTCTCCAAAATTAGACTTCCCCCATGAATCCGTGATCATCGACGACATGTCACTCCCGAAGCGCCCCTCCCCACCGCGCCCTCTTTGTGCTAAGATGGCTGTGGTCGAAATGCTCATCTTCCATAGAAGATTACTCCCATCCTTGAATCGAGGTTGACGATGAAAAAAGGACTCCCTTGCCCCTCCGGACGACTCTCCGGATACGCCCTCCCTTCCCTCGCCGCGATTCTGGCCGGAACCTTTCTGTTGGCGAGTTCCCTCCCGGCACGCGCCCAGGGCGAGACCTCCGGTGTCACCGGAGCCGTCTCCCGCTATGACCGGGTGGTCAGCCGCTCCGCCGCCCTCTACCACAAGCTCATGGGCGACGCCCGCAAGAAATTCGATACCGCCAAGGCCAAAGCCGATGCCGCCTACGACAAGGCGACCCAGCGCGCCAACAACGAGGTGACCCTCAAGATCAATACGGTCAAGGAAGAGGTGGCCCAGAGCCCCCACTTCGATGCCCACATCAAGGACAAGATCAAGGGAGCCGCCCGCGACTTCGCTCTGGCGATCGCCAAGGCCCGGGCCATTCACGAAGGGGAGATGGCCGCCGCCCTCCGGGACTATACCGACTCCCTCAAGAAGGCCTCCTCCGACTATGCCGATGCCGTCAAAAGAGCCGAAAACACCTACCGCTCGGAAGCTGCTCGCTGGCTCAAGTAAGCCTCCTCAACACACCTCGAGGGGGAGAGGGTCGATCCTTTCTCCCCTTCCTCTTCGGTGCCGCAGGGACTCCCTTTCTGTCGACGCCCCGGATTGCCCTGTCGCCCCATGCCGTCTCCTTCCCACGCCATTCGTTTCGAAGAGGAGCCTTCCGTGCGCAAGCTCTTTGCCATCATCGGCCATCCCGTGGCCCACTCCCTCTCTCCCCGGTTCCAGCAGGCGGCCTTTGAGAAGGCCGGGATCGATGCGGCCTATCTTCCCTTCGATATCGCTCCCGAGACTCTCCCCCGCGCCATCGACGCCCTCCGCACCCTGGGAGTTTCGGGGTTCAACGTAACGATCCCCCACAAGGAGGCGATTCTCCCCCTCCTTGACGAGCTCTCCCCCACCGCCCAAGCGCTGGGAGCCGTGAATACCGTTATCGCCAAAGACGGGCGGCTGCGGGGAGAGAACACCGATGCCCCGGGATTCCTCGCGGCTCTGGAAATGTTTCTCGGGACCAACGCCCTTCCCCTTCCCTCTTCGGCCGTCGTATTCGGGGCCGGGGGCTCCGCCCGATCGGTCCTTTGGGCCTTGACCCGCCTCAACCTCTCCCGGATCACCCTCGTCAACCGCACCCGGGAGCGCGGCGAAGCCCTGGTCCGCTCCCTCCCTTTTCTTTCGAAGACGATCCCGACCTTTGCCCTCGACGACCCCTCCTGGAAAAAGGAACTCCCCGGAGGGCCTCCCTCCCCTCCCCTCACCCCTCCGGAGAAGGACACCAACGCTCCCCTGACTCTCCTGGTCAATACCCTCTCGCTTCAGGCCTTTGCCGGCGACGATTCCCTCTTTCCGCCGCTTCGGGATCTCTCCCTGGCCTCCTCGGTCCTCCTGGACCTCTCCTATGTCTCCTCCCTGTCGAATGAGAAAGGACTCGGAGGTCTCACCCCCTTTCTTGCCATGGGACGCCCCTTCGGAGCTCCCTGCCAGAACGGCCTGGGGATGCTCCTGATGCAGGGGGCCCTGGCCTTTCGCCTCTGGACGGGACTGGATCCCTCGACGGAGGTGATGGAGGGGGAACTCAGGCAGGCAACGGGACAGGGGGATCTCTGGAAGAGTCTTTGAGATAAAGAGAAAAGGAGAGAAGAGAAGAAGAAAAAAGACAAGACTCGAAGGGGAAGGGCAAAGGCCTGAAGAAGAGCCCGGTTCCCCCAAGAAGGAGCCGGGCTCTACACCTCTCGTTGAAGGATCCCGAAGTCAGAGGAGACGCTCCCCCGACCACGGGGACCAAGCCTCAGAGAGTTCGGGAGAAAAGGGGTCCCTTGGGGGCCTCGCGAAGGTAACGGTCGAAGACCATGGCGATGTTCCGGAGGAAGATGCGTCCGAGGTCGGTGATGCGGATTTTCTCGGGGGTGATCTCCAGAAGACCATCGGGAACGAAGCCCTGAAGGGTGGCGATTTCGGCCTCGAAGACCCGGTCGAAGGAGGCACCGAAGGGGGAGAGGGCCGTGGCCCGGTCGATCTCGAGGTCGCACATGATGTGCGAAATGATCTCCCGGCGCATCCGGTCGTCCTCGCTCAGCCGGAAGCCCCGGAAGGTCCCCATGTGGCCGGAGAGGATCCGGGAGGCATAGTCGGGAAGGGCCCGGGCGTTCTGGAAGTAGGCCCGGTCGAGCATGCTGATGGCCGTCACTCCGGCCCCCACCAATTCGGCATTCTTCTTGGTGGTGTAGCCCTGGAAGTTCCGGTAGAGGGTCTTTTCCTTCTGGGCCCGGGCCAGCTCGTCGTCGGGGCGGGCAAAGTGGTCCATCCCGATGAAACGGTAGCCGGCATGGCCCAGCTTGTCCCCGATGAGGCGAATGAGGCCGAACTTGGCATCGGGGGGGGGCAGGGTCTCCTCCCGGATCAGGACCATGTGCTTTTTGAGCCAGGGCACATGGGCATAGTTGAAGACGGCGATGCGGTCGGGGGCGATCTCGATGACCCGGTCGAGGGTCCGGGAGAAGCTCTCGACGGTCTGAAAGGGCAGCCCGTAGATGAGATCGATGTTCAGACTGTGGAATCCGAGCTCCCGGGCCTTCTTTGCCACCCGAACGGTCACCTCCTCCGGCTGGACCCGATGGACCGCCTCCTGGACCTTGGGATCGAAGTCCTGCACCCCCATGCTGATGCGGTTGACCCCCACCTCCCGAAGCGCCTCGAGATAGCTGTCCTGGGCAAACCGGGGATCGATCTCCACCGAGATCTCCCCCTCGCGATAGTCCACATCGAAGTTTTTGTTGATCGACTCGAAGAGCCTCCGGGTCTGGAAGGGGGTGAGCGACGAAGGGGTGCCCCCTCCGAGATGGAGCTGGATCACCCGGCGTTTGGGGTCGAGCACGGAAGAGAGAACCCCGAGCTCCCGGGCCAGGTAGTCGTTATACTCCTCGGCCCGGGACTTGTCCCGGGTAATGATGGTGCTGCAGCCGCAAAAGTAGCAGAGGGATTCGCAGAAGGGAATGTGAAAGTACAGGGACAGGGGAGCTCCCCGGCGGTTGGATTCGTCGAGCGCCTCCCGGGCCTCCTTCTCGCCAAATTCTTCGGTCCAGACCGGCGCCGTGGGGTAGCTGGTGTAGCGCGGTCCGGGACGGTCATACTTCTTGAGCAGGGAAAGATCCACATTCTCGATCATGGCAGAACCCTTATCAGTGCCGACCCTGAGGGGACGGACTCTTGCGGTGAATGCCACCCGTCTCCGGCAATCCGGAGACGGAGGTCGACCTCAGCGGCCGTGTTGGACCATGCGAACCAGGGAGCGAGCCATCTCCATGGGGGTCTCCGGAAGGATGCCGTGGCCCAGATTGAAGATATACCCGGGCCGATCCCCCACCCCGGCCATCACCCGGCGAACCTCCCGGGAGAGGGCCTCTTCGGTGGTCAAAAGGACAACGGGATCAAGATTTCCCTGGATGGCCTTCTCCGGAGAGATCCGGGGAATCGCCTGCTCCAGCGGAAGACGCCAGTCGATGGAAAGGACATCGGTCCCGGCCTGGTTCATGAGGTCAAGAAGGGCCGCGGTGCCGTTGACATAGAGGATGGAGGGGATCCCGTGGCGGGCCAGCGCCCGAACGACCTCCTGGGTGTAGGGGAGGGCATACTCCCGGTAGTGCTCGGCACAAAGGGATCCCGCCCAGGTATCAAAGAGCTGGTAGGCATGAATCCCCGCCTCGATCTGCATCTCGAGATAGTCGATCACCGTGCGGGTGACCTTCTCCATCAGGGCCCGGTAGCCCCGGGGGTTGGAAAAGATCAGCCGCTTGACCTTCGTGAACTCCTTGGAGGTCTCCCCTTCGACCATGTAGGTCGCCAAAGTAAAAGGCGATCCCGAGAACCCCAGAAGGGGCACCCGGCCGTCGAGGCGCGAATTGATCAGCCGCACGGCCTCTCCCACGAATCCTGTGGCCTTTTTTGCCTCGGGAACCACCAACCCTTCAATATCGGCATCGCTTCTGACCGGGTTCAAAAACCTTGGCCCCTTGTGCTCGGTGAACTCCAGGGAGAGCCCCATCGCCTCCACAGGAATGAGGATGTCGGAGAAGAGGATCGCCGCATCGAGCCCCAAAAGGTCGATGGGAAGAAGGGTCGCCTGGGTCGCCAGTTCGGGGGTCTTGCAAAGCCCCAAGAAGGAGGTTTTCTTCCGGATCTCCTGGTACTCGGGCATGTAGCGGCCCGCCTGGCGCATGATCCAGATCGGAGGCCGATCGAGGCGCTCCCGGCGACAGGCCCGGAGGAAGAGATCGTTTTTGACGGCAGGGCGGGCGACCATGGAGAAGCCTTCCGTTAGAGGGTGGAGAGAGCCTGAGGGTCCAGCGAGACCCAGCGAGGATAGACGGTCTGACGATTTCTGGCGAGACGCTCAAGGCGTCTGGCAATGGCCGAAAGCAGAATCGGATGGTCACCGAAGGGGGGCGTCACCACGCCGCCTGCCGGCAGAGGATGGCGCGCGAGGAAGGCGGAGGTAGCGGTCCGGATCCGTTCCATCAGGACGCCTTCGAAGAGAAAATAGGGGACGACCAGAAGCCGGTCGTATCCCGTGGGGTCGAGCTCCTCGAGAAAGGGGGCAAATCGTGGCTCGGTGACGCCAATAAAGGCGTAGCGGAACTCCGGTCCCCGACGTCTCTCCCAGAGTCTGCGCCCCTGATAGTAGAGGGAGGCGTTGGCCGCAGGATCGAGGCTGCCTCGCCCCACGATGACCACAAGGTCCCGAATGGCGGGATCGGCCGGAGGAAGAATCGAGAGAAGAACATCGATGGGGGCAGCATCGGTCCCGATGGCCCACTCCCGGACAATCTGGAGATCCGGACGCTTTCGGGAGGCCTCTTTGGCGAACCCCCAGACATCGTCCTTCGAATGGCCGGCATCGAAAAGCAGAAAGGGGAAGAGGAGAAGGGTCGAAAGGCTCTCCGGAAGCTCGTCGATCACTTGTGCCACCGAGGGCTCGGCATGCTCGAGGAAGGCCTCACGAACGACAAAGTCCGGCGGGAGATAGGGCACAAGCCTCCGAAAGGTCTCCCGAAAGTGTCGGTTGCCCTCCTCCATGGGACTTCCGTGTCCAATGACGACGACGGCAACGGAGGGAGCTTCGGGGTGCGGGGGAGTCTTCATGCCCCGATTATACGGCGTGGAGCCCGGAAGTTCAACGAAGCCTCTCTCCCGCCGGGAGCTCCCGGCCTCCGGCTCAGGAGATTCATCCGGCAATGGGAGTCAGCGCTCGTCGAACCCGCCAGAGGAGTCCCGCCACCAGCAGGGCCAGAAGAATGTCGGCGGAGGCGATCCCCCACTCCCGGAGCCAGAGGGCCACGGAGAGGTTGAAGAGATAGACCGTGAGGTAGAGTGTCGGGGGAAGGAGTCGGTCGACAATCCCCGCCTCCCCTCTTCCCTCTCCGCGAAAAGGAAGAAGGCGCCAGAGGGCAAGGATGGTCCCCCCGGTCACCGCCCAACCGGCAAAGTTCGAGAGGGTCACACCAAAATAGGCCCCCCCGTCGGGGTAGTCATAGATCTGCCCCAAAAACCACCGGCTCCCCCGGAGCGCCACCGGATCGATCACCATATCGATGGCGGTAAAGAGAAGGATGGCCACCGGAAAGAGTCGTCGCCAGAGTCTCCCTCCCGCCGCAAGGGCTTCGCCTAGGGAGCGGTTGGCCAAAAGGCCGGCCACCCCCAGGGCCCCGACGGCGAGAAAGGCAAAGGAGAGGGAGTCCATGAGAGGAAGAATCCCCAGCCAGATTTCCCGATCCTTGGTGGTGGGAAGGTAGCGGTAGTGGCCAAAGGGGAACCAGCCCCCCGGGCGGGCGGAGGACCACTCGAAGAGGTAGGCGACCCCCCATGCCACGGCAAAGCGAAGGATCCCCCCCAACATCCCCGTCGCCCGGGAGAGGGCCACCAGCCCCACCCCCCAGAAAAAGAAGACATACCAGCGAAAGAGCAGGGTGGAGAGGAGAAGCCCCATGGCTTCCCTACCCCCCCGAGCGGGCGATCAGAACGACCCCCGCGGTGATCAGGGTGATCCCGCCCCATCGAAGAAGAGGGATCTTCTCCCGAAGGATGAAGCGCGCCATGAGGGCAGTCAGCACATATCCGAGCCCGGTCATCGGGACGACCTGGCTGACCGGAAGGTCCCGGAGGATCCCCAGAAGCAGGATATAGTACAAGGCCTGGAGAAAGACCCCCAGGAGCACCTCGGGGTGGCGCAAAATGGCCCGAAGGCGGCTCCCCCCCTTGGGATCGGCGCGAGTCGCCTTCATCCCCCGGGAAAGCAGGATGAATCCGGCATCCTCCAGAAGAAGGGCCAGAAGAAAGAGGGCCAGAAGGGCGCCGTAGGAGAACATCAGTGGGCGTCAGTGGGAACGGGGTCGGTCGTGGCTTTCGGATCGAGGGAGCGAAGGGCTCCGCCCGGCAGGATGCGGTAGCGGTAGCCTCGCCAGAGGATGGATCGGCCAAAGCTCATAACATAGGCATACAGGGAGAGAATCTCCCGGGAGAACCATAACAGGGTGTCCCTGTGGGAGAGGGGCTGCCCCACAAACTCCCGAAGAAGATAGGAAGAAAGGGCCAGATGGAGGACATAGAGACCCACCGCCCCGAAGGCCATCGCCGGACTGCCCCCGACTCCCCCCAGCAGCACGGCAAGGAGAGAGAAAATAAAGGGTCGGGAGATGATCGAGAAGGAGTATCCCAGCGGTCGGAGCGAGGAGTAGGTCCGTGCCCATCGGACCTCGTGGGCGATCACGCCGGAAAGTGACTCGTCGCGGATCCGGGCATCCACCATCATATGGGAGAGAACGATCCGATAGCCCTTTTCATGGATCAGGCGCCCCAGATGGTAGTCATCGGCCAGATAGTCCTTCATGGCGTCGAAGCCGCCGATAGCCCGAAGGGCCTCCGAGGAAAAGAGCATGGTCGGACCATAGAGGTAGTTCAATGGGAGAAGGGCATAGGCCACAAGGCCCTGGGGAACGGCCTCGCTATTCAGCATGAGTGCCGCCAGCCTTGACGGAAAGCCGCCTTCGGGGATCCCCCGCTGCATGCAGGTGACCGCCCCGACCGTCGGATCGGCCAGCATGGGCTTCATGATCTCCCGAAGATAGGAGGGGGGGACCCGAATATCGCTGTCGTTGACCAGGATGTAGGGGACGGAGGAGAGAATCTCCCGGGCCACCGCCGCAACCTTGTTCATCTTGCGGTTCTGACCGGTACGCTCGGAGACGACCACCAGCTCCACCTTGTCCGGAAACTCGGCCGCCAGCTCCCGAATCAGGGTGGCCGCGGGGTCAGCGGGGGAGTCGACGGTGAAGAGAATCCGAAAGGAGGGATAATCTTGGTGGATGAAGGAGAGATAGTTTTCCCGGGCGCCGAGATCGAGCCCCCGGACCGGCTTGATCATCACGACGGGCGGAAGGGCTCCATCGGGCATCCAGACATCGCGCCGGCTGCGCAGGAGACGGTCGGCCCCGAACAGGGCCCCGCCGTCAAAGATGACCCCCAAAAATCCCCCAAAAAGCGCCAGCCCTCCGGCGGCATCGAAGATCTCTCCGGGTGTCATCTGAGGGAAGTAATCTCGATCGCGGTCACGGGAGCTGGTGAGCCTTTTCGGCGTCCCGCCGCTTGGCCATGAAGCGGAAGAACTCCCGGGCTTCCCGGGCAATCTTCCTGATCTCGGTCAGATCGAACAGCGCCCGACGGAAGACCTTCAGGATATACCGGGGACGGAAGTAGTACTTCTTGTAGAACTTGGGGACCGCCATGAAGATCTCCCGGGAGCTGATCCCAGGGTAGGCGACATTGACCGCCTGGAAGCCGTCGTCGGTGACCATCTCCGAGTCCACAAGATAGCCATTCTCCCGGGCATACTCGTAGAAGTGGGTTCCCGGGTAGGGAGAGGCCAGGGAGACCTGAAGGGTTTCGATGTTCAGGCGGCTGGCAAAGGAGATGGTCTCGTCGATGGTCTCGGGCGTCTCTCCGGGGAGACCGACCATGAAGGTCCCGTGAATCGTCATCCCCAGCTGATGCGCATCGCGGGTGAAGTTCTCCGCCTGATCGACGCGGATCCCCTTCTTGACATTGTTCAGGATTGTCTGGTTTCCGGACTCGTATCCGACCACCATCACCCGGCATCCCGACTCCCGCATGATCCGAAGGGTCTCGTAGTCCACATTGGCCTTCGAGTTGCATCCCCAGGAAAGGCCGAAGGACTTGAGCCCCTTGGCAAGCTCCCGGGTCCGGTCACGGTATTCCGTCAGGGTGTCATCGTCGAAGAAGAGCTCTTTGATCTGGGGGAAGGTCTTCTTGATGTAGGCGACCTCCTCGAGAACGTTTTCCACGGAACGGACCCGGTAGACATTCCCCGAAAAGGTCTGGGGCCAGAGGCAGAAGGTGCACTTGCTGCCGCAGCCGCGCCCGGTATAGATCGAGATGTAGGGGAAGCGCATCCAGGGGATCTCATAGTCCGAGATCTTCAGATCCCGGGCATAGACCTTGGAGGCGAAGGGAAGAACATCGAGGTTCTCGATCACCGGCCGATCGGGATTGCCGATGATCTGACCATCCCGGCGAAAATGGATCCCGGCCACATCTTCGAGCCTTGCGCCCCGGGCAATCTCGGGGATGGCATAGTCGAACTCTTCACGCACGACGAAGTCGATGACGGGGTCGGCCTTCATGGTCAGCTCTGGCAGGACGGAAGGGTGCGGTCCCACGAATCCCACCAGCATGTTCGGGTTCCGGGCCTTGAGCCCCTGGGCCGTCAGGATGTCATTTTTGAGAGAGGGGGTACTGGTATAGAGCACCACCATATCAAAGGAGTTCGCCAAAGACAGCGTCTCGTCGCGCCCCATGTTCTGGGCCGGCGCGTCCACCACCCGGGAATTGTCGAGCATCCCGGCGGGATAGGTCAGCCAGGTCGGATACCAGAAGGAGCGAACCTCCCGGGTGGCCTGATAGCGGGCCCCGGCCCCCCCATCGAAGTCGTCGAAGGAGGGAGGGTTGAGGAAGAGCGTTCGGAGCGGAGAGTGGGTCGTCATAGGAGAATATCCTCAATATATCCTTGGGAATCCGAGCAGACTTGCCCCGATTTCACATAAGGAGAGTCAACGTCGTCAACTTGCAATCATTGTCCCGCCCCCACACGTCTTTTGATGTATGGGATCCACTTCCCTCCCCTGCAGCTCCGGGGGGAGGCGGGACATCCTCCCAGAGGGGAAAAGCTCAGTGAACCTCGATGAACTCCTCTTCCGAGGACTCGCTCCGGACCACCGTGGGTTCGAGGCCACGCTCCCGGGAGATCTCCATCAGGCGATCGATCACCCCTTCAATCAGATAATCGGGGGTGGAAGCACCCGCCGTCACACCGACGCGCTCCCGTCCGGCAAACCACTCCGCTTGAACATCGGAGGCCTTGTCCACAAGGTAGGAGGCCGGACAGAGACCCCCTGCCACCTCCTGGAGTCTTCGGGAGTTGGCCGAGCTCATCGAGCCCACGGTGATCATGACATCCATGTTGCCGGCAATCGCCAGCGCCGAGGTCTGCCGTTTCTCCGTGGCATCGCAGATCGTATTGTGAACTTCGAGCTGGGGATACCGTTCGACCAGAAGGGCGAGGATCTCGTCGAAGTACTTGATCGACTGGGTCGTCTGGGAGACGAGGGCCACCGGCCCATCGGTCAGGGGAAGCCCCGGAATCTCTTCCTTGCGGTGGAAGATGTGGATATGGTCCTTGGCGTGGCCCTGAACCCCCATCACCTCGTCGTGGCTCTTCTCGCCCAGAAGAAGAATCGTGTAGTTCTTGTCGGCCAGGGCCTTGACGATCCGGTGAATCTTCGAAACCAGGGGACAGGTCGTATCGACCACATCGAGTTGGCGGCTCTTGGCATCGGCAATGACGCTGGGAGCCACGCCGTGGGCACTGATGATCAGTGTCCCCTCGCTCACCTCGGCCACGTCGTCCACCGAATGGACGCCCCGGTTGGCCAGATCGTTCACCACATGGGTGTTATGGACAATTTCGTGGAGGACAAAGATCGGACCACTGGCCTCCTCGGCCGTCTTGTGAGCCATCTTGATCGCCCGTTTGACGCCGACACAGACTCCAGCGTATTCCGTCAGAAAGATTTCCATAGGGGAACTCCTTTATCGATTATAGAAAAAAGCGCGTCATCGGTAGTCAACGATCCCAAAAGACTCTAAGGATCTTTCTTGCAAAACACTCCCTATGCCTTCGCAAACTTCGCCGAAAGGTTCCGGGAAAGGCGATCGGCCAGGCGAGGTTCGAGATAATCCGGAGAGACATAATAATTCACTGCCTCCCGAAATGCCTCCTCGACGGGGGTGGGAACCAGACCCAGCTCCCGAATCGCCCGGCTCCCATCATAATACATCAATTTCTTGGCCATGCGCACCCCCTCCAAGGGAACAAGAGGTTCCTCTCCTGTCAGACGGGAGATCCCTTCCGAGATCCACGCCAGCGGGAGGATCATCTCGCGAGGGATGGTGACCCGGGGCGCCGGGATCCCGGTGATGGCCTCCAGGTGGCGAAAGAGCTCCAGAAGGGTCATATTCTGACCGCCCAGGATGTATTTTTGTCCTGAAATGCCCTTCTGGGCAGCCAGAAGATGGCCCCGGGCAACATCCCTCACCGGTACGACATTGAGTCCGGTATGGAGGACCGCCTTCATCCGTCCCTTCAAATAATCGAGGACGATCCGTCCGGTCGGGGTCGGCTTGATGTCTCGGGCGCCGATCGGGGCCGAAGGATTCACCACCACCAGCGAGAGTCGGTCGGCATAGGAGAGGGCCACCCGCTCGGCCTCGTACTTTGAAAGCTTGTACTCTCCCACCAGGGAGGAGCGGTCGACCTCCATCGACTCATCGATGGGACGGCCGTCGCTTCTGGTCCCCAGAGCGGCGACACTGCTGCAGTAGACGACACGAGAGACTCCGGCCCGAAGTGCGGCATCCAGGACATTCCGGGTCCCGGTCACATTGGAGTGGAGGATCTCCCCCTTCCGCGGGGTCCAGAGCCGATAGTCGGCCGCCACATGGTAAAGGGTCTGCACCCCCTCCATGGCCCGGTCGAGCGACTCAGGATCAAGCAGGTCCCCTTCGACCCAAGAGACACGGGGGCCCCGGGGAGGAAGATTGGCGGTATGGGAAGAGGCACGATGAAGACATCGAACGGGAATCCCCTCGGAGACGAGGAGGTCGGCGACCCAAGCCCCCACAAATCCGGTGGCTCCGGTCACAAGAGAAAGGGAGGAAGAAGGAGACGAACTCATAGGATTTATCATATCACGAGGAAGAGAACATCGTAAAGGTCGACGATTCTTCCCGAAACAAGAAGAACAGTTCCATCTTCCACACGGGCCGGAACGGTTGACAGCTCCCGGAGCTCATGGCAGGATGGCCTGAAGCATCGGTCTCCCGAACACCCTTTGAGGACACCCCGCCATCGAACCGACAGACCACACACTCTCCGGGGCTCCGCCCCACAGCCGCCCTCTCTCCCCAGCGGCCGGTCTCCCCTTTGGCAGGATGGGGCAAGGGCTCTTCCTGCTCGCCGCCCTTTCGTTCCTCGCCTCCTGTCGGACCACTCCCCTCCCGGTCAACGACCAGTCCGTTCTCGACCGGGCCCGGCTCACCCTCCCCGACACCTACCCCCCCGGAAAAGCGGGGGAGGTGGTTCCCCGGCATCCACGGACAGAATCAGCCCTCCGCTCCTTGGGCTTTCGGTGGAACAATCCAAGATTTGTGGCGGGACGGCATCTGGCCAAGGACAATGAGGTGGCCTGGTTTGACCGGGAAGGAGATCTCCACGTCACCCGCTATACCGGCATTTTCCGGGAGTCGGGATACAGGATTCGCCGCTACGTTCCCTCCCAGTCCGGGGATCTTGAGCATCGGGGAACGCTCGTCAGCGCCTATCTCATGCGTTGTCTTTACGACCGGCCTGCCGCGGCCGTCCGCTATCATCATTACCTCTCCAGCGTCTCTCTCGTCGTCGAGACCTTGGCCGGAGCAGGGATCGACACCCTGATCCTTCCCGTCACCCTTCCCCTTTGCCTCTCCTCCAACAGGCTGGCTCCAGCCTTTTCCGAGGCCCGCCCCGAAGAGGACCCTGCGACTGTCCGAGAGGCCCTCCGTCGCGCCCAAAGGCTCCGTCAGAAGGGAAACCCGATCCCCACAAAGGTGACCGCCCCCGCCTCCGTCGAGTAGCCGACATCGACACGCCCCACCACATCCGGCTTGACCAGAGCCCGAAGCCCCACCCCGGGGTTGACGGCATAGTATCCCGCATTGGTCATCTGGGAGGCCTCCCGGAAGACCTCTCCCACCCCTAAGAATGGGGCCACCTGAAACTCCGACTGGACATTGAAGAGGTTCATGTCGAAGGCAGCAATCCGCTCCTCGATATTGAAGAGTGAGGCATCGTAGTCGTAGAAGCGTCCGGTCCCATAGCCTTCGAGGGTAAAGGCCCCCCCGAGCATGCTCATGGCGTAGAAGGGGATGTTCGGACCGTTCATGAGGTTGATCATGGCACGGATGGCCAGAACATCCTGATCCTGGTCCCCGTGAGGAATCCATGTCTTGTACTCGACATCGAAGCGGTCAAAGACGCTGTTCTGCCCCGGAGTCATATTGTTGTCGAGTTCGGCGAAGGCCCGGGCATAGGTTCCGGAGGTGGGGATCAGGTGGTTGTCCCGGGTATCGTAGGTGACATCGGCCCGGTGGGTGAGAATCTGGGCCCCCGTCGCGAATCCCGGAGCGTCGGGAAAGAGAAGCCCGGTATACTCCATTCCCGGCACCTGGCCCGGGGATCCCCCGTAGGAGCGGTATCGCTCCATGACCCAAGCACGGATCTTCATGTCGTCGAAGTTCATCCCGAAGGTCCCGTGGGCCGAGGTCGTGGAGAGGGTATAGTTGGACTGGTCGGAAAAGTTTGAGGTCGGGCCGATCCCATAAAAGCGGGCGGTCGGGTTCTTGAAGCTCTTCACCCGTCCATCCACGATGAACCGCCCGCGATCGAGGGAGAGATCGCGGTAGTGAAACTCGTAGAAATTCATGATCGAGTTCGACTGGATACCGATCACATGCCAGCGCTTGAGGTTCCCCTTGTAAAACCGGTAATACCGGAATCCCGTTTCAAGGCCCATATAGGAGTTGTACATGACCGACGGAGCGAAGATCGAGGTGATCCTCCCTGACGGTTTGGCATAGAGGATCGGCACAATCGTGCCGTAGGTAAGCCCCGAGTTGTAGGAGTCTCCGATGGCCGGAACGGGAACGACCACGGTATTGTCAAAGGGGGTGCTGTAGCTGAAGGGGGGCGGAGCCCCGATGGGGAGCTGGGGAAAGGTGAGGCCCTGAGGCCCGAGGGAGGTCTGAACCGGAGCGATGGGGGCCATGGGCGGAGGAGTTCCCTGTGCCCGTTCCACTCCTCCCAGAAGGACCCAGAACAGGACGGTCATCGCGAGTAGACCTCGAAGCGTTCGAGACACCCGATCCTGGCCCTCTTCCCCTCCTAGCGTCACGCCCCCTCCCCCTGAAGGGCTGTGGCGACCTGCCCCCCCATGCGGGCGAGCGTCGTTCGTCCGAGACTGAGGCTTGGCCAAAGGGTCAAAAGCTCGGACAGGAGAGCGGGGCGGGAGAGCAGTGCGCGAAGGATCCCCCCATACGAGACCGACCCGTCGGAGGCGACAAAGGAAAGGATTTCGGGAGGCAGTGTCTCTTGCACCCCGTCGGAAATGACCCGAACAACAGCAGCGGGAACCCCGGCACGCAAGGCAGCTCCCAGCCAGCCGGCACTTTCCATGTCGACGGCCAGGGCCCCCGTCTCCCGAGCCCAACGTTCTTTTTCCGCGGGGGTCGCCACCAGCGAGACGGACGAAAGGAGTCTTCCCGAGCAGAGGTGAGGCTCCCCCCCCCTCCCTGGCCCCGAAAGGGCGGAGAGGGCCCACGGAAACAAAGGGGCAGGGACAAGGCGGGTTCCGGAGGTCGTGACCACCTCGTCGGCCACAAGGATCGAACCGGGGGGGAGACGGGGAGAGAGGGATCCCGCGAGCCCCGTAAAGAGCACAGCGGCAAAATTTCCGGAGGTCAGCAGGCCGTCGAGGAAGCCTTCTCCCGACGATCCGGGACCGACCCAGACGACCGCTCCCCGAGCATTGGACCTCTTCGTGAAAGCAGGAGCGGGACTTGGCAAAGAGGATCCGGAGATCCCTGCCGACGGTGAATCGCCCCCGGTTGCCCGCCGACGATGGAGGGCCAAGGCTCCTTTTGTTCCCCGAAGAAAGGTCCGGGCCTCGTCGGCCAGGGCCGTCACCACCAGAAGCGGGCCGAGGCCCTCCCTGTGCTCAGACACTTCGGGCGATCGGCGCGTAGGGAGCCGTCTTCCAGAAGTCCACCCGCTCGTGCCCCAGGGCGCGTCCGCGATCCGTCATGCTCCGGTAGAGTGCCAGCGCCCAGAGGGGAAAATAGTGGCGATACATGTGGTAGCGGAGGTAAAACACCCGAGGAAACCCCGTTCCCGTAAAGAGCTCTTCCTCCCAGGTTCCCTCAGGAGTCATTCGGGAGGTCAGGTAATCGACTCCCCGGCGAACGGCCGGGTGGGCCGCATGGCCTCCGTGAAGGAGGGCAATGAGCGCCCATGCCGTCTGGGAGGGAGTGGAGGCCCCTCGCCCGGCATAGTCCGAAGAGGCATAGGAGAGGCAGTCCTCCCCCCACCCGCCGTCTGGATTCTGGCGAGACAGCAAAAACTCCATGGAGCGAACGACCCAAGGCTCGTCCATGGAGACCCCGATGCTCTTGAGCCCGGCCACCACCGACCAGGTCCCATAAATGTAGTTGACGCCCCAGCGTCCGAACCAGGATCCGTCCGCCTCCTGCTCCCGACGAAGATAACGGATCGCCCGAGCGGCCGGAGGAAAATCCGGCCCATACCCCAAGGATCCCAGGAGCTCCAGAACCCGTCCGGTGAGATCCGCCGTACTGGGATCGAGAAGGGCCCCATGGTCGGCAAAGGGAATATGGTTGAGAAAGAGGAGGTCATTGTCCCGATCGAAGGCTCCCCACCCCCCGTCGGTTCCCTGCATGGCCATGACCCACAGGGTGGCTCGCCGGAAGACTCCCTCCATGCGGGGAGCCAGATCCGGGCGAATCGGGAGGATTTTGGCCATCCCCATGAGAACCATGGCCGTATCGTCGACATCGGGATAGTAGTCATTCTCGAACTGGAAGGCCCACCCTCCCGGCTCACACTCTGGAGCACGAAGGGCCCAGTCCCCCCGAGTCTTGACCTCGCGGGCACGGAACCAGTCCATGGCCCGGTCAATGGTAGGCGAGTCCGGAGAGAGGCCGGCTTCGATAAGGGCCCCCAAGGCCAAGGCCGTATCCCACACCGGTGAGACACATGGCTGCACAAGAATCTCCCCGTCTCGCTCAATGAGAAGGTCATCAATGGAGGAGAGGACCCGCTGCATCAGGGGGTGGTCGAGGGAGTATCCCTGAAGGGAGAGCGCCACCGCACTGTTGGCCATGGCGGGATAGATGGCCCCCAAGCCTCCCTCCCCCTTCAGGCGGGGAACCATCCACTCCATGGCACAGGACAAGGCCCGCTTCCGGAGAAATCCTGGCGGATGGTTGTTCCAGAGATGAAGTCCCCGGTCGAGTAGCAGGAAGAGATTCCTCAGGGAGAATGTCTGTGAAGAGGGGGAAAAGAACTCTCCGTCGGGCCGGTCGGGGTGAAAGAGTTCCGAAATCCCCCTCTCCGGGGAGAGGCGCACCCGGGGCTTGTGGTGGTAGATGAAGAGAAGCGGAACAATGACCGTTCTCGACCAGTAGGAGACGGAGTAGATCGAAAAGGGAAACCAGGAGGGCAGGAGGACCATTTCTGCGGGAAGGGCCGGAATTTTCGCCCAGTCGTATTGACCAAAGACCGCCAGCGCGATTCGGGTAAAGACATTGACCTTTCCCGCCCCCCCCTGGGAGAGGACCCATTCCCGAGCCCGGACAAGGACCGGATCTGACGCCTCGAAGCCACACAGTTTGAGGGCCTGATAGGCCTTGACGGTGGCACTTATGTCGGGATCTCCGTCCCGAAAGAGTGGCCAGGCCCCCTCCTTCCCCCGCACAGCAAGGATGGACCGCACAATCTTTTTGCGACGGTCAGGATCCAGAGGGCGACCCAGAATTTCATGGAGAAAAATATACTCCGAGGGAATGGTCGCATCGGCCTCGAGAGGGGCGACCCAATGGCCAGCACTGTCCTGAGCGCACACCAGCCAAGAGACCCCCCGGGCGATGGTTCGGGAGAGCAGATCCGGAGCCTCTGCAACCCCGATCCTTGGAGCGGTTTTTTCCAGGAGTGCCGGCGCTGGTCCCACGGCTTCCTCGGACGGAGACATTTTATTGACGCCAGAAATATTTGATTGCCCCGACACCCCGTCCCCCATCCCCGATTATCCCAGCTCGCCAATTTCATTGTTGGAATCGAAATCATTCTTATGATTTCTTAGCAAAATCAAGCAAAAAGGTCAACAGACAAAGAGAAAATAAAGAAAAAACAGGCATTTCAGAGACAACAAAACGAGGGGAGCCCTTTTCAAAGACCCCCGACTTTTCACCTGTTGGAGGAGAAAATTGGCGCCTCCCGCCGGAGGGAGGGATTGTCCGGCAAAAAATCCGGAGGGGAGAATCACCAAAAAGCTTCAGTTCGCTTGATTTTTAAAGTCAGTTTCCGCATAGTCTAGGCGGAGGGTGCGTCAAGATTGCGCCTCCGTTCGGGCAAGGTCACATCCTCTTCAAAGGCGTCAGCCATGTCCCGCCGATACACCCGCAGAGGGGCAAAGCTTGGCATGACCTGACTGACCCCTTTTCCCGGGAGCAATGAACCGCACATGCTCCTTCGGTTAAGGATGCCCCCTCCCGAAGAAAGCCATTTTTCCGGAGCATCCTCCGACCACAGCCACCGAAGTGTCCAGGGCCTCCCCGATGTCGGGAAGAGCCATCAAGTGAAGGAGATTCAGCCATGTCCCAGACCCGCCTGACACCCGAGCTCGAACTCCGGGCGATCAATACCCTTCGCATGCTCTCCGTCGACATCGTCCAGAAGGCAAACTCCGGACACCCCGGAACGCCGATGGGCTTTGCGGCTCCTGCCTTCCTTCTCTGGCGAGATTATCTGAGAATCAATCCGAAAAATCCCGACTGGCCAGCCCGGGACCGGTTTGTTCTCTCGGGCGGACATGCCTCGGCCCTTCTCTACTCCCTTCTTCATCTGACAGGCTTCGGACTCACAATCGAAGACCTTCAATCCTTTCGTCAATGGGGAAGTCTGACCCCGGGGCACCCTGAATACCATCACACCCGAGGGGTGGAGACCACGACCGGCCCTCTGGGTCAAGGATTTGCCAATGCCGTCGGCATGGCACTGGCCCTTCGCCATCTCGGCGCAACATTCAATCGTCCCGGAATGACACTTCTCTCTCCCCGAGTCTTTGTAACCTGCGGAGACGGCGACATGATGGAGGGGGTGGCGAACGAAGCGGCCTCCTTTGCCGGACATCAGGGGCTTGCCAATCTGATCTGTCTCTACGACAGAAATCACATCTCCATCGACGGAAACACCGATCTGTCCTTTACCGAAGATGTTCCGGCCCGCTTCCGGGCTCTGGGATGGGCCGTTCGCGAGGTCTCAGATGGTAACGACACCTCCGCTGTCCGGGAAGCCCTGGACTGGGCCACAGATCCGGAAAAGGCCCTCCCCAACGACAAAGACAAGCCAAAGATGATTGCCATCCGGACCCACATCGGATTCGGAAGCCCCACCTACCAGGATACGGCTCACGTCCACGGCTCTCCCCTTGGGGCAGAAGAGGTGAAGAAAACCCGCGAGAACCTCTCCTGGCCAGCATCTCCTGACTTTTTTGTCCCCGACGAGGTTCGCCCGGTCTTTGCCGAAATCGGAAAGAAAGGGGCCGAGCTTGAGGCCGCGTGGAATGACACCTTTGCCCGTTACCGATCCTCATTCCCCAAGGAGGCCGAGCTTTTCGAGTCGGCGGTGATCAATGGCCAGCACGCCTCCGGACTCATTGGCCGCCTTGCCCCCTTCTCCCCCGCGGACAAGCCCATGGCCACCCGCCAGGCCTTCGGGACGGTTCTCCAGGAGGCCTCCCGGATGCAGCCCCTTCTCTTCGGGGGCTCGGCCGACCTCGCCCCTTCGAACAACACCCTGATCAAGGGGGAGACCGACTGCCAGATTTCCACTCCAGGGGGACGCAACCTTCACTTCGGGGTGAGGGAGCACGCCATGGGGGGAATCATGAACGGCATGGCCCTGGCCCGGATCCGCCCCTATGGGGGAACATTCCTGGTCTTTTCCGACTACATGAAGGGCTCCATGCGCCTTTCCGCCCTGATGGGTCTTCCCGTTCTCTACGTCCTCACCCACGACAGCATCGGCCTCGGAGAGGATGGTCCCACCCACCAGCCGGTGGAGCACCTTACCTCCCTGCGGGCCCTCCCCAACATGGCCGTCATGCGCCCGGCCGATGCCAATGAAACCCTGGCAGCCATGGACTGGATCACTGAGCAGGACTCCATGCCGGTCTCCCTCGTCCTGTCCCGCCAGAGCCTTCCCATCCTGGATGTCCCCTTTGAGCGCATCTCCTCCGGCGTCCGCAGAGGTGGCTATGTTCTTAGAGAGGCGTCGAAGTCCCCCGTGGTGACACTGATGGGAACGGGATCGGAGATCTCCCTCCTGTGGAAGCTCCAGGACGAACTCGAACGGCGCTCTGTCCCCACACGCCTGGTGAGCCTGCCCTGCACGAGCCTCTTCGACCGTCAGGAGAGCGCCTACCGTGAGTCCGTCCTGGGCAACGGTCCTCTTCGTCTCTTTGCCGAAGCCGGATCCACCCTTTCGGCCTGGCGCTACGTGGGATCAAGAGGGATTGCCGTGGGGCTCGACCACTTCGGCGCCTCCGCCCCCTACGAGCGGCTCATGGACGAGTTCGGATTCACCGTTCCCAAGATCATGGCCCGCATCAAGGAATGCTGGCCCGAGCTTTCCCTTTAGGCCCCCCGAACGGCCTCATTCCAAGGAGATGACCATGTCCACGATAAAGTACGCCCCCACCGGCCGCATCGCCGACCTTCTTCGCGAAGGGCAGAGCCTCTGGCTCGACTCCATTAGCCGCCATCTTATGGACTCAGGAGATCTTGACCGACTGATCGGAGAGACAGGAGTCCGGGGGATTACCTCCAACCCCACCATCTTCGAAAAGGCCATCAACGGCTCCTCCGACTACGATACCGATATCGTCGCCCTCTCCCGGCAAAACATGACCCCCTCCGACATCATCCGGACGCTCATGGTCAAGGATGTTCAGAGAGCCTGCGACTACTTCCGTCCTGTCTACGAGAGCTCCAAGACCCTTGACGGCTTTGTCTCCATCGAGGTCAACCCCCTTCTGGCCCATGAGACCGAGGCCTCGGTGGCAGAGGCCCGAACCCTTCACCGGATGGTCAACCGACCGAACCTCCTGGTGAAGATCCCCGGAACTCAGGAGGGGATTCCGGCCATTCGCCAGCTGATCTCCGAGGGGATATCCGTCAATGTCACCCTGCTCTTCTCTCCCGAGGCCTACCGCCAGTCGGCCCAAGCCTATATCGACGGTCTCAAGTCCTACCAGACCAGCGGCGGGGATCCCTCGAAGGTTCGCAGCGTGGCCAGCCTCTTCATCAGCCGGCTCGACACCCTCATCGACAAGAAGCTCGATGGCTTGGCCTCTTCGGCCTCCGACCCCGCCACCTCGCAAAAGGCCAAGAGTCTTCGGGGAAAGGCCGGCATTGCCAATACCCGGATCGTCTACGAGCTGTTCGGCACCCTTTTTGCCTCCGCCGCCTTTGGATCCCTCGCCAAGGCCGGGGCCACTGTCCAGCGCCCCCTTTGGGCCTCCACCGGAACGAAGGACCCGGCCTACCCGGATACCCTTTATGTGGACAACCTGATCGGACCGGATACGGTCAACACCGTTCCCATGGAAACCCTCCGCGCCTTTGCCGACCACGGGACCGTTGCCCGCACCATCGACCGTTTCCCCAAGGGAGTCGCAGGGGAGGATCCCCATCTCATCCTGGACGCTCTCTCCACCCTCGGGATCTCCCTGGAGGCGGCCTACAACCAGCTGATCACGGAAGGGGTCCAGTCCTTCAACAAGTCCTTCGAAAGCCTCATTGAAAGCACCGAACGAAAGATCGCCGCCAAAAAAGGAGCCTAAGGCTCCTTCGTGCCTCGAACAGACGGCGGCCGGGACGGGCCGCCGCAACGAAAGGATTTGCCTGTGCCCGAACTCTCCGACACCCCCTCCGGAGCCCCGACGGCCAACGGCTCCACCCCCCCGCTCACCATTGTCATCTTTGGGGCATCGGGAGACCTTACCCACCGGAAGCTGCTTCCGGCACTTTTCGATCAGGCCGTTGACGGCCTGCTCCATCCCGAGACCCGCATTCTCGGGGTGGCGCGTCGTCCGAAGACCCACTCCGAGTTCCGGGAGGAGATTCGGGAGTCGACCCAGACATTTGCCAGAAACACCCACCGTCTCGACCTCTTTCCCGAATTCGAAAAGCATATTTTCTATCATGCCATGACTTTCGACGACCCCAACGGGTACAACGCCCTTCGGACGACCCTTCTCTCGGACGAGTTCCGCGGTCCCACCAAAGGGAATGTTCTCTATTACCTCGCCACCCCTCCCAGCTACTTTGTCCCCATCATCCGTTGCCTCGGAGCCTACGGCCTCTCGACGATCAACGAAGGAGACACCGCCGCAGGGGGCGGCTTCACCCGAACCATCGTGGAAAAGCCCTTCGGACGGGATCTGGCCTCGGCCCAGGAGCTGAACCGCGAGGTCCTGCAGGTCTTCCAGGAAAAGCAGATCTTCCGCATCGACCACTATCTGGGCAAAGAGACCGTCCAGAATATCGTGGTCTTTCGCATGTCCAACCCGGTCTTTGGCTCCCTCTGGAGCAACGTTCACGTCAAGAGCGTTCACATCACCGTTCACGAGGCGGTGGGGGTGGAGGGCCGGGGAGACTACTTCGAGGAGGCCGGGATTCTTCGGGACATGGTCCAGAACCACCTCTTCCAGCTTTTGACCCTTACCGCCATGGAGCCTCCCGTGGCCTTCGACGCCCAGGCGATCCGAGACGAAAAGGTCAAGGTTCTCCGCTCCCTCAAGCCCATCCGGACGGAAGACATCCCCAAGACCATCGTCCGGGGACAATATACCGTGGGCGAGGTGGAGGGGATTCCTGTCCCCGGATACCGCAACGAACCCAAGATCCCCCCCACCTCCGACACCCCCACCTTCGCCCGGATCAAGGTCGAGGTCCAGAACTGGCGTTGGGCCGGCGTTCCCTTCTACCTGACGGCGGGAAAGCGCATGAGCAAGCGGGAAACCACCATCCGCATTGTTTTCAAGGACTTCCCCTTCGCCCTCTTCCGACTGGCCGGATGCCCCGGAACGGTTCCCAACGAGCTCATCATCCGAATCCAGCCCAACGAAGGCATCTCCCTTCGCTTCGGCATCAAGCGTCCGGGAGGGTCGCTCGTCATCGATCCCGTGGAGATGGACTTTTCCTACCAGACGGCTTACCACGACAAGGCTCCCGACGCCTACGAACGGCTTCTTCACGACGCCATCGTGGGAGACTCGACACTGTTTGCCCGCAACGACGAGGTGGAGCGTTCCTGGACCTTCATCGCCCCCCTGCTGGGAGATCTCTCCCGACTTTCCCCGCTCCGTTTCTACACGGCGGGGACGGATGGACCGGAGGAGAAGGACAGGATCAACGATCCCGACACCGTCTGAGTCTGAGTTGGTCAGAACTTCCCCCACACGGACAGGCCGGAGGACTCTCTTCGGCCTTCTTCAGCTTTGCGCAGTGCTTTTTGTGGGCTCCTGCACCTTTGTTCCCACATTCTCCACCCCTCTCCCTCCCCTTCTTCTCCATCAGAAGCCGGAAACTCCCCCGCTCTTCGTCCTCCACCCCCCAAAAAACACCAAGGGAGTCCTCTTCTTCACCGGCCACGCCCACAAGGAAAAGTCCCCGGAGACGGCCCGCAAAAAGGCCCTGGCGCAGGCGCTAAAAAAGTTGGGGGCAACACTTTCCCGATCTGGCTATACACTCTCCCCGGAGGAGGGCCGGCGCTGGCTTCGAGAACGTCCTCTCGAGGGTCCCCAAATTGCCGACAGCTGGATGCGCACCTATATCCAAAGCTCCGAACGTCCATACATCCATCTCACGTCGCTCTATGTTCTTCTCTCTGTCCCGGTTTCCTACGTACAACGGATCACCCAAAACCTTGCCCGGCAAGACCGGATCATGGAAAAGGCCCTTACGCGGCAACTGGGACGGGGTGAGACCGATCTAGCCCGAGGGGAGGGAGCCCAGGCCCTTCGGAATATACGGCTGGCGCTGGAGACAGCCCGCCGCATCCATTCCCTGACCTCCTTTCCGGCCGATGATCGGGGCCGGGTCGACAGGGAACGGCAAAGGGCCGCCCACATCTGGAGGAGCCTCCTGAGGGGTCTCGACCTCTCCCTCGTCCCTGCCCGCCCTCCTCTCGTTCTTCGGGAGTTCCCGGTTCCCCCTGCCGCACTGAACGAAGGGGTCCGGACCCGAATCGGATCCCGTCGGGCAGGAATCTCCGGACTCGTCTTTCAGGGAAAGATCTTCCCCCGGGAAAAATCGGAGCATCTGGTCCTGCCTCCTCTGCCCGGGATCGTTGCCGATCCGAAAACCCCCTTCGCCCCTTCGACACTCTTCTGGGAGACCTTCCTTCTCCGGCAGCCGCCCTATCGCGCTCACCATCGACTCTCCCTCGCCTGCTCTCCTACCGGATCGGACGGCACGGGAGTCTGCCTCATTCGTCACTCCCGGGTTCCCCGCTCCCGAGGGATCCTCGAAGGTCACTACCGTCCCGCAGCCGGAACACCTCTCGACCGTCCTTTTTTTGACGATCTCCTGGCAAAGACCCTCATCGACATCCATTTTCGCTTTTACCATCGCCGGGCTCTCGCCCCCCTTCTTCTCCTCCTCCCAAATCGTTCAGAATCACGGATCACCTTGGTGGCAGAAAAGGGATTGATTGACCCCTTGGGGGAGGCCGGGATCACCCTCTGCCTCAGAAAAGGCCGATCCCTCTCCTGCCCCACGGCCCCCCGAGGCCTCCCTCTCCCGACCCCCAAGGCACAGCTCCTCGTCTCCTCCCTCCGGATCGAGCCGAAATGGCGCCATCATGCCGACTTTTCTGTGGCGACCATACATCTTCGCATGTCGGTCACACTGACTGACGCAAAGGGAGTCTTTCTCGTTCTCCCCCTAGACTCGACCGGACGCGGCTTCGACGAATCCTCGGCCTTTGATCAGGCCTTCAGAGAGGCCGGACAGCGGCTGGCCCGCCTTCTTCCTCTCTCCTATCTCCCCGACAGACACCCTCACCCGGGAGCCGCCTTCTATGACCCGTGAGTCTGCCTCCAAGACCGAATCCTTCGACGTCGTCATTGCCGGTGCCGGGATCGGGGCCCTGACGCTGGCCTGCTATCTGGCCCCCCTGGGGTTCCGGGTCCTGATCCTCGACAAAAGGCCCTCCCTCGCTCCCGTCCATCGAGGGGAGCTTGTCCAGCCTCTGGGACTCAAGATCCTGGAAGAACTCTCACTCATTGACGAGCTATTGGTCGCTCCCCACACCCGCTACCAGTCCTTCGACTTTCTCGATGCAAGGGGACGTCTCCTCATGCGCTCCCACTACGACCGGGGCGACTCCTCCTTCCCCTTTGCCCTGGCCATCGAGCCTCACCAGATGGACCAGATCCTGGCCCGGAGCCTCTCCTCCCACCCGAACATCCTTCTTCGCTTTGGCTCGGAGCTCACCGGCCTGTCCGTCGACGCTCAGGGGGTGGAGGTCACCGCCCGCCAGGAAAACGGAGAGTCCACCCGCATCCTGGCCCGAGTTCTGGTGGGGGACGACGGTCGCCACTCCCGGGTCCGGGAGCTCTCCGGCCTGGGACAGGACAATGGGCGGATTGCCCCTTACCGGGACTCCTACCTCGGAGGCTCCCTGCTTCTGCCGGAGGGAGACGACATCTCCCCGGCCCTGCGCGACACTACAGGGAGGTACTTTCTCGGGCCCCGCTCCATCTTCTTTTTCTTTTCGGTTTCGGACCGGCGACGATTTTTCCTCCTTCTCCTTCCGGACTCCGATCGGGAAAAATTCTTCCGGGAGGGAACCGGCCCCCTTCTCGCCCGTCTCGACACCCTTGTCCCGGGATTTTCAAAGACAGCATGCGCCCAGGGCTACGACGACCCCGACCGCTACCATCCCCTGCCCGTCTGGAAGGTCGACCTGAACCGCTGGGTGAGAGATGGGGTGGTGCTCATGGGAGATGCCGCCCACGCCATGAACCCTCATGTGGCTCAGGGCCGCAACCAGGCGATGGAGGATGGCCGCGTCCTGGCCCCGATTCTCGCGAAGGCTCTTTTGTCCGGGGCGCGGGTCACCCGGGAAGATCTCCTCGGCTATGAATCCCTCCGCCGCCCCGTCGTCCGGGCTCTTCACAGGCTGGCCGACGAAATGACTCTCGTCTGGAACTCGGGGAACCCTCTGATTGTAGCGGCACGCGAAGCCTCCTTCCGGGGAATCGGCCGGATCCCTTCCCTCGAGGCCAAGATCGTCACCACCATCGGGGGGGAGTCCATCCGCCCCCTCACCCCCCTCGACAAGCTTCGGGCCCTGGCAGGGGGTCTTTTCCATTCCTCCCCCCCGGGGAACTCCTCCTAGGCTTTTGAGATTTTTCTTTGCAATCCCGCCTCGGCGGCGCTATTCTTGGTGAATGCTCCCGTGCCTTTCATCGATGTCCGTCGTACCATGATCGACAGGAGACAACAGACCCCGCCATGCAGATAAGGCGCCGATTTCGGGTGAATGCCCGCCAGATTCTCGGCCATGTGACCCGCCTCAACATCTTCTGGCGGACCCTCTTCATCTCGGTCCTCATCGGCGTGACGACGGGATTTCTTGTCTACCTCATCGAACGCGTCGTCTACCGACTCCTCTTTCTCACCCTCTACAACACCGCCTTCAAAAACCATCTCGTGGTCATCCTCATTCCGATGGCAGGAGTGCTCGTCGCCCGGTACATTCTCGTCTCGGGGCGTGTGGACAATGCCGGAGGGACAGAGGAGATCATCAAGAGCTATCACGAATACCGGGGCAAGCTCCCCCTGAGGAATGCCCTCTTCAAAATCCCGGCCTACATTGCGACACTGGGCTTCGGCGGATCGGCCGGTCTCGAAGGAGCCTCCACCTATATCGGAGGAGTGGTCAGTTCGCTGGTCGACCGCACCTTCAGCTGGCTCCGCATCCCCTACGAAGAGCAGCGGGTCATGCTTCTGGCCGGAGCGGCCGCCGGGCTGTCCGCCATGTTCAAGGCCCCCTTCACGGGGGCGATCTTCGTCCTCCAGGTCCCCTATCGCTCCGACATCGCGCCCAACGCCCTGGTTCCCACCCTGATTTCCAGCGTCTCCTCCTATATCGTCATGGTGAGCCTCGTCGGCACCGCCCCCCTCTTTCAGCTGGCCGCCAAGGCCCAGTTCCATTTCAAGGACTTCCTCTCGGTCATCGTGATCGGGATCGTCTGCGGTCTTCTCACGGCCCTCTTCATTCGGGTCTATCGACGCACCAAAAAATGGTTTTCCGAGGGGACGCGCCATCCGATCGGACTTCGCCCCATTTTCGGGGCCCTGATTCTCGGGCTGACGGGCTACGTGGCCACACGCGCCTGGGGAGAGGCACTCCCTCTGGGTCCCGGGTACATCTTCATCCAGCACCTCCTCACCGGCAACATCCCTATCGACATGGCCCTCGAGCTTTTCTTCCTCAAGGCCATCGCCGTCATCTTCACCTTTTCGGCAGGCGGGATCGGCGGATCCTTTTTTCCCCTCCTCTCCCTGGGGGCGGCCACCGGATCGGTGGTGGCCCAGGTCGCAGGGCTCGAGCCCTACGATTTCGGGGTGGTCATGGGGATGTCCGCCTTTCTGGCCGCCGGCTACAAGACCCCCCTCGCGGCCGTGGTCTTCATCGCCGAGGCCACCCACAGTTCGGGATACCTGATTCCGGGGCTGATCGGGACCGTCGTGAGCTATGTCGTGAGCGGAAGCACCTCCATCTCGACCCACCAACGGGACCGGGAGGACATACATCTTTCGAACCGATTCCACCTTCCCGTCCGGAACGCCATGCTCCGCAACATCGTCAGCGCCCCTCCGGAGCTCTCTCTGGCCGAATTCCGGGAGCACTTCGTCCTCAAGCACCTCCACCGGATCTATCCCGTCACCGAAGAGACGCCCGGGGGACGCCATCTGATCGGAGTGATCTCCCTCTATGATCTCGACCGCATTCCTTCGGAGAAATGGGCCGAGACCACCATCGCCCAGACCATGGTGACAAGTGTGGTCACCGTGACCGTGGACGACCCGATCCTGACCGCCATTGCCCGGATGAACGAGCGGGATCTGGAGTTTCTTCCGGTCATCGACAACGAACACTCCCGAAGGCTGGTGGGCGGAATTACCCGAACCGATGTCTTCTCCGGCGAATGGGCCAACCTCCTATGACCCTCTCCACGGCCATTCCGCAGCTCCTTGTCAGCTTCTCCCTGACCCTCCTTTTCTGCTTTATCCTGGGGCTTGAGCTCCATGCCTTCCGACGGGAAAACGGGGAGCGGGATCTGGGGTTCGGAACGACCCGGACCCTGACCCTTTCGGGGATCATGGGCTATGTTCTGATTCTCCTCGACCCCACCGGCAAACTTCTCATCGCCGGGCTTCTCGTTTTGGGAGGACTCCTCGGGATCAGCTACCTCAAGCGCCAGCAGGAGAACCCCTCGCTCATTCCGCACGTCATGGCCCTTCTGGCCTATGCCGTCGGACCCATCGCCCAGAGGGAGCCCCTCTGGTTTTTGATGGTCTTCGTGGTGGCCATTCTCCTGATTCTGGGCAAGAGCCCCCTGATCCGCCGACTCTCCGACTCCGTCCCCATCTCGGAGGCGGTCACCCTCGCCATCTTCCTCATCATGGCCGGGGTCATCCTCCCCTTCCTCCCCGACACCCCCATCGCCGAGATCCTTCCGATTACCTATACCCGGGTCTGGCTGGCGGTGGTCATGGTTTCCGGGGTCTCCTATCTGTCCTATCTTGCCCGGACCTATCTTTTTCCTGACCGAGGGACCCTTCTCACCGGAACGCTTGGAGGTCTCTATTCGAGCACGGTGGCGACGGTCGTTCTCGCCCGCCTTGCAAAATCCCGTCCCTCCGCCGAGATCGCCCCGGCCATCATCCTGGCCTCGAGCATGATGTACCTCCGCATGGCCCTTCTCGTCTTCCTCCTCGGGCCCCGGGAGATCTCGATCCCCCTTTTGCTTCCCTACGGAGGGCTCTTTCTCCTCTCCCTGGGGGCGGCCTTGGGCACCTCCCGACTCTTCCCCCGGAAGCCCCCCGGAGAGGGGGAGACCTCCCCCGCCACCGAGGAGCCGGTGGCCGCCCACCCCCTGGAGCTCCGGACGGCCTTTCTCTTTGCCATGGCCTTCCTTCTCTTTACCACGCTGACACGGATCATCAATGCCCGTTTCGGAACGGGAGGACTCCATACCCTGGCGGTCTCCGTCGGGTTCACCGACATCACCCCCTTTGTCCTCTCCCTCCTCTCCGGCCACTTTGCCGCGAGCGTGGGGACAATCAAGGGAACGATCATCCTGGCCGGAGGGAGCAACAACCTGATCAACGGGCTCTATGCCCTGGCAATATCGCGCAGCCGTTCGGTGCTGCCGGCCCTCATCTGGCTTGCCGGAGCCTTTCTCCTCTCTCTGGGGTACGCGATTTTCATCAGCTGACCGGAAACGAAACAAGCAACCCTCTTGACCGCTTTCAAGGAGGTGCCCGTGGCCAATGACGACATTCCCATCCGGTTGATCGGCTCGGAGTGGGTGGCACAGAAGACCCTCGCCGCATCCTTTGAGCTTTCAGACCCCCGGTATACCTTCGAACCCGGCCAGGCGGCCGTTCTGTCTCTGTCGGAAAAGGGAAAGCCGGGAGAGAGCAGAACGCTCTCTCTGTCCAGCGCCCCATTCGAAGTCCCCTCCGTGACCTTCGCCACCCGGACGGCCTCGGGATCGAGCTTCAAGGAGGCCCTGGCAAAGGCTAGACCCGGAGACGAGTTTTTCCTCTCTCTTCCGTTCGGGGAGTTCCTTTTGCCACGCGGAGAGGAGGCGGGATATCCGGTCGTCTGTCTGGCAGGGGGCATCGGCGTCACCCCCTTCCGGAGCATGATCCGGGAACGGCTGCAAAAGAAAACGGCAGGAGAAATCACACCGCCCCTTACCTTGGTGACGATCAACCGCTCCCCGGAAGAGACCCCCTTTTACGAGGAGTGTCGCTCATGGAATGGGGTCGGGGGAGTGGGATGGATTCCTGTTGAGACCCGGAGCCCAAAGGCCGGCGGAGCCTCGCGGGAAGATCTTGTCCGGCGGGCGATGGAGGAGGTCTTTCGGACGAGGGGAAGGGAGGTGCGGATCTATCTGGCGGGGCCTCCCGCCATGGTGGACTCGCTCTCGGAAACTCTGACGGCGGCCTTTGGCTTCCCCCGGGAACGGCTCATCGTCGATCTGTTTTTCGGATATGTCTAGAGAAGGAACTCCCGTCAGGCCGAAAAACTAGGAGCGAAGAGGCAAGGACTGAAGGTAAAGATCAATCTCCTCCCTGAGGGCATGGAGAGGAGCTTCGAGGCGGGCGACCTCCGATCCTCCAAGGTGTTCTCCCTCCCGGTGAAACTTCCGGTGGGCCTCGCGGGCGGCATGCCAGGAGGGGAGATGGTAGTAATGCAACCCCCGAACTTCGAACCAGAGGTCGAGAGGACAGGAAAGCTTCAAGGAGATTCCCTGTTCTCCCTCGGCCTCCCGGGCCGTGCGAAAGGCATATTCGAGGAAGGGGAGCTCCTCCACCGGGTAGACCGGGGGAAGGATCATCTCGGGGAGCGGCTTCCTGAGAAAGGACGTGAATTCGTCAACGGGCATGGGTTTGGCATAGAAATACCCCTGCACGAGAGATCCTCCCATGCGAAGCCAGAGATCGATGTCGGACCGGTTCTCGATCCCTTCGGCCACAAGCCGGCTTCCGGAGAGGTCCGACAGAAGAAGGGTCGAGCCCACCACCGCGAAGGCGTTCGTCCTCATCCGGAAGCTCCGCATGAAGCTCCCGTCGAGCTTGATCTCGTCGGGGAGAAGATCGGCCACATGGTGAAGGGAGGAGAATCCCGTTCCGAAGTCGTCCAGGGAAAGCTCCAGCCCCCGCCGCCGCAACTCCTCCCGGATCCGGGTCGTCCGTTCGGGGCTCTCGAGAGAGGCCCCCTCCGTCACCTCGACGACAAGCCCCGTCCCCGGATCCCCCTTCAGTGCCCGCTCGACGTCGTCGAGGAAGGCCGGATGAAGGAAGTGGCCCCCGCCGACATTCAGGGAGATCCGCAGGCCCGGCAGCAGGGGCGAGACCTCCTGCCTCAGACGAGAGGCCTCCTTGAGGGCATGGGATCCAAGCTTGCGGATGAGCATCGGCTCGCGCTCGACTTCCGGAATGAAGGCGCCGGGAGGGACCATTCCCTCATTCCTCTTCCAGCGGACCAGCATCTCGATCCCTTCGATGCGACCTGCCCGAACATCGATCTGCGGCTGGACCCAGAAGACGATTTCCCCTTGGTCGAGAGCCAGGGGAAAGGAGCGGCGGGTCTCGACCCGCGCCACCATCGCCCGGTCGATTTCCGGCCCGAAAAAGGTCGAGCGATTTCGCCCTCCCAACTTCGAGGCATAGAGGGACTCGTCGGCCCGGGCCAGAAGATCGGCCGGAGTTTTGGCATCGGTGGGGAAGACGGCCCAGCCGAGACTCACAGTCACGAGGTTGTGGCCGCCGTCGAGACGGCCCCCCAGATCGAGAATTTTCCGGGAGATCTCCTCCACCTCCCGTCGATCGATCGCTCCTCGACGGGAGAGACAAAAGCCGAACTCGTCCCCCCCCAACCGTGCGAGAAAGACCCCCTCAGGAAGTTCTCCCGGAAGCTCCCCGGCCATCCTCCGGAGCAGATTGTCTCCCTCCACATGGCCAAAGGCATCGTTCCAGTTCTTGAAGCCATCGAAATCCAGGATCCCCAGCGCAAAGGATTCCGCTGAGCTACCGGAGGTCAAACGGACAAGCTCTTCCAAAAAGGCCGCCCGATTCGGCAATCCGGTGAGAAGGTCTGTGGAGGCAAGAGTCTTGAGCCTCTCCTGCCGGTCAAGAAACTCCAGCGAGAAGGAAATGTCCTGGGCCACCCCGGAGAGCAGTCCGGCCAGTGTCTTGTCAAAGAGCTCTTCTTCCTTGGAGATGATTCCCAGAATTCCAATGCGGGAGCCATCCTTGGAAAAGGAGACGGTCAACGTATTCCGGAGGTGCCAGGGACGGGCCACCTCGCGGACGGCATCGGAACACAACCACTCCTCCAGAAGGGGAAACTCCACCACATCATTTGTCCCCAGCGTCCGGCTGTGGATCAGACAGCGGCCGGGATCCTCCGGGTTGACCGAAAAAACGGCCCCATCGATAAAATCCCGGGCGCGTCCCCGGGCCGAAACGACCCGAACCCTGTCTCCGGGCTCCAGAAGGGAGATAAAGACCAGGTCGATCCCTGTCACTTCCACAATTGTCTGGCAGATCCCATCATAGAGATCTGAGGGCAAGGGATGGCGGGCCACAAGTTTGCCGATCTCTCCCATGGCCCGATAGAATCGGGAATAGAGCTCAAGGCGCACCTTGTCCCGGCTCTGGGAGAGGGACATCCGGACTCCCTTGATCATCTGGGCGAGAAGCTCGGTGATTTCCTGGGAGGGAGCATGGGAAGAGGGTGTTCCGATGAGAAGAGACATTCTTTGTGGGGGAGAGTCGAGCGTTTCGAGGAAAAAGAGAAGGATCCCCTTAAGAGAATGCTCGTCGAAGATCTTGCGTAGGAAGGGACTCCAGAGGGAGGAGTCGGCGGGAATGAAGAGAGCGGGCTCCCCTTCCGGCACTGAGGGAAGATCGACATCCGAGATTGCAAGGGAGAGCTCTGAACGCCCCGCGTCAACATCAAAGTCCTCTCTCCCTCCACGGGTACGGTGGGAGAGTCTAGCCCCTTCAATCCTCTTCGTTACTCGCAAGGAGTTCCCGAGGGGCTCCCGGACAAGGAGTGCCGCCGGAAAGGCCATTCGGTCGACGACACTCTCCAGAAGGGCCGACTGGATCTCCCGGACGGAGAGTCCACGAAGCAGACGGGACTGCAGTTCCTCTGTCGCCTCCTGAAAGCTTCGGCGAACGGATAGCTCCTGAAACTGATTCCGCCGATCGAGAAAGTCCCCGATATCTTGCGCAAAGCTTTGAAGGAGGGGAAGGATGTCGGGGCTAAATGATGCGTTGGAGCCGCGATAGACGGAAAGAATTCCCCAGAGTCCTTCGGCGGTATAGATGGGGGCCAGGGCGCTTCCCCCCAGGTCAAATCGCCGGACCCGATCGTGAAAACCCATGGCGGGGGGAAGGGCATCGGGGAGCATTGCCACCATGGGGCGTCCGGAGCGCAAGACCTGCCCTGCCGGCCCCTGCCCCAAGGGAGTCTCTGGCGAAGCCGAGAGGACGACGCCAGCAATATACTCCCGTGCTGCCCCTTCGGCCGCGATCGGACGAAGGGAGAGGTCCTCGAGATCGAGGCGGCTGATGACGACCAGCCGGGCGGAAAGCTCTTCTACGAGAATGGAGCAGAGGGACTCGAAGGTGGTATCGAGGGGCGCCCCGGCAGAGCGGGCAAGCAGACGATTCGCATGCAGCGCTGCCCGGGTAATCTCTTCGCGATCTGTGATCTCCGGATTCAGCACGGTTGCGCCCCCCGGGTCTCTTCCATCATGCGGCGTTGGATTCCATAAGGTGGCCGGTCTTGACGAAGATGAGGCAGCCCTCCGTAGAAAAAGGATGGTGCCGGCTCATATGGGGCGCCCGGTACCAGCTGCCCGCAGGGTAGGCGCCGTGCTCGTCCTCGAAGGTCCCTGAGACAACAAGAATCTCCTCCCCGCCGAAATGCCGGTGGGGCTGAAAGATGGTCCCGGGATCCCATCGGACCAGGGCAGTGTTGGCCGTCCCGCCCGAGAAGAGGGGGAGGACCGAGAGACCAGGCACAAGGCCGGGGGAGAAGCGAGCGCCACTCGTTTCAAGGCCGGCACTCTTTCGGTCCTCCTCGGGAAACTGCCCGGACTTCAGGAACAGGAGGGAGGGGTGTTTCGAAAGAAGAGTAAGACCGGAGCCGCCTGCAATGCGAAGATAGCTTCCGGTGGGCCAATCGCGTCCCCCGACCTCAAGGAGCCCTTCGAGAAGCAGAACCTCGAGATCCTCCCCCGCTCGATCCAAAAGATTCCCGCCAGAAAGTCGCACAAACGAAGACTCAAGACGACCCGGTATGGTTTCAAGCGCACAGACGGACTCACCGTCTTTGCGCTCACTCCAGATACGGTTGTCCGGAAGGACAACAATCCGCTGGGAACGGTCGGCATGAAGGGACATCATAGATCCTCTGAAAAGATTTTTTAATTCAGCATTATCAATTCTAGAAGGATCAGGAGAAGAATTTCAAGGTGCAAAAAAAATGACCCTGACTGCGAAGCCATGAGAAAGCAATCACTTAAGGGTTCCCGGCTGTTGTGGTATACTTGTGCACGATCCCGCAAAATCCATCAACTTTCATCAATCCTCACCCCAATGGGTTCGGGAACGGTGTCCTCCCGATGCTTGTGTGATGGTCCCGATGAGCTCTGATCGACGGCAGTCTTCCGATTGACGACATCTGGAGGCCCCATGGACAACAATTCACCCGACCCCACCCCTCCTCCCCCCGCCCCGGTGGAAGACCATCGAGACTGGATCGCCTTCCTCCGGGAGATTTCCAACGAGTCAATTTACATCACGGACGATCGCGGACACCTTGTTTTCGCGAGCCAATCCTTTGCCGCGGGGCTCGGTTATACATCCGAGGAGATTCTTCGCCTGCCGCTTGCGCTGTGGGAGGAGCCGGGGACAAGGGATGAGACACCCCCCCCTCTCGAAAAAATACGAATACTGGCCCTCCCTCCGACCTCTATTCTCACAACAGAAACCCATTACCGCAAAAAGGACGGAACGCTCGTTCCCGTTGAGATCCATTCCCGTCCGATTGTCCGAAACGGATCCCGATATGCGCTCCACTCGGTACGAAATACCTCTCTCCGAGCCGCGGCCGAGCATGAGCAAAAGACCCTTGCCGGTTACAACCGGCTCCTGATCGAGGCCAATCGAACCCTGTTGACGGCATCCGACGAACTCTCCCTCTACAAGACACTTTGTCGTCTCTCCTCTTCCCTTGAGGGGATCTCCCTGGCGTGGGTCGGAGCTCCCGGGGAGGACGGCTACTTCCGGATCTTTGCCTCAAACGGCCAAACCGGCTGGCTCGACTCCGTCCGAATTCCCTCCGACCCGGTGGCCACCGGAATCACAAGCGCCCCCTATCAAGCTTGGAAGGATGGAGAGCCGGTCTTCAATCTCGCCTTTGACGACACCCTGGCCGGGGAACGTTCTTCCTTTGCCCAGCATGTCCGACGCGCCATCCGCAAGTTCGGATTCAAAAGTCTCGCGGCCCTCCCCATTACCGGCCTCGATGGAAAACGCATCGTCCTCACCCTCTACCACACGGCCCCCGCAGCATTCGATCTCCCGCTGCAGGAGGTCCTCACGGAGATCTCCCAGGATCTTTCCCGGGGACTCGAACGGCTGCAAATCCTCCGGAGCAGGAAGGAGGCGTTGAATCTCAAGAATGCCCTCCTCGACAACGCCCTCTCCGGGATTCTCATGGTTCAGGATCGAACCATCATGACAGTGAACGCGCGCCTCCTCGAGATGCTCGGATACGATTCTCCCGACGAGCTCGAGGGGAAGTCGTCCCGGATCCTCTATGCCGACGACGAGGAGTTTCTTAGGGTCGGATCGATGATTTACCCTGCAGCCTTCCGGGAAGGAAGAGTCGTCGTGAACGATGTCCGGGGACGGAAAAGATCGGGAGAGATCCTCTTTGCCGACTTTTCGGCCACCTCCGCCAACATAGGGGGAGAGGAGATCCTCGTGGCGACGATCCATGACTCCACGGAGCGTCATCTCCATGCCCGCGCCCTTGAGCGCCTCGTCTCCGTCAATGCGCTCCACGCCCGGGCCAATGTGATTTTGACAACGGTGGAGGAGGAAAAACGACTTCTTAAAGACCTGTGCGATCTCGCTGTCGCTCAGGCGGGAGTGAAACTCGCCTGGATCGGCCAAGCTGACCCCGGCGGAGAGATTGAATTTCTGGCCGCCGCCGGCGTGACGGATTTTCTCCGGGAAGCCCGGATCTCTGTCGACAGTCACCTTCCCAACGGGCAGGGCCCCGCAGGCCGGGCATTCCGCGAGGCGCGGCCTGTCTTCGATGAGATTTTTTCTCATCCGTCATGGGAGGCCCCTTGGCAAGAGAGGGCGAGACGCTACGGGCTCGAAAGTCTCGCCGTCCTCCCCATCCTCCACAAAGGACGGCTCTGGGGTCTCTTCGCACTCTATTACGGAGAGCGTCAAGTCTTCGAGGCGTCCGTCCGGAGCGTCCTGGAAGACCTCGCCCAAAGCGTCTCCCGGGGGCTCGACAGGATTGACCTCCGGTCGTCGGAACGGCGGACAAGCGCCCTGAATGCCGCGATTCTCGAAGCTTCCGCCTTGGGAGTCATCCTGACCCGGGGACCGATCGTCCGATTTGCAAACGGTCGCATCGAGGATCTCCTGCATCTTCCCGGGCCCTTCGAAGGCCAAAACCTCCTCGATCTTCTGGGGAATCCGGCCGAGCCGGCAGGGATCGGGGAGCGCATACTCGTCCCCTCTCGCCTGCGGGAACGGGTCCTGATGGAGGTCCCCATCGGGATTCCCGGGAGCGGAGACACGAAATGTATCGAGATGTCGGGAGTTCCTTTTTCACAGGAGGGCTTCGATACTCTCTGGACGCTCTCCGACATCACCCTGAAAAAGAAGGCACGAGAGGGGGAGGCTCTCCTCGCCCGAGCTCTCGTGGCCGTTCACGAAGGCGTCATCATCACCGACAGCCAGCGCAGGATCATCTACAGCAACGAGGCCTTTACCACCATTACGGGCTATCGCCACGACGAGGCTGTCGGACAGGATTGCCGATTCCTCCAGGGAGAGAACAGCGACAGGGAAACCGTGGACTCGATCCGGCGAGCCCTCGACTCCGGACAGACCTTTCGGGGCCAGATCCTGAACTACCGAAAAGACGGATCTCCCTTCTGGAATCTCCTCACCCTGTCCCCGGTCAGGAACCCCGAGGGAGCCATCACGCATTTTGTAGGGGTCCAGAACGACATTACCGAATTCCGGAACCTTCTCGAACAGAACAGCCGTCTGGCCTTTACAACCCAGCACGATCCCCTCACAGGTCTCCTCAACCGCTCCGCCCTCGACGACCATCTCCTTCGGCTCGTGGCCCGAAAAAACCGCCAGGGGGGAAGCTTCACCCTTGGGATCCTCGACCTCGACGACTTCAAACCCGTCAACGACACCTTTGGCCATGCCGCCGGCGACACACTTCTCCAGGAGATTGCCCGCAGGCTTTCGGAGACGATCCGAAGCCATGATCTCATCGCCCGGATCGGGGGCGATGAGTTTGCCCTCGTGGTCGAGGACATCGGCACCCCCAATGCGCCCGAGTTCCAGGCCTTTCTCGACCGACTCCGCAGGATTGTGGAAACCCCCTTTGAGGTCGTTTCGGGACGACTGACCCATATCGGACTCAGTCTGGGACTCGCTCTCTACCCCTCCGACGCCCTTGACCCCGAATCCCTCCTTCGGGAAGCCGATCGCGCCCTTTGCTTCATTAAGGAACGGAAGCATTCCCGGGAAAGATGGTGGCATTTCGCCGGAGAACCGGAGACGGGTGTCTCTTCCCGTGAAACCGATCCCTATGGAGAAGGAGCCAAAGCCCTCCTCGAAAAATATGCGGAAGCGATCGCTCCGGCCGTCGACCGCTTTGTCGATGCGTTCTACGGAAAGCTCGACTCCCTGCCCGAGGCACGGGCCATCCTTGAAGCCCTTGGAGAGGAAGAGCGCCAAACCCTCGCCCTGCGCCAAAGCGAGCACCTCCGATTCCTGCTCTCCCCCCGGACGACGCGGGAGGCGATCCTGTCCCGGGCGCGAATTGTCGGGGAGATCCATTGCCTCTCAGGAGTCTCCAACAGCCTTCTCGTAACCGGAATGAACCTCTACAGAAAACTCCTCTCCTCCCAGATTCACCGGGGAATCGTTCCCGACAGGGATCGGGTCAAGATTCTGGCTGCGGCCGATTACAGGATCGAAGACCATATTCGGACGGAACTCGAGGCGGAAATTTCCACCGTAGGCCACTACATGGAGTCAACCTTCGCAGATCTTCCCGTTCCCCCCTCCCAGGACGCCTGTCCCGAAATCGATCTTCTTGGGGATTTGCCCGGAGTTCTCAGCGCCTTCTACCTCTCCTGCTCTCCCTCATTGCAGGGAGACTGTCTCCTGGCCTCCTCCGGAGCTCAACGGGAGAGTCTCCGGTCGATTTTCGCAGAGGCCTACTCGGCCGAGGTCCTCTCCAGCCTCATGGAAATACAGACCCGATCCCTCTCCGATCCCGCCCTTCCTGAACCATTCCGACAAATGAGCCAAGCCAATGTCAGGGCTCTCCTTGAGATTCCCATCCAGTCGGTCGATCGAGGGATCAACGGCTCCAATGACACCGCCCCTGTTGTCGACCACTGGCTCGTGATTGCGGGGAGCCACCCCAATCAGTTCGACAGCTCCTGGGCGCGGCAGTTTGCCCAGAGCCTCCGCCAGAGAATCGAAAAACGATTGCAGGGAGACATGAGAGACTCGGGCGGCCTCCCCCCAGAAACAAGGGAGGCCTATCGCAGGGAGCTGAGGCAGGGTGGACTTTCCATGTATATGCAACCGGTCGTGGACCTCAGGACCAAAGCCCTGAGCAAGGTGGAAGCCCTCGCACGTCTGACGCGTCCGGACGGTCAAACCCTCATGCCAAACAGGTTTCTTCCCGCCTTGACCGACACGGATCTCGACTGGCTCTTCAGGGAAGGATTGTCGCAATCCCTCGCCCATCTTGCCGCATGGGACCGGTCAGGCCTTGTCGTCGATGTTTCCGTCAACATCGCGCCCACAACCCTGGTCAACCCGTTCTGCGGACAGTGGGTCAGTACCGCCCTCTCGGCCCAGGGCATTCTTCCTTCGCGCCTCACCCTCGAGATCCTGGAAAATCAAACCCTGG
Organism: Nitrospirota bacterium; assembly: GCA_021810805.1. Lineage (GTDB taxonomy): Bacteria > Nitrospirota > Leptospirillia > Leptospirillales > Leptospirillaceae > UBA4572. The sequence goes on from JAJZHW010000003.1 coordinate 50,747, forward strand.
CAAACTCCCCGGAGCACCGAGAGGCGATCAATCGGCTCCTTGCTCTCGGAATCAAGCTTTCCATGGATGACATGGGAGTGGGGTACAGCAACCTTCAAAGGTTGGCCAGCCTCCCCTTCGACAAGATCAAGATCGACCAGTCTCTTTTGGCCCATATCCGGATCAACCCCCTGGAGACATTGGGGATTATCGGGGCGATTGTGCAAATGGGGCAGGAGCTGGAACACGGCATCGTCGTCGAGGGTCTGGAGGATGAAGGGATGACCGAGGCCGCGATGATCCTCGGAATTCAATACGGACAAGGCTTCAGCCTGGCTCGCCCCATGCCGGCCGACCAGATCGTTCTGTGGAACTCCGTACGGGAGAAGCAATTGAGTCAGGCGGGAATCTCGAGTTGGCTGGGCGCCCTGGCTTCCTCCTGGATTCACCTTCACCATGCCCCTTCCAGACTTCCCCATCTTTCAAAATGCCCCCTGACCGTCTTTCTCTCCCGACATGGAAACGACGAGTTCCGCCATCTTCATGAGGAGCTTCACGCCGGGATCCGCATGCAGGAAGCGGGAAAGGATCTCTCCTCATGGTTAGCCCAACAGGTCAAAGCGGAAGGCGCTCGGATATTCCGGGGGGAATAGTAATGGATCCGATTTCGAAGCGAGTTGAGACGGAGAACCTGCCGTCAGAAATCGCAAGAATCTGACCCAGCCTCGTAGCCGTTAAGAATTCCGCGCCAGATCTGACTAACGAAGGCGAGAGCATTGGATTGGCACGCAGAAAAAGAACTCGGAGAAGAGACTTTGAAGAATCGTCGTAAAAATGGACTGGAATATGGCGCGCCTGGAGAGATTTGAACTCCCGACACTCGGAACCGGAATCCGATGCTCTATCCGGACTGAGCTACAGGCGCATAGGAGGAAGGAAATTGAACCTAAGAAGAATATCCGAAGTGACTTGACCGGGTCAAGAAGAAAACACATCCATCTCCGAGGACGTCCTTACAGCCTCCTTATTGCCCGACCTGTCGGACAATGAGACCGCCGCAACTCCCGCACACACAAGAAGTATCCCGACCCAGCGAAGCATGGGGATCTTCTCCTGAAGAAAGAACAGTGCCGAAAGGGGCGTCAGGATGTAACCGATGGAGGTAAGGGGAATGATGTACGAAACATCGGAAACAGAGAGAAGCTCCATCAAGATTCCGAAGTGTAGAGCCTCAAATGCCGTCCCCACAAGGACCTGAGGAGAGGCGACCACCGGAAGAAGGAAGGAAAGGGATTTAAGGGACTGTCCTGAAAACGCCGGGACATTTGCCAAGCCCCTCTTGATCAGGACAAAGCCGATGGCCTCCGAAAGAAGACCGGCCAAGAGAAGGATCCAGATCTTTCTTCTCGAAAAGGACACATCCAACCCTTACTTCTTCGACTCGATCTTGTCGTCACCCTCCGATGGCTCGGAGGAGTCCTTGAGAGATCGCTTGAAGTTCGAGATGGCCTTCCCCATGCCAGAGCCGATTTCCGGGAGCTTTTTTGCCCCAAAGACCAGCATGACAATAAGAAGGATGACGATCAGATGGATCGGTTCAAAAAGTCCTGTCAACATGAGAATTCCCCCCGTCGGATTGTTCCGGCTACTTCAGTATACACCGAATTCCTCTCTGGCGAGGAAAAGGTTGGAATCCGGCATTGTCCTCAGGGAACGAGAATCGCGAGAGAGGTTTCAATATAGTGCACAAAGGGAAGGGGGAAGACCCCGAGGAGGACGGTCATCCCGGCCGTCACAAAGAGAGCCATCCCCTCCATACGATTGGGAGTAAACTCGACTGGCTCCACCGGATCCTTCATATACATTGCCATCACCACGCGAATATAGTAGTAGGCCCCGACGGCACTCAGCAGGACGCCAACCACGGCAAGCCAAGTGTACCCCGCATGAACGGCGGCCATAAAGACATAGAACTTTGCCAGAAATCCGCCGAATGGCGGAATTCCGGCCAGAGAAAACATGAAAATCAGCATGAGGAAGGCGGCCATCGGATTCTTTTTGTTGAGCCCGACAAAGTCAGAGATTTCCTCGGCCTCAATTCCCTTTCGACGCAGGATCAGGATGATGCCAAAGGCGCCAAGGGTCATGAAGAGATAGGCAAACATGTAGAACATCAGGGCAAAAAGGCTATCCCTGCTGGGGTTCAGAAGGGCAATGACCGCATAACCTGCATGGCCGATGGAGGAATAGGCCAACATTCTTTTGATATTGGTCTGAACCAGCGCCACGATATTCCCGACAATCATGGAGAGAATCGCCGCGGTGATGATCAATAGGGACCAGTGGTCACGGTTGGCGGAGAAGGCCACCCAAAAGACCCGAAGAAAGACCCCAAAGGCAGCCACCTTGCCAACAGAGGCCATGAAACCGGTGACAACGGTGGGAGCTCCTTCATAGACATCCGGGGTCCACATGTGAAAGGGCGCGGCAGAAACCTTGAAGGCAAAGCCGACCATCGTCAGGATCATTCCCGCAAGAACCATTGGGCGAAGGGCTCCTGGATTGGCCACGAACTGAGCCAATCCGCTCAGGGTCTCGGTTCCGGAAGCTCCATAGAGGAGGGAAATCCCATAGAGGAAGATGGCCGCCGCAAAGGCTCCCAAAAGAAAGTACTTGAAGGAGGCCTCCACTGACCGGTTGGAGTTTCGCTTGAGACCCACCAGCACATAGAGGCACAGCGACATGAGCTCGATTCCCAGGAAGAGCGTGATGAGATCGCCCGCCGACACCATGATCATCATCCCAACAGCGGCAAAAAGAAGGAATCCGTAGTACTCCCCGAGATGGATCTCCTCCTTCTCGAGATAGGGAAGGGAGAAGAGAATCGTGATGATTGTCCCCAGATAGATCACCGTTTTGAAGAAGTTTGAGAAGGGATCGACGATATAGAGTCCCTGGTAGAGCGGGAGCCCCTTGCCGTTAAGGCCAAATGTGGCAATCATGGCAAAAACGAGCGAGAAGATGGCGAATATCCCCAAAAGGGAGCGCTTCTTGGCGGGAACAAAAGGCTCCATCAGGAAGAGGAGGCATCCCAGGACGGTCAGATAGATCTCTGGCATCGTTCCAATGATATTGACCGGGGAGAAGTTCATCAAAAAAGCTCCTTCAAACGGTTAAATACCTAAAGAATGTTTCAGTCAGCGATTACTGGTGGAGCAAAGCGAGAGGGGAAGGCTGCATCTGCCCCACCAGATGGGCAACGCTTTGATGGAACAAGGAGAGGACCGGGTTCGGGAGAAGACCGATGACGATCACCATCACGACCAGGGGAAGAAGGGACCCCCACTCGTAGGCGCGAAGGTCCGGCATGGCATAGCTCTTTGGAGTATAGACCCCCCAGACGACTCGAGAGAGAAGATAGAGCAGGTACATGGCCGAAAGGATGACTCCGGTCGTCGCCAAGGAGGAAACCACCGCATGTGTCTTGAAGGTACCAATCAGAACGAGGAACTCTCCCACGAATGAATTCGTTCCTGGCAGAGCCAGGGAGGAGAGGGCAAAGATCACAAGAAGAGTCGAGTAGATCGGCATCTGCTTGGCCAAGCCACCATACTCGGAAAGAAGCCGTGAGTGGGAGCGATCGTAAAGGACCCCGATGCAAAGGAAGAGAGCTCCCGTGGTAATTCCATGGTTAAGCATCTGCATCAGGGCTCCCTCAATTCCCTGAGTATTGGCCACAAAGATACCCAGCGTCACGACACCCATATGGCTCACAGAGGAATAGGCAATAAGCTTTTTCATATCTTCCTGGGCCAGGGCCATGAATGCTCCCCAGATGATGGCGATCACCGACAGCGTCAGGATCATGGGGGCAAAGAAATGGGAGGCATCAGGAAACATCGGAAGCGAAAAGCGCAGGAACCCGTAAGCTCCCATCTTAAGCATGATGGAGGCAAGGATGACTGACCCAGCGGTCGGAGCCTCCACGTGGGCATCGGGAAGCCAAGTATGAAAGGGAAACATAGGGATCTTCACCGCAAAGGCCACAAACATGGCCAGGAAGGCAAGGATCTGGAAGGTCATTCCATAGTGCTGACCAGAAAGGCGAGAGATGTCAAAGGTATGTCCGCCGACAAAATAAAGGGCGATGATGGCCACAAGAAGAAGCAAGGAGCCGGCAAGAGTATAGAGGAAGAATTTGATCGCGGCATAGATCCGGTTGGGACCGCCCCAGACTCCGATGATCAGATACATTGGAATGAGCATGGCTTCCCAGAATACATAGAAGAGAACGAAGTCTGTGGCACAGAAGACCCCAATCATGGCGCCTTCAAGGACAAGCAGGTTGATCATGAAGAGAGGAAGATTTTTGGAGATCCCAACCCATGAGGTAAGAACAGTCATTGGCATGAGGAAGGTGGTCATAAGAATAAGAACCAGACTGATCCCGTCAATTCCGAGAGCGTAGTGGATATTCCCAAATGGGATCCACAAATGGCGCTCGACAAATTGCATCTGATAAAGATGCGGATTGTTCCCGATCAGAAGCGAGAGGGAAATAAGAAACTCGATGACCGTAATCCCCAGAGCCGTCCACTTGACCGCTCCATCCGAACCGGGCTTCTTATAGAACGGAAGGATAAGGAGGGAGGCGACCACCGGAAAGAAGATCAGGAAGGTCAAAATAGGCACGGACAAAAAAGTCATCAGACATCACCCTCTTCGATGTTGTTCCAGAAAATGGGGGACTCCCGGAAAGCCGGGAATACAATCTTCCCCTTGCGGGTATGAGTACAACCAGGATCGAGATTAAAGCCTATTGAAAAAGAGATAAAATGCCACCAATCCGAATGCGCCAATTGCCATCGCCATGGCATAGTTTTGAATCTGTCCTGACTGAAGGCGACGAAGTCCTCCTCCGCTGCTTCGGAAAAACGTGGCCACACCATTCACGATACCGTCGATCACTCCCTTGTCGAGCTCTTGCCAGAAGAGGCGGCCTATGGCAAAGGAAGGGCGAACAAAGACTGCATCGTACAGTTCGTCAAAGTACCATTTATGAAGCGACACCTTGTAGAAGAATGAGAAATTCTTTGCCAGCGCACCGGGGATGGCCGATTCCTTGCCATAGAGCGCCCAAGCCATAAGGATTCCAAGAAGTCCTCCCGCCACCGATAATCCCTTAAGGGCGTTTTCAGAAAAGCCCCCCGCCCCCTCGCCAGTATGAGGAAGGGGAAGCTCCTGGGAGAGGTACTGGAGAATCCCGTAGTGTTCCCCTGCCCATCCTGCGAAAACAGTGGCAATGGAGAGAACCAAAAGGGGAATCGTCATGGTGAGAGGGCTCTCATGGGGATGCACGGCATGGCCATGGCCCTCAGAGTGGAATCGCTCCTTTCCGCCAAAGACAAGAAAGAGGAGGCGAAAGCTGTAGAAGGCTGTCAGCACGGCCGTCAGAACGCCGATCAACCAGAGCATCTGTCCCAAGGGTCCCTGCTGATAGGCCGTCACAAGAATGAGATCCTTGCTGTAGTAGCCGGCAAAGGGAGGAATGCCCGAGAGGGCGAGAGAGCCGATGAGCATCGTGGCAAAGGTCAGCCCCACATACTTGCGAAGCCCTCCCATCCGGAAGACGTCCTGCTCTCCAGACAAGGAGTGGATGACCGAGCCCGCCCCCAAAAAGAGAAGCGCCTTGAAGGCTCCATGGGTCAGAAGATGAAAGATTCCCGCCCCGTAACCGCCAAGTCCGCACACCATGACCATGTATCCCAGCTGACTCATGGTGGAGTAGGCGACGATCTTTTTGATGTCGGGTTGGGTCAGGGCAATGGTTGCCGCCACAATAGCCGTAATGGCTCCTGTCCATGCCACCACATGAAGGGCAAAGGGAGCGGCGTTATAGAGGGGGTTCATCCGGGCAATCATGAAGACACCGGCGGTCACCATGGTCGCGGCATGGATCAGTGCCGAAATGGGCGTCGGACCTTCCATGGCATCTGGAAGCCATGGATGCAGGGGAATCTGGGCAGACTTTCCCACAGCTCCAAGAAAAAGAAGGAGCGCGATGACATCAAGAACCGGGACATTCCAGCTCCCCTGGAAGGCTGCAGCCAGATTGACAGTGTCATGAAGGTGCGCCCCCATCGCCGGAAAGATCTCGGCAAAACGGACAGAACCAAAAACTGTATAGGCAAGAAAGATCCCCAGAAGAAACCCAAAGTCTCCCACCCGGTTCATGATGAAGGCCTTATTGGCGGCCAGCCAGGAGGGACGACGTTCGTACCAATGGACAATCAGAAGGTAGGAGCAGAGACCGACGGCCTCCCAAAAGATGAACATCTCAACAAGATTGTCCGAAAGGACGAGCATGATCATCGAAAAGGTGAAGAGGGAGATATAGGCAAAGAACCGATCATACCCGGAATCCCCATGCATATATCCGATCGTGTAGAGATGGACAAGCATGGCCACGGTGGTCACCATGAAGAGCATGACAGCGGCAAGATGGTCGTACTGGAGGGAGATCCCGACATCGAGATGGCCCGACCTTATCCAGTCATAGACAAGGGTCAGACTCGGAGGCGCCGTAAAGCTCTTAAAGAACTCCACTGTGGCAATGGCCCAGGAGAGCGTAACGAGCGGAAGGGCGATCAAGTGTCCCTTACCCTTAAAATAGGGCCAAAAGATTCCGACGATGAGGAATCCAAGGAGGGGCAGGAGCGGGATTAGAAGAATCGGCATCATTGACAGGAACTCCCTCGACAGATCAGAGCTTCAGCAGGTTGTAGTCATCCATGTTGACCGACTCCCTCAATCGGAAGAGGGAGATGATGATTCCCAATCCGATCGCGACTTCGGCCGCCGCAACGGTAATTACGAAAAAGACGAAGATCTGCCCGTCGATCAGGTGCAGGTAGTCACTGAAAGCAACGAAATTGATGTTCACCGCATTGAGCATGATTTCAATGCACAGAAGTACGACCACAATATTTCGTCGGATAAGGACCCCAACAAGCCCTGTCACAAACATCACTGCAGACAAGGCAACATACCACGACAAAGGAACCATCGGCACTCCAGGATAGGCTTGCGATTATGTCGACTGAACGAAGAGACGAATGCCCTTCGCTTACTCCTGACGGAAGCGACCTCTCCCTCTGGCCATAACAATGGCTCCGACCAAGGCGATGAGAAGAACCACCGAGGCCACCTCAAAGGGAAACAGATATTGCGTATAAAGAACCATACCGATCGTTTCACTATTCCCCAAGGTCGGGACGGATGGGTGCGGGATCGCCGGAAGCTTCGGGTAGAAATGAGTTTTCAGAAGGAGGTATCCGAGCTCTCCCACGGCCAGCAGTGAGAGAAGAATGGCCCAGGGAGCTTGCTTCTGAAGGGATGTCACTCCACCACCCTGCAGATTCAGGAGCATCACAACGAAAAGATAAAGGACGAGGATCGCCCCTGCATAGACAAGGAGCTGAACCCCGGCGAGGAAAGGGGCATCAAGGACGATAAAAAGTCCGGCAACATGGACAAACATGCCGAGGAGCGCCATGGCAGAGTAAATGGCCACCCGGGATGCAACGACAAGAATGGCGCATACAAGCGCCATTCCGCCGAAGTAAATAAAAGGCAATTGCTGGATCAAGCCGCTATCCTCCGAGTGAGATGGGGGGAAAGTGATAATGCCCTTCGTCTTTGCCAGAACTTTCCGCTTCCCACATATTTCTGACCTTCAGGTAGGCATCGGAGTCTGCACCCGCTCGATCACCGAGTGCCAACATCTGTTCTTTCGAATAGATGAGACCGTTACGGGTAAACGAAGAGTGGGCGAACTCTTTTGTCATGGAAAGCGCATTGACAGGACAGGCTACGACACAAAATCCGCAAAAGATGCAGCGGGTAAAGTCGAGAGTGTATTCACGGGCATAACGACGATCCGGAACTTCAGGGTGTATGTCACTGACAACCCGAATCGCCTTGGCAGGACAAATCGCCTCACAGAGGTCGCAGCCGACACATCTCTCGACTCCGTCATCGTAGCGTCTGTGAGCGATAAACCCTCGATAGCCGTCGGCAAGAACGAGCTTCTCTCTTGGATACTGAGAGGTGACTTTCTTCATGAACATATGACGAAGGGTCAACTTCAGCCCCTGGCCAATTTCAGTGAACAATATGGTGTCAAGAAATTTTTTCAGCATTGTCGACTCCTCTTCTGGAATATCCCGAAAACTTGATCATATCTTGAATGTCGTTCGGCTATCTCTCCAAAAAGTATGCCGCTATTCCCGTCACGATAATGTTCGCAAAGGAGACGGGGAGCATGATCTTCCAGCCAAACCGCATAAGCTGATCATAGCGCAGTCGAGGAAGGGTTGCACGAATCCAGAAGAAAAAGAACAAGAAAAAGTAAACTTTGACCAGGAACCAGATCACCGGAGGAATGAAGCCCAAGGCGGGAAGAGGAGGATTCCATCCGCCGAGGAAAAGGATTGTGGCAATCGAAGAGACGATGATCATATTGGCATATTCGGCAAGGTAATACAGGGAGAACCTCATCCCCGAATACTCAGTAAAAAATCCTGCAACGAGCTCTGACTCTGCCTCAGGAAGATCGAAGGGGGTCCGGTTCGTTTCCGCGATGCCCGAAATCACATAGATCACAAAGGCAACAATCTGGGGAAATATGTACCAATGCCAAAAGCCACCGGACTGTGCATCTTCAATTTTCACCAGGGACATTGATCCGGAAAGGATCAAGACCCCGATGACGGACATGCCGGCGGTGAGTTCATAGCTAATGACCTGAGCGGCGGAACGCAGGGCTCCCAAGATGGAATATTTGCTGTTGGACGCCCATCCCCCCAAAAGAATACCGTAGGCACCGATGGAGGAGAGTGCCAAGATGAGAAGGATTCCAACATTGATGTCGGCAATATACGGGTGAAGGGTTAAGCCGAGGATCGAAAAGGAGTCATGGCCAAATGGGATGACTGAAAACGCGAGAATGGCCGGAACGAGAGAGATCACAGGAGCAATGCGAAAGATTGCGCGATTCGCTTCGCTCGGAATGATATCTTCCTTGGAGAGAAGCTTGATGCCATCGGCGAGAGGCTGGAGAAGCCCCCAAGGTCCCACCTCCATCGGCCCAAGTCTGTCCTGCATAAACCCCAGAATTTTGCGCTCAAGGTATGTCAGGTATGCAATCATCGTCAACACTACAAAGAGGACGCCCAGCATGACGACAAGGGCTCCGATGAGGTCGTTGGCCAAACCCTACCCTTTCCTGTTAGCCCCCGGAAATCCGGAGGCTCTCAACACACAAAATCCCTTTTCGGGAAGACAGCCTTCCCTCAGAAGAAAAAAACTCTTGACTCACTTGTAATAAAGGAATCCGTCAGACAATCGGCGCCACGGTCACGTCGATGGTCTGTCCGGACTGCGCGCCGGAATGCGCATTGAAGCTGAAACTGCCGGGGAACAGCGCCATAAATCGGGCGTCGGCAAAATGGAACGGGAAATGCACCTCTCCATCGGCCATCCCTGCCACTGGATCAATGGGGAGGGAGATTCGTCCATGTGGCGTGGAGACTGAGACACAGGCACCTTTTTTCAGCTTTTTCTTTCTTGCCCACTGCCGGGGAACCCGCAGAAGCCCCTCGCCCTCGATGGTCATCAGGTTCGAGTCGAGAATCGTCTGAGTGCCTGCGTGGTTGATGGACTTCGAGAGCGTCAGAACAAAGGTGTCCTCGCCTCTTTTGCTGGGATCCCCCATCTTCGGCTCATCCAGTGGCAGGGACTCCTGTTTCAAAAAGGCGGGCACGCGAGAGAGCACCGATTCTCGTTCGGCCTTGTGCGGAGGCTGCTGGCGAGGAGTTGCCAAGAGGATCTCACCCGTCTTCCCCTGGAAGTATGGGGCATTGCGTGTGGAAGGACGAAGATCGGGAAAGATGCGGAAGATCTCTGAAGAGACAGCCGCCAGATTGTCGAACGGAAGTGGCTGGTTCATGTGGGTCGCCAGACGGAGAACCAACTCACCCTCCGTCAGGGCATTGCCCCAAGGGGCCATTGCCGCAGCCAGCGGCTGTACAAATCCTTCCGCACTGACCACATGGCCCGATCGTTCAAAAGGACTTGCCGAAGGAAGAAGATAGTGCGCCATATCAGCCAGAGGTCCCTGGAACATATCCGCAACCACAATCAGCTCGAGCTTGGAGAGGATCTTTTTGAGATGAGCCGTATCGGGCAGGAAGACAAGGGGGTCCACACCCAAAGAGATCAGCGCGCGGATCTCTCCTGATTCGATTCCCGAGATTATTTCCCTAAGACCGCCGCCCCCAGCGGGGAGCTTGCAGTTCCAGTGGTTTTCCCATACGGATCGCTGTTCAGAGTTTTTGGTATCAAGAAGCCCTGGCAGCCACTCGGACGAGCCTCCCATCATAAGAACCCCAAGATCGTTCCCTGATTCAGGGAGAACAAAGAGACCGCTTCCGTCAGACGCCAGGAGATTCCTTTCAGCCAACAGCCGGATTAGTTCGCTGGAAGCCTCGAATCCTGTATTCGACCGATGGAATCTCCGCCCGGTCACAAAAATTGTCTTTTTTGCAGACTTCATATCCTTGGCAAGGCGAAGAACCGCTTCTGGGTTGGCACCCCATCTCTCCAGACGGCTTTTCACTTCTGTGGAGAGATCCTCAGCAGACGAAGAGAGAATCTCTCGAAGCGTGCGGAGAAAAACGGCTTCATAGCCCGGGGCAAGGCGGATCACTTCACGAGCGCGGGTGGAGAGGCTGACATCTCGACCATGAACGAGGTAAAGTGCGGCTTTATTTTTCCTGACTGCCTTCTTAATGGCCAAACCGGTGATGTTTGACTCAACGGCAGGATCAGCTCCAAGAACAACAATAAGGTCGGCCTTCAGAATGTCTTCATGGTCCACCAGCGGACGGAGGGATCCCGTGGCAGAAACCAGAGGAATCGCCATATTCATGAGCCCTTGGCGAGCCTCTGAGTCGAGAAAATTCGACTGGAGGGTCTGGCGCATGAATCTCTGAAACACGAAGGCATCCTCAAGTGGCAGCTGTGAGGAGATCAGCCCGGCCACACGCCCAGGGCCTGTTGACGCAATTTTTGACAATCTGGAAGAAATTTCCGGAAGAATCTCTTCCCAGGATGTGGGAACAAGACGTTGGGCCTTTTTGACGTGGGGGATTTCAAGGCGGCTCTTGCTCTGGACCGCGCTATACCCAAAGCGGCCGACAACGCAAATCGAACCCTCATTGGGTCCCAAGCCTTCCTTCGAGGATATTCGGACAATCGCCTCATTTTCCGTGTCAACCACCATACGGCACCCTGAGCTGCACGAGGTACAGGTGGTCTCGGTGCGCTCCATCTGCCAAGGCCGGAACTGGTAGCGAACGAATCGATCGGTAATCGCTCCGGTGGGGCAGACCTCCATGCAGTCGCCACAGAACTCGCAGTCGAGCTTTTTCCCTAGCGGAGGGCCAATAACAGTGTCAAATCCGCGATTAATGAAACCAATGGCGTGAACATCCTGAATCTCATCGCAGATGCGAACGCATTTTCCACACAGAATGCATCGGTTCGAGTTAAAGACAAGAACCTCACTCTTCATGTCCTCGGGCTCGTCGTTCCGGTGGCTCTCAAATCGGGAATCGGAGCCTCCATAGGAGAAGGACATATTCTGCAGGGGACACTCCCCCCCACAATCACAGACAGGACAGTCCAGAGGGTGGTGAAGAAGAAGCAGCTCGAGGTTGGTCTTCCGAGCCTCGTGGACCTTGGAGGATTCGGTGAGGACCTTCATCCCTTCAGAAACCTGGGTGATGCAGCCCATGACCGTCCGCTTGGTGTCCTCTAACTCAACAGCGCAGATACGACAGGAGCCGGCTGGATCCATCCGGGGGTTGTAACAAAAGGTCGGAATCGAAAACCCTGCGGCAGCGGCAGCATGCAGGATCGTGGTCCCACCGGGAACCTCGACCTCTTTTCCGTTGACAGTCAATTTCACCATGGAAGCAGCCTCACCCACTAAATGATCGCCCTGAACTTGCAAGCATCAACACACGCTTTGCAACGGATACAGGTTTCAAGATTAATATGGGCCACTTCGCCCTTGTCCCAAGTCACGGAGCCTGTCGGACAGACCGGTTCACAGAGACCACAGGTCGTGCAATCCTCTTCGATAACCACATACTTGATCAGATTTGCGCAGACCGTTCCCGGGCAATGCTTGTCCCGGATATGCGCCTCGAATTCTTCCCGGAAGTAACGAATTGTTGAAAGAACCGGGTTGGGGGCCGCAGCTCCCAGACCACAAAGGGAGTTCGACTTGACATACATGGAGAGCCGTATAAGTTCGTCAAGATCCCCTTCCTGCCCTTTTCCTTCCGTAATTCTTGTCAGGATCTCAAGCATAATCTTCGATCCGACCCGGCAGGGGGTACACTCTCCGCAGGATTCGTCCTGAGTGAACTTGAGGAAGAACTTGGCCGTATCGACAATGCAAGAGGCTTCGTCCATGATGACGATACCCCCAGATCCCATGATGGCCCCTGCCGCGATGACATTTTCAAAATCCACAGGGGTATCGAGACCGGAGGCCGGAATACATCCACCCGAAGGGCCTCCAAGCTGAGCGGCCTTAAAGGGGATCTTCTTTTCAAGCATGCCGCCCCCGATGTCAAAGACGATCGAGCGCAAGGGAGTTCCAGCCGGTACCTCAATCAACCCTGAGTTTTTGATGGAGCCTGTCAGGGCAAAGGTCTTCGTTCCTTTTGTCTTCTCAGATCCATAGGAGGCATACCAGTCGCCTCCATTAAGAATAATATGGCCCACATTGCCCAGTGTCTCAACATTGTTGATGACCGTCGGCTTTCCCCAGACCCCTTTCTGGGCGGGGAAGGGTGGCTTTGGCCAAGGCATTCCGCGCTCACCCATAAGGGAAGCCAAGAGGGCCGTCTCTTCTCCGCAGACATAGGCTCCAGCACCCTCCTTGATCGTGATGTCAAAAGAGAAGCCTGTCCCAAGAATGTTATCACCCAGGAAGTTCCTTTCCCGGGCATCGTCAATGGCTTTACGAAGTCGCTTGATTGCCAGGGGGTATTCTGCCCGACAATAGATATAGCCTTTTTTCGAGTTGCCGATGGCAAAGGCTGCGGCCAGCATCCCTTCGAGGACACTATGGGGGTCCCCCTCCAGAATCGAGCGGTCCATGAAGGCCCCGGGGTCACCTTCATCGGCATTGCACACCACATACTTTTCTTCGCCAGGCGACTGGCGGGTCAGCTTCCACTTGAGTCCCGTGTAGAATCCGCCGCCTCCACGTCCGCGGAGCCCCGACTTGGTCATCTCATCGATCACCATTTCCGGGGTCATCTCCGTCAGCATTTTGCGCAGGGCCCGGTAACCGTCGGTGGCGATATAGTCATCGATGCTTGAGGGATCGATCAGTCCGCAGCGGCTGGAGACAATCTTCACCTGTCCCTTGAAAAACCCTGTCTCCGCCATCAGGGGAAGCCCTTCGTAGGCCTTGTGGCCGGCGATGGGAATCTGACAGACCGCATACTTCTTCGCAAATTCCCCCTTACCGAAATGGGCGTCAAAGATCTGCGGGATGATCAATGCCTTGACGTTCCGGTAGGAGACGCGATACATCCCTGGCATGGTGATGTCCACAAGCGGTTCATTGTGGCACATTCCGATACACCCGGTAGGAATGATCCGAGCTTCAATTCCGCGCTTTTCAAGTTCCTTTATGACCAGCTCCTCGATGGAGCGGGCTCCGGCGGCGAGACCGCAGGTGGCCATCCCGATGTGAATGGTCGGGATTGCTACATCGTGAAAGAGACCGGCCGCCATTTCCTCAACCGTCTGAGTTGCCATCAGATAGACTCCTCGGAGCCGGGAGGGAGAAAGCCCCCCTGACTCGCCTATAAGAAAACAGCAGGGACCTTCATGCTGTATATGGGAATATCATTCGTTGATTCATCACTATCCCAAAGACGGGAAAAGAGTCTTCTCATCTATTTTCGCCATCCGGTCGGACGGCGAAAGTCACCGTTGTTCAGGAGAAGAAGACCCGGGGTGTTTCAGGAGGCCGGTGCAGCCTCTGCCTCCTCGGCACCTGAGGCCTCTTCCCTGAATTGCTTGAGAAGATCGACCATCTTGTCACCGGAGAGCTTTCCATAGGTATTTCCGTTAACCATGGCCATGGGTGCCAAGGCGCAAGATCCAAGACAAGAAACGGGCTCGAGGGTAAACATCATGTCCTCGGTATTCTCCCCTTCCTCGATGTGAAGATTTTCCTTGATCTTGTCGACAAGCAAACCGGCTCCCCGCACATGGCATGCCGTTCCCACACAGACCTTGAGGATAAACTTTCCCCGAGGCTCGCGATAGAACTGGGAGTAAAACGTCAGGACACCAAACATCTTGCTGTGGGGAATCCCCAAGTCTTCGCCAACACGCTCTAGAACTTCGGCCGGAACATAGCCGTACTTGTCCTGGATCGTCTGGAGAATCTGGACAACCGCCCCTTCCCTATTTCCAAACTCATCACAAATATGATCAATCTCTTCGTCGGTGATATGTATTGTCGCAGCATTGTCAGAGTGTGCCATTCTGCTATCTCCGAGGAATGTCAATGTTGGTTGAATATGGCTCTGCCCTGACGAAAAAACCGCCAGAAATTCAGAGTCATCTTACACCACAGGGCTCGCCTGTGGTTTTCTGGAAAGAGTCATGCCCCGCTCTTAGCGGTCACACTCTCCCATAACGATATCATAGGTCCCGAATATCGTGACGATATCAGCAATCATGTAGCCGCGAGCCATATGGTCAAAGGCGCCCATGCTAACAAATGACGGGGCACGAATTTTCATGCGGTAAGGCTTTCCCGATCCGTCGCTGACAATATAAAATCCCAGCTCACCCTTCGGCGTTTCCGTTCCGCAGTAGGTGTCCCCCGGGGGAGTTCTGAATCCCTCCACAACAAGGAGAAAATGGTGAATCAAGGTCTCCATGTTGTGCATCACCCGTCCCTTGGGAGGGAAGGAGACCTTGTGATCATCCGTCATGAAAGGACCTTCGGGAAGCTTATCGAGGCACTGGCGGATGATCGAGGCACTCTGACGCATCTCTTCAACCCGAATGAAGTACCGGTCATAGATGTCACCATTGTGGCCCACCGGAACACTCCACTCCACCTGGTCATAGGCGGCATAGGGCTCGTATTTCCGGAGATCATAGTCGACACCGGACCCCCGCAATGTTGGCCCAGAAAGGCCAAAATTGACAGCATCCTCTCCTGTGATCACCGCAATATGCTTTGTCCGGGCCAGCCAGATTCGATTGGTTTCAAGGAGTGTGTTGTATTCCTTGATGTGCCCCTCAAAGGTCTCAACAAAGGCATACAACGCATCGATCACGTCACGGGTGATATCGCCCTCCACACCACCCACTCGATAGTAGTTAGTGGTGAGGCGGGCCCCACACATCTTCTCGAATAAGTCCAGAAGGACTTCACGCTCACGAAAGGTGTAGAAGAAGACACTCATCGCGCCAATATCGAGAGCTTGTGTCCCCAACCAGAAAAGATGGTTGACGATTCTCTGCATCTCGGCGACGATGGTGCGAATGAACTCGGCCCTCTCGGGAACCTTCAGCTGGAGAAGCTTCTCCACCGCTCGGACAAAGGCATAATTGTTTGCCATGGCCGAGACGTAATCGAGACGATCGGTGAGGGGAATGATTTGATTATACGTCCGATACTCGGCAATCTTCTCCGTCCCGCGATGGAGGTATCCAAGGTCTGGAACAGCCTTTTTGATTCGCTCCCCGTCAAGGTCGAGCAAAACCCTTAGCACCCCATGTGTACTCGGATGCTGGGGCCCCATATTCAGAAGGAACTGCTCCGTCTTGATCGAGGAGTCGAGGCCACTCAACACAGCCTGCCTGAGAGTTGAGAGGGTAATCTCCCGACGAATGGTCGGTGTCTCTGCCGTCGTGCTCCCGACCTTTTCCTTTTCCATTGCCTCCAAGAGAATCCCCCTTCCCTACCAAACCCAAGGGCGTCCAGGCTGAGGACGTCCCTTCCAATCTGTCTGCCGGACCGCAACAAACACTGTCATTCCTGCTACCACAAGCGCCTTACCTGACATTTCCTCTCAAAGCCTTGAGATTACTTTGATCCTCGGGGTAGCGGAGGAAGTCCTTCATGATATTTGGGAACAAAAGAAAAGTCGTCACGCCACCCTTTTCCCACAAGGGGAAAATCCTTTCTGAGCGGATACCCCTCGTCATAGTCATCGGGCATGAGAATGCGCCGGAGATCCGGGTGGCCACGAAACTGTATTCCCATCATATCGTAGACCTCACGCTCCATAAATTCGGCCCCCTTCCAGATCGAGACGATCGAATCCACAACCGGATGGCTTTCAGGAACCCGAATCTTCAGGATAATCCGGTGACGACGCGGCAGGGAGTAAAGAATATAGACGACCTCAAAGCGATCCGGATCCATCGGATAGTCCACCGATGTGACATCAACGATGTAATCGTAATGAAACTCCGGATCATCGTGCAGGGCCCGAAAGACATCCAAGGCTCCATTTTCCTTGAGATAGACCGTCAGGTCTCCCAATGCCTCCCGGGAGCCGGTCACAACATTCGGAAATCTTCGATTCAGGGACTCTGCAACTGGATGCATCCTAGCGTCTCTCCTCGCTCTAGTTTCGGAAAACCGGCTTGTCCTGCATGATCTTTTCCTGCAGCTTAATCAAACCATCCAGAAGGGCTTCCGGGCGAGGGGGGCACCCGGGAACATAGACATCCACGGGAATCAACCGATCCACGCCCTGAACAACACTATAACTGTCATAGATGTTCCCACTGGTAGCACAGGATCCCATGGCGATGACATAGCGGGGTTCCGGCATCTGATCATAGATCTTGCGAACCACCGGGGCCATCTTCCGGGTTAACGTTCCTGCCACAATCATCAGGTCAGACTGGCGGGGAGAGGCTCGAAACACGCCGGCACCGAAGCGATCGATATCGAATCGCGAGGCCACGGCGCCCATCATCTCGATTGCACAACATGCCAACCCGAATGTCATCGGCCAAAGCGCCGACTTTCGAGACCAGTTGACGATGTCGTTCACCGCATCCTGAAGCCTCATTGTGACGACAGAAAGTTCTCCGTCTTTATGGTGAACTACTCCCATTCAAGGGCCTCCTTTTTCCAGGCATAGACATATCCGACAATCAAAATGACGAGGAAGATAAGCATTTCGACAAGACCAAAGAGCCCCAAGCGCCGGAAGTCGACGGCCCAGGGATAGAGGAAGACCACCTCAACGTCAAAGACAAGAAAAAGCATGGCAATGACATAGTAGCGAATTGAAATGCGCTCACGGGCATCGTTGATGGGCGGCACACCGCACTCATAGGGGGCGTCCTTGTCCCGGTAAGGATTGTGCGGACGTATGAGGCGTCCCACCAGAAGGGAGACGGCCCCGAAGCCGATCGCGATGAGAAGGAAGATCAGAATCGGAATGTAGTGGTCGGGATGGGAAAGAGAAAACATGGGCCCCCTCCGGCTCCGAGAAAACGGAACCTTGACAGCTATGGATTTCTTTTAGGTCTTCGGTTCGATTTGTCCTATCATTCTATTTTTGGACCGGGACTTTGTCAACTAAAAAACGCCGGATTTGGCCTCTCATGGCAGGAACTCCCGCACGAAATTTGTTCGAAGATCCGGACTAAACGGCCCCATGACATTTTTTGTACTTTTTTCCACTTCCGCAGGGACAGGGATCATTTCGCCCAATCTTTGCGGGTCTCTCCTCCCCGCCAGCCAAGGGGCCCACAGCGACGCCTAACCCCTCTGAGAAATAGGGCTGACCGCCCCCGATATCCATCACGGCCTCTCCCGATTCATCCGGATAGGAATAGGCCAGATTTCCAAAATCAGGGGCCTCCTCCGGGGCCTCCGCCACCTCGCGAACCGACCCTGTCACCTCAACAACTGAGCGCTCCACCTCTTCCATGAAGAGTTCAAAGAGATCAAATCCTTCACGCTTGTACTCAACCAACGGATCCTTCTGCCCATATCCCCGCAGTCCGATCCCCTCCTTCAGGCGGTCCATTGTCAAAAGATGCTCCTTCCACCCGTTGTCGAGGGCCTGAAGGGAGACATATCTGACAATGGAAGAAAAGACCTCGCTTCCGAAAAGGGACTCCCTTTCGGAAATGTGGGCCTCAAATCGTGACAGAATATGGGACACCAGTGCATCGATGCCCATGTTCTGAATCTCTTCCACCGTAAGAAGAAGACCGCTCTTTTCCTGGACCTTTGCCACAAGAGCCGGCAGGTCGAAGCTTTCCGGATAGGCATCTTCGGGAATGATTTCCAGCACCAGCCGTTCCAGCACCCGGCTCCCCCATGTGGAGACGAGGTCCCGGAGGCCTTCTCCCTTCAGCACTCTCTTTCTGAGTTCGTAGAAGACAAGCCGCTGCTGGTTCATCACATCGTCGTACTCCAGGAGCTGCTTCCGAATATCAAAGTGGTAGGTTTCGACTTTCTTCTGGGCATTTTGTATCGCCTTTGTCACGAAGGCATGCTCGATGGGAACGCCCTCTTCCATCCCCATGCGCTCCATGAGGCCCTTGATCTTCTCTGCCCCGAAGATCCGCATCAGGTCATCTTCAAGGGAAAGGTAAAACCGGGATGACCCAGGATCCCCCTGCCGGCCGGCCCGTCCCCTGAGCTGATTGTCGATGCGTCGGCTCTCGTGTCTCTCGGTTCCGATGATATGAAGGCCCCCCACGGCAACCACGGACTCCCGCTCCTTGCGGGCGACCTCCTCGAAAGAGGTGAGGAGGTCCGCCTTTTCTTCGGGAGAGACCTCCGCCCCCCGCTTTCTCAGCTCTGCCTGAAAGAGAAAGTCCGGATTTCCTCCCAGAAGAATGTCAGTCCCCCGACCGGCCATGTTGGTGGCGATCGTCACCTTTCCGAGCCGCCCCGCCTGGGCCACGATCTCGGCCTCCTTTTCGTGAAACTTGGCATTGAGAACTTCATGGGGAATCTTCTTCTCCCCAAGAAGTCGGGAGATGAGTTCGGATTTCTCAATCGAGACAGTCCCGACGAGGACCGGCTGGCCGACCTTGTGGCGCTCGATAATGTCGAGCACGACGGCGTCGTACTTTTCCTTCTGGGTCCGGTAGACCTGATCAGGGAGATCGACGCGAACCATCTTCCGATGGGGAGGAATGACGATCACGTCAAGCCCGTAGATCCGGTGAAATTCCGTGGCCTCCGTGTCCGCGGTGCCCGTCATCCCGGAAAGTTTCCGGTACATGCGGAAATAATTCTGGAAGGTGACGGTGGCCAGGGTCTGGTTCTCCATCTGGACCTTCACCTTTTCCTTGGCCTCCACCGCCTGGTGGAGGCCCTCCCCCCAGCGCCGGCCCGCCATGAGGCGTCCGGTGAACTCATCGACGATGATCACCTCGCCGTTCTTCACCACATAGTCAACATCCCGCCGATAGAGATGATGGGCCTTCACCGCCTGAATAAGGTGGTGGACAAAGGAGATGTTCTTGAGGTCATAGAGGTTGCCCACATCGAGGAGGGATTCAACGAGGTCCGACCCCTCCTCCGTCATCGAGACGGTCTTGTGCTTCAGGTCGAGGGTGAAGTGCTGCCCGGGAATCAGGCGAGGAATGATGCGGTCGACCCTTTCGTAAAGATCGGTGGATTCCTCGGAGGGACCGGAAATGATCAAAGGCGTTCTGGACTCGTCGATCAGGATGCTGTCGACCTCGTCCACAATGGCATAGTTCAGGGGCCGCTGGGCAAACTGCTCAAGCTCGTACTTCATGTTGTCGCGAAGATAGTCGAAGCCAAACTCATTGTTCGTCCCATAGGTGATATCGCAGCCATAGGCCTCCTGGCGGAGATCATCGGGCATATCATGCTGAATAAGCCCTACAGAAAGACCAAGGAAGCGATAGAGACGCCCCATCCACTCCGAGTCGCGGCGCGCCAGATAGTCGTTGACCGTGACGACATGAACCCCTTTGCCCTCCAGGGCATTAAGGTAGACGGGAAGGGTTCCCACGAGAGTCTTACCCTCTCCGGTCTTCATCTCGGCAATTCGCCCTTCGTGGAGAACGACTCCCCCCATGATCTGCACGTCGAAATGCCGCATCCCGAGGACTCGCTTGCCGCCTTCTCGAACCACGGCAAAGGCTTCGGGAAGCAGTGCGTCGAGGGTCTCTCCCTGAGAAAGGCGACCGCGAAAGTCGCGGGTCTTTCCCGCCAGTTCCTCGTCGGAAAGGCTCTGAACGGAGGACTCAAGGGCATTGACTCGGTCGACAATTCGAGAAATTCTCCGTATTTCCTTCTCGTTCTGGCTGGAAAAAAGGGAGCGGACGAGCGACTTGAACATGCGAAAAACTCCTCTAAGGATAGATCAGAAAAAACTTTACGCCGGAACTCTCCGGCTTATGGCACCATGTCGGAAGAAGAAACAGAGAGATAGCTGGCGGGATTCACCGGGTGCCCGAACTCTCGAACCTCATAATGCAGATGAGGGGCGGTCGTCAGCCCCGTCAGGCCAACGGTCCCGATCGCCGTATTCTTTCCCACCTCCTGGCCCGTCGTTACATCGATGGAGTCGAGGTGGGCAAAGAGGGAGGACTGTCCTAGCCCATGGTAGACGATCACATAGTTTCCATAGTCCGGGGTCCTGTCCGTCAGCACCACCACCCCCGGGGCATCCGCATGGACAACGGCCCCCTCCTCCTTGGCGATATCAAGGCCGGGGTGAAACTCCTCCCCTCCCCCCACCGGGCCGGCCCGGCGTCCGAAAGAAGAGACGACCCAGCCTTTGAGAGGAAGACGGTAGTGCACGGGCCCTCCGTCACCGGAAAAGGGAAGAAGCGTGGGGGCGGGAGCGGGCGTCTCCGAATTTAGCGCATTCTTTTCAGTGGACGGAGACGCCGCAGAGGGAGCGGGAGAGCTCCGTCCTGATGATGGAGGATGAACATCCGGGGCCCCCTTGGCCACCATGTTCATGATCTGGGCATCGAGATTGTTGACCTCCGAGAGCTGGGCCTCGATCGCATCGAGCTTCTTCCGGTAGTTGTCAAGATGCTCCTGCTGGATGCGGGTCTCTTCCTGAATGGTCTGAAGGGCCATAAACTTTTTCGTTTCGTAGCTGTAAAAAAAGACCAGAAGGACGATTCCGGCAAAGAGCGCCACCACCCCGCTCAGAAACAGGTAGACAGCCCAGCTCGGGAATGTCCATTGACGTGATTTTTCCGTGACTCCGGGAAGAATGGTCACGGTGATGGTCTTCTTAAGCCGAGCCAAGGATCCCTCCCGTCTCCCTGCGAATCTCTTCCGTCGGACCACAGGAGTCCCGGACCCAGGCCGCATAGCCAGCCGTCACAAAATCAGCCGTCATAAAAAGAATCTCTGGGACCCTGTAGGGATGCTCCCTCAGAATTTCCTGCTCCAGAGCGGAGCGATTCTCCGAAATCGTCTTGAGGAGAAGGGTCACCTCCCCCTCTCGCTGAAGACCGCCGTCCCAGAAGAAAAGGGATGTTCCCTTGGGAAGGAGGTGGCCGCAGGCTATCAGACGTTTGGAGACCAGGCTGGAGACCAGGCGCTCCGCAGCCTCCTGATCGGGGTGGGTCACAATGACGAGATCAACACTCACTGAATCACCTCAGAAAAAAACTTCACCGTTTTTGCCATTCCTTCAGAAAAAGGAACCTCGCACTCCCAATCGGACTCTTCCGTCAGACGCCTGTGGCCAAGGATACGGCATTCCGCATCGAGGAAGGTCTTCGAATGGTAGTTGACGAGAGCATCACTGCCCAGGATTTTTCCTATTTCCAAAAAGATCTCCCGATCACTGACCGGACAGTTCGATCCCACATGAAAGACCCCCTCACCATCACGGCTGATGATATGGAGAAGAGCCTCGATCGCATCATCAATAAAGACATAATCCCGTATCCGGACCCCGTTGCCGGGTATGGCCGGAGGGTTCACGGAGCTCCGGAGGAGCGTCTGACGGATGGCGGACCCGATGATTCCCCCTTCACCCGAAACCGTCTGCCCCGGACCATAGACGGGAGACAGTCGAACGATGGTCTGACGCGTCGTATGCGGATCCGTGAGAGATTTGAGAGAAAACTCTGCCAGCGCATGGGAAATTCCGTACGGCGAGAGCGGGGTGAGGGGCAGATCCTCTGAAAGAGGCAAGCGGCCTCCCCCCGCGGCAGTTCCAAACACCTCCCCCGAAGAGATGAGAAGGATCCAGGGGATGGCGGCCATCCGCCCTGCCTCCAGGACCCCCAGGACAGCCCCCGCCGTCCGCTGGTTGTCCCATGCGGGGCGCTCCCAGGAAAGTCGGACATCGGGCTGTCCTGCCACGTGAATATAAAGCGAGGGGAGCGCCCGTTCAATGACGCGCGACACAAACTTCGGATCCTCCAGAGACCCTCTGACAAGAGCCACCGGCGCGTCCCGGGAGGAGCGGTAGCCCGTCGACATGTCGTCGATCGCTGTTACGTTGTGCCCCATCCGGGCAAGAGCCCGGCCCAAGGGAGCCCCGATGAATCCCGCCCCCCCACCGATCACAATATTCACGAACCGTCCTTCCAGTACGCATAACAGAAATATTCCTGATTGCCTTTTCTGCCCCGGACCATCGATGGCATCACCCCGCGCACGGTCCCTCCCAAAGAGCCGATCCAGCCCGCCACGCTCCTCAAGATTCGTCGACGCACCGGTTCCATGGTCACAATGCCGCCTCGCTCAACCTCTTCCGGGGCGGCCTCAAATTGGGGTTTGACAAGAACGATCGTCCATCCTCCCCGGGAAACGAGGAGACGGATCTGCGGCAAAACCTGACGAAGTGAGATAAAGGAAAGATCGGCCACGACACCGTCGACCCCCTCGGCGGGAATCCAGGGTCCGGGATGGCGGACATTCACCGACTCGAGAAGTCTCACGCGGGAATCCGCGCGGAGACGGGCATCGAGCAACCCTTTCCCCACATCGACGGAAAGGACGGAAGAGGCCCCCGACTGCAGCAAACAGTCAGTAAAGCCTCCCGTCGATGCCCCAAGATCCGCCAACCTGGCCCCTCGAATGGGGGGAGAGAAAAAGGATATCGCCCCGGCGAGCTTGTCTCCCCCTCGCCCGACAAAACGGGGGTGTTCCCCAGATTCAGCTCTCGTCACCCGGTCGAACTCTGTCCGAACAGAGGGATCCTCCCGGGGGATCCCGTTAACACAGATCTCGCCCCGTAAAATCAGCCCCCTGGCCCCGTCGCGGGTTGTGGCCCAGCCCTTCCGGAGCACCAGAAGCTCCAGCGATTCCTTTTTACCGGCCACCTCTCGCGTGTCAGGACACGGTGGTGTGGAGGCTCTTTCTCGCCATTTCGGCGAGCTTCGTAGCCGTCAACCCCACTGAATCCCGAAGGATCCCAGGAGCCCCATGCTCCACATAGTGATCGGGGATCCCTGCCTGACGAACCCGGACTCGGGAAAGGAGGTCGACGGAGGCCAGATGCTCGAGAACGGCCGACCCGAACCCTCCCATAATGGCCCCTTCTTCAACGGTCACCAGAAGAGAGGTCTGACGGCAAAGCTCGCCAAGCAATTCCGTATCCAGCGGCTTGGCAAATCGCATGTTGACGACTCCGGCCTCCACTCCCTCCGCCTGAAGGAGACGGGCCGCCTCCATGGCCACAGAGACCATCGAGCCGTAGGCAAGAAAGACCAAGTCATGGCCATCCCGAAGCATCTCGGCCTTGCCGACCGGAAGAGCCGTAAATCCCGAGTCGAGGGCCACCCCCAATGCCTCTCCGCGAGGATAGCGGATCGCCGCAGGGCCGGGCAGATGGAGGGCGGTCCACAGCATCTTCCGAAGTTCGTTTTCATCCTTGGGTGCCATAAGGACGAGGTTCGGAATGTGGCGAAGATAAGAAATGTCAAAGACCCCATGGTGCGTTGGGCCATCTTCCCCCACCAGCCCTCCGCGGTCGAGGGCGAAAAGAACCGGAAGGTTCTGGAGGCAGATATCGTGGACAACCTGATCATAGGCCCGCTGCAGAAAGGTCGAGTAGATGGCCGCCACGGGACGGAGCCCCTGAGCCGCCATTCCCCCGGCCAAGGTGACCGCATGCTGCTCGGCAATCCCCACATCGACAAATCTCTCGGGAAAAAGCTTGGCAAAGTCTGACAGCCCTGTTCCTTCGGGCATGGCCGCCGTGATGGCAAAAAGTTCGGGCATCTCCCGGGCCAGCTCGATCATCGCCTGCCCAAAGATCTTGGTGTAGGCGGGGGCCCCTCCGGCCTTCTTTTTGAAGGCTCCGGTCTCGGGATCAAAGGGTCCCACCCCATGGAAGGCAATGGGGCTCTTCTCGGCAGGCTCGTACCCCTTTCCCTTCACTGTTCGGACATGGAGAAGGACAGGCCCCGGTCGGTCCTTGAGGGCGGTGAGGGTCTCGATCAGAAGAGGCAGATCATGGCCGTCGAGGGGGCCCACATAAGAAAGCCCCATCTCTTCAAACCATTGCCCCGGTGGCGAAATCATTCCCACCATCTGACCATGGGCGACTCGCGCAAATCGCGCCACCTGGTCCCCGATGACCGGAATGTCCCGCAGGAGTGCGCCGGTCTTGCGCTTCATCTCATCGATCACGGGGTCGGCCGAGATTCTGGCGAGATAGGAAGAGAGAGCTCCCACATTCTCCGAAATGGAGAGGTTGTTGTCGTTCAGGATGACCAGGAGCTTCTTTTTCCGGGCTCCCGCCTGATTCAGCGCCTCCATCGCCATTCCCGCGGTGAGCGAGCCATCGCCGATGACGGCAATCACATGGTAG
This sequence comes from Nitrospirota bacterium, assembly GCA_021810805.1. Lineage (GTDB taxonomy): Bacteria > Nitrospirota > Leptospirillia > Leptospirillales > Leptospirillaceae > UBA4572. The sequence continues at coordinate 75,655 of JAJZHW010000003.1, forward strand.
GAATCCCCGAGGACATCGCGAGCCTCCGCCATTCCCAGAGCGGCAGAGACAGAGGTTCCCGCATGTCCTGCCGAAAAGGCATCATGAGGGCTCTCTTCCCGCTTGGGAAAGCCGCAAAGGCCATTCCATTGGCGGATCGTCGGCAGGGCGGCCAAACGGCCGGTCAGCATCTTGTGAGGATAGGCCTGGTGGCCGACATCCCACACGATCCTGTCGCGCATGGTATCGAAGACGCGATGGAGGGCCAGGGTCAGCTCCACAACGCCGAGCCCTCCCCCGAAATGGCCGCCAATTCCCGACAGAACGCGGATCATCTCTTCCCGGATATCCTTGGCCAGAATCGGAAGATCGGCCACGGGAAGATTCTTGACATCGTCCGGACCATGAATGTTTTCCAGTATGGATCCCATCAATTCCTTCTTTCTATGATGTAGGAGGCTATATGGGCCAGCGGCTCTCCCTTTGCACCGAAGATCGCCACGGCCTCATGGGCCTCCTTGCACTTTTCCTCTGCAAGCACCCGGGCTCGGTTCACGCCGACAAGCCCCGGATACGTATTCTTGCTTTTGCCGGCGTCTTTCTGTGCCGCCTTGCCCAACTCCTCTGCCGTTCCCAGAACATCGAGAAGATCGTCGGCGATCTGGAAGGCAATACCAATCGACTCGCCATATCTTGTCAGGGCATCAATCCTTTCGGCCGAAGCTCCCGCGAGAATGCCTCCGATGCGCACCGAGGCCCTCAGAAGGGCCCCGGTCTTGTGGCGATGAAGATTTTCCAGCTCAGGAAGGGTCAGGTGCTTTCCCTCCGAGACGATATCGAGAAACTGCCCCCCCACCATTCCGGAAAGACCGGAGGCATGTGAAAGCTCATAGACCACCTCCATCCTTCGGGAAGCGGACAATACCCTATCATACACAGGATCGGAGAGGAGGGTAAACGCGTGGGTGAGAAGGGCATCTCCGGCAAGAATTGCCGAGGCCTCCCCGTAGACGACGTGATTCGTGGGCCGGCCTCGCCTAAGATCATCGTTGTCCATCGCCGGAAGATCGTCATGGACAAGGGAGTAGGTATGGATCAGCTCCAGCGGAAGCGTCAGAGGCAGCAGAGCATCAGAATCCCCCCCCACCGCTTCGATGGCGGCCAGAGCCAGCACGGGGCGGATCCGCTTCCCTCCGGCGAGGAGGCTGTACCGGATCCCCTCGGCCAAGCGACCGTACTCACGAGAGAGCTCCTTGTCGAAAAGGGCCTCAAGAGCCCTGTCCACACGTTTTTTCTGCTTATCAAGATAGGACGTGATCTCCAAGCGATGATTCCTTTCAACTGTCAAGAAAGTCTTCGTCCGGAAAGAAGCTGAGACCGGACCCTACATTATCTTTAGCTGTCCCGGCGAAAAGGTGCCTCGACGGAGCCTCCCCCCGTGTCGCGAGAGGCCGAGAGAAGAATTGAAACCTTTCGTTCTGCCTCTTCAAGGATCTTTTGGCACTGGTCGGAGAGGGCCACCCCCTCCTCGAAGAGACGCATTGACTCCTCCAGAGGACGGTCGCCCTGTTCCATGACCCGGACGATCTCCTCGAGGCGCTTCATCTTTTCCTCAAAAGAGCGTACGGGTTCGGCCTCCCCGGAGCCAACGCCTCCGGCGTTTCCCCCTGCCGCGTCTTTTTTCTTGTGCCCCTTGCCGCTCGGGCTGTCTTCTTCAAGTCCTGCCATAATCTCCCCGCCTTACTGTCTTGGCTTGTTGTCCTCCGGCATTTCTGGCCGCACATCCACCACTTTCAGGGAGAGCGCCAGCCCTCGAGTCTTCCCGGCGAGCATCTCACCCATCGAGGGGGGGTCGGAGGCCGTGACCAGTCTCCCGTCCTCCGGCCGGGACAGCAAGAAGAATCCGCTGGCGAGCGGCCGCTCGGGATCGTGAGACAAAAGGGCGCTGCGAAGCCGATCGCAGGCCCGGTCCTCGCGGGAGAGACGCCCCTGCACGGCTCGTGACAGACGGCTCGCGAACCGTGTCTGCTGCTCTTTCAGCCCCGCAAGTCCCAATCCGTCCCGGCGCTCGAGAGCCCGCACACGATCATGGAGATCGGCTCTGGCGGCTGACAGTCGAGCCAGAAAAAGGCGGACAAGATTCCCGGCGCCCTCGGAGAGCCTTCGACCCTGTCGGACGATCTGGGACGACGGATGGACAAGTCGCCCGGAGAGCTCCCGAAGTCTGCCGGTCTCAAGGGAAAGCCCCCCTCGCACCTGATGCGAAAGGGCCTCCTGCCCCCTGACAAGGGAGAGATGCAGGGAGGAGATGCGCCGGGAGAGCTGGCTGGCCCCCTCGCGAAAGCGTCGATGACGGGCTTGGGCTTCTTTCAGACGGGAGGAGATTGCCCCGAGGATCCTCCGGCGGGCAAGGACGGCCGACTCCACAAGCTGCCCGCCGTCAAAAAAGACCCGCTTGGCGGCTTCAGTGGGAGTTGCCACCCGGAGATCGGCCACGAGATCGGCCACCGTCACATCAACCTCATGGCCTATGGCCGTGACAACCGGCACCGGACAGGCCATGATGGCGCGGGCCACATCCTCCCGATTGTAGACCCAGAGATCCTCGGCCGACCCTCCTCCCCGCGACAGAACAACGACATCGACTCCTTGAAGAGCCGGGATCTCAGAGAAGGCCCGAAGGAGGTCCGCCGCGGCCTCCCCTCCCTGAACCCTGGCCGGAACGACCACCACCGGGACAAGACGATTCTGCTGGTCGCAGATCCGGAGGAAGTCCCACACTGCGGCCCCTTGGGGGGAGGTGATCAGTGCCACCTTTCGGGGAAAGGGCGGGATCGGACGTTTCCTCTCCGGGGCCAGAGCTCCTTCCCGGGAGAGAAGATCCCGAACCCGCGCGAACTCCTGAAAAAAGAGTCCAAGGCCTGCCGGCCCCATTCTGTCGACGACAATCTGGACCTCTCCCCGGGCCTCGTAATAGGAAAGTCGTCCCCGCAAAAGGACCTTCAGCCCCTCTGTCGGCTGGAAGGAGAGACTTCGGGCCGAGGAGCGGAACATGACCCCCCGAAGGCTGGCGGCCGCATCCCGAACCGTAAAGTAGTAATGGCCCGAGGGCTGGGAAAGCTTCACGTTGGAGAGCTCCCCCGTCAGGGAGATGGGGGCGGGGTAGAGTCTGTCGATTCCTTGCCGAACTGACCCTGCAAGCTCGGCGACCGTATAGACCACCTCGCTCTCCGGAAGGACTTCCCGCTCCATTATTCGCTCTCCCGACGGTCCTCTCCCGAAGCTTCGGCGGGGAAGATCTCGCGAATGAGCCGGGCGGAGACGACCTGGGAGCTTCCACGCCCGAAGGGGGGCGACACCGTCAGGAGAAGGCCACAAAAAAGGGTCTCTCCATCTCCCACACGAAAGGGCAAGGGAACCTGGGTCCGGTAGCGGGAAAGGGCCGGAACGGGATCGGCCCCCACAATCGACCACCGGGGGCCGGTCATCCCGACGTCTCCGACAAACCAGAGGCCTCCGGGATAGCGGGTCAGGTCGTTGGTCTGAACATGGGTGTGAGTTCCGTAAAGAAGATCGGCCCGGCCATCGAGATGAAAGGCCAGGGCCTGTTTCTCCCCGGTCGCCTCGGCATGGATGTCGACGGCAATAAAGTGCGGAGGGTCGGTGGCCCGGGAAAAATCCTCAAGAACACGATCGGCAGCGGCGAAGGGACAATCGGCCGGGCCCATGAAGGCCCGTCCCGCCAGATTGACCAACCCCACACGGAATCCCCCCGGAAGGGTGTAAATGCGATGGCCGGTTCCCGGGCACCCCGCAGAGTAGTTTTCCGGACGCAAGACCCTCTCTTCGGAAGAGAGAAGTGCCACAGCCTCCTTCTGGTCGAAGAGATGGTTGCCGGTGGTGATTGCGGAGACGCCTCTGCGGAAGCACTCCTCCGCCTTGCGGGGAGTGATACCCCTTCCCCCCGCCAGATTTTCTCCGTTGATGAAAAGTCCGTGGATCGGACCATCGTGGGCCACAAGGGCGAGCCCCTGCTCCAGGGCCTTCCGTCCGGGGCGCCCAAAGACGTCCCCCACAAAGAGAAGGCGGATCGCCTCCCGGGAGACGGGCGGGTTTTCAGCGGGCATATTCGACGATCCGATTCTCCCGGATGACGGTCACCTTGATCTGTCCCGGATAGGTCAGCTCCGCCTCGATCTTCTGGGCGATCCCACGGGAGATCTCCTGGAGATCCGAGTCCGAGACCTGATCCTGATTCACAATAATCCGGATTTCTCGACCGGCCTGGATCGCGTAGGCCTTCTCCACGCCTTTGAAGGAGGTCGCAATCGTTTCAAGCTTCTCGAGACGCTTTACGTAGACGTCGATGCTCTCCCTCCGCGCTCCTGGCCGGGCCGCTGAAATGGCATCGGCGGCGGCCACAAGAACCGATTCGAGGCAGGAGGGTTCGATGTCCCCATGGTGCGACATAATGGCGTTCACCACCTGCGGGGGCTCGCCATATTTCTTCGCCGCCTCTCCTCCGAGAGAGGGATGGGATCCTTCGCCCTCGTGGGAGAGAGACTTTCCGATGTCGTGGAGAAGACCGGCCCTCTTGGCAATGCGAGGATCAAGGCCCAGGTCGTGGGCCATCATCTGGCAGAGGAAGGCGACCTCCCGCGCATGGAGCAGGTTGTTCTGTCCGTAGCTTGTCCGGAACTTCAGGCGGCCGAGAAGCTTGAGAATTTCGGGATGAATGTCGGTAATCCCCAGCTCAAAGGCGATCTTTTCGGCCTCCTCCTTGAGGGCGACATCGAGATCGCGCTTGACCTTTTCGACGATTTCCTCAATTCGTGCCGGATGGATCCGGCCATCGGAGAGCAACTGCTCCAGCGCCAGGCGCGCCACCTCCCGGCGCAGGGGATCAAATCCCGAAATGATAATGGCATCGGGGGTGTCATCGATAATGAGGTCCACCCCGGTGGCCGCCTGAAAGGCCCGAATATTGCGGCCTTCCCGGCCAATGACCCGTCCCTTGACGTCGTCGGAAGGGATGGGCACCACCGAGACGCTGATCTCCGCCACATGTTCGTTCGCATACCGCTGAATGGCCATCGTCATGGTTTCCCGGGCCCGGCGAACGGCATGGTCACGAACCTCCTGCTCCAGCTTCTGGGCCAGCCGACCCACATCCTGACGGATCGAGGATTCTGCACTTTGGAGAAGTCTCTCCCGGGCCTCCTCGACCGTCAGAGAGGAGATCTCTTCAAGGCGCTTGAGCTCACTGGCCTCCATCGCCCGAAGATCCGCCTCCCGGGTGGCCAGGGCCTGTTCCTTCGAGACAAGCTTCTGACGCTCCCGCTCGTTCTTTTCGCGCGCCTCCGAGATCTGCCTCCCGGCATGTTCAATCTCTCCCTCCCGAACCTTGAGGGACTGCTCCAGAGACTGGAGGCTTTCCTTTTTCCGGGAGATCTCTTCCTCTGCCTGAATCCGCAGCCTTAGAGCCTCTTCCCGTGCCTCGATGGCGGCCTCTTTCAGGGCATTCTGCTTGCGTTCCTCAATCCGGGAGCGCTCTTCTTCCAATCGAGCGGCCTCAAGGGCGTTCGCTCCCGAGCGTCTTTTTGTCCCGATCTGGAGACCCACCCCCAGACCTGCGGCGGCGCCTGCCAGCGCCAAGAGAAGACAGAGTCCATATCCCATAAAAACCTCTCATTTTCCTGTTGGATAAACCCTAAAATGGCGCCACCGAGCTCTCCTGATCAAGAGTCTTGCCTGACGCACTCTCTCGAAACCATCAAAAATTGTCTTGTTTACCGGGAACACTTCATTATACACGATCCGGAGAACTAAGTCTTTCATTTGAAAATAACTTATTTTTCATCAATGACTTAAAAAACCATGTTGGCTCCGGAACTCAGAAAAGGAGGATCATCCCCCTCAGGGGGATGATCTGCCCGGCTCTGGCGGATGGGGGGCGTCACGGAGCCTCCGGACCGCCTCGTACCTCTCCTTGAGCTCCCGCTCCCTTCCGCGGTCGTTCGGATGGTAGTAGCGCCGCCTGTCCCCTTCCGGCAAATGCACTTGGGGGGAGACTCCCCCGGGCTGCTCCGGTGGATAGAGGTAGTCGAGGGGAGTGGCGGTCTCGTCCCGCGAAAAGGCTCTCTTCGATGTACGGTCGCGAAGGTGGAGGGGAACCGGCGGGGAGAAGCCTCCCCGGACATCGGCCAAAGCCCGGTCGATGGCCTGATAGGCCGAAATGCTTTTGGGCGAAAGGGCGAGAAAGACCGTCGTCATCGCCAGGGGGATCCGGCCTTCGGGAAGGCCGATGTCGCGCACGGCCTGATAACACGAGACGGCTTGGGTCAGCGCCTGGGGATCCGCCAGCCCCACATCCTCGGCCGCGAGGATGACCAGCCTCCTCGCAATGTAGAGGGGATCCTCCCCCCCTTCGAGCATGCGGGCGAGCCAGTGAAGGGCGGCATCGGGGTCGTAGTTTCGTACGCTCTTGATGAAGGCCGAGATGGTGTCATAGTGGCTGTCCTTGTCCCCGTATACCTGCCCGGCGCGGGAGAGAATGGACAGAACATCCTCTTCCCGGATTGTCGACTCGGAGCCTTCCCGACGCGTCGCCAGAAGGGCCGAAGACTCGAGGGCCAGAAGGAGACGACGGCCGTCCCCTCCGGCAAAGCGAACAAGGGCTGACCGCGCCGGAGGCTCAAGTGCCAGGGGCTGACGGCGTGATTCCCGGGCCAGCCGAGCCAGACCCTGATCCAGAAGCCGGGACAGGGAGTCGTCGTCCAGGGGCTGAAAGGGAAAGAGCAGCAGTCGGGAGGCCAGAGGGGGAATGAGGGCCGCATAGGGCGTGGTGTTGGAGATGCCCAGCAGGAGAATCTGTCCCGTTTCCACCCCCGACAGAAGAACCTCCTGCTGGCTCTTGGACCAGGTATGGATTTCGTCGACAACCACCACATGCTGTCCCCCCTCGCGCCGGCGCATCTTGCCCCGTTCGAGCTCCGGCCGAAGGTCGGAGACGCCTGCGGTGGTGGCATTGAGATGGGCGAAGGTGTGCTCCGGAAGAAGACGAGGGAGAAGGTCGACAAATCCGCTTTTGCCGGTACCGGGAGGGCCGAAGAGCACCATCGAGGGCCACCGGCCCTCGGCGAGAAAACGGCGAAAGAGCCCCTGGGGACCCAAAAGCGCTTCCTGCCCGACAAAATCGTCCAGAGAGGAGGGACGCATCCGATAAGGAAGCGGCACCGGCCCCTGGCCTTGTTCAAAGAGGGAGCGGCTCACGAAAGGTGTCCGGCATGAAAGAAAAGACGCATCCCTTTTGAAGCGGCGCGGGGAAAGGAGAAGATCTCAGTGAAGTGAGACGGCGGGGAAGATGGGGACAAGACGGTCCGAACAAAGGAGAGAAAGGGTCCAGGGTGCCGTGCCGATCGCCATTTGAGATACCTGATGACCACATGTCGGCGCTCGAGGATGTTTAGGCTTCCGGCCCCTTGCGGAGTCGGCATGCACACCGCGATCCTGCTCACGCCATTTCTCAAATGCTTGTAGGTATCAAACTTGACCGGACCTCGAACACCCCAGGCCTTGGTCATAGCCTATTCCTTTCCCTCGCTCTTTGTAAAGAGGCCTGATTCGGCCCACTCCGAGGCCCACTTTCTCCAGGCCGAAAGCTCAAACTCCAATCGAGCCTTTTCCTCTCGTGACTGCTCGATGGCATAGGTCTTTTCGATGGCCGCAAGCAGGACGAGGGAGAGGGCATTTTGTTCGGGAAGATCCCCGGCTTGGTTTGAGACGCGGGCTCTGAGTTCGGCATCGAGCAACTTTCCGGCCCGCTCCATCCGGCGCGGGTCAAAACTTCCCCGCACATCGAGAAGGACATTCAGAACCTTGACCTGGATGTGTTCGGTTTTTTTCGAACCCGGGGGGCTCATCGAAGATCCTCCAGGGGGGGGCCGACCTCCTCCCCTCCATGCCCCCTCACTTGGACTCCTCGCCTTCGGAGGCGGAGAGGGCCATCAGCTTCTTCTCCAAGGACAGGAATATCTCCCGAAGGCGCTCCCTCTCCCGGCGAAGCACGGCCACGGTCTTTCTCAATTCTGCCAGCTCCCGGTTCTTCTCCCGAAGCTCCCCCCGCAAGCGTTCCTGCCCCTGGAGATGGTGGGAGGAGGTCTCGGCAAGGCGGCGGATCCCCTGGTCCACCCTCAGACGTATCTCGTCGTCGGCAGGATTGACCAGGCGAAGGCCAGGGATGCGGTTCTCGCTCAAGGCGTCCCCTTGCGAACGCCCTTCAAATGGCGCTCGAGATAGGCATAGTTCCACAGAACCTCCCGAACGTATCTCCGGGTCTCCTGATAGGGAATCGACTCGGTAAAGAAATCCCAGTCGGTTTTGGAAAGGCGACTCCAGGAAAGCACGGCATGAAGACCGGCATTGTATCCGGCAATCGCCCGCTCGGGATGGCCGGGAACCGACAACAGCAGGCGCTTGAGATAGAGGCCGCCGATGAGGCTGTTCACCCCGGGATGGCGCACCTGTCCGAGGTTTTTGTCGATCCGGGCAGGAAAGGACTCCCCTTGGCTTTCCACCACGGCGAGGGCCGTGCGGGGCATCAGCTGCATGACACCAAGAGCCCCATCGACCGAGAGGGAGCGCTCACGGAAACGGCTTTCCTGTCTGGCAATGGAGAGTGCCCAAAGGGTCGGGACCCCTGATCGATAAAATCCGGAGAGAATATCGGCCGTCATCCATTCTCCCGTGGGCAGGCGCATGCCGGTCCCTCCGGCAGGAAAAATCCGGTCGACCAACAGGAGCTGGCGCCTCCGGGAAACAGCCATATCGAGGTCTCCGTAGCGCAGGATCTGATCACGATCAAGAGAGGCGTTGCGGGAAAGGTGTTCGAGGACGACGGCCGGGCCGAAGAGCCCCATCTGGAAGAGCTCCTCCATCGCCTTTCTCACCCGGGGAGAAGATCCCCGAGGACGGCTGGGATGGTGGACCGGGAGGTGAAAAGATCCACATTCGCCACGACAGGCGATGGCCGCCCAGAGGGGATAGGGGCTCCCCTCCCCGCTAAGGATGGTCTTTCGATAGAGAGCTCTCGCGCGAGCGGGATGCTCGAGCTTTTCCTCCAGCCGTCCGCGAAAGTAGCGGGTTCTGGCCAACAGCCCCGTCCTCTCGGGAGCATTTGTCCGAAGGAATGCGGAAAGGACAGCCCAATGGGACAGGGCTTTCTTCCGATCTCCCCGAAGAGCCAGGTCAAGGCCATAGAGCCAGGCGGCATCCTGTCCCTCCCGCTCCCCCCAAAAGGAACGGGAGATATTGAGGGAGACCGGAATCTCTCCCAGGGGAGTGACGATATCCTGCCGAAGCGCCTGCACCACCAATGAGGGAATAAAAACCGCCGAAGGATAGTTTCTTTGCAAAGCGTCGAGACAGGAGATGCCCTGGTCGATGTGGCGAGAGAACTCAAGGCGACAGCGCAGCGCCTCGACCTCGGAGCGGACGGCAAGACGGGGAAGCGATCCCAGGAGATCATTGATGAACACAAGGGCCTTATGGGAGCCCTCCGTGAGAGCCAGGGCCCGGGCCTTCAGGTAGAGCGCCCGATCACGATAGGGGAAGGGAGGGGAGCTCTTCAGATAGGCCGATGTTTCGCGGAGAACCAGGTCATTGGCCCCCATTGACTGGAGAGTGACCCATCGGGGGAGGAGCCATTTCCCGGAGGGAAGCTCCGGACGGATCCGAGCGAGTGCCAAAGCACTTTCGGGGCTCAGGGGATGGTTGGCGATCAGGCGGCCCATAAGCTCGTTGCGACGTGCTCCCTTGGCGGCGAGTGCCCTCCGGAGTAGTCGCCGGGCCCGGTCTCCGCCCACATCCCCCCGTCGCAGAGGGGCAAAGATCGCGTTTTCCCGAGAGGCTTCAATCCGGAGAAGTGAGGTGGCCACCACAGGGGAGACACCCCTGACATGGGCAAGATGCCAGAGAAGAAGGGGGGCCAAATCCGGATAGGCCTTCAAGGCCGGCTCCAGTCCCTTCTCCGTGAGAGCCACATCGGAGGAGAGCATCCAGGCCTTGAGAAAGATGGCCCGCCGGCGATAGGGCTCCGGAAGGGATTTCGGATCGAGCTTCTCAAGACCCAGCTTTCCGATCCGGGAGCGTCGATAACGGGGAGAAAGCGAGGGAAAGGGGGGCTCGGAGGAGAGAAACTCGAGGAGTGTCATGTAACGGTCGAGGCTCTTGGGAGTGGAGGCAGTGGAAAGGGAGGGAGCCCCTCCCACAAAGAGAAGAACAAGAAGCAGCAGGATGAAACTCCGGGTCATTTTACTGCACGACATGAAATCCGCCATTATAGAAGATGAAGGCCCAGGTCAGGGTGAGGCTCTTTTTATGAAAGGAATCGGGAAGGGGAATGTAGGGGGCGGCCACCCGGACAATCCGCAAGGACTCCTCGTCCAGTGCGGCACTTCCGGAACTTTGCGTCAGGTCGGCCCCGGCCAGGGTTCCGTCGGCATTGATGGTGAAGGTGACCAGAGCACGCCCTGTGGTTCCCCTGGCCGCCGCATCGGGGGGATACTCTCCAATGGTCTCAAAGCGTTCCTGAATGCGCCGGATATAGCTCGAGTAGGTCTCGTCCTGAAGATTGGCCGCAATGCGGTCGAGCTCAGACTGCCGGTCGCTGTATGCGGGGGCCGTCTTTTCAAGGTCGAGGTGCTGGGTGAGGGGATTGCCCAGGGATTCCTGGGCGAGGATCTTCCGGATCTGCTCTTTGGTCAGCGGGTGGCTCACCACCGGCTTCTCGTCCTTCTGAACCATCTTTTTCGGCTGGGTCGACTCCTTGTCAGGCTTGGGGGTCACCTTTCCCCTCAAGGCCTTGGCATGGTTTTCCTTTTCGTGGTGAACCGACTTTTTGACGCGATGGAATCCGGGAGCGTTGTCGGCCTTTGGTGCCTCTCGTGGAGCCTCGGTGCGGGCAAGACGCTCCGGTGGAACGGGACGCTGCGGCACCATGCGGGGCACAGGGCGGGCCGTTTCGGTATGATGTTCGACACCCTTGGGCTTTCCGTTGATTGAAAATCCCTTGGGAAGTTCCGGCGCCATGGATTGTGGCTTCAGGGGGACCTTGGATGGGTCGACGAGATCGATAAACACAGGTTTTTTCTGAAGGGCCTGCTTGCGCTGCTCCAGGGGGGTGAGTTTTTTGGGGGCGGCGGCGATCAGATTCTCCACGGCCTGATGAAACGCCGGATCCTTCAGGAAGAAGAGCAGCGCCAGGGCATGGAACAAAAAGGAGACCAGGACGAACCATCGAAAGGCCCACTGATCGCCCTCCCGGCTCTCGTCGAAAAATCCCCGGCTATCCTGGTATGGTGCCGAAAAGGCCATAACTCTCCCCGTCTGTGGAGACCCCTGTCCGGCTCTCCCCTGAGCAGCGGAGGAGCCCGGACCCGAATACCCGGAAAACAAATTATTGCGAGGTTGCATTTTACCCCATGATTCGACCCAAAGGGAACCGGGAGAACCTCCCTCGCCCCGCCAAATATCTCGGGCAGCATTTCCTCACCGATGACCGGATTGCCCTGCGAATTGTGGAGTCCCTTCCGATCGACCTCCTTGAGTCGACCCCGGCCATAGAAATTGGCCCCGGAAGAATGATCCTGACGCGCCACCTGGCCCGGCGATCTCCCCGGCTCATTCTTGTGGAAAAGGATGCCCGTCTGATCCCCCATCTCGAGGAAAGCCTTCGGGAATTCGGAGAGCGCATCGAGATTCGCCAGGGAGACGCCCTTGAGGACGACCTGAGGCTCCCGGAGTCTCCCTACCTTGTCATCTCAAATCTTCCCTACAACATCTCGGTGCCCCTTCTCCTCAAGATCATCGGGGCCACGACTCCGCCCCTGATGGCGGTCCTGATGTTCCAGAAGGAGGTCGCCGACCGGATCACCGCAAAGGCTGGAGACAAAGACTATGGCTCCCTTTCGGTGGCTGCCCAGCTTCTTTCCGCCCCTTGCCATCTCTTTGACATCCGTCCCGGATCCTTCAACCCTCCCCCCAAGATCCACTCGAGCGTCCTCTCCTTCGTGCCCGCCCCGATTCGCGCGGACCCGGCGATCCCTGCCGCCCTCCATCTGGCCAGGGCCGCCTTTACCTATAGGCGAAAGACGCTCAGGAACGCCCTCAGGCAAGGCCTCGCCTCCGAAATGATGGACGCGGTTTCCCCATACCTTGAGACCCTCCCTCCGGGGCCGGAATGCCGGCCCGAGAATCTTCGCCCGGAAGACTGGCTCTCCCTGGCCCGCACACTTTGGGAACATCGCCCGGAAATTTTTGCTAAGATAAAGGGATGAACTTTCGACAAAGGAGACTTTTTTGACTGAGACCTTCCCCCCTTCGACGGATTTTTCCTCCTCCGGCCCCCCCCTTTTCCCGGATATTTCCCCCTCCTCTCCCTCCCTGCGGATCATTCCCTTGGGCGGACTGGGCGAAGTGGGAATGAATATGACGGTCTACGAAACGGAAGGGCGAATCATCGTCGTCGACTGCGGCGTGCTCTTCCCCGAGGATGACTTTCTGGGAATCGACCTGATCATCCCCGACTTTTCCTACCTCATGGAAAACCGGGACAGAATTCTTGGCCTCTTTCTCACCCACGGCCACGAAGACCACATCGGAGCGGTTCCCTACTTTCTCCGCGAGTTCAACGTGCCCGTCTTGGGGACCCCCCTGACCCTCGGACTGCTCGAGTCGAAGCTGAAGCAGACGAGAAAGCCAGAGGAGATGCCGAAGCTCATCACGTTGACCCCACGACAGGAATATCTGATGGGGCCCTTCGGTGTGGAACCTGTCCGGATCACCCACTCCATTGCCGACGGGGTCGCCTTTGCCATCCGAACCTCCTCCGGCACCGTGCTTCACACCGGGGACTTCAAGATCGACCTGACGCCCATCGACGACCTCCATATCGATATCCACCGCTTCTGCTCCTTGGGCGAAGAGGGGATCGTGGCCCTCCTCTCCGACAGCACCAACTCCGAAAAGGAGGGGCTCTCCCTCTCGGAAAAGCTGGTGGGAGAGAATCTCGACCGGCTGATCAGGGACGCCCCGGGACGTGTCATCGTCTCGACCTTCTCCTCCAACATCCATCGTCTTCAGCAGGTTGCCGACGTCGCCATTCGCCATGGCCGATCCGTCGCCTTTAACGGTCGATCCATGGAGACCAACTATCGGGTCGCCTCCGAACTGGGCCACCTGCACATTCCCGCCGAGAAGGTGATGAAGATCGACGCCATTTCGTCGCTCCCCCCCGAGAAGGTGGCGATCCTCACCACCGGAAGCCAGGGAGAGCCCATGAGCGGCCTCTTCCGCATGGCGGTAAGCGACCACAAGCATGTTTCCATTGGTGCCGGGGACACGGTGCTTCTCTCCTCCCGGGTCATCCCGGGAAACGAGCGGGCCATTGACCGGATCATCAACCTTCTCCTGCGAAAGGGCGCCATGGTCCACTTCCGGGCCATCTCAGACATCCACGTCTCCGGCCATGCGAGCGTGGAAGACCAGAAGCTGATGATCCGCATGCTTCGCCCCCGCCATTTTGTTCCCATCCATGGAGAGTATCGCCACCTTTCGGCACACGCGCGGACAGCCCGACGGATGGGCATTCCCCTTGACCGGATCCACCAGATCGAAAATGGGGATGTCCTCGAGATCGACGCGGAGGGGGCAAGGGTGAGCGGCCGTGTCACGGCCGGCCGAACCCTGATCGACGGCAAGAATGTCGGAGAGATCGGAGAAGGGGTGATCCGGGATCGCAAGCGACTCGCCTCCGACGGCATGGTGACCGTCGTCCTGGGCCTCTCCCGCCAGAACGGGAGCATTGTTGTGGGCCCCGAGGTTTTCTCCCGGGGGGTCGCGCCCGCGGAGCGGTCGGCCGAACTCGATGGCCTCATTCGGACACAGGTCCAGCTCGCCTTTGATGCCGCAGAACCCGAAATCCGAAGCGAAATTCCGGCGCTCAAGACCCGGATCCACAACCACCTCAGGAAATTCTTCAAAAAGCAGTTTCATCGAGATCCGATGATTCTCCCTGTCATTCTCGAGAGCTGACTCCGTGAGCGAGATCTCGTCCTCTCCCCGGGATGCCGTCCCCAGCCACTCAGGTCGAGAACGCCATCTTCCTCTGGCCTCCCTGATCTTTGGATCCCTTGCCATCTTCTCCGCAGGGGCCCTTTACTCGGCCTCACCCGACGATCCCTCCCTCTTCACGGGGGTCAACGCCGCCCATGCCACGAACATCTTCGGGATGGCGGGGGCCAGCCTGGCGGACCTGGCCTATGGATTTCTGGGACTTCCCTCGATTCTGCTTCCCCTTCCCCTGGGGATCGAGGCTGTCAGACGTTTTCGACAAGCCCCCGTTCCCCTTTCCTTTTACACGGGGCTCTCCCTCCTTTTCGTCGGAGCCGGCCCCCTGCTCTCCCTCCTTGTCTCCCATCCCCTTCCCGCACCCTACCCCTCGGGAGGCAGTGCCGGAGAGGCCTTTCTCAGGGTCTTTCTTCCCCTGCTCAACCGTGCCGGAGTCTTCCTTCTCTGCGGAACACTCTCTCTGGCGGGAATGATCCTTCTCCTGCGCTCTCTCCCGCTCTCCCCGGCGGGGGTGCTCCAGCGCCTTCGTCACCGGAGGGGAGGAGGAATCTTGGAGAGGCCGCTTCCCCCGCAGGAGGCCTCTCCGATTGCGCCTCATGAGCCAGCACCGGTATCTCTTGCCGATCCGGAGCCCCTTCCCTCCCCTCCGAGGGCGCCGGAACGGGAGAGGCTCGACCCCGCCCCTCCCCGCTCCCTTCCCAAAACGGGGATCATCCTCGACATCCCTCCCGATGCGACCACCCCGCCCCTCTCCTTTCTCGATCCTCCCCGGGAGGAGCGGGAAGACGCCTCGGAGTTCCTCCGGGAGACACAGAAGACCCTGGCCGATTTTTTCCGTGTCTATCAAGTCTCGGGACGAATGGCCGGGGCCCAGACCGGACCGGTCATCACCCTTTTCGAGTTTTCTCCGGCCCCGGGAACAAAGGTCAACCGGATTACGGGGCTGGCCAATGAGCTGGCCCTCACCCTCAAGGTTCCCCAAGTGAGGATCCAGGTTCCCGTCCCGGAAAAATCGACGGTGGGAATCGAGGTTCCGAACCCCAAGAGAACCCCGGTCGCCTTCCGGGAGATTTACGAGAGCCTCTCCTTTCGCTCGATTCCCTCCCCTCTGGCGCTGGCCATCGGCAAGACCGTCGCGGGAGAGCCCTATGCCGCCGACCTGGCCCGCATGCCCCACCTTTTGGTGGCCGGGGCCACCGGAACCGGGAAGTCCGTCTGCCTGAATGGACTCATCGCGAGCCTTCTCATGAAAAACCCTCCGGAGAATGTCCGGCTGCTCATGATCGACCCCAAGCGTCTGGAGATGGCCCCCTATGAGGGGATCCCCCACCTGCTCGGACCGGTGGTCACCGAACCTGCCGTGGCCGTGGGCCGCCTCCGCTCCCTCGTCACCGAGATGCTCCGCCGCTACGACCTCATGAAAGACGAAGGAGTGAAGAACATTGCAGAATACCGGAAGGTCGTCCCCCCGGAAAAAGCCTTTCCCTATATTGTCGTCGTGATCGACGAGCTTGCTGACCTCATGCTGGCCCAGAAGAAAGAGGTCGAGCCTCCGATCATTCGTCTGGCACAGATGGCCCGGGCCGCAGGGATTCACCTTGTCCTCGCCACCCAGCGCCCCTCGGCCCAGGTCGTCACCGGCCTCATCAAGACAAATATCCCCACCAAGATCGCCTTCCAGGTGGGAAGCCAGATCGACTCCCGGGTCATTCTCGATACCGGGGGAGCGGAGTTCCTTCTGGGCGCCGGGGACATGCTGATCAAGCCCCCCGGCTCCGACGTGGTGAGACGGCTTCATGGCTCCTATATTTCGGAGGACGAGGTGGGCCGCATCGTGGCATTCTGGAGGCGCGTCCCTCCCCCCCCGCCCCTTCCGGAGGAGGCGCGACTCCTCTCGGGAGGAGGATCCGGAAACGCCGAGGGGGGAGAGTCCTCGGGCGAGAACGACCCCGAAGAGGAGGGTCTCTACCAGGAAGCCCTTGCCGTGGTCGTTCGCCAGAAGAAGGCCTCCACCTCCCTCATCCAACGCCATCTGAGAATTGGCTACAACAGGGCCGCCCGGCTCATCGACCGCATGGAAGAGGAGGGGATCATCGGCCCCTCCGACGGAACGAGCCGCCCCCGCCCACTCCTGAAAGGATCCGAACACCATGAATAGCTCACGCTCTTACGCTCTTGCCCCGGTGACCCTGCTCCTTTTCGCCGGACTCCTTTTGCTCCCGGCACTCCCGGTCGCCTCGGCCGAGGAATCCCTTTCTGCCAAACAGGAGCTCTCCCTCCTCGTCTCCCGCGTCAAGTCGGGAGAGGGCTTCCAATCCCACTTTGTCCAGTCGCTCACGGCCCCCGGGGCCAAGAAAACCCTTTCGAAGGGGACATTGGTTTACCGGGCTCCGGGCAAGATGCTGCTCCGGTATTCCGACCCCGAAGGGCAATGGCTCAGCCTTGACGGCAACCATATGGCCCTCTACGTTCCCCAGAACCGCCAGGTGCTACTCCGAACCATCAGAAAACACCGGATCCCGGAGACTCCCGCCATTCTGCTGGCATCGATCCCCCAGATTTCGAAGTGGTTCTTCGTCAAACCCATCGAATCAGGCGATGTGCCGCCGGGCGCCCCCCTCTCCTTGGTCCTGATCCCCCGCCATCCCGACCCGCATCTGGCCCAGGCGACGCTGACGCTCAAGAAAGGGACGGGAACCCTCACCCGCCTTCTCTTCATGGAGCAAAACGGCACGCGCCTTTCGATTCGCCTGGAGGGGTTCAAGGTCCTGGCTCATGTCCAACAAAAGGATCTCGCGGTCTCCGTCCCTCCCGGGACGACGGCCGCCAAGATTCCGGGGGCCTTCTGATGGCCCGGAAGACCTCGCCGCAGGTAACTTCCGCAGGGATGATCTCGCTTCGGGGGGTTCGCCAGCACAACCTTAAGAACCTCGATCTCGACATTCCAAGACATTGTCTGGTGGTCATCACCGGGCTCTCCGGCTCGGGAAAGAGTTCGCTGGCCTTCGACACCCTCTACGCCGAAGGGCAGCGCCGCTACGTGGAGTCTCTCTCCGCTTATGTCCGTCAGTTTCTCGAAATGATGGACAAGCCCGACGTCGACTCCATCGAGGGGCTCTCCCCCGCCATCGCCATCGACCAGAAGGTCACCTCGCGCAATCCCCGCTCCACCGTCGGCACGGTCACGGAGATCCATGACTACCTGCGTCTTCTCTATGCCCGGGCAGGTCATCCCCATTGCCCCGTCTGCGGACGTCCTGTCACCCCGCAAACGGTCTCCCAGATGGTGGACCAGATCCAGGCCATGGCCGAGGGCACCCGATTCATGATTCTGGCTCCCTCCATCACCGGACGGAAGGGGGAATACCGCAAAGAGCTGGCCAGGATCGCCAGGGACGGTTTTACCCGGGTCCGCCTCGACAAGGTCGTGCACGACCTCGAGGACGTTCCCGAGATCGACAAGAAGCGGGCCCACACCCTTGAAATCGTCATCGACCGCCTTTCGGTACGGCCCGATATGGGACAGCGGCTCGCCGACAGCCTCGAGACTGGACTTCGGGAGGGACAGGGGAGGGTCGTCCTCTTCCTGCCCGAAGGGCGCGCCCCGGGTGCCGCCCCCGAAGAGATCATCCTGTCGGAGGCCGAAGCCTGCACCGTCTGCAACATCAGCCTCCCGGAGCTCGCGCCCAAGCTCTTCAGCTTCAACTCCCCCTACGGGGCCTGCCCCGAATGTCTCGGCATCGGATCCCTCATGGAGGTGGACCCCGCCCTCCTGATTCCCCATCCCGACCTCTCCCTCTCCGAAGGGGGGATCAAGCTTCTCGAAAGCCGGAATATGGGGGCGATCCGAACCCGGGTCCTGAAGTTCATGGAAGAGCGGGGAGTCTCTCCCGTCACCCCGTTTGCCCGCATGGATCCGTCCTTCTTCCAGGAGCTCCTCCATGGAACTCCCCACGAGGCGGAGGGGAAGGGCGCCTCGGGGCGCTCCCTGAAAAAAGGGCACTTCGAGGGGCTGGTCCCCATGCTGGGCGAAATCCACAAGCGGGGTCAGATGGGTGCCTGGGCCCGCGCCGAACTCGAATCGGTCCTCTCCGAGAAGCCCTGTCCGTCCTGCCACGGAGCCCGGCTCAAACCCGAGAGCCTCGCCGTAACGGTGGGAGGGCTCAATGTCCATCAGTTTTCGGAGCTGTCGGTCAGGGAGGCCCTTCAAACCATCGACACCCTCCACCTCACCCCCAAAGAGGAGCAAATTGCCCGCAAGGTTCTCCGGGAGATCCGAAGCCGCCTCAACTTCCTGGCCGAGGTGGGAGTGGACTACCTGACCCTCTCGCGCTCGGCTCAGACCCTCTCGGGGGGCGAATCCCAGCGCATCAGGCTGGCAACCCAGATCGGCGCCGGTCTGACGGGGGTCCTCTATATCCTCGACGAACCCTCCATCGGCCTCCACCCCCGGGACAACAAGAAACTCCTGGAAACGCTCTTTCACCTTCGGGATCTGGGGAACTCGGTCATTGTCGTCGAGCATGACGAAGAGACAATCTCCCGCGCCGATCACGTCATCGACATGGGCCCCGGAGCCGGACGATACGGGGGAGAGATCCTTGCCCAGGGAACCCCACAGGAGATCACCAAAGATCCCGCATCGATCACCGGCCGCTATCTCTCCGGAGAGCGCAGGATCGAGCGGCGATCCCCCTCCCGTTTGGCCAAAGGGTCCCTGACGGTGGTGGGGGCCACCGAACACAATCTCAAGGGGATCGACGTGGAGATCCCCCTGGGCCTTCTTACCGTGGTCACCGGGGTCTCCGGGTCGGGCAAGAGCACCCTCGTCCTCGACGTTCTCTACAACCGGCTGGCCCGACTTTTCTATGGCAGCCGGGAACGTCCCGGACAATGTCGGGAGATCCGGGGCGTGGACCGGATCGACAAGGTTGTCCACATCGACCAGACACCCATCGGACGGACCCCCCGCTCCAATCCCGCCACATACACAGGTCTTTTCACTCCGGTTCGAGAGCTCTACTCCCAGGTTCCCGAATCCCGGGCGCGGGGATACGATCCCGGGCGCTTCAGCTTCAACGTGAAGGGGGGAAGGTGCGAGGCCTGCCAGGGGGACGGAGTCCTGAAGATCGAGATGCACTTTCTTCCGGATGTCTATGTGGTGTGTGACCTTTGCCACGGAGCCCGCTACAACCGGGAGACCCTCGAGATCCGCTACCGGGGGAAAAACATTGCGGAGATCCTCGAGATGTCCGTCGACGAGGCCCGGGACTTCTTCACGGCCATCCCCTCCATCGCGGGCAAGCTCGACACACTCAAGGAGGTGGGGCTGGGATACATCCACCTGGGCCAATCGGCCACCACCCTTTCCGGGGGAGAGGCCCAGAGGGTCAAGCTCTCTCGCGAGCTCTCCCGGAGAGCCACCGGGAGCACCCTCTACATTCTGGACGAGCCCACCACGGGACTTCACTTTGCCGACATCCAGAAGCTTCTGGACACCCTCGACGCCTTGGTCGATGCCGGCAACACCGTCGTCGTCATCGAACACAATATCGACGTCATCGCCAATGCCGACCATCTGATCGATCTCGGCCCCGAAGGCGGCGACAAGGGGGGGCAGGTCATCGTCTGCGGCTCCCCCCGGGAGGTCATGGACCACGCCACATCCTATACGGGCCAAGCCCTCCGGGAGCATCTGGCTCGCCGGCCTCCTCCCCCCTCCCCCCGGGCCCGGAAAAAATGAGCCAATCCCCCGGGCTGGCCTCCCGCCTCCTGCCCTCCACCCCTCTGACGATCCTCCTCGTGGCCTTTGGGGTCAACATGTCGCTGGCCCTTTTAAAGATCCTCTGGGGCCACCGGATCCACTCCGTAGGGATGCTGGCCGACGGCTACCATGCCCTTCTCGACTCCGCCTCCGATCTCATCTGTCTCCTCGGATCCTTTGCGGCCAAGCGGCCTCCCGACAGCGACCACCCCTACGGCCACTATAAATATGAGCCCCTTACCCAGGCCGCAGTGGGCCTCCTGCTTTTTTTCACAGGCTATGAAGTCCTCTCCCACAGCTACGACGAATTTGTCCTCCATCTCCACCCCCATGCCACACTTTCTGCGGGTGTCGTGATGGGAGTCTCGATCCTTCTCCAATCCCTCCTTTACATCGGAGAAAAACGGGTCCTCAAGATCACCGGAGACGGGATCGTCGGAGCCGATGCCACCCACATCAAGTCGGATCTTTTGGCCTCGGGCTCCGTGCTGGTGGGTCTTTTCCTCTCGGCCCACGGACTCTCGTCGGCCGATCCTCTTGTGGGTGTTCTGATCGCCGGCTTTATCGGCCATGCCGGCTACCACCTTCTCCGA
The DNA here is from genome assembly GCA_021810805.1 of Nitrospirota bacterium. Lineage (GTDB taxonomy): Bacteria > Nitrospirota > Leptospirillia > Leptospirillales > Leptospirillaceae > UBA4572. Next base: position 96,118 of record JAJZHW010000003.1, read on the forward strand.
GAGGGGGCCATCGTCCTTTCCGACACCTCTCCGCTTCCCCCCGACGAGATCATCGCCCTCGTCCGCACTGTCCCCGGCGTTGTGGCCTGCCACACCATCCGCGCACGGGGATCGAAAAATCGTATTACAATGGATCTGACAGTCGACGTCCCGGGGGAGATGTCCGTCCGGGAATCCCACGCCATCGCGGACCGGATCGAACTTGCCATCCACTCCCGATATCCCGCCGTCGCCGACGTCGTTGTCCACATCGAACCCGACAAGGAGGTTTTTCATGCGTCCCGTTTCCCTTGACAGGATCAACCCCGCCGCTCCCTTTGCCATCACCATGGGGGACCCCGCCGGCATCGGGCCGGAGATTATCGTGAAAGGATGGACCGCCAAGGACATCGCCCGGATCCGGAAGGTCGTAATCGGGGACCTGGACCTGATCTCGGCCACAGCCAAATCCTATAATCCCGGGCTCCTCGTCCAGGAGGTCAAAACCCCCGAGGAGGTCTCGGAGGATCCCAATGTCCTGTCCGTCCTTGTTCCTCCGGGAACGCAAAACATCGACCCCGTCACCCCCGGCCAACCCTCCGTCGCCTCCGGACGATGGGCCTATAGCTGCGTGAAGATGGCCGTCGACCTGGCCCGGGCGCGACGGATTGCCGCCATGACCACCGCCCCCCTCACCAAGGTGGCACTCCGGGCGGCAGGCTACAACTATCCCGGCCACACCGAGCTGATCGCGGATCTCTGCGGGAGCCCCCGGGTCGGGATGATGCTGGTGGGAGGACCCCTTCGGGTCATCCTGGTCACCATTCACATCGCGCTTCGGGAGGTCGCAGGCCAGCTGACCAAGGAGAGGGAGCTCGACACCATCCGTCTGGCCGCCGAAGCCCTCGATCTTCTGGGCGTGACCGAGACAAAGATCGCCGTGGCAGCCTTGAATCCCCACGCCGGAGAGTCCTCACTCTTTGGCGACGAGGAAGAGCGGATCATCTTCCCCGCCGTCATGGAGGCCCGGGCCGAGGGGCTCGACGTGGAAGGGCCCGTTCCTGCCGATACCCTCTTCCATCGGACCTCCCGCGGGGACTTTGCCATCGTGGTGGCCCAATACCATGATCAGGGGCTCATCCCCCTCAAGCTGATGGGGTTCGGCAAGGCGGTCAACGTGACGATCGGCCTCCCCATCCTCCGGACCTCCGTGGACCATGGCACAGCCTACAACATTGTCGGAAAAGGCCTGGCCCAGCCGGGCTCCATGGTGGAAGCCATCCGGCTCGCAGGAAGCATCGTCGACCGCCATGCACCCCGCTGATCAAGAAAAAGGAGAACCAGGAGAGGAATGACGGGAGAAGCCTTCCCGTCTTCATGTTGCAAGTGATCCCCCTCCCCTCAACTTTTGATCCGATCTGCCGATGAGTGACTTGTGAACAGGTTTCATTGGGACAAAAGTCATCTCAACACAAGGAGCGAATAATGATCACCTCAAAGAAAGCCATCGGTGGCCTCTCGGCTTTTCTTCTGACGGCCACCCTCATTCTGGCCGGGGCACTCTTCCCTGCCCGGTCCTGGGCCGTCACATCGGCCCCCGGCGTCTGGGATCTGATGGTCTTCGGCAACTACGACATGGTCAGCCCCAACACGGGGAGCGTCAATTCATCTTCATCCACCCCCACATGGAACAACATGATGGACAACGGCTATGGGGCAGGGCTCGGCGTCGCCTACTGGTTCAACGATACGATCGCCTTCCGCTTCGAGGTCCAGGGAAACTTTTTCTCGGGAGCGGGAACGGAGAAGGGGACCGCCTTGGAGTCGGCCCCGATCACGGGGGGATTTGAGGCGAAGCTCTACGGGGACACCGACTATTACCTTTACGCCCTGGTGGACGCCGGAGCGGCCTACGAGCTCTCCCTTCCCAACACATCCTCTCCCGCCATGTCCGCCACGGGACAGACCAACGCCTGGTCCTCTTACGGGGACGTGGGGCTTGGACTCAATCTCGACTACGTCTTTGTGGAGGCCAAATTTGCCTATCTGATGGACTTCCTTCCGAAGACAGCCGGACAGAATGCCCTCTGGTACATTCCGGTCACGGCAGGCTTTAACTTCTAGCCACAGAGCGATACGAGAGGGGGGATCTCCCCCCTCCTTTCAGGGAGCTTCTCTCTTTCCCTCACTTTTTCAAAGCTTCGTATCGGGAGAAAATCTTCTCTGTCGATAAAAAATCCTGACAACTTTCTCCGCCCCCTTGCGAATCCCCGCAAGCTTTGGTAGCTTATTTCTTGCCGTGTGATCCATTACCCCACCCCTTTTCAAGGAGTCTCAATGAAAAAACTGGCATCCATTGTCGGCTCTCTCGCAGCCGTGGTCTTCTCCTTTTCCCTGGTCGCGGCCCCCGTGTCCTTTGCGGCCGATGCGGCAGCCCCTGCAGCCGCCACCGCTCCTGCAACCCCTGCCCCTGCCAAGCACAAGGCCCACAAGAAGGCCCACCACAAGCGCCACTGGAAGCACCATCGCTGCAACCATCACACCCGCTACTGGAAGAAGCACCATCGTTGCTACCCGCACCACAAGAAGTGGCACAAGAAGCACCACCACATGAAGCATCACGACAAGAAGCACCACGACAAGAACTAAAAAAAAAGAGGGTCAAGGTCATCGGCCTTGGCCCTCTTTTTATTTTCAGAATTCCCCGACACGTCATCCGCAAGCTTTCAGCCAGCCCCTCCGACCAGCACGCGTCTTATCCCTGACCTCTCCTCGTCCCCGTCTTCCAAGACCGACAGGGGAATCCCCCGTTGAAGTCTCACGTCAAACTTCGTCAGAGCCTTCCCTTGCGTAGCGCGAGAATGGCCTCCCGGGCAAGCGCATCCACTCTTTCGTTTTCCGGATGGCCATCATGGCCCTTGACCCAAAACCAGCGGATTTCATGAAGGGCGGCGAGACGGTCGAGCTCCCTCCAGAGATTCTCGTTCTTGACCGGCTGTCCCGACGACGTTCTGAAGCCGTTTTTCTTCCATCCATGGATCCAGGTGGTCATCCCGTTTTTTACATACTGGCTGTCGGTGGTGACGGCCACATGGCAGGGCTTTTTCAAGGCGGAGAGCCCGGCAATGACCCCCTGAAGCTCCATGCGGTTGTTCGTCGTCTGGAGCTCGCCTCCGGACAGCTCGCGAACGACCCCGCGACAACGCAGAAGGACCCCCCATCCTCCGGGGCCGGGGTTGCCGGAACAGGCCCCATCCGCGAAAAGTTCCACCTCATCGCGCTCCATCAGGGAGCGGAGGGGGAGGTGAGAGTGCCCAATGCAAAGCGGTATGCGACAACCGCACTCATCAGGTCGAATCGGGCCGAATCCACATCGACCCTCGCTCGGCGAAGGGCCGTCTCAGCATCGATGGCATCCACGGAGTGGGCCGTTCCGGCCCGGTAGGCCGCCTCGACCTGCCGATCGTTTTCTTCGGCATTTTCCAGAGCCGTCTCGGATTCCCGAAGACGCTCTTCATCCTCCTGAACATCGAGGGCGGAGTCACGGATCGAGGCCAAAATTCGAAGACGGTCGTCCTCGGCCTGGTGCATCGTGCGCCGCATGTCGGCCCGGGCCTCGTGAATCTGGCTCGTCGCGAGCCCCCCGGAGAAGATCGGAATATTTAACACTCCCCCCACGTTGACCGTGGAGAAGGGCTGGGTGGGGGAGCCGAAGAGGGGCACGGAGATCTGGGCCAGGTAGTACTGGGCATTCCCCGTAATGGAGGGGTAGTTCTGATCCTTGGCCGAATCCAGGGCCGCCTTCTTCTGGCGGACACTCTCGTTGTCGGCCTGAATCTCCGGATGGGCCGCAATCAGGCGATCAAGGGCCGAGCCGTCGGGAAAGGAGGGGATTCTTTCGGGTTCCCCCGGCGAGACCGCCACGAAGGGGCGTTTGTGACGAAAGCCGATCGCCCTCCCGAGGTCGACCTGGGCCTTTCGGCGAAGGGTCTCTTCATGGATCAGATCAAGGCGGGCGGACTCGAGATTGACCTTGGCCTGGGTGACGTCAAGACGGAGCCCCACACCCGCCGACAGACGCGCCCGGGCTTCGGCCAGATGGGAGGCCGCATCGACGACGCTCTGCCGAGACGAGAGCACGCGGTGCTGGGCTTTCAGGAGATTGTAGTAGGCCGTCTCCACATCCCGGATGACCGTCTGGGCCTCCCGGCGCCTCACGGCTTCGGCCGCCCCCAACTGATGGCGGCTCTGCCTCATCTGGGAATGAACCCGCCCGAAATCCCAGACCGTCTGGGTCAGTGCCACCGTCAGCAGATTGTAATTGGCATACTCATATCCGGGGATCAGAAAAAAGCCAAAGATGCTGTTTCCCACCGTATCGGAGTAGCTGGCCTGGAGCGTGGGCAGGTAGCCCGAACGGGAGGCCCCGATCTGGGCCTTGGACAAGAGAACGCTCTGCTCCGCGGCCTTCAGCGTGGGCCGGCGCAAGAGGGATTCTTTAACGGCCTCCTGCAGGGTGATGGACTGACCGTCGCCTCCGCCTGTGGCCACGACCGTCGTGTCCGGGGCCGGGGCGGGAGTCGCCATCTCATTGGCAAAGGCTTGGGGAACCAGTAAAAACATCAGAACGATGAGAGATTGGGCTGCCGCTGAGACACGTATCACTCGAATCCTCCATGAACAACTTCGGGTTTTCCGGGAAGGGATCCCTGCGAGGGATCGGGACGATGGGAGAGCTTTCTCATGAGAAGGATCATCGGGATGCCCAGAAGAGCCATGAGTCCGGCCACAATAAAGGTTTCATTGTAGGCGGAGATGGCCGACTGGGTCCTGGCAAGACCCACAACCATGGCCCCGGTCCGGGCCGCTGGATCAGCGGTGGGAAGGCCATGTTGCGCCGACTGGGAGAGAAAGGCAATGACTTTTTGATAGAAATAAGAGTGCGGGGTCACGTTCGACTGGTACTGGGAATAGAAGTCGGCCTCCTGGTGGTCGAGAATATTGCCCAGAACGGCCACTCCGAGCGCCCCTCCAATCTGGAGCATGTTGCTCTGGAGGCTCGAGGCCAGCCCTATGTGGCGAGGAGCCACCAGAGTCTGGGGAATCGACGACAGGAGCGCATTGAGCATCCCCATGGATAGGCCAAAAATCAGCTGGGCCATGATGATCTGCCCCATCGAAGGAACACCCATGAGAAAGGCATAGAGGAACTGAGAAAAGGCCAGCATGACGAATCCTGCCACCAAAAGACCCCGCTTGAAACTGTCGGACCCCTTGGCGGAGATGGCTCCGAGAACAGGCATGGCAATCCCGGCCATGAGCGAGGACGGAAGAAGGACAAGGCCGGCATCGGTGGCCGTGAAGGCATTGAATGTCTGGACAAAGAGGGGAAGTAGGAACATCCGCCCGAAGAGACCGATGGCACGAAAGAAATTGGCGACCATAATCAGAACAAAGTCCAGGTCCCGAAAGATGGAGAGGTCGATCAAGGGGTGCTTCACCGTGAAGGCGGTGATCACATAGGTCCAAAAGGAGAGGGAGGCCACCGCCCAGCACTCATAGACAAAAAAGGCGGTCCATCCCCAGCGCTCTCCTTCGGTCAGCCCGACAAGAAGAAAGGAGAGGGCCGTCCCCAGAGAGATGAATCCGGCAAAGTCGAAGGGAACGATTGTATGGGTTCGGTCCTTTTTCAGGACGAACAAGGTAAAAAAGAAGCTCAGAAAGCCAAAGGGAACGTTGATGAAGAAGACATCGCGCCAGTTCATGTTGTCGACAAGCCATCCCCCCAGAATCGGACCGATGGTAGGGGCCAAAACAACGACGATGCCAAAGAATCCGAAGGCCTTGGGTCGCTCGGGAGGGGGGAAGGCCTCCGTGATGATTGTGAAACCCAAGGGCATCATGATCCCCCCTCCCACCGCCTGAAGGACCCGAAAGAGGATCATCAGGTTGAGATTGGGCGAGATCCCGGCAAAAAAGGAGGAGGCGACAAAGAGGACGATGGATCCGAGGTAGAGGTTCTTGATCCCAAAGACGGTCCGGAGCCAGGCACTGGCCAGAGTGCTCACCGCAAAGGCCATGGAATAGGCAGTGATAACCCACCGGACTTCGTCTTGATTGGTATCGAGAGAGCCGATCATGTAGGGAAGGGCCACGTTCACGATCGTTGTGTCGAGAACCGGAAGAAAGAGGGAGAGCATCACCACTCCCAAGGCCCACCATCGATAGTGGGGGGAGTGCCCCATCATGCTTCCGGACTCGTGGGTCACCACGGGGAGCCGTCCCGGATATGGATTCTCACCTCCGTGGAAAGCCCCGGACGCAGGACGACATCCTTGGCATCATCAAAGGCAATCCGGACGGGAACGCGCTGGGTCACCTTCACAAAGGTTCCCGAGGCATTCTCGGGGGGGAGGAGGGAGATGGCCGCCGCCGAGGTGGGCAGGATCTGAAAAACATGGCCATGAAACTTCCGACCGGGATAGGCATCGATGGTGATGTCGACCTTTTGCCCTATCCGTACATGTCCCATCCGGGTCTCCTTGACCTTTGCCGTGACCCATGTATCCCGAGGATCGACGAGAGAGACGACGGCCTGCCCCCGGGAGACAACCTGCCCCACCTGGACGATACGCTCCGCCACCTGGCCATCAAGCGGAGAGTGGATGGTGTAGTTGAGGGGGTGGGATTCCGTGGTTTCAAGGGCGGTGCGATTGACGTAAGCGAGCTTGCGGATCTCCACCAGCTGGGCCTCAAGATCGTCCACGGTGGTACGGAGATGGTCCAGGTCGGAATCGGTAATGAACCCTCCCTTTCGAAGCGCCTCCCCCCGGGCCAAGTCCCTTCGAGCATTGGCAAGACGAACCGAGAGAGAGACCTCCTGGGCCTTCGTACGGGCCAGATCGCCAAAGGCAGTGACGTTTCGCTGACCGATGGATTCGAGAGCCCCAAAGCCGGTCGTATCGATGCGGGCCAGAAGATCTCCCTTGTGGACGGGATCCCCCATGTTGACGGGCAAGGTCATGACCCGCCCCGTGGTGTTGGCAGAGACCATGACGATGTCTCCATCAACCATGGAGTCCTCCGTCGACACATAAAACTGGTTGTACCGCATGTAGAGCAGCGCGATGATCACTGTCGCCACAAGACCGAGACCACCAACGATCACCCCACGACGTTTTGTTCGCCCCGTGCCGGGCCCTGAGGGCCTTCCTGTCTGGACTCCGCTCATTTTTCCTCTCCCATTTCAAGCGTCTCCTGCTTGGTCTCTTTCGGAACAGGGTGTGCGATCATCCGAAAGGCCGCATGGTAGTCAAAGCCCTTATACGTCGGTGAACTCGGATTGTGGCAGGTCTTGCATGTCGACTCGTCGGGTGTTATATGGCCGGCCGCCCGCGACTTGGCAGGAGAGATCATGACCGAAAAGTGTCCGTAGTCCTCTCCTGGACCATGACAGGATTCGCACTGCACCCCATCGGTCCGCCGAAAGGTTGAGAGAATTTCCGGAAGAGGTTTTCCGTAGGCCGTGACATGGCAGGAGAGACAACGGCCATCGCGCGTGGGATCAGCCACGTGAAGACGGTCGGCAATGGACCGGGCCTCAGTGGTGGTGAGGTCCGTGTAGGCCCGGGCGTGGGGGCTCTTGGCCCAAACGTCGAACTGGTCACCGATCCTCTTGGCGGAATGGCAAACCTCACAGGTCTCCACTCCCACATACCGGTGGACGACGGAATCCGCCTGGGCGTGAACCGCCTCAAGCATCACCCCCCCACCTCCAAGAAGCAGCAGCAGCACTCCGACTATCGCCTGACGCACTTTTCTCATCGCAAAGAGCCTTTCCTTGTATGATTTTCCTGTTTTCGCTCCGGCATTCCAGAGATTCCGGCCATAAAGTGGTCGACGAGTGTCGACAGAAATAGCTCTCGATCCAGCGTCCGGACCTTGTTTCCCTGAAGAAGGTCCTGAAAGAGAAAAATGGAGACGATTGGTCCGATGAAAAAGGAATCCTTCATGGCCGTGGATGAATCAGAGATTTTCTCGGCCTTGAGGAAGAGTCCGAGAAGTCGCGAGAAGCGATTCATTGACCTCTCCATCACGAGCCGGGGGAAAAGGGGCTCCTGTCCCTCATCGAGAAGACGATATTCGGAGAGAAGAATGCGAAGAACATCCCGATCCTTGTCCAGACCCTCAAAGGTGGCTCGTCCGAGATCGAAGAGAAACTCTCGAAATGTCTCGTCCGTGGGAGGCGCCTGTTCAAATATCTCTTCCCAGCGGGTGTAGCATCGCTGGGCCGGAGATCGGTCCTGGCGGAATTTCTCTTCGATGATTTCCTGAAGGAGGGCCTTCTTGCAGGGAAAATAATGGTAGATGAGACCTTCGGTAATCCCGGCCTTGCGCGCGATCTTCCGATTCGTCGTCTGGAAGTAGCCTTCTTCGGAAAAGCAGACCATGGCCGCGTCCAGGATCTCCCTTTTGCGCTGGGAGGTCCGATCCAAGGCCTCGGGGCTTTCCCCTTGGTCATGCAGACGATCCTTGTGTCTCTCGTTTGGACTGGCCATCTTCACTCCTTAATTAATTAACCAATTAATTAAAAGTATACGAAGACAGCCACGGGGCGTCAAGAGAGCTATTCGTTACTCAGCCCCAGGAAAGGGCTGCGGACAAAGAGCCCCCTCCTCGCACCGGGAGTTACGGGTGATCCCTTCAGTGGCGATTTCTTGCCACGATTTGATATCATGGCCATGGAGAGATTTATTGCCACAAGGGGCATTTTCTCCCGGATCTTAGGAGTCGTTCCGAACCACCCCTGTGGGGATTCTCTTCCACAATCACTTCGGAGACTTTCAGCGTGTCATTGATCTCCCCCGGCGAGCGCCCTCTTGCCGGACTCTCCACAGATCTCTACTTTCCCCCCCTCTCGGAGCTGTGGGAGTCTCTTTCAGCCTACCCGCCGGGCTACCTGGAAATTTTTCGGGGACGAACGCTGGATCTTCATGAGGCCCGCAAGAACCTGCCAAAGGCAATCCCCCTGACCTACCATGGGGATTGTCTTTGGTACACCCAGCCAGACTACACCACAAACCCCGCCTTCAGAGCCGAGGAGGAACGCGCCATCCGCCACATGGAGGCCCTCAAATCTCCATGGATGATTCACGAGTGTGCCCAAAAATCGATGGAAGGCTTCGACTTTGGCCTCTATGCCCCCCCTCTTTTGAGCCCGGAAGGGGCCGTTGTCGCTCGGGAAGGGGCGATGTTGCTGGCCCAGGCCTTAGGAGATCGACTTCTTCTGGTGGAGACCCCCCCCTTTCCTCCCCATCCCCCCGGCGGGATGGACTTGAGATCCTTTTTCAGGGTCCTGACGGAAGACTCACCGCTCGCCGTCGGACTCGACTTAGGCCACTGCCTCACCTTCCTCGCGGCCTCAGGCTATTCCGTGAACATCGAGACAGCCCTCGAATGGCTTGAAGACTTCCCCTTGGATCGTGTCGTCGAGATCCATGTGGGAGGAATGCATTTTCTTCCGATTGAGGGGCGATCCTGGCCCATCGACGACCACGCCTCTCCTCTGCCCGAGATTCTCTTCGAACTCCTGGAACAGCTTCTTTCTCGCCTTCCCCTCCCGGCGCTCCAGGGGGTCGCGCTGGAGGTGGACAACAAGGAGTCAAGGATCGCCGCAGAAGAATTTTTTCGCTTCAGGACAATCGTCGACACCCACTCCCAACCCGGGGGACACCCCCTGCCATCCGCCAGGCGGAGCGAATGTGGCGTTCCCATGACGGTGAGGGATATTGCCCGCTCGCAATACGCTCATCTGGCCCGGGAACTCTCCGGAGGATCGGATTCTCCTTACAGCCGATTCCTCTATCCAAAGGAAATCTGGGAGTTTGGAGGTCAGATGGAGGATCTCTTCCCGGAGACCCTCTCGACACTCTCCCAAACCGGAGTCGACGTCCAAAAATCCTTTGTGAACTTTTTCAACCAAACCCCCCACGAAAGCTGCCCCGGGCAAGACTTTCTGGAGATCAAGATCCGTCGAACAGGAGACTGGATCGACCATCTGGCCAATTCGGGCCATAATCTTCCTCCATCCGTTCGAGATATCCACCATCGAGAAGCCCGCATTCTTCTCCACGCCCAACACCTTTACAATGGAGATCCTCATGGGACTTGAGCCATCATTCTTCCCTCCATCACGATATCTTTTGCCCCGTTGGCTTCCGGGGCTCCTCCTTTTTTTTCCTCTGTCCTGCCAGTCCCTTTCCAGTCCGGCGCCCATCGCTCCAAAAACAGCGAGGTTTGAGGGGGTGATGCTCTGGAAAAAACACCCGATTTCGCGGGCCGCCCTTTTTCTCTCCCCCAAAGACCACCCGGGGGGGGACATTGAATTTCTGACACGCTCCGATGGCCGCTTTTCCCATGACCTTCCCGCCGGCACCTACGTGCTGAGATCGGCCCCCACCACAATGTGCCCAGTCCACGGAGAACTCCATCTCGTGGCCGGCACCAATTCCTATACAATCACGGTCCACCCACTGTCCTTTCTCTCCTGCCAAGAGGGGACTATCCAGCGTTCGGGCCAGCGTCAATCGGGACCATAACTCTCAAGAAGTTCCATAATGTGACCGAAGAGAGGGCCGGGGGCAAGGTTGCGAAGTTCCATAGCTATCACTGGACAGACAGATTATAGTTGGTCAAAAATGAGCTTCAGGGCGTTCTGGGCGTAAAAACATCGGGAAAGGCTTAAGACAATGGGACTCTTCAACAGACAATCCGCTTCTGTAAAAGAAACGTCGACAGACCTCTCTCTCGGGACGAGGGGGATAGCCCGCATGGAATCCGAGTCTGATGCCCGGGCCAGCCGAGCCGAGCGGGAGGCCGAAATGGCCCGACAGGAGGTCGAGAAGACAAAGGCCACGATGGACTTTACGCGGAAGATCCTGACTCACGTCAAAGACTTTGGAGAATCCATCTCTACGGTCAGAAGCTCCCTTGTCTCCCTTTCCGAGGTTCTGACCTCCGAAAAAGCCGCCATGGCCGAGACCGACCGTGTCGCCCTGCAAGCCTCCCAAACGGTCAATGGGATCTCGGAAAACATGACCCGCCTGTCCTACGCCTCCCAGACAGCGGCCCGCGAGGTCGAAGGGCTTTCGGAACGGGCTGGACAGATCGGCGCGATCGTCAATGCGATCCGGGAAATTGCCGACCAGACCAACCTCCTCGCCCTCAATGCCGCCATCGAATCGGCCCGCGCCGGGGAGCAGGGACGAGGCTTTGCCGTGGTGGCCGACGAAGTCCGGAAGCTGGCCTCCCGAACATCGACCGCCACGCAGGAGATTTCCTCCCTCGTGACCGCCATCCAAAACGCCACCCAATCCGCCAAAGTCGCCATGGAGGCACTTGCCGAGCAATCTGGCATCCTTTCTGCCGCCGGGAGCGGGGCCTCACAGAGCATGGAAGGCATGGTCTCCTCCTTTCGCCATATGGAATCCACCATTGAGAATTCCGCCCTGGGGGGATTCATCGAAGTCGTCAAGATGGACCATCTCGTCTTCAAATTCGAGATCTATCTCGTCCTCTTCGGACTCTCCGACAAGAAGCCCGAAAGCTTTGCGAACCACCGCGGATGCCGTCTCGGAAAGTGGTACTACGAGGGCGATGGGAGAAAGCTTTCCGGGAAGCCGGGATTCAGGGAGCTTGAATCCCCTCACGAAGTTGTGCACAAGTGCGGTCTCGAAGCTCTCAACCAGTTTATTGCCGGAAATTTTGACCGTGCCACCGAAGCCCTTACATCCATGGACAAGGCCAGCATGGAGGTTCTCTCCCATCTGGACCGTCTTGGCAAGCCCTGATGAAGTCCTCCACTGAAATGTGATACCCTAACGGTCAGACGAACCCGATTCAACGCATCGGGAGGGGACACCCCACACTTTGAGATTTTCCGGGGCTCCGCTCCGAACCCAACGCAAAGGATCCTCCCATCACCAATCATGTCAACGGGGGAAGGACGAATTCGATGCAGATCATGACATTTCCGCTGGCCAAGGGCATCGACCTCGGGATCCGCATGACGGAGATCCGAAAGATCGAATCCCTCAAGGACGCTCCAACGGAGAAGCTCGAGACACTCTCACATCCACAGGAGTGGTTTGGTCTTCCCATCCCGGAACAGCCCACCCATTTGAAGGGGATCTCCCTTTCCTCCTGTCGGGAGGCGATTATTGCCGTTCCCCGCGTCGGACGCATCCTTCGCATCTTTGACAGCAACGAAGGGGGATCTCCGCATCCCGAGCTCTCCTTTCTCACCCGCCTTCGGACGATTGAAGGTCCCGATGCCTGGGTTCTCGATGTTCCGTCCTTCCGGAAGGCCAACGGCTGGGGTCTCCCACCCTCCCAAAATGCTTCATCATCCCCCCTGAACAATAAGGATGAGTCTTCCTCCACGCTGATTCAGCAGGTGGGGCAAACGGCCCGGGACATTCAGCGCGTCCTTTCCCTGTCGGCTTCGCTGGTGGACTCTCTCCGCTTCATGGAGGGAAAGCTTCCGGAGACCTCCCACGGGCTGGAGATCATCAGCCAGATGACCGAGGATGCCGCCCATAAGCTTATGAACACCCTCGAGTCTCTCATGGAAGAACATGAGGCGGTCCGGAAGATTCTCTCCGACGGACAAATGAAGAAGGCCGACCAGAAGGCGCGCATCGAGGAGATTCTCTCCTCGGCCGACGAGCGTATCATGCACGGCTTTGAAGCGATGGCCTTTCAGGACCTGGTGGGACAAAACATCAAGCTCATCGGAGGACATTTGCGTGACCTCGAGTCCCGCCTTGTCCAAATTCTGATCGAAACAAACCAAACCCCGACAACAGACTCCGGTAAGACATCCGACAAGAAGGGGGAGGAGCAACATCCGGAGACCTCCACGAAAGCCTCCGCTTCACCTTCGGAGACGCTCAAGGGAGTGGGAGCGGCCGGAGACATTGACCAGAGTACCGTGGATCAGCTTCTCTCCGAATTTGGCTTTTAGCCACTCCCCCCATGCGATCGCTCACGGAAAAACAACGTGAAGCCTTAGAATTTATCGCCTCCACCATACGCAATACCCACCGTCCCCCGACCATCATGGAGCTCTCCCTGCACATGGGGTCATCGGGAAGCAGTCGCCGGGGGCTGGGACACATAGAAGCACTGGTTCGGAAGGGCTACATCACACGCGAACCGGGACAGGCCCGCTCCTTTCGTCTGACTCAGGCGGCACAAGATCTCCTTGAGGGATCCTCCCCCTCGGCCCAGAGAAACATTCCCCTGATCTCAGATGAGCATTCCGGAGCGATTCCCTCGTCTAGCATACCTGTGGCCGGATTTCTGTTTGGCCCCTTTCCCGACTTTGCCTTTAAGCTTGAGACCGACCCCTTGTTTCCTGACAGGAGGATTTGCGGCGGGGACATCCTCTTTGTCCAGCGAACTCCCGAGGATGGCCCCTCTCCTGGGGATACGGTCGTGGTCACCGATCCTCTGAAAGGAAGGCTGGCCTTGGGGGTCGTCTCCAAAAAATACGGACTTTTTGCATTGACGCCTCCGGGAGCGGAGCCACAGCGCTATGACCTCAGAAAGAAAGACTTGGTACAGCGCATCCAGGGGCGGGTCATCGGCCTTTTCCGCCCGCTTCTCCCTCCTTCTGACCGAGCACAGGATGCACCACCTCAAAACAAGGACAGCCTCCATGAAAGATGAAGAGTTTGGACCGACAACCTCCGGACGTCCGGGGCAGGGCACCGACACCTACGTTCCCGGAGTCTGCAACATTGACCGGAAAGGTCGATGGATCAGAGGTGCGGGGGCCTTTCTGGGTCTGGTTCTGGTGGTGATTTACAATGAAAAGTGGCGACTCGTCTTCTCTCACCCGGGACTGTATGCCGCGGGCATGGTCCTTCTTGCCTCGGGAACGGCTCTCTCCCTCATCCAGGCCATGGCCTCCTTCTGCGTCGTCGATGGACTCCTCGGACGAACCCTCATCGCCGACGACCGGCTGACCGCTTCGGTCAAAAGCCCCGAGAGCCGGCAAAAAGACAAAAGACGGGCGCTTCTTCTCATCGGAGGAGCTTTGGTTGTGGGATTTCTCTTTTCTGCGGTCCTGTTGATTTCGGAAATCAACTCTTCCCGATAAGGGATTTTCGGGGCCACCATGAATCACCCCTTCCTCTCCCGAACCTTTCCTCCCCTCCAGCTGGCTTCCGCCCGACGCCTCATGGCCAATGCCATCGTCACCGTTCCCGCTGGCGAAGCCAGGAAAGACCGGATCACGCTTCTCTTTTCCCTGTCCGCAACATCGACCCCCATAGAAATTTCCCTCTGGAGCCACCAGAGGGATCTCCTGTGCACCTGTCCCCTTTGCGAGGTGGTGGGGGACCTTCCCTGTCCCCATGCAATCGCGGCGCTTGAGATCCTCAAGGAGCGATCTCTTTCCTCGCCTCCTCCTCCCTCCCCCCCGGCGACCGCGCAAAAAACTACACCTTCCCGCCCGACGGCTACCGGCCGCCTTGCCCCGCCGCGAATCGCCTTCCTCGTCCTCGCAGGCCACCGGGAGATGCCGGTTTTTGTCGCACTTAAGGAAAACGGGGAGACCCTCTCCCCCGGAGAGTTTGGGCAGATCGCCCAATCTCTCAAGGTCGGAGATCCTCTCCCTAAGACGACGAGGCTCTTTGCTTCGGCCTTTGCCCATTTCAGCCACAGCTCTCCGACCCACAGCCTGCAGGGATATCGGCCCCAAAGGGGGGCCACGGAGGCACTTTTTGACCTTCTGAAAGAGGGTCTTCCCGTTCTTTCGGCCCGGACCCGATCCCCTTACCGCGTGATTCTCCCCTCGCCGGCACCAAGTCCTCGGGTGATCGGACAATGGGACGATCTCGCGGGGGAGCGATTGAAGCTTTACGCCAGCATCGAGAGTCGCGAGGGACCGCTTTCCCTGCAAAGCCATCTGTATTTCTCCTTCGGAGAGGTCGCGATCGTTTGCGGCGAGGGGAAAATCCAATTCTTCCAACCCGATCCTCCCTTGGCCCCTCCGGCACTTCGACTTTTGGAGAGAGCGATGAAGGGGGACTCCCTGACAAAGAGCGAATGGATGCCCCTCCTCGACCCGGAGAGGCAGGGGGAAGAGATCTCTGCCATTTTCTCCTTCGAGCCGACAGAGGCCGCTCCTCTCTACCGCTCGGGGAAACAGGCCGTCCCAACGGTCCGACTTGAGACCCGCAGTGACGGGGTCCTTTCCCTTTGCCCAGAAATTCGATACTCCGACCAGGTTGCCCTTCCGCTCTTCGGCCCCGACCGCCATCGCCTCGGCGACTACATCCCGGAACCGGAGAAAGAGAAAATTCGCCTGATTTCCCGAGATCGGGAGCGTGAACTTTTTTACCGGAACACCTTTGAGAAGATCTCGCGGCTCTCCCATTCAGGAGAGAGTATCCCCATCCAAAGACCCGATGTCGGCGAGATTCTCGACAAGACGCTTCCCTCCTTGGAGAGTGCGGGCTTCACGATAGAACGTGGAGGACTCTTTGGGGAGGAAATTATCGGGGGACCCGTTTCGCTGACGTTGGATCTTTGGAGCAAAGACCATGACCGGGTCGAAATCGAGAGCTTCCTCCTCACCCCGTCGGGGACCTTTCCCCTTCCAGGACGGAAGAAAGGAGAGGAAGACACTCCGCTCCTCTCCCTTCCTCACGGCCCCTCCGTCTACCTCGAGGGTCCCGAGCGCCAGCAGGAGAGAGAAATCCGACAGCTTTTCTCCCTCGACGACAAAGGACATGGCGAAGCGTCCCGCTATTACGTCTCCATGCTCCATCTTCTCAGACCGGATCTCCCTTTTCGACCCTTGGAGGGACTCGACCTGGCGCCCTTCACCCCCACACCCCTCTCCGAAGAACGGTTCGACGCTCTGTCCGGCGTCTTTTTGGCCTCTCTTCGTCCCTACCAAAAAGAGGCCGTCTCCTTTCTCCACTCCCTTGCCCGAGAAAATCTCTCGGGCATTCTGGCCGATGAGATGGGGTTGGGAAAAACGATCAGCATCCTGGGCTTTTTGCTGCTGCAAAAAATCGCCCCAGGATCCCATCCGGGAGATCGCCCTCCCCTCGTGGCACTTCCCGCCTCCCTCCTTTACAACTGGGCCCACGAGGCCGATCGCTTCTGTCCGGGCCTTAACGTTCATCTCCATGCGGGAAGCGACCGCTGGAAGAGGTTCCGGGCCTGTGTCGCCCTTCCTGACATTATCCTGACGACCTACGGCACCCTCAGAAATGATCCGGAGCTTGCCGAAGGACCCCCTTTCTCCTGCCTCGTGATGGACGAGGCCCACCAGGTGAAAAATCCCGATTCGCTCACCCACAAGGCCCTGTCGAAGATCCCTGCGCGTCTGAAGATCGCGGTGACCGGGACCCCGGTCGAAAACCGCCTGTCCGATCTTTGGGGGCTCTTTGCCCTTCTCATGCCAGGACTTCTCGGCTCCCGGGCCCAGTTCGAACGGCGATTTTTACGGGAAGAAACCACAGGGGAGGAGCGAAACCGGCGCATCGCGCTCCTGAGGAATCTTGTCGCCCCCCTGATCCTTCGCCGGACCAAGGAGATGGTCTTAAGCGACCTGCCCCCCAAGGTCGAGGTGGAGATCTGGGTCGATCCCACAGAAGACGAGTGCCTCCACGTCCATGAGATCAAAAGCCAGGTCCGCCATCAGATCGAACAAATGGAAGCCCGGGAGGGACCGCCCCTGCACATGGCCTACCTGACCCTCCTTCTGAGGCTCAGACAGCAGGCCTGCCACCCCGAACTCCTTCCTCCCGAGCTTCGGGGAGAGAGATCCCACTCCTCCAAGTTTCTTCTTGTCCTCGACAAAATTGCCGAAGGGGTCGAAGAGGGCCACAAGATCCTCCTCTTCAGCCAGTTTACCGGGATGCTCGATCTCTTCGAGGAATCCCTCCCCTCCCTTGGGATATCGACGGTTCGCCTCGACGGCTCCACTCCGATTCCCGAGCGGCAGAAAAGGGTGGCGCAGTTTCAGAGCGAGAGCCCCGAATCTCCCCGGGTCTTTCTTTCGAGCCTCAAGGCCGGAGGGGTGGGACTCACCCTGACCAAGGCCGATTACGTCTTTCATTACGACCCTTGGTGGAATCCTCAGGTCGAAGCTCAAGCCTCCGACCGCTCCCACCGGATCGGCCAAACACGCTCTGTCTTTATCTACCGTTTTCTGGTCCGGGGAACCGTCGAGGAACGCGTTCAGGACTTGAAGAGGGTCAAACGAGATCTCTTCGTGCGACTTCTTGACGGTGAAACCTCCCTTTCCGGCGGCGGAGACTCGCTCACTCTCGAGGAGATGCGCTCGTTGATCGACTTCGGGCAATGATCATGGGCACAATAGAAGAATAGCCCCCTTCACCCCTCCCCCCGTCAATGGGACGAGGCAGACGATATCGCGGCAAGACGCGACCGAAAGGAACCAAATGGAAAGCCACCTCGCAGGAAAGACGATGGAAGAGGCCCTGGAACGGGCCAGACATTTGAACAAGGAGGGGTTGGGCACCCTTCTCTCCCCCCACTTTGACCGGGAGAGCTCCCGGACCGGTGCAGAGCACGCCGACAGGTCGGGGGAAGAGACAGGGTCCCTGATCAAGGCCATGGGGATGAAGCTGATCCGGGGAGGGCTCTCCCTCGACCCAAGAGACTTTGAGATTGACGCCGGGTGGGCCCGGACCATGGAGAGGATTTCGCCGCTTGTGGTCAGAGCCGAAGAGTACGGCTACGGGGTCTGGCTCGAGGCGGAAGACCCGGAGACCGCAGGAGCGGTCCTGGACCTCTACCTGGGGCTCCGCCCCCGGTTCCCCCATCTGGGGATCACCCTTTCGGCGAGGTTTTCCCGAGCCCTCTCGGACCTCTCGGCAGTGGCTGCCGTCCGGGGAAGGGTCCGGCTTGTGAAGGGGCTTCAGATTCCAGGAGAGAGCTTGGCGGCAGGAGGAGCGGGACTCGAGGCCGAATCGGAGATCAACGGGCGATTCCGGCTTCTTCTTGAGATTCTTTTCCGGGATTCGAACTTTTTTGCCATCGCCACCCATGATCCGGATCTCATCGAAGAGGCTCACCGTCTCTCCGGGATCTCCCCCCGGATGTTCGAATTTCAGCTATATCTGGGAGTGGCGGAGGCCCTGGCAAAGAGACTCGTTTACGAACGGGGACATCCGACGACCATCTATCTTCCCTATGGGGAGGGAACCGGCCGTCACATCGACCGACTGAAGCGGACGGACCGGCTTCGCTCCTCCTGATCTTGGGGGAAGGGACGGACTTTTTTCTAGGCCTTCTTTTCAGCGGCCGGAAGGTTCAGGAACTCCCGGGTAATATTGACGAGCATTGTCCGGTGCTCCGGAAGACCCAGATTGATGCGGTATTCGTTGATCACCTTGACCCGCATATCTTCCCATGCTGCCCAGCAGGCGCCACAGATCTTGTCCTGAACCTCCTTGCCAAAGGGGGAGGGAAAGGGGGGCTCGGGAAGACCTTCAGCATCGGCTCCACAGCGGGCACAATGGACAATAGCCATTCAGAAACCTCTCTTTCTATCAATTTGCGTCACTTTCGGGACGAAGGGGTGGAGGTGAGGAGATTTTATTCGAGGGGGACAACAACCCGCCTCAAACTATTTTAGCAGACTCCTCTCCCGGGACGCACTCCTGTTTTTCCTTGTTGAACGAATGGTCCTCCTCATGTAGGATCGACTCCGGCATTTGCAATCCTTATTTTCCGCTCTTTCACCCATTCACCAGGAGAATAAATTCCTTGGCCAGGGAACACCCCCTTACAAACGGACGCCTTTTCGTCTCCTTCGACACCTCCGGGTCCATCCGGGAGCTCACCTACCCCCATGTGGGGAAAGAGAGCCATGTGGGAGGACGCATCTGCCGCATTGGCGTGGCCTCCGTGGCCGGATTCGAATGGGTTCGTCCCGAACATGTCGTCTCCCGGGAATACGAGTCTCGGGCCCCGGTTGTACGCACCCGGATTGCACTGCACTCCCTGCCGGCCCTTTCCCTTCTTCTGACGGACTGGGTCGATATCAATGATGACGTTCTCTATCGCCATCTCAGGGTTGAAAACTCCTCGGAACAGGAGATCCCTCTCCGAATCTTCTTTCACTTCGACATGGATATCGCCAACTCCGACATCGGGAATACCGCCTCCTACCTCCCGAGCCATGAGGCCATTCTCCATTACAAGGACCACTTCTACTTTCTGATGACGACCCTTGTGGGAGACAAACCCCGGATCGACGGCTACGCCTGCGGCACCCGCCATGGCCATCGTGAGGGAACATGGCGGGATGCCGAAGATGGGGAGCTCGGGGGAAACCCCATTGCCCAGGGGTCGGTGGACTCCGTCTATGACATCTGGCTCACGGCTCCCCCAGGAGGAGTGATCGAACGAACATCGGTCCTTGTGGCGGGGACCTCCTACGGACGGGTCACCGACCTTCTGACCCGGATCATGGCCTCCCCTCCCGCACTTTCGCTCGCGCGCGTCCGAAGCTTCTACGACTTTTGGCTTGATACCCCCGTGGTCTGTGCCAACCGTTTGCCGGAAAGCTACCTCAAGCTGATGCGCCACAGCCTTTTCATTCTAAAAAATCACATGAGCGCCAATGGAGCGATCATTGCTGCCGTGGACTCCGACTCGCTCTCCCTTTCGCGAGACACCTACTCCTACCTTTGGCCCAGAGACGGCGCCATCATTGCCCACGCCCTCGACAAGGCGGGGTTTGGCGACCTCACACGCCGTTTCTTCGGTCTCCTGCCCGACCTCCTCTCTCGGGAAGGATTTCTCCTGCACAAATACCATCCCTCCCTCTCCCCCGGCTCCTCCTGGCATCCCTCGGGAGTCCCGGGAACCCCGGAGTTCCCCATTCAGGAAGATGAAACAGCTTTGGCCATCTGGGCCTTCGAGCGGCATATCGAACGCTACCGGGATCTCGACTCCCTTTATAGCCTCTATCGCGCCTTTGTTTTGCCCTCCGCAAAATTTCTTGAGGGTTTCAGGAACCCGACGACGGCTTTGCCCCGTCCTTCCTATGACTTGTGGGAGGAACGGGCGGGAATCTGGACCTACACGGTCGCCACAGTCATTGCCGGACTGCTCTCGGCCTCCCGCATGGCCCGACGCTTTGGGGATAGCGCCTTTGCCCAGGAGCTTGATAAGACGGCCCTCGCCATGAAAGACTCGCTTCTCGGACACCTCTTCGACGCCGACTCCCGAACGTTTTTGAGGGGACTCAAACTCGAGCCTGGCGGATCCTTCACCACAGACCCTGTTCCGGACTCAAGCCTGTCGGCCCTTTTCTGGCTGGACATCCTCTCTCCCCAGGATCCACGTCTGGCCCCCGCCATGGAGCACCTCTTCAGCCGGCTCACACTCCCCGAGGAGGGCGTCATCCGCTATGCGAACGATCCCTACTACCGGGAAGATCCGGCCCACCCCGGAAATCCTTGGATTATTGCCACCCTTTGGAAGGCGCGCTGGTTGATCCGCACCATCCCCGACCCCCTTCACTCGGAAAAGGTCCGAACCCTGCTGGACTGGGTCGTGGAGAGAGCCGGACGCTCGGGGATGCTGGCCGAGCAGTATCACCCCAGGACACTGGAGACACGCTCAGCCTCCCCCCTCACATGGAGCCATGCCGAATGGGTTCTCACCATGGTCGAGCTGTGCCAGTCCTCTCCCGAGAAACACCCCTGGGACGATGGACCGTGAAAGAAGAGACCCTCTCCCAGAAAAGAATCCGCCTCGAAAAAATCCTGACAGAGCTTGAAGCGACCATTCCGGCTCCCCGGATTGAGCTCGACTTCCGAAATCCCTTTGAACTTCTTGTCGCCACGGTCCTCTCCGCCCAAACAACCGACAAGACGGTCAACGGCGTCACCCCGAAGCTCTTCGCGAGATTTCCCACACCTTCGTCGCTGGCAGAGGCCGATCTGGGAGAACTTGAGGCGATTCTTCGCCCGACGGGATTCTTTCGAAGGAAGGCCCAACATGTGAAGGAGCTGGCAGGGGCCCTCTCCTCCCGTTACCATGGGAGCGTCCCCCCCTTGATGGAGGAGCTGGTCACCCTTCCGGGTGTCGGGCGAAAGACGGCGAGCGTCGTCCTCTTCCATGGGTTTTCCCAGCCCGCGATCTTTGTCGACACCCATGTGGGCCGGGTCTCAAGGCGGTTGGGACTCACCGCCTCCGATGACCCGGAAAAGGTCGAACACGACCTCGGGCGCCTCCTCCCCCCCAAGGACTGGGGTGCCGCGGCCTCACGCCTTCTCCTTCATGGCCGGACAGTCTGCCTGGCACGCCGCCCCCTGTGTGCCCGATGTCCTTTGCCGACCCTCTGCCCCTCCTTCCCAACATTTGGCTCCGACGCCTTGCACAGGGAGGGCAAGGGGATATAATGGAAGAAGGAACGAGTCGGCAAGGCGCATCGGCCGAAGGGTAGTCTCGTCAACCAGGCAAGACTCCGGACGATGCTTCCTCTCCGGAGCAACAAAGGGGGAATCCATGAAAGTCAACGAAGGAACCCTCGATCGGGTCATCCGGGTTCTGCTGGGAATCGTGCTCATCTCCTTGGTCTATGTGGGACCAAAGACACCATGGGGATGGATCGGTCTTCTCCCGCTCGCAACGGGAATCTTTGGTTTTTGCGGCCTCTATGCCCTCCTGGGGATCAACACCTGCCCGATGAAACGGCACGACTCCTGAACCCTTGACAAGACTTTTCTCCGGACTGTGGCGGGAAGGGCCATCACGCCCACCACAGCCCTCGTGGCACTCTCCGGACCTTCCGAGACAGAATCATCACATCTCTCTGCGATCAAACATTATTTTCAAGAACAAACCCTCAAGAACTCCAGCATTGACATGACCGGATTCCTTGAACCCGTGGCAGGGCTCTGGTAAGATATTTCGGGCATTATGGAGTTCCTGACCGTTCTGTCTTGAGCCCTGCCCTCCCGGATTCCGGCGGTCCCCCGTCTTCTCCGGACCTTCACCACTTCCGAACCGGCTATAAACCCGCCTGATCACAGATCAGATCATGGCCCGGACCAGTCTAGACCCGGAAGGTGCTTCGGGGAAGAGCCCCGTTGCCCTCCCGACATTTCAGGTCCGGGCATAAGGAATGTTCTTCTTGGACTATCCGATCGAACGCATACGCAATTTCTGCATCATTGCCCATATCGACCACGGGAAGTCGACCCTGGCGGACCGTCTTCTCGACCTCACGGGAGCCGTCACCAAGCGGGAGTCCCGGGAGCAGATCCTCGATGCCATGGATCTTGAGCGGGAGCGTGGAATTACCATCAAGGCCCATAATGTGCGACTCAATTACCGGGCCAAGGACGGTCAGGACTACCTGCTGAACCTCATCGACACCCCCGGCCATGTCGACTTCACCTACGAGGTCTCCCGCTCCCTGGCCGCCTGCGAAGGGGCACTCCTCGTCGTGGATGCCTCCCA
The DNA here is from genome assembly GCA_021810805.1 of Nitrospirota bacterium. Classification (GTDB taxonomy): domain Bacteria; phylum Nitrospirota; class Leptospirillia; order Leptospirillales; family Leptospirillaceae; genus UBA4572. Next base: position 118,624 of record JAJZHW010000003.1, read on the forward strand.
GGGGGTCGAGGCGCAGACCATCGCCAACGCCTATCTCGCCCTCGAAAACGATGTCCACATGATCCCCGTCATCAACAAGATCGACCTCCCCGGCGCGGACATTGCCCGAGCCAAGGAGCAGATCGAGGATGCGGTGGGTCTCGATGCCGAAGAGGCCATCCTGATTTCCGCCAAGGAAGGGATCGGGATCACCGATGTCCTTGAGGCCATCGTCACCCGGGTGCCCCATCCGTCGGGAGATCGTGCCGCTCCCCTTCGGGCGCTCCTCTTTGACTCCTGGTTCGACGCTTACCTCGGAGCGGTCATTCTCGTACGCGTCTTCGATGGAGAAATCCGCCCCGGCAAATCCATCCGTCTCCTCTCTACGGGAAAGGATCACCCGGTCCTGTCGGTGGGGGCATTCACCCCGAAACGGGTCGATCTTCCTTCCCTTTCCGCGGGGGAGGTGGGCTTTGTTGTCACCGGGATCAAGTCGGTGCGGGAGACCCCCATCGGGGATACCTTGGCCGATGCCGGCAACACCCAGGTCACCCCCTACCCGGGCTTTCAGGAGACCAAGCCCATGGTCTTCTGCGGACTCTTTCCCACCGACAGCGACCAGTATGAGGACCTCAAGGAGGCTCTCGACAAGCTTCGCATGAACGATGCCTCCTTCACCTTCGAGATGGAGAGCTCTCTCGCTCTGGGATTTGGATTTCGCTGCGGATTTCTGGGACTTCTGCACATGGAAATCGTCCAGGAGCGTCTGGAGCGGGAATTCTCCCTCTCGCTCATCAGCACAGCCCCGACCGTTGTCTACCAGGTCCGCCTGACCAGCGGGGAGGAGGTGACGGTGGTGAATCCCGCCGATCTCCCCCCCGTCACCCAGATCGACACCATCTTCGAGCCCTTCATCCTAGGATCCCTCTATATGCCCACAGAGTATCTCGGGCCAGTCATGACTCTCTGCCAGGAACGGCGAGGAATCCAGCGCGAGCTCCGCTATCTTGACTCCCGACGGGTCCAGGTCCAGTACGAACTGCCGCTCAACGAGGTGGTGCTCGACTTCTACGATCGTCTCAAGAGCCTCTCCAAGGGATACGCCTCCTTTGACTATGAATGGCTCGACACCCGGCCGGCCGAACTCGAAAAGGTCGATGTCCTCGTCTCGGGAGAGCGGGTCGACGCCCTCTCCTTTATTGTTCACAAGGACCGGGCCTATGCGCGGGGACGTCTCCTTGTGGAAAAGCTCAAGGAGGTGATACCCCGCCAGATGTTCGAGGTGGCGATCCAGGCAGCCATCGGCTCTCGCATCATCGCCCGGGAGACCATCGGAGCCATGAGAAAAAACGTCCTGGCCAAGTGCTACGGCGGAGACATCACGAGAAAGCGCAAGCTCCTCGAAAAACAGAAGGAAGGCAAGAAGCGGATGAAGCAGATCGGGCGAGTTGAGGTCCCACAGGAGGCATTCATGGCCGTTCTCCGGGTCTCGGAAGGGAGCCGGGAAAAGTGAGCGAACCCGTGCTGTCCCCTCCCTCCCCGGGGGAGTCCGCCCCCAAGAAGAAGAGCCTGGTCCGGGAGCTGACCGAAGGGCTCCTCACCGCCTTTGTCATTGCCGCATTTCTCAAGCTCTTCGTCATCCAAGCCTTCCGGATCCCCTCGGGGTCGATGATCCCGACCCTTCTCGTGGGCGACCAGATCCTCGTCTCGAAGCTCTCCTACGGGGTCAAGAACCCCTTTCACGATCGCTACCTCTTTCGGACGGGGCACCCCCACCGGGGGGATGTGGTGGTCTTCAAATGGCCCAAGGATGAGACCAAGGACTTCATCAAGCGGGTGATCGGAATCCCGGGAGACCGCATCCAGATTGTCAAGAAAAAGCTTTATGTCAACGGAGTGCTGCAAAGCGAACCCTACACCCAGTCCATCGATCCGGGAACGACAACCGAGATCCCCCGGGATAACTTTGAAACGGTGGTGCCCCCCCACTCCTATTTTGTCATGGGGGACAATCGCGACGACTCCTACGACTCCCGCTTTTGGGGCTTTGTCAAAAGCCGAAAGATCGTGGGACGGGCGATCCTGATTTACTGGTCGTGGAATAAGAACCAAGATTCGATCCGCATGTCCCGTCTCGGACGGATCATTCACTGAGTAGGCTCGAGCGGGCCAATGCACGGGAGGTTGCCATGAATCCTTACGGGATGGGAGAGGTCCTTCTCTCCCGGCTCATCGAAACCATGGACCGTTTTTCCTCGGTCCGGATTCTGGTGGTGGGTGACGTCATGCTCGACCACTACATCTGGGGCAAGGTCGACCGGGTCTCCCCGGAGGCTCCCGTTCCCGTTGTGGGGGTCACCGAGGACTCCTACCGACTCGGGGGGGCAGCGAACGTGGCCCACAACATCAGCCGACTCGGCGGGGGGGTCTCCATCCTCTCCGTGGCCGGCAACGACGATGAAGGACGTCGCCTCTCCCAGGAAATGCTCCGGACCGGCATCGATACAGAGGGACTTCTCATCGAAGAGGGACGCCCCACCACAACAAAAAGTCGGGTCATGGCCCACAACCAGCAGCTCCTGCGGGTGGATCGCGAAGTCAAGACAATGATCTCCCCCGAGACATCCCGGCTGGCACTGGAGCTCTTTGAGGCCAGGATCGAAGGACTTCAGGGGGTCATCTTCTCAGACTACGCCAAGGGAATGCTCTCGCCCCCCATGGTTCAGGAGATGATCGCCCTCTCAAGGGACAAGGGCGTTCCGGTCTTTGTCGATCCCAAGATCGCCTCCATCGGCTTCTTTTCGGGAGCCACACTGCTCACCCCCAACCACCTCGAAGCCTCCCGGGCCTCCGGCATCGAGATCAACGATGAGGAGTCCCTCCTTCTGGCGGGACAGACCCTCCTCGACCGAACCCGATCGGAGGCAGTCCTCATCACTCGAGGAGAGGCCGGCATGACCCTCTTCGAGGGGGGAGAGGCCCTCCACGCCTCCCATATCCCTGCCGTGGCCCAGGACGTCTACGATGTCACGGGAGCGGGAGACACCGTCATGGCCACTCTGGCGCTGGCCCACGCGGCCGGGGCCTCCCTCCTCGAGTCGGCGGTTCTCTCCAACCTTGCCGCAGGAATCGTGGTGGGGATGGTGGGAACCTCCACCGTGACCCGGGACCAGCTGAGAGAGGTCCTCTCCTTTTCAACGCTCTTTGACGCCCCCAGTGGCGTCTTCAAACCGGCGGGCTTTCGCCCCCGGGTTAGAGTTTAGGAGGATTTGTGGCGGAGCTCGCGAATCATCCTTTTTTTGCGGCCTTTCCCGGGGCCCTTCCCCAAAGGGAGGTCGCTCCCGAAGATGAAAATCCGGAGGTGGCCGTCGTTATCCCTGCGCGAATGGGGTCGACCCGATTTCCTGGAAAGCCCCTGGCACTGGTGGCCGGAAAGCCCCTGATCATCCGGGTAGCCGAACTGGCAAAGCGCTCCGATGCGGTGGATCAGGTTCTGATAGCCACCGACAGCCCCGAGATTCTCGCTGTTGCCGCGGAATATGGCATCAAGGCTGTGCCAACCTCTCCCTCGGCCCACTGCGGGACGGACCGGGTAGCCGAGGTTGCAAAAACACTGACCGCAGGAATCGTCGTCAACCTCCAGGCGGACGAACTTCTGGCCGATCCCCGCATGATCGACCAGACAGTCGCCCCCCTACTGGCCGACGGACGGATCCCGATGTCGACCCTCCGGCGCCGCATCAACGCACCCGAGGACATCGCCAACCCCAATATCGTGAAGGTCGTTGCCAACCAGCGAAACCTGGCTCTCTATTTTTCAAGGAGCCCGATCCCCATGGACCGCGATGGATTGGCCCTTCTCCGCCCCGATATCACCTGGGACCAGCACCTGGGGATCTATGCCTTCCGGAAGGCCGCCCTTCTTGAATTTGCCCGACTTCCCGTCTCTGTGCTCGAGGAGACGGAAAAGCTCGAACAGCTCAGGGCTCTGGACTATGGTTTTGCCATCTATGTCGCCAGAACGGAATTTTCCTCCTGGCGGATTGACACCCCCGCAGACTTGGCAGCCATCCGCGATCTCCCCTCCGGAGGACTTCCCCCGTCACCCTGATCGGGCGGGAGCCCCGGAGAGGGCCGCACAACAAAAACGACGGCGCACAGAAGAAAGGAGATAGCCGGGAACGGAGGCGCCTCCGCCCCCCCAGACAAGGGAGGGTCACCCGGTCAAGATCTCAATGAAATACATCTTCATTACGGGGGGTGTGGTCTCCTCTCTCGGCAAGGGCATTGCCTCGGCCTCTCTCGGATGCCTTCTCGAAAGCCGGGGATACCGGGTGGACTTTCTCAAGTTCGATCCCTACATCAACGTCGACCCCGGCACGATGAACCCCTACCAGCACGGCGAGGTCTACGTCACCGACGACGGGGCGGAAACCGACCTTGACCTTGGCCACTACGAACGGTTCACCCGCCTCTCGATGGGAAAGAAAAACAACCATACGACAGGTCGGATCTACTTCGATGTGATCAGCCGGGAGCGCCGGGGAGAGTTCCTCGGAGGCACCGTCCAGGTGGTCCCCCACATCACCAACGAGATCAAGCGCGTCATTCTCGAACGGGGCGCGGAATCCGACATCGTCCTCGTCGAGATTGGCGGAACGGTGGGCGATATCGAATCCCTGCCCTTTCTCGAAACGATCCGTCAGTTTCCGAGGGAGGTGGGCAAACACAATGTGGCCTTTGTCCATCTGACGCTGGTCCCCTACGTGAGAGCCTCGGCAGAGCTCAAGACGAAGCCCTCCCAGCACTCGGTCCACAAACTCCGGGAGATCGGCATCAGCCCCAACATTATCCTCTGCCGGGCCGAAGAAGAGATCCCCGACGATGTGAAAAACAAGATTGCCCTTTTCTGCGATGTCGACTCCGAAGCCGTCATCGCGGCCCCCGACGTTCCGACGATCTACCAGATCCCTCTGGAATTCTACCGGCAAAGGCTCGACAGATACCTCCTTCGCCACCTGCGCATGCCGATCCGCCCCGCCCGGATCGATCCCTGGAGGAAAATGGTCGGACGGATTCGAAAGGCTCGCCGGGAGGTCACGATCGGCATTGTCGGGAAATACCTGAACCTCAAGGACTCCTACAAGAGCCTCGTCGAAGCCTTAAACCATGCCGGAACGGAGAAGGGGCTCAAGGTCAATCTCGAATGGCTCGATGCCGAATCCATCGAGGCGGCGAGGGATCCTTCTGAAATCCTTGACGGGCTGGGAGGGATTCTCGTCCCGGGAGGGTTCGGCTCCCGCGGGATCGATGGCAAGATCCGCTCCATTACCCACGCCCGGGAAAAGCAGATTCCCTTCCTCGGAATCTGCCTGGGCATGCAGCTTGCGGTCATCGAGTTCGCCCGAACGCGCCTGGGACTCACAGGAGCTACAAGTCGGGAGTTTTCTCCCCACCCCATCGACCCCGTCATCGATCTTCTCCCCGAACAGCGGAATAACCCGGACCTCGGAGGCACGATGCGTCTGGGACTTTATGATGTCGACCTTGTCTCGGGATCCGTGGTGGAGAGTCTCTATGGGCGTACCCGCATCAGAGAGCGCCATCGTCATCGATTCGAGGTCAATGCCGACTATGTCTCCCGCATTGAAAAGGCCGGACTCACCATCTCCGGAACCTATGGCGACAGAAAGCTTGTCGAGGTGGTCGAAATCCCCTCCCATCCCTTCTTCGTCGCCTCCCAGTTCCACCCGGAATTTTCCTCCCGCCCCCTCTCCCCCCACCCTCTCTTTCTGGGATTCGTGGAGGCCGCGAGCCGTCACCTCAACTCTCCCACAGGCCGGTGACATCGATGGAGACCCTTCGACGGACAGGTCCCGTGGCCATCGGATCTCAAGGGGCCCCAACATTTCTTGTGGGGGAGGGCCAGCCCCCCCTCTTCATCCTGGGCCCCTGCGTGATCGAAAGCCGGTCCCATGCCCTGGAGGTGGCCCACAGGATTGCCGAGATCCGGAATGCCCTCAAGATCTCCGTCGTCTTCAAAGCCTCCTACGACAAGGCGAACCGAACTTCCCGAAAAAGCTTTCGGGGGATCGGAAAAAAAGAAGGACTCGATGTGCTCGCCGAGGTCCGATCCCGCCACGCCCTTCCGGTTCTCTCGGACATTCACACTCCTGACGAGGTTCCCGACGCCGCCTCTGTCCTCGACATCCTGCAGATTCCGGCCTTCCTCTGCCGTCAGACCGATCTTCTCGAGGCGGCCGGACGCTCGGGGCGCCCCGTCCATCTCAAGAAGGGCCAGTTCATGGCCCCCGAAGACATGGGACCCGCCGCCCAAAAAATCAGCGAGACAGGAAACAATCGCATCCTTCTTTGCGAACGGGGGACGACCTTCGGCTACCACAACCTTGTCGTGGACTTTCGCTCCCTGGCGATCATGTCCCAGCTTTCCTATCCGATCATTTTTGACGGCACCCATTCCGTCCAGAGCCCCGGAGGAGCGGGAGACCGCTCCGGCGGCGACCGGACATTCGTTCCCCTTCTCGTACGGGCGGCCATGGCCGCCGGCTGCGACGGCCTTTTTCTGGAAACCCACCCGGATCCGGACAGGGCCCCCAGCGATGGACCCAACATGATCCCCCTTTCGGAGCTTCCGGCCCTCCTCGAACACGCCATCGCTCTCCATGGCTATCGTTCGGAGAGGGTATCCGATCGAGCCTTTTCCCCGGCAAAAGCGAGCCATCAGTGACGAGGGACTCTTCGGACGCGATCGCCAAGAGGCTCGATGTGGGGGCCCAGGTTCTGGAAGAGGAGAGCCAGGCGATACGGGACCTGATTCCCCGGCTAGATGCGGACTTTGCTGCGGCCGTGGGGGCCATTCTTGGCAACCCCGGAAAGCTCGCCGTAACCGGGATTGGAAAGTCCGGCCACATTGCCCGCAAGGTCTCGGCCACCTTTTCTTCGACCGGCACTCCAGCTTTTTTTCTTCATCCGGGAGAAGCCCTCCATGGTGACCTGGGCATGCTGGAATCCCGGGACATTCTCCTCGCCTTCTCCAAATCGGGGGAGACGGAAGAAATCCTGGCACTCCTGCCGCTTCTCGAACGAATGGAGGTCCCGGTCATTGCCATTTTGGGCAACAGAGACTCCACCATCGCCCAGAAGGCCACCTGGACCCTTTCGGCGGAGGTCTCCCATGAATCAGGACCTCTCGGCATCGCCCCCACATCAAGCACCACGGCCATGCTGGCCATGGGTGACGCCTTGGCAATGACGGTCCTTTCCGAGCGGGACTTTGGAATTCCTGACTTCGCCTCCCTTCACCCGGGTGGCTCCCTGGGACGCCGTTATTTTCTGCAGATCAGCGCCCTCATGCACTCGGGAGACCGTATTCCCCGGGTCACCCCCGACACTCCCTTGAGAGCGGTCATTGTCGAAATGACCGCCAAGAAGCTTGGAATGACAACGGTGGTCGATCGTGAAGGAACTCTCGCAGGGATCCTGACCGACGGAGACCTAAGGCGCGCGCTCGACACCAGAGGGGGAAGCTCTCCCTCAATTCTGGATATTCCGGCCCGTACCATCATGACCACCTCCCCGGTGACCCTCACTCCCTCCACGCTGGCCTCCGAGGCCCTCACCTTGATGGAGTCGCGTCAGATCACAAGCGTTGTGGTGGTCCATCCCGATCGAACGCTTGCCGGAGTCCTTCACATTCACGATCTTCTGCGGGCGGGTGTTCTGTGAGCCACCCCCTTTCCCTCTCGGTGAGGAGACGGCTTCCGCTCATCCAGGGACTCGTGCTCGACGTGGACGGAGTTCTGACCGACGGGCGTCTTCATTACGGACCGGGAACAGAAGAGCTCAAATCCTTCCATGTTCGGGATGGCCACGGCATTGTCCGCCTCCTGCGGGAGAAATTCCTCGTGGGAATCATTTCAGGTCGGGCCGGGGAGGCCACACGGAGGCGACTTGAAGACCTCGGCGTGTCGGATATTCATCTGGGTGTCCGCGACAAGGGAGATGTCTTCGCCAATCTGCTCAGAAGATGGGGGCTTGTCCCTTCGCAGGTTGCCGTGATCGGAGATGACATCACCGATCTTCCCATGATGATGACGGGAGCCCTTGCCATCACCGTCGCAGATGGAGACAGAACTCTTTGCGCAAAGGCTCAGTGGGTGACCCGCTCCCCTGGAGGAGCCGGAGCCGTGAGAGAGGTGGCCGACGCTCTTCTCTTTGTCAGGAAAAGGGGACGCCCCCACAATCAAGAGGACGGACTGTGCTGAATCTTGCGAACCTCATCACACTGGCCCGCATCTTCCTTATCCCTGCGGTGATCCTCTTCGACCATCCGCCCAAAGTGGGGCCGAGCCCCATCGCCGCGACACTCTTTGTGATCGCCTCTCTGACGGATCTCGTGGACGGTTATGTGGCAAGGCGCTTCAATCAGGTCACCTCGACGGGAAAACTTCTCGACCCGATTGCCGACAAGATCCTCGTTAGCTCGGCCTTGTTTCTTCTTGTCGGACACGGTCTTTTGCCTCCGCTCCTCGCCATCTTGATGGTTGGCCGGGAGTTTGCAGTTTCGGGCCTTCGCCAGGTTGCCGCCTCTCAGGGAATCGTCATCCCTGCGGAGACAAGCGGAAAAGTTAAGATGGGATTTCAGACGGTCTCGATCGCTCTCCTCCTCGACAACAACCGCCATCTAAAAATCCCCGGAACCAATCTCCTCCTGAACTTCCACTGGATCGGCCTTCTGGCCTTCTGGGTCGCCATCATTCTGGCCATTGTCTCCGGAGTCCAGTACCTTCTGTGGTATCTCTGGGTGAGCGACCGTGAGGAGCGACCGTGAACATGGCCGAGCTTCTGGCGATCGCCTATCTTCTGGGCTCCATTCCGACGGGGCTGATTCTTGCCCGCATCAAGGGGATCGACATCCGCAAGAGCGGAAGCGGGAATATCGGATTCACCAATGTCATGAGGGTGGCAGGGAAGGATCGGACCGGCAAGCTGATCGGGCTGTTAACTCTTCTCGGAGACATGGGAAAGGGAGCGCTGGCCGTCCGCATCAGCCTCCACCAAGGGTCGGAGTGGGCTCCGGCTCTCGCTGGCCTTGCGGTCTTCCTCGGCCACATCTTCTCTTTTTGGCTCCGGGGTCGGGGCGGCAAGGGTGTGGCCACAGGGCTGGGAATCTCTCTGGGAATCAATCCCGCTCTGGGAGCTCTCGTTTGCCTGCCTTGGGTTCTTATCTTCATCGCGACGCGAACATCCTCTCTGGCCGCTCTAGGCAGCTTCGCACTCATGCCAATCATCGCAATGCTTTGGCAGCATCTGCTCCCGGCCCCCCCAATGATCCTTCCCCCCCATACGATCCCCCTCTTTTTTCTCATGACTTTGCTGGTATTTTTTCGGCACAAGGACAACATTTCACGTCTGAGAAAAGGGGAGGAAAGCAAGATATAAAAACGATAATTTTTTTATATACACAAAAGATTATTCTTTAAAATAAATAAATTAATAAATACCGTGACGACAATCACACTATATTGCCCGCTAATAGGACTTGACTTTTTTCTGATTTGCGCCATAATCCCAATTGAAAGGTGGATCCCCCCTCAGAATGTGTGGCGGGAATCGGATCCACGAAACGGATTGCGGCAAGGGAGGCACAAGATGGACAGCATAGAGCCCACCAAAGACAAGCGATTCACGGTCCTTCTGGTTCCGTCACCATCGGACCGGATCCGCCGCTTCGACATCTCCGGGCGCTGGATCCGATGGGGAAGCTTCGCGGGAATTGCCTTCGCCATTCTTGTGGCCATCTTTTCCGTTCTCTCCGTTGTCCTCTTCGAAAAAGAGGCGCGCATGATCGCCCTCCAGCACAAGAGCCGCGCACAGAAAGAGGAAATTGTCAGGATATATCGGAAGCTCCAGGACGTTCACTCGAAGATGGTCGACGTGGCCAAGCTTGAGCGAAAGGTTCGGCTCATCATGAACACCGCGGAGTCCAACGGATCCAACGTCGTTCTGGGCTTGGGAGGACCGACGCAAACAGTGGCGCCGTCCGTCCTGATCCAGAAGGGTAAGCAGGGGATGGATGACCTGATGTCCGAGATGGATCGCCAGATCGGCGATCTGGGGCAAGGGATCCTGAATCAGGAAGAATCTCTGGCAAACCTCAAGCATGCCATCAAGGAGCGCCAGAACGAGTGGGCCTTTACCCCCAGCATCTGGCCCACACGGGGAGTCTTGACCTCCCGCTTTGGATACCGGACATCTCCCTTCGGTCTTGGCCGGGATTTTCATCCGGGAATCGATATCGCCGGATCGATTGGCACTCCGATTATGGCCACCGCCTCAGGAACAGTTTCGCTGGCAGGATGGGATCAGGGCTTTGGAAAGACCGTCGTTATCGACCACTCGGACAATCTCTCCACCCTTTATGGCCACCTCGAAAAGGTCATCGTCTATGAAGGCGAGCAGGTAAAGAGAGGCGACATTATTGGCTACCTTGGGAATACGGGACTCTCCACCGGACCCCACCTCCATTACCAGATCATGGTCAACCATACCCCGGTCAATCCGAAACGATATATTCTGAACCGCTTTTAGATCCTCCACCTCGGCTCATCCTTCCCCAGGGGCTTCTGGCCCTTGGGGTGGTCAATGCGGGAACATTTTCCACGCGAAGCTCCTCCAATTCCCTCTCTCCTTCTGGTCAACACTCCCATTTTCCATTAGAATGAAGCCACATTCTCCTCCGAGAGGGGCGGGATCCACCACCAGGGCGAAGGCACGGAGTCGGATTGGACAACCATTCTCAGGGATTTAGGCTCAGAACAAAGATCCTTCTCTTCTCTGCACTCCTTCTGGGGATCATTCTCTCATCGAACCTCTACGCCATTATCAGCCTCTACGCCCTTCACAAGAACTTTCTCGACATTAAAAATCAGTCGGTCTCGGGACTTCTCCTCATCTCTCAGGTAGAGAACCGCGCCGGTGTGATTCTGGCCGAAGACAAACGCTATATCCTCTTTGCTCCGATCTCGACATCCTCCTCCTCCCCCGTGACAACAGAGCTTCCCATTTTGCGTGCCCTCCTTAAAACCTTGCCCCAATCGGATCAGAAGACCACCTATCTCGTTACAGGGGCACTGACGGCCGAAGCCGCCATAGAGCTTTCCATTTCACGCGAACAGGCGGCCCTCACATCAGGAAACCGGACAGAGGCCATCGCCATCAGTCGGGGGTCGACCGATCCCCTCCTCATCCACATGGCCAGCCTTCTCCGCACTCTCAAGGAGTCTTACCAAAAGGCCCTCGAGGAGCGGATTGCCGAGACTACGGCCCGAGAAGAGCAGATGACAACGGTCAGCATCGAGATGACGGCGGTCGGATCCCTCTTGGTCCTTCTCCTTCTCTTCTCATTTTCCCGAATGGTACTGACCCCCATCATGGCCCTCATCGACGGAACGCGGAGAATCTCGCAGGGGTCATTTCACAACCCTGTGGTCCTTCCAAACCGTGACGAGATGGGTGATCTTGCCCGGGCACTCAATGACATGGCCTATCAATTGGGAGAGCTCTCCCGGAAAAAATCGGAGTTCGTGACCATCGCCTCGCATGAGCTTCGGACCCCACTCACCAGCATTCGGGGGTTTATTGCAATGCTCAAAAGGCAGACCCTGGGCCCCTTGAACGAAGAACAACAGAAAAGCCTCTCCGTCGTGGGCGAGGAGATCGACCATCTGGTCACCTTGGTCAACCAGCTCCTTGACCTTGGACGCATCGAGGCCGGCCAGATGCGCCCCGAGATCCGGGAAATCGAGATTCGCCCCTTCCTGACAAGAATCGGAGATCGCTATCAACTGACCGCCCAGAACTCGGGGAGACTCTTCAAAATGGAGATCGATCCGGAGATTCCAGCGTATATACAGACCGATGGCCATCGACTCTCCCAGATCCTCGACAACCTTCTCGGAAATGCCTTCAAGTTCACCCAGGAGGGGGAGGAGGTGCTCCTTCTGGTCTCCCGAGACTTTACCCGGGTGCGATTCGAGATTACCGACACCGGCATCGGAGTCCCCCCCGAGAACATTCCCTTCCTCTTTGACAAGTTCTACCAGGTGGCCCCCTTTGATGCCCGGACAAAAGAGGGCCTGGGGCTGGGGCTAGCCGTAACAAAGGGGATCGTCCTCGCCCTGGGGGGAGTGATCGAGATCAGACAGAACATCCCCAAAGGCACCTGTGCCCGAGTCACCCTTCCCATCGAACTTGCGGAGGCCCCCCGTGGATAGATCCCGTATCGTCTCGCCAGCCTATCCGGGCTTCCGGATTTTCCTCCTTCTGGCCCTTACTCTCCTGCCGGCTTGCCAGGAGGTCCATCTGGCCCGCCATACGCCCGAATGCAGCGCTCCGGTCATCATTTTGCCACCCTTTGCCATTGCAGAGCTGAGCCACCATGATGCCCAGTACTTTACCGGTCTCCCCTATCTCTTCTCCCGAGGGTACTACCAGGCCGCCCGGACGATCCTCTCTGCCCGGGCCAGCCACCCCGAGATCTCCCAGGACCTCCGCAATCGACTTCTCTTTGCCGAAGCCTTGGCCGACCTTCACCTCGGAGGGTCAGGGCGCCGTGAGGGAGAGTCCCTTCTGGCATCCCTCGACACTCCCAAGACCCCCTATGAAATCAGGGAGGCCTCTCAGCGGCTTCTCGACCAGATCCGCCGGAATGCCACTCTCCGGAGGGAAAACAGCGAGCTCCGTCAAAAGCTTTCCCAGGTCAAGAAGACGCTGAAGGAGTTCTCCAATCTCGAAAAAAGTCTGAAATGAGTTCGCGTCCCCACATCCTTGTCGTTGACGACCACGCCAACACCAGGCTCTACCTGAAGACGCTGTTGAGCCACGAGGGCTACCAGGTCAGGGATGCCGCCACGGGCCACGACGCCATTGAATCCCTCAAGGCCCATCCGCTTCCCCCTCGCCGCTCCCTGATCCTCCTTGACCTCAAACTTCCCGATACGACAGGAAATGCGCTCGTCCCGCCGCTCAGAGCCCTCTACCCGCAGGTTCCGGTGGTGATCATGACTGCCCATGCCTCGGTCGAGACGGCGGTTGAAGCCATAAGAAATGGGGCGTCGAACTATCTCGAAAAGCCGATAGACGAGAAAAAACTCCTCTCACTTATCGTGGATTTGATCCCTCCGGAGGATCTCTCCGATGCGGCGGAAAGTGGACGTCTCCTGACCGGAGACAGTCCTCCCATGAAACTCCTGCTCGACCGGATCAAAAAGGCCTCCTCCCACTCCATACCCATTCTGATCACCGGAGAGTCCGGAACGGGAAAGGAGCTGGTGGCAAGATCCATCCACAACCTATCCCCTCGCCGGGAGGAACCATTCATTGCAGTGAATACGGGGGCCATCTCAAAGGAGCTGGTCAATTCGGAGCTCTTTGGCCACGAAAAGGGGTCTTTTACCAGCGCCCAGAGCCGGAAGGACGGCTGGCTTTTGACGGCCGGGAAGGGGACGCTCTTCCTCGACGAAATCGGAACGATGGATCTCGTCACCCAGATCTCGCTTCTTCGCGTCATCGAAAATCGGACATTTTATCGCGTAGGGGGGACGGAGGAGCTGGCCTTCCATGCCCGCATCATCGGGGCGACCAATATCGACCCGCAAAGGCTCGTCGAACAGGGTCGTCTTCGGGAGGACCTCTACTATCGACTCAATGTCTTTCCCATCGATGTTCCCCCCCTCCGTGAGCGGGGACGGGACGTCATCTTGCTGGCCAAACGTTTTTTGGGGGAGGCATTCGAACTTCCCGAAGCCTCGATCCATATCTCCCCCGGCGCCGAGGAGATCCTTCTCTCCTACCCTTGGCCCGGCAACGTCCGAGAGCTCAGGAATCGGATGATCGAGATCTCCGTCACCTACGACATTGCGGAGCGATCGGGCTCTGGCGTCAAGCCCAAGCTCTTCGAGCTCGAGCGCGGCATGATTGCCCCCGTTCTCTCGCTGACCAAAGACCGGCCCCCCGACGACGTGCCCCCTCTCCCCCCGCCCCGCACCCTCAAGGAAGGGGAGAGGGAACAGATCAAAAGGGCGATCAGGGACTCCGCTGGAAACAAAAGTCTTGCGGCCCGCATCCTGGGGATCAGTCGAAAGTCCCTCTACGCCAAGATGCGGGAATACCGGATCGGAGAAGAAGACGGATCCCCCTCCGACCACCGCACACCTGACCCCACCCCGCCTCCCCCCGAGAACTAGCCCATCTCCCGTCTCACGAAGACTCTAAACGGGGGGGCGATTGACAAATGGCCGGATCGAGAGCATCGTTTCACCAAGAGTGAGTGGTTTGCGATTTAGTGTGTGGCTCGAATCGATCCAGCCCCGCCACGCCGGAACAAGGAGATAGAGCATGAGTGCGTCCGAACTCCCACCGCACCCCCATCCTTCCGACTCCCCCCCGGAGATGCTTCCCAAGATTTTTTTCTGGACGGAATACTTCGAGACGGGCTTTCCCGAGATCGATTTCCAGCATCGAGGCCTCGTCAACCTGATCAACGACATTCCTGGCGCCTTGGCATCGGGGCTTCCGGGGGCGCCCTATCCGATTGACCTGCTTGACCGCCTCCGGGAATACGCCGCCCACCACTTCATGACCGAAGAGAATCTCTGGGCCAAGCTTCCCAGAGTTCCCCCCTTTGAGGCGCACCTCGAGCGCCATGAGAAGGAGCACCGCAGCTTCTCGGAAAAGATCACCCAACTGGACAAAAGCCTGAAAGATGACTCCCTCGATGACGACAGGCGCAAGGACGTCCTCACCGAGATTGTCGTGTACCTGATCCACTGGCTGGCCCACCACATCCTCGAATTTGACCGTCAGATGGCCATGGCCCTGAAGGCCCTCGAGGCCGGCGCCACCCCCCAGGAGGCGATGAGGATCTCGGAGAAAAAGCTCGACCGGACCGCGGTCTTTACCCGAACGATTCTCTCCATGTACGACTCGCTCGTGGAGCAGTCGATGCTCCTGATCTCCGAGATCGACCGCCGACGGCGTGCCGAAGAGGAGACAATCCGAACGCTGGCCTACTACGACCCGCTGACGGCTCTCCCCAACCGGCGGCTTTTGATGGAAAGGCTCGATCTGGCCATCGAGGGCGCCCGTCGGTACAAGAAATTCGGGGCACTGTTTTTCATCGATCTCGATAACTTCAAGATCCTGAACGACACGTTGGGACATGACATGGGAGATCGTCTTCTGGTAGAGGTCGCCGGACGTCTCAGGACGATCTTTCGCAGCGTCGATACCTTGGCAAGGCTCGGTGGCGACGAATTTGTCGTGATGGTGGAGAATCTGTCTACGACTCCCCTCGAGGCCGCCCAGGAGGCCGAATCCCTGGCCATGAAGCTGCTGGAGGCACTCCGGGATCCTTACGATCTAGGAAACCGCCACTACACCTCCACTCCCTCCGTGGGCATTGCCCTCTTTGGCGGCGACCCCATCTCCCGAGAAGAGGTCCTCAAGCAGGCGGACATGGCCATGTACCAATCCAAGTCGGCCGGAAGAAACGGATACCGTTTCTTCGACCAGAACATGGAGACAAAGCTCAAGAACCGCTCAAGCCTTGAAGAGGAGCTTCTGACCGCCGTTTCGGACAGCCAGCTTGTCCTCTATTTTCAACCCCAGTGCCTCAGGGACGGTATTGTCGTTGGAGCCGAGGCCCTCATCCGCTGGAACCACCCCAAACGAGGGATTCTCTCCCCCGACAGCTTCATTCCGCTGGCCGAGGAGTCGGGAATCATCGTCCCCATCGGACAATGGGTTTTGGAAGAGTCCCTTCGAAGGCTTTCCTCCTGGCTTCGGGAGGGGCGGCTTCCCGAGGGCTTTTCTCTGGGGGTGAACCTGAGCGTCCGCCAGTTCAGGGAGCCCAACCTTCTCGGAGCCATCCAACATCTTCTGAAGACATATGGCCTTCCAAAGGACGCACTCACCCTGGAGATCACCGAATCCCTCCTCATCCGGGAGCCCGAAAAGATCAAAGGCGACCTCAAGCATCTACGCAAGGATGGCATCCTCTTTTCTCTCGACGACTTCGGAACCGGATACTCCTCCCTCCAGTACCTTCGCCACCTCCCCCTCGATCAGATCAAGATCGACCGTTCATTCGTCTCGGAAATCGGCCACGACCGTGACGACCGGACCATCGTCACAACGATCCTGGCCATGGCCAAGGCCTTGGGGCTCACCGTCGTGGCCGAAGGGGTGGAGACTCCCGAACAGCGGGATGTTCTGTTCCGGACAGGGTGCCACATCTTCCAGGGTTATCTTTATTCCCGGCCACTTCCCGAAGCCGACTTCCTCTCCTACCTAAGACACTCCTCACCTACCCTCCCCCCTTCCCCTGGACCAGCCCAAAGATCAACCTGAGGGCTGTCAGAAGAAGCAAGGCCCCCTGAAAGATCCGGATACGCCTCCCCCCCATCCTTCGGGTGAACCGGGACCCCAGGAAAGACCCGGCCAAGGCTCCGGCCACAATGGGTAGGGTTTCGGAGGGGATCCCCCCCGAAACCAGGGCCTTGGTGATCGCCGCCGTAGCCGCCATCGGAAACATGACGGCAAGGCTCGATCCCACCGCCACGAAAGAGGGGTATCCAAAGAGCAGGGTCAATACCGGATAGAGCAGAAAGCCTCCCCCTACCCCCAGAATCCCGCTCGACACGCCAATGGCAAAGAGTGCAAGAAATTCGCCCCAAAGACTTCTCTTTCGCCTTCGCCCCTCCGGCTTTTCCTCCGCAGGCCGAAAGAGGAGAAGTGTGAACGCCAGCAAGGTTTCGACGAGAAAAATCCAGAGGATGCTGCGGCCCGACACTCGCCAGGAAAGGGCGGCTCCGACAGCTCCACCGGCAAGGGCCGAAGCCGACCAGAAAAAAAGCCGCCGGAGGGGCACGTGGGCCGAAGGGCGATGGGCCACAATCCCGATAAGGGCGGCGAAAGCGACTTGGACCATGGAGATCTCTGTGGCAAGAAAGGGGGAGATGTGGACCGGGGAGAAGAGGGGAAGGAGAAAGAGGAGGGCAGGAAGGAGGACCACCCCCCCGCCGATCCCCAAAAGCCCCGAGAGGAATCCCGAGACTCCTCCCAGGAGCAGAAAGACTCCGACAAGACCCGCACTAGCCATGAGCCGTTCTCCTGTCACCATTGAGCCTCTTCCTCGATTGGCTTCTTTTCATCGTCGCGAAGAGATCCGGGTTTTGAGCCGCCTTCATGAGCTTCCGGTGTAGACCGCGAGTGCCCCCAATGTCAGAGCTCCTGAGGAAGGGATCGTTCCGAGTGCCCCAAGAGTCCCCGGAGGGTTCAGGACAGATCCCAGTCCAAAGAGAGAGACCGTTCCCGAAGAGGCGGCCATCAAAAAATTATCGGCCGGATCGACAAGCAGGAGAGTCGGGGCCCCCTCCAAGGAGAGGGAGGTGGTCGACAGGGGAGTCAGCGTGCCGCCCCCCCCCTTGTAGAGGGTCGTGATCTGATAGAGATCCACGGCGGGAGAGGTGGGATTGGGGAGCAGAAACACCGAGGAAAGCGCCACCGCCGTGAGGGGGGTCCCTCCCTGATAGGAGCCGGAGGTCTCCCACGTGCTCTGGGGGGAGGACAGGGAGGCGCCGTTGATCACGGTGGAAAGCGGGTAAAGACGAAGAGTCATGGCCCCGGGATTGCCATAGAGCGACCCCACGAGAAACTCGACCCCATCCGCCATGGGAAGGAGAAGCCCCCCGGCCATTGTGCCACTCCCGGGAAGAGGCTGGCAGGAGCTAAGGGAAGAGACCGCCCCCCCCGAAACCGACAGGGAGATCAAAGAGCTCACCGAATAGGTCGCGATGCACCCTTGCGGAGCCCCTGATGTCGTCTCCAAAACGATGATCACCTGACCTGATTGGGCGAGGGCAAATGGCGTGCCCGAAATCCCTGTCGCAACGGCTGGCCCCGAGGAAGAGAGCGGAAGGGGCGAGAGCAGGAACTCGCCCCCTCCTGAGCTTTTTCGGGAGAGAAGAATCAGAGTGTTGTCCACAACGATCCCCCCCCACAGGGAAATCCCCGAGGGGAGCGATTGCGTTGAGAGGCTGCCGGGACTGCTCCCGAATGGAAGGCGGAACCCCTGAGCCTCTCCTTGTGCCGTCGCCGACGCCCGGGCGGTGACCATAACCTCAGGGGGGGTCTGTTGACTGGAGGGGGCAAGGCCGCAGGCGGAAAGCGTCAGGAAAAGAGCATAAAACAATCTCCGGAGCTTCATCGGGAAGACAAGCTCTGTGGGGCTGGCGGGTCGACCTCAAGGCCCAGCATCCGGGCGGCGGGCGCAGCGATCAAGGCCCCCACTGCAATGGTTCCCACGACAACCGAGAAGACAACGGTCGAGGCGGAAGCCGGTAGCTCTCCGTGGACAAGGCCCAGAAGCGCCCCGGCCATGATCCCGGTCTCCCGCACTGTGGCCATAAAGCCCATCTCCTGGGGAGAAAATCGGGAGATTCGGTCAAGGGGAACAAGGGAGAAGACCACGGCGGGGCGGACAATCAAAATGAGCGATCCAAGGAAGAGAATCGTCCCGGTCAGGGCAAAGCCACCTCCTGAATGGGGAATGAGTGTTCCCATGACAAGAAAGATAAAGAAGGTGGCCAGATAGACCAGAAGGTCATTCATCATCTCGAAGTCCCCCATGCGGACTTTGGAAGTGCCCGGGGCAAGGGCCGAAGCCAGAGAGAGCTCGGAATCTTCCCGTCCGGACTGCCCGGCCGCCACACCCAGGAGATATCCCAGGAGGAGGGTCTGGAGGTGAAAGAGGAGGGAGAGCCCAAATCCTCCGAGAAGAACGGCCACGAGAAAGACGGGAACGCTCCGGCGGAAAACTCCCCATTTCGGATGGCGGGTCAGAAGAGCAAAGAGCCTTCCCAAAGCGAGCCCTCCAGCGATCGCTCCAACAATCGAAACAAGGAATGTCCCGCCCATATCAAGGACGCCGCCTAGCGAAGGGGCGGAAACCCAGGAGAGAAGGAAAAGGGCCAGGAGGCTACCGGTCACATCTCCAATGGCACTCTCTGCCACCAAGGTTTCGACAACACGAGGGGGGAGAGACAGGCGCCGAAGAATCGGAAGGATCGAGGCAGGGTCCGTGGTGGAGAGTATCGCTCCGAGCAGAAGCCCTTGGGGAAGGGTGTATCCAAGGAGAAAATGAGCGCTGGCTGCGAGCATCCCCGTGGTCAGAAGAAGTCCGACAGTCACAAGGAGTCCCACCGCCAAGGCGTGTTTTTTGAGAAGGGCGAGTCGTGTTCCGACCCCAGCCTCATAAAGAACAAGAAAAACAGCCCCCAGGAGGAGGACATGATCCTGCCCCATGAGACTCTCTCCCGAGACAAGGTTCAACCCGAAGGGTCCGAGCGCGAGCCCCAAGAGCATGAACCAGAGAATGTCCGGAACCCGCAATCGACCCGCAAGACGCGTCAGGACGAGCGCACCGGCCAAAACCCCGGAGATAATGACGCACAATGCCGCTGTATGGCCCAAGAGATCCTTCCTCAAATCCGCCTTAAACTCTGGTAGAAATTTGCCGTTGGTGTATAATAGCCCTAAACACGCCTTCGACTCCACATCGCCAATCCCCGAGGACCTTCTTTCATGCCTGTCTACTCCCTTGTCAGCCGTGACCCTGATCATACAGGAGAGATCGACCTCTGGCATCCGGACCATCTCACGGAAGAGGAGTTCGGAGAGCTTCTTCTCGAAGCGATGCGCTGGACAAGCTCCTCGACATGGAAAGAACAGATTCTCGAAACCGCTCGTTATCTGATCGACAAGCACGGCTTCAGGGATGCCGGAGGGATTGTCCGCATCTCCTACCCCTCCCAGTGGTCCAAGGAAAAGGTCCAGGATCTTCTCAAGGACCTCCTGAACCGGGATCGCTCGGACTAAGGTATGACAAGCCTCATCACTATGGACCAGAGCCTCTTTCTCTGGATCAACGGCTCACTCTCACGTCATTGGCTCGACCCGGTCATGGAAGCGGCAACCTCCCTTGGCAACGGATTCTATCTCTTCCCGCTGGGGCTTTTGATGATGGCCCTTTTTGGCCGGAAGAACTTTCGACGGGACTTTATTCTCTGGGCCTCGACCTCTTTTATTTCCTTCATTATTGGAACAATTCTCAAACACCTTGTCCATCGCAACCGCCCTTTGGCCGCCTTCCATGACGGAATTGCCGACCATCAGATCTCCGTCCATGTTCTCGGCCCTTCCCTCTATGCCAACTCCTTTCCCTCGGGACACACCTTCACCGTCTTCTCAACGGCCTCCCTCTTTGCCGGGCTTTATCCCGGACTGGCCCTTCCCCTTTATGCCCTGGCCAGTCTGACGGGCCTCTCCCGCATCTATGTGGGAGCCCATTTCCCCCTTGATGTTTTGGGAGGCGTTGCCATTGGACTCCTCTCCACCGCGATCGTTCGCCGGGCGATCCTTCCGAGGGTCAAGAACGGACTTCCCCCGCCCTCCGACCCCAAGGCTATCCCATGAACCTTCTCGACCATCCCCCGGCCACCTGGGGAGAGATTCTTTCTGACAAGGGACAAGCGGCTTACCGGGGACGACAGATGGCCCACTGGGTCTATCAACGATTTATCACCGACCCTCTGAAGATGTCCAACATCCCCGCAGGGATACGCGACCTTGTTGCGACCGGGACACTCTCTCTCGATCATCCGGAGCTTCTTTCCTCGGCCCACTCTTTTGACGGAACCGTCAAGATGGCCTTCCGGCTCCTTGACGGACCGGTCATCGAGGCGGTCCTGATTCCCCGGAAAGGGCAGTGGACCCTCTGCCTCTCGACCCAGGCCGGCTGCGGCATTGGCTGCCGATTTTGCCGCACGGCTTCGATGGGGCTCAGTAGAAACCTCACGACCTCCGAAATTCTTTCCCAATGGCTCCTGGCCTCCCGACTCGTGGAGACCCTCCCTCCTGGCGAATCAAGGATCGACCATATTGTCTTCATGGGGATGGGGGAGCCTCTGGCCAATCTCGAGGCTCTCATTCCGGCCATTCGTTCCCTGACCCACCCCGATGGGGCCGGCCTGTCGCCCCGACGCATCACGGTCTCGACATCCGGCCTTGTTCCCCGCATCGATGCGCTGGGAGAGGCCAATACCGGAGTTCGCCTCGCGATTAGCCTATGCGCCCCCGATGATGCTCTCCGACGGGAAATCATGCCGGTGGGACGCATCTACTCCATCGAGGAGATTCTTTCGGCCTGCCGTCGATTTCCCCTTCGGAACCGGGACAGGATCACCTTCGAATATGTCCTGTTGGCCGGGGTGAACGACAGCCCGGCCCAGGCACGGACTCTGGGACGTCTTCTCGCCCCCTTCCGCTCCAAGGTGAATCTCATCCCCTTCAACCCCTTTCCGGGCTCCCCCTATCACCGCCCCACGGAAAGTTCCGTCGCGGCCTTCCAGGAGATTCTCGCCGGCTTTCACATCACAGCCACCGTCCGCAAGTCCATGGGCCCCGATGTCCTGGCCGCCTGCGGACAGCTCGCCCGGGACACCCAAGACCACCTCGCCCTGACCGGAGGATCCCCCACGTGAACGAAACGTCACAGTTTCTCGCCCGGCTGATCCTGTATCTCGGCCTCGAATTTCTCCTCATCCAGGGCGGAATGACCGCCAACCTCTATGGCGTCACCCACGACATCGGGGGTCTCGAGATGATTTCCTGGTTTGCCATCACCGGCAGCCTTGCCGCGGCGGTGGGATTTGGCGCCCTCCTTGTGGAGGCCCGTCCGGAGATTCCCGCAGGAGCGGATCCAGGTCTCCTTTATCGTCTCGCCCCTCAGCTCCCCTGGATCTTTGCCTTTGTTCTTCTCTTTGCCGAATCCTTCGTCTATTTCCCCAAGTTTTGACCGACCCCCTCCCCCCGAAGACCCGACCTTTGCATTGAGATGGCGTGAATGGCGAGACGCCCTCCGCATCGCACCTTTTCCGCTCCCAACTCCTCTTTTCGCATAAAAAAAGCCGGGGAGATACCTCCCCGGCTCAGCAGCAATCCGAAAAGAACGAATTCAGGGCTTGGCGGCGGCCATCTTGGCCTGATGCTTTGCCAAGGCCGTATTGAGTGCCTCAAGAAATTTCTGGGGTTCAAACTTCACCACATACTCATCGATTCCGAGCTCCCGTCCCTTGCGGACATTTTCCGTTCCGCTCATGGAAGAATTCATGATGATGGGAATGTTCTTCCATTCCGGATGCTCCTTGACCTTTTTCACAAAGGAGTACCCGTCCATCACCGGCATCTCCACATCGGAAATGATGGCCGCCAGATCGGAGGGGTCCTTTTTCCAAATCTGAGCCAACACTGTCAGTCCCTCTTCGCCGTTCCGGCCCAGAAGAACCTTGTATCCATCCTTGTCGAGGGCCTTTGACAGCATGTTGCGCGCCACGGCGCTGTCGTCGACCACCAGGACAACCTTTCCTGTCGGAGCGACCTTCTGCATCGACTCGAGATCATGCTCCTGACGCGAATAGAGCCCCATCTCCTCCACAATCGTCTCGAAATCGAGGATAAGGAGAACCCGGCCGGCATCGGGGCCATCGGTAAGCTTGATCGTCCCCACCACGCTGGAATCCTTGTGGCCCGCCGACGAAGGAAGATTGATCGGAACGATGCTCTTCCAGGAGACCCGACGGATCTGCACGCTCTGATGGACGAGAAAACCCAGGCGAATATTCGAAAACTCCGTCACGATCACCTGGGTCGAGGTGATGCCGGGGGGCTCGGTCACACGCATCCAGCGGGCAAGGTTGATGATGGGGATGACAATCCCCCGAAGATTGATCACGCCGTCCTGAAAGGCATTGGCATTGGGGACCGGTGTGATTTCGGGGAGCTTGATGATCTCGATCACCTTGGCGACATTGACCCCGTAGATCCCTTCCATGATTTTTTCGGGGTTGTTCTTGTCGACCTGGAAGATGCGAAAGTCGACAAGCTCCATCTGGTTGGTGCCGACCTGGAGAACAAGGTTTTCAATATCAGTCTTGCCGATACTCATGGGCGCTCCTCTAGGAGGCGGGGACACGATCCCCCCACCGGGAATATCTCACGGTTCTCAGGTAAAGATGTTGGCGTCGAAGCCCACCTTGGCGCGGGAGATCCAGTCGAGGAACTGGCGGGCCTCCTTCTCCCGGAAGATCGACCCGTGCTGGGGGCAGATCATCTTGATCGGAAGGTGCTTGATCTTCCCGATCCAGTACTCGATCGCCTTCGATGTTCCGACGTAGCGCACGTGGAATCCCTCCATGTGTTTCACATGGTCGTCAAAGTTCTCCACATAAAGAGGGGTTTCTCCCTTAGGGTAGATCGCGGCGCCCACGTCTCCGGTGAACAGGATCCCAGAGGCATGGTCGAAGACATGAAAATTCCCGGGGGAGTGGAGGAAGTGAGCGGGAATGAATTCGATCCTGTTCCCCGAAGCCAGGGTGAGGGTTCCTCCTCCGTCGGGGATGCCCTCGATCCGATCGATGGCAGTCACCCCGTAGTGGAGCAGGAATCGAATCCAGAGCGCCGAGACATGAACGCGGGCCGGCGTCATGTCGAGCCAGGAGGCCAGCCCCCCGCCCACATCGGGATCCTGATGGCAGAGAAAGATGTGGTCGACCTTTTCAGGATCGACAAACTCGCTCATGTTGACGACCACCCGGGAGAAAACCCCGAAACCACCGGGATCGAGGAGTGTTCCTCGACCATTGTCGACAATCAGATACTGATTGGTCTGAACACCTTCCTCAAGCCCGGTCTCGTCGCGACCCAGCCAGCAGAACTTGTGGTTCGGTGAGTCAAAGATGATCTCCGAAGACATGTCACCTCCATTGAGAGAATTTCAGCCCGGAACGATAGGAGCTCAGAAAGAGCTTTTCACCTTTTTCAAAATATCCTTCAGGCCGCCCACGAGACCCTCCAACTGCTTCTTGACAGAAGAAACGTTGCGGGACTGGTTCTCGGTCACACCCACGATGGAGGAGAGGGTGTTGGAGAGGATACTCGCATGGTCGACGATGGATTCGAAGACCGTGCCCACCACCTCGGCCTTCTTCTGGCTCTCCTCGACCTTTCCCAATGTTCCATGGATCAGGGTGACCGTTTTGGTCGTGTCGTTCTGGGTTTCACGGATTGTGGAACCGATTTCCTTGGTGGCGCGAATGGTCCGCTCGGCCAGCTTCCTCACCTCGTCGGCCACCACGGCAAATCCGCGCCCCTGCTCTCCCGCCCGGGCCGCCTCGATAGCGGCATTCAAGGCCAGGAGATTCGTCTGGCTCGCGATATCGTCGATGACCTCCACCACCTTGCCGATCTCCTGGCTCCGGGTGTTGAGTCCGTTCACCACATCGACCAGGGCCCGCATGGCCTCCCCCGACTCCCGAACCTGGGAGAGGAGATCGTCGAGCGTCTTCCGGCCCGCCTCCCCTTCCGATCGGGTCTTTTGAGCCTCGTCGGAGACCCGGCCCGTGGTGGTCACGATCTCCCGAATCCCGGAATCCAGTCGGTCCATGGCGGCGGAGAGCTCATTGGAAGACTGCTCCTGCATGTTCACGGAGGATGAAAGAAGCTTGTCGCTGGTCACGTCCCGAAAGATGGTCATGAAACCCAGAAGCTCTCCGGTCGATGGATCGGCGATCCGCTCGGTAGTGGACAGGAGAGAGATGCCTCCAATGTCCATCACTTGGTTCTTCCGAACCTCCCCGGGAGAGAGCCCCTCGAGGATCCGCCGGATTCTGTCGGGATCCTGGTGAAAACGGTGGATGGATCCCCCCATGACCTCGGAGGCACCGACGCCAAAGGACTTTCTCATCTCCGATTCCATTTGGGAGACGATCTCCTTCATGGCCTGGTTCATGTAGAGAATGTTGTTGCCTCCCCGGCCCGAACCCATGTCGGGAGAGGCGACGGCGATCCCCAGGTTGGGAACGGCATCGAGAATATGGAGAAGCACCCGGGGATCGTTAAGCCCCCTCCCTCCCGCTCCTTCCATCGTGGACACATTTCCTTCCCGCAAAGACCCGTTCCCCGCTCCGTTGCCCTGCCGCCCGAACATCGCTGCCATGAAGTCTTCTCCTAAATTAAGCCCTCTCCCCCACCGTGCAAACACGACGGTGGACCTTATCACAACATGATACTCTTATCGGGCTTATTTTCCAAAACTATAATCAACCCATAAAACCAACACCATCCGATTTTTCGCCCCCCGAAACAGGACGAGAAATGAAGCCTCATCCCAAAACAGCCCACAACAAAACATTCACGTAACTTCATGGACAAAAACAGAATCGCGCTAACATGCATCCCTCCATCTTTCCCCCATCAGGGACACCCCAAATGCCTCTCGCATGATTTTTGCAATCAATTGTTCCGAGGCGGAAGGAGAGCTGTTTCTTCCCTTTCGCCGGATCTCACAACTCAATCGATAGGAGACAGAGATGGGAAGCGAAGAGGGTATTCGGGACGTGGATCCTCTTGAGATTGCCGAGGGCATTGGGCAGATGGAAGATCAAGCGGAGGGAGAGATCAGCTCACTCGACCACTGGCTCGACAGGGTGACCGAATCGGCCGACAGATACTTTTCGGATCATCTCTATGAGTCTCGTACCAATGAGGCCGAAGAACTATCGGATGTTTTACCGTGACACACAGATCACTGCGAGCGTTCCCAGATGAAACGGTTTTCTCGGAGCCACCCGCCTATGTTTCGATCGGGTCGAATCCGATCAGCACCTGGGCAAGCCCTTCAATCCTCTCCTGAGCCCAGAGTTGCCCCCCAGAGACACCCAGCCCCTTGAGAAGGTGAAGCTCTCGCAGGCGCCCGGGGGGATCCAGAGTATCCAGAACTTCCTTGCCCAGGGAGGGAAGCAGGCTCCAGTCAGGGCTCGCTCCTCCCACAAGGGACGAAATGATCCCCTCCGTCCATCTTGGAATCTCAGGATCGGCCCACCCCCGCGCCATCTCTTTCGCGTTCATGGAAATCACCCCCGAAACCAGCAAAAGGATCTTTTCACGTTTTTTTGAGGAGAGCGACCTGATCGCCTCTCCCAGACGCATCGCCTGCAGGACCCCCGAGAGAGACTGCGATACCGGTAGCACCGGTGTCGTGCCCTCTGGAAGAAGAAAAAAAAGGGGCACCGAGATGGCGTGGTCGACGCCGTGAATGCCCGGAGCCGCAGCCATCCCAAGAGACTTGGATTGAAGAATCAACCGATTTCCCAGATCCGGAGCCCCGGGGGGATCATACTGATAGTGGTGGCCGAACCCGGAAAAGTCCCGGGAGGACTGGTGCTCCGGGGAGAGATCAAGCAAGGTGACATGGCGGACCTGCCAAGCCGGGGTATAGGCAATGACCGCATCAAAGGGCTCCGCCGATTTCGCCAACAGATCCTGACGAAATCGGGCAAAGGCGGCAATCATCTCCCTGTTGCCGCCCTGACTCCAGGAGGAGAGAAGGTCAGGGCTGTGCGGGGCCATCACCGGCCAGATACGCATCACGATTCATCCATTGGGTCAAAGGGGCGGCCATCCGGGTGGGACAGGCGAATAACTGGACGCTCCCGAGGCCAATCGATCGAACCTCGACCTTCGAGAGGCGGAGAGCTTGCCAGAGAGGAGGGCTCCCCTTCTGCCACACTCTCCCCCCGATGGAGCCGGGTGAAGGCTCGGGTCAGATCTCCCCGGTTCCGCGTCAAAAGCCGGATTCGCCACCAGAGATTTCCGTCGCAAAAGTCGCCAAAGAAGAGCCCCTTCTCCCTGTGAAGCGGAGAGACGAGACGAAGGGACGGCGGGGGGGGCGCCCCTCCCCGACCAAAAAGCAGATAGGTCATCTTGAGAGAATCCTTCACATGCCCCACCAATTTCGCCGTTTTCAGAAGACCCTCCGAAAAAACCGCCGGGCGATCTTCATGGCACCAGTCCTCGGAGCGCCTGAGAGCCGGACAGGGCAAGGTGCGCCCCCCCGGACAGGGGGCAAGCAAATGAAGCGGAAGATGTCGGGAGATAAGATCGTCCCCCAGCGTGAGGAGGGCCCGGGAGGACCGTCTGTCCGCCGGTTCGACCAGGAGCAGGAGCCCCCCCGGAAGAATCGACCGAGCCATCTCCCCCAGAAGATCGGCAAAGCCGTCCAACTGGCTCTCGTTTTCAGCGAGGCAGTTGGCCATCGTGACAATATCGTAGCCATCGGATAGGTAGGAGCGATCTTTAGGAAGAGTGGCCTGAGAGACTGTCAGAGAAAGCCGGGAGTGCCCCCTTCCGCTTACAGCCGCCTCCAAGGCCTCTTTGGAGCGATCGACGAAATGAAGGGAGAGAGAAAAAGGATGCGCGGCAAGCAGGGATTCTGCCACTCCCAGGCCAAAATCTCCCGTTCCTGCCCCCAGGTCAAGAATCCGGAGGTGGTCTTTCCTAAATAGGGAGGAATCCCCCCGCCTGAGAATTTCTTCTCCAAGAGCCACCCCTTTGGAGTGGCTCACCTCTCCGTAGTAGACCCCATAGGCCTCGCGACTTTCGGTACGGTCCATATAGGAAGAGTCGAGCGACCTTTCGGCAAATCTCCGGGAAAGGCTCGACACCTCGGCCGCAAGAGGGTCTATGGCGGAAGTCTTTCTGTTTTTCACGATCCTCTGCTAAAATAAGGGTTCTGCGAATGGGACATCATGACATGCCATCCAATAGAGTCTTTCGCTTGGGCGTGACTTGAATACCGGTCCATGTTTTTTGACAGAATAGCATCCCTATGGAAAGGTTCTCATGAAATATCAGGCCCCCCGCGGCGTCAAGGATCTTCTCCCCCCGGAATCAGAGGCGTTTCGACGGCTCGAGGACGAAGTCCGAGATCTCTTTGTCCTCTCGGGATTTCGAGAGGTCCGCCTTCCGATATTCGAATCGGCGGCACTCTTTTTCCGATCGATCGGCGAGTCAACCGATATCGTGGAAAAGGAGATGTACCTTTTCGAAGGCAAAGGGGGAGAAAAGCTTGCGCTTCGCCCCGAGGGAACCGCCTCGCTCTTGCGGGCCGCCATCGAACACCGTCTTGCCGAACCGGGCCGAACATCCCGCCTCTACTACCAGGGAGCAATGTTCCGCCACGAACGGCCTCAGGCGGGGCGTCTGAGGCAGTTTCACCAGGCCGGGGCCGAGATCCTCGGCCCCAACGACCCTGATACCGACGCCGACCTGATTGCCTCAGTCAGTCGATACGCCCGGGAGACCTCCATTCCAGGATCTCAGCTTCTTATCAACAGCATGGGGTGCGATGGCTGTCGTCCAGAATACCGAAAGCGATTGGTGGCCTACCTCGAAGACCACAAAAAACACCTCTGCGAGACCTGTGTTCGTCGGATCTCAACCAACCCCCTTCGCGTTCTCGACTGCAAGGTCGAAGGCTGTCAGCCGACCCTTAACACCGCTCCCGCCATTACAAGCTTTCTCTGCCCGACATCCCGGGAGCATTTCGAGAGAGTCTGCCAAGCTCTCAACGAGGGGGATATTCCCTATACGCTCTCCCCCCGACTGGTCCGGGGACTCGACTACTATACGGAGACGGCCTTTGAGTGGGTCTCGGACGCCCTTGGCGCCCAGTCGACATGGGCCGCCGGAGGACGATACAACGGTCTGGTCAGCTCTCTCGGTGGTCCGGACGTTCCGGGAGTTGGCCTCGCCATCGGCATCGAACGGCTTTACCTTCTCCGGGAAAAATCGGGAACGCTTCCTCGTTCCGATGCGCCCCCGGTCACAATTGCCCTTCACCCACTCGACGACGACAGTCGGGGATACATCCGAACACTTCTGACCTCATTGCGTGCGGAGGGGATCTCTTGTGTCGGTCTCTTCGGGAGCAATCGACTCAAGAAGGCCTTCGTCTCGGCCGAACGGGAGGGCGCACGCTATATTGGGCTCGCAGGGGAGAACGAACGAGGATCTGGAACGATTACGATCAAGGATCTTGGAACCGGGGTCCAAAAAACCGTCCCTGTTGCCCCAATCCCTCAACTGGCTTCACTTCTGAGTTCAGGATTTCCCGCCGACTCGACACCATAAGTAAGGGGGCAATTCTTGCCCCCTCAGATATGCTGCCCCCAGCGTCAAGAAGGCCCTGAGGCTATCCCTGAGAACGGTTGGGAATATAGACCGTTGCATCCTGACGAAACTGCCCCGGTTTGGGGGTCAAGCTCTTCACATCAACTCGAAAATTGTGGAGTCCCGGTGGCAGCGCCTCCGTGGCTCCCACCGTCATGACAATCTTCCGGTGCTCGCCGGGCGGAATGGAGACCTTTGTCTGCCCAAAGGTCACACTCGAAGACGGAAGACCTTCCTCGCCGAGAACAAAGCTCTCCGGATGGGGCGTCTTGTTGTAAAGGCCGACCTCAAACTGGTCGAATCGACCGGGGACTTGGCTGAAGGTCACCCTGTATGGAGAATAAGTCACAATCCCGTAAACAAAAAGGGACAGCGGCACCAAGCTGAAGACCGTTGCCACCACAAACCGTACGGTCCCCGGAGAGAGCTTTCTTGGCTTGGTGGTTCCGTCACTATCCACATAGAGGCCATTTTTGTGGAAGGTGAGAAGTGATGGACGGCCATGCTTCCCCATATAGTCTTCGCATACCACAACACACTCTCCGCAGTTGATGCAGCGAGAATAGTTTTTGGTATCCCTGGGATCAATGTCGATAAAGCAGGACTTCACGCAGAGGTTGCAGCCGGTACATTCGGCTCTCCGGCTATGGTCAAAGGCGACCTTGA
Organism: Nitrospirota bacterium; assembly: GCA_021810805.1. Lineage (GTDB taxonomy): Bacteria > Nitrospirota > Leptospirillia > Leptospirillales > Leptospirillaceae > UBA4572. The sequence goes on from JAJZHW010000003.1 coordinate 148,417, forward strand.
GGGTATCGTCGGTCTTGAACATGTGCTGCCATAGGGGATAAGGACAGACCCACTTGCACCAGTAGTGGCGGACAAGAAGAAGGTTCAAGAACATGACGCCCCCAATCCCTAGCACCAACCAGTAGGCCGTGGGGTTGGCTCCGGTCACGAGGTCGTGAAAGAGTGCTCGAGGGGGAATCACATAGGCGGTAATGATGACGGAGACGGTCAAGGAAAAGAGGAGCACACCGCCCACAAATATCGTCCACTGGCCAAGCTTTTTGAGCGCCCCCACCTTTTTCGGACGAGCCCCGGAGAGGGAGACCTCTCCAAACCCGGGCCCTAAGGATGCAGATCCAAAGGAAAACTTTGCCAGGGCGTTTGTCCACTCGGAAAAGGTATTCTGAATGCAGGCCCAGCCGCAATAGACCATCCCGAGAACCGCATAAACCGCGGTCATGGCCGAGATCACAAAAATCCAGAAGGGGAGGATAAGGAAGAAGTCACTCCACCATACCTGGTAGCCCATGATGACGAAGCGACCGGTGGAGAGATCGATATGGAAAATCCCTGTAAAAGGAAGGGCAATCAAAAGGACAATAAAGGCAACTTGAACGATCGTCCGAATCTGTGTGACCCGAAGTCCGCCAACGACCTTTGCGGGCTTGGCGATCTTCGGCATCGGAATTAGTGGTTGGGTCTGTTCCATTGGAAGAGAAGTCCCTCACTCATATGGGTAACGGCCCTACTCTTCCCCCTCGTCATCAGGGTGTTCTGACCGTCCGGAAGGCCCTCCGATCGGCCGCATGCTCTGTCCGTGTCCCGGCTTTTCCAGCTCCCGCTTAAAGTACCAGGAGATCCCGAGATAGAGAAAAACAGGGATAAGAATCCCCAAGAGGAAGAACAGATAGGCAAACCAAGGAAGACCCAATGTGACGTGGACATACCGGGGAAGATAGGCCCAAGCCGGAGCCGGCACAATGACGGCCCCTCCTCCCAATAGTGAACCCAGGAGAAGGGGTTTGTAAAGGCTCCCTCGCGAATGGGATCCGACACTTTGGCCGGGGCGACCTAGCAGTGCCACTTAGGGTCGACCTTGGCCGGCAGCCGGCACCGGGGCAGCGAGTCCCCCGAAGTTTTCTTCGCGCTCGTTCTCGGGAAGAGACTTGCGTCCTTTTGCGACCTGCACTGTCATGTAGATATTGTAGGCAAAGATGATATTCGCAAGGAGGACGAAGAGGCCAAAGATTCCTACCATCTCCATATAGGGAGCCTCAACAGGTTTGATGTCGGCAACATTGCCGTGAAGAAGGATCATTCCGCCCTTGTAGCCGGCGATGCAAAAGGCCAGAACCATCCCCACCAGGCTGATGTTATGCATCCAGAAGTGGATCCGGAGAAGGCGGTAGCTGTAAAGGGGCCCGGCGTAAATCTTGGGAACGATGAAATACATCGAACCAAAGATCGCCATCTCGACCCATCCCAGCAGGTTGATGTGGGTATGTCCAAGGACGATCAGATCAGACGGGCCCCCTGCACCTGCCTGAACAAAGTTCCGGAATGTCTCAACCCCTCCCATCACCGCTCCCCAGGAGAACCCGATGATCGCATAGAGGAGGCAGGCATAGTAGAACTTCATGATGTAATCCTTGATCCGTTCGTCCCTCGTCATTTTTTCTCTCCTGTCCATTACTAAAGCATCACTGTTTCTCTTCCCGCCACGATGTTACTTGACGGCATCCTTGCACAGCCGGAAGCCAAAAAAGTCCGAGGCATAGACCGGCCAGGTGGGATTTCTTGCGGTCACGCGAGCACTGTACTGATCGCTCTTCCACGAGCCTCCCCGGAGGACGTAGTAGCTCTTGCCCGCCACCGGATGAAGGGCTCCGGTGGGATCCACCCGATAGGCGAAGAAACGGGCTTTGTTGGCGGTACTTCCGGGGTAGGGTCGATAGACGGAGCTTGTCCACTCGAAGACATTTCCGGCCATATCAAGAACCCCATAGGGACTCGCCCCCATCGGATAGCGATTGACGGGAGAGGTATCCCCCACCGTGTAGTTGGCATTGGCCCTCCGAGGATCCCATTCATTCCCCCAGGGCCACATTCTCTTGTCCTCTCCCCGGGCAGCCTTTTCCCACTCCTCTTCGGTACAAAGACGGGCACGGCGGAACCGGGCATAATCCCGGGCGTTTTCCATGGAGACAAAGGTCACCGGATAATCGCCCCGCCCCGCCGGATAGCTGCGGCTTTTCCAGTTCGCCGGAGGAAGGTAGTGGAGCTTGTCGACAAACTCCTTGTACTCGCGATTTGTCACAAGGTGCTTTTCAATGAGATAGGGGGGAAGGTACACCTTGTGAATCGGCTTTTCATCAAAATTTGCATAACTGTCCTCCGCCCCCATCCAGAAGGGCCCCGCAGGAATGAGCACATACCCTTCGGGAATCCTGTAGCCTGAGTCGTCGACATGGATCTGGGAGGTGGGAGCCAGGTCCTTTCCTTCCGCCAGCTTTTTCGAGGCATCCCCCTGGATTTTGGCATTTTTCGACCCGGGAAGCGCCTCTGTGAGAACTCCGCCCATCGGGCGAAACTCCCCTGGCTCGGCGCCATGCTTTCTGATCGAAGCGGTGGAGAGGCGCACGATCCGGTTTGAGGCGAGCCCCACCACATGAACCGCTCCCGCAATAAGGATCAGCAGAACAATGGTGATGGAGATTGCCTTCCATGGAAGCTGCCAGGGAGACATCTCGGCCGGAGCGAGGTCATCGTCATCGGAGGTGGTGATCTTCTTTGAAGGAGTTTCTTCTCCTGCAGGGAGAGGGGGAACCCCCTGTCCGTGTGGCTGGTTCTGATCATCCATCCTGACTAGATCCTTTCCTTGGCCGGAGTCGGAGCTCTCTCAATTACAGTTTTGTTGTCGCGGGACCAGACAGTGGCAAAAACATTCCACACAAATGTCCAATGTCCGATGCCCATAAAGAGGGCGGACAGAACAAATCCTATCCGGTGGTAGGGCTGGTAGACGGCACGGGCCAAGGGGTAGACGATTCCTTGGGAAAGCATTCTGTTTCCTTCCAGAATTCCGAATGTCAGGAGCACGGAGTAAAAACACAGGACACCAGCGACCATGAAAAAGAAACTCATCTCCCCAAGAAAGGGGCTCCAGATTTTCTTTCCCGACAGACGGGGAAGGAGGTAGTAGACCATGGCCATAACAACCGAAACCACTCCTCCAATGAGGTTGATATGGGCATGGGCCAAGGGATCGACCAGGTGTCCTGCCTGTCCCGTCATATGAATCCAGTGACGAATCCGCGGGGTGGACTGGAGAAAGCCCTGCATCGTCCCGACAAAAAGACAAAATACCCCGAAAAGGATGAATCTCAGCCCCAGTCGATCGGTTGAGCTGCTGGGAGATTCGGAGAGCCGTTCGTCTTTCATACGCACCTCATATTGAAGGGTCAGGAAATCCGTTCCGGTCCCCGAGTTTTTGGGGAGCGAGCCGGTGTTCCACGGGCACTTCTTCGGCGTCGGAGGACCTCTCCCACATATCCTCCGAGGAAGGAGACCTCAGGAACCGTGATAAAAAAAATCATCATGAAGGGAGCCACGGGAATTCCTACAGTTTGCCCCGATGAATGATAGACCTCGTAAAGATAGGCCAAGAGGAGATAGGTCATAGGGGGAAGAGGACCAAGGAATTTTCCGAAGGGGCCAGCGATGTATCCTGTGACAAAAGAGACGGCCAGAGGAGCCAAAAGGTAGGAAAAAAGAATTCCCGCCCCGAAGATATGATGGAAAGCGCCATTGGTGAGGCCCAAGAGACGATCTCCAACATAAAACATCAGGAGACCGGCTATGACTCCCAAAATGGCATCACGCCGGTTCAGCTTTTTCTTCATTGCCTGACCTTTCCTCCCCCTGACCGGAATCAGTGAGGTTTAGATGCCGGAGTGTGATCGGAGTTTTGTTCGTGGGGCGGAACCTTGGCATCACCATCCTCTTCATTGAAGATGATGTACTTGATATTCTCGTCAAATTGCCCGTTCTTGTAGGACCAGTAGATCCCGAAGACAATGATCACAAGGGAGACGAGTCCTGTTGCCGTCCACAAATAGGCGACAATTCCCTCTGGTAATTTCATGTTTTCTCCTTGCAGGAAGTCGAAGAGACGTTCTCCCGACCCTCTCGCTATTTTGGGGGTTTTGGATAATTTGGTGAGCCGGGGAGAGACTTCAGGCTCATCAGAAGATCGACAATCTCATCCTTCTCCTTGGGCGAGATTTTGTCGAATGTCGGAGCAAATTTTCCGCTATGAGCGGTTCCGGGAACAAGAGTGGCAGGATCATTGAAGTAGGCATGGAGCCAGGCGGCCGTTCTCCGTGTTCCCTCCCCATCCATATCCGGACCATCGTAATCACCCTCCCCATAAACCACATGACAGTCTCGGCAGGAGTACTTTTCAAAGACTTCATACCCCACGGCTGATTTCTTGCTGAAGAGATAGACGTCGTTGGTTGTCCAGAATGTCACAATATGCAGACGGGCCAACACATAGAGTACCATTGCGGACAAAACCATCAATCCAGCCAGCAGGAAAACAACTTTTTCACCAGTTTTCATGGAGACTACACCAGAATTCTTAAGAGGAGCTGGATGACAGCAAAGGAGATCACGCTGATGATTCCGACAAAGCTCATCGCGATAATCACCTGCTCTCCGCGTTTGAGCTTCTTGAATGGGCCGATAATGTAGCGGGACATGATGGTAAATGTGATGACGGAAGCGGAGAGAAACGTAAAGATGACGACTGAGACAGACATTTTAATGGACATAAACACCTCTAGGACCGATTGTACACCCCGCACCATCGGGGCTGCAACAGAAAAACAAAAAAGGCGGCTTCCAAACGGAACCCGCCTTTTTATGTATGCATTATACTGAAGAGAATATAGTCCTGACTTCCAGAAAGATTGATGGACCCTTTACTCGGGCTTCACATCATCAATGAAGAAGGAATAGATCAGTGCCCCGAAAAGCATGGTCAATGTGATGCACCAGAACACGATGGGACTATTGACATTCCACAAAGGAATCACCTCCCCTTGGATTGTGATTATTCAAAAAAGAGGAAGCCCTTCAAGCCATTGGCCAGAGAGAACCTCAAGCTAGAAGTCGCGGGCGACTTCCGTTCTTTTCATCAAGAGACCGACCCAGGTAAAGAAAATCGACACATAGATGGAATTCACCACGTACCCCTGATCCCACCAAGGACGAGCAAAGTTGGGAGAGGTGTGGGCCTTCAGGACGGGCTGCCCCTGAACGATCCAGTAATGCAGGTTCCCGGGAAGCTGAGGACGGGCTCCGAAAAGAGGGAAGGTAAAAAGTTCGGCAGTAACCACCACCATCACAAGAAGAAGGATGATGATTCCAGGAACATTGTTCGTACCTTCGAGCATTCCGTCAAAGCGTTGATTCAGAAGCTCTTCCGTATCGGCCATTCTGCCACTCCTTTCATATCGTTTAAGTCATTCCGGCAAAATCCCGGAGAGACATCAGAGTAAAAACGTTGGCTCGAAAAAGAGGGTCCCGTCTTCGAGAAACGAGACCCCCTTCAAACTTATACGTACTACTTAAGGCTCATCATGTAGTCAGCCAGAGCATTCAGATCTCTCTTGGAGAGGTAGTTGAATGCCGGCATCTGTGACATGGGCTGAACTGCACGCGGATTCGCATGGTGGACAAGATGCCATCCCTTGATCGGGAGACGGGATCCCACGTGGAGAAGATCTGGAGCCTTCCGGTCAGATCCGAACACCGTGGGAGACTCACCGACGAAGTCCGAAACGCGGGGAGGTGCACCGAAGTACTGCCAATCCTGAGTCTGCTCGGGAAGAAGCGTATGACACCACCAGCAACCCTCGCGGACAAAGATCACCTTTCCCTTACCGATCATCGTCGGACGATTTTCACCGGTCATGAAGGGATCCTCAATCGTGAATCCGCTTTCCGGACCGTAGTCCTTTGCCTTCTGGATAGCCGTGGCAGATGGAGGAACCTTGCTCATCTCCATAGCAGGGAACAGAACGGTAATGGACAGTGTGACAGCAAAAATTGTTCCGGTCATCATCACGCCGAACTTGTACTCGCGAAATGCCATCTCGCACTCCTTAAAAAACTTGAGTTTTAATCTGCTCCACTAGTGACATACGGAGCAATCAGGGACAGGCAGCACCCGCCCCCCAGACAGGGGTTTCGGAGATTGCCCCCCGCCATCGTGAAAGGGGTTTTACTTTTTGCGAGACGGGTCGAATTTCGCACGACCTGCAGCGCCCGACATGCACACCAGAAGAAGAACGAGGCTCCCGATGGCGGATGCCGTACCCATGGCTGCAGCAAAGGATGCCACACCCTGGCTGGCTCCTCCCGGAGTCATCCCGCAGCAAAAATTGAACTGAGAAGGAAGAACATGGGTCGGATCACCAGGATTCGACAGATCCTTCAGCTGCTGGGGCGTAAGACTTGTAATCGCATTCAACATCCACATACCACCACCTCCTTAAAGGTTTGGGAAAGTAGCCAAAAATCTCCAGAGACTTACCAGTTCTCCCGTTTGCGGTGGTAGGCATAGGAGTAAAGACCAATCAGGGCACCGACGATCGTCGTCAGAACCATGACCCAATAGATCCAAACATAAGATTCGCGCCAGGTTTCGAATCGGTGGGCACCGAACCATTCCTGAAGGCAGAAGCCGACAACGGATCCGCTTCCGACCGCCGAAAAGGCTGCGTTGAGCCAATAGCCGACGATCCCTTTTTGACCGCTTTGAGCCACGACAGACCCCCTTTTAAGTAAAAATAAAGGAAAGATGCCAAATCCGCACCACCCCATAGTTGGGCGCACAGACCTTAATTTTGAGGGCATTACACAACCGAAGAATACGCTCCGGAGTTTTTCTTGTCAAGCCTCTTTTCCCCCTTCCCGAAACTGCTCTCCTTTTTTCTGGTTTCCCTGGAATTCCTCGGGTATCATATTTCTTATGGACGCAAACAATTCCTCCTCCAACCCCTTCTCCCCGGAAACCGGCCATCTTCCCTCCGGACTTCGCATCCGCGATGTCGTTTTGGGAATGAATGATGGCATGGTCACCCTCACCAGCTTTCTGGGAGGACTTTCGGGGGCCCCCCTCTCCCATACTTCGATACTCTATTCAGGACTCATGACGGCGCTGGCCGGGAGCCTCTCGATGGGAGCCGGAGCCTTTCTCGCCGCCCGGAGCCAAAACGATCTTATCCGAAGGGAGGTCGAGCGGGAACGATGGGAGATTGCCAATGTCCCTGAGCTTGAGCGTAAGGAGGTTTACGACCTCTTCATTTCCTTTGGACTTCCCCCGGAAGAGGCGACTCACGTTACAGATCGCATCGTTGCCGATCCGAAGGTCTGGCACCGATTCATGGTGAGAGAGGAGTTGGGGATTCACGAGGAAAACATCGAGTCCCCGGCCAAAAGCGCGGCGTTGCTTGCCGGGTCCTTTCTTGCAGGCGCCCTCCCCCCCCTTCTTCCCTACTTCTTTCTTCCCCGTGCCTATGAGGCTTTCACTGCTGCCCTCGGACTGTCATTGCTCACTCTGGCAGTGACCGGTTCATTGAAGTCCCGGCTGGCAGGAGAACCTCCCCTCAAAGGTGCAGGGGAGATGGTCCTTCTCGGGGGGGCGGCGGCGGCGGTAGGACTCTTTCTCGGAGAGATCCTCCCCCGTTTTTTTCATCTTACCTAACCTCCGTACTCACATCCACGAACTCAGGACTCTTCGGTTAGGCTTATGATAAAATAGTTCTGTCAGCCCAGCGATATTGTTTCATCTGTAACGAACCCTCATCTCGCCAGCGATCATTCGATCCGGAGATCCGGCCGATCCGGACCTTCTCCACAAGGAGTGTTTACCTTCATGTCGCATCCCACCGTTTCTGTCTATGCCCCCGCCTCCGTTGGGAATATTGGTCCTGGATTTGACACCTTGGGAATGGCGGTGACAGGGATGGGCGACACCCTTTCGGCGAGTCTCGATTCCGCTCTTTCCCAGGATGTGATTGAACGGATCACCGGAGCATGGACTCCCCTTCCCTCTGATCCCCGGGAGAACACGGCCAGTATAGCCCTTCGCATCATGCTTGACCGAGCCGGAGAGAGGCGACACTTTCGCCTCACCCTCGAAAAGGGCGTCCCTGGATCGGGGTTGGGGTCCTCTGCCGCCTCAGCCGTCGGCGGTGCCTATCTTGGCAACCTTCTTGCCGGTGACATTTTCTCCCCCCAGGAGATCCTTGAGGCGGCCCTTTCAGCGGAAGCCGGTGTCAGTGGAGGCGTCTTTCTCGACAACATCTCGGCGTGCCTTTTCGGTGGTATCACCGTCAGCCATGGTGCGAGCCGAACCGCCCTCCCCGCAGGCTTCATTCACGGCATCCATCTTGTCTTTGTCGTTCCGAAAAAAACCCTCAAGACCTCCGACTCTCGCAAGATTCTTCCGGATCTTGTCCCGAGGAGCCATGCCATTGGCGCCCTGTCAAATACTGCCGGGATTCTTCTCGCCCTCCTCCGGAATGATCCTGACCTCTTTTGCCAGCGGGTCAACGACCCTCTCATCGAGCCCTACCGGAAGGTCTTGATCCCCGGATTTGACTCCCTTCGAGAAGCGGCAATGAAAGCTGGAGCGGGAGGATTTGCAATTTCGGGAGCAGGTTCAACGACAGTGGCATTGACACACCGTCCCGAAATTGTTCCTCACATTATTTCAGCCTTTGAAAAAGCCCTCTCCGAAACCGCCATTGAGGCCGCCATCATTACCTCCTCCATCGACCCCAAAGGAGTTCGTCGTGCAAATTCCTGACTCAGTTTACGCCATCGACAAGTCCTATGACGAGAACTATCGGGAGGGTCCCGTTTTTCATGGACGGATCCCCACAACTATCCCTCATGGCCCTCCGGTCTCGTTTCTTGGCCTTTCGGCAAACAGCCGTCTTGGCATTCCGGCGGGACCACTCCTCAACTCCGAATGGATTGGCTTTTACGCCCGCATGGGATTCGATCTTCTTGTCTATAAAACCGTTCGAACCCATTCGCACCCTTCCTATCCGGCCCCCAACTGCCTCTATGTCTCCGTGAACGGAGACCTCACCCCCGAGGTGCTTGGCACGCCCCTGATCGGCATTCCCCGAATGGAGCCGGCGTCGATGCGAGAGATCACCATCACCAACTCCTTCGGAATGCCCAGCCAAGATCCCTCTGTCTGGCAAAAGGACGTGGAGCTTGCACGCTCAATGGTCGGAAAGGGACAGGTGCTGATCGTCAGTATCGTTGGGACAGAGCGGGAGGGAGAATCGATTGCGGCCAATTTCACCCGGGCCGCAAAAATGGCCGTTGAGGCCGGAGCGATGGCCATCGAAATGAACTTTTCCTGTCCCAACGTCAAAGGCACCGAGGGACAGATCTTTCAGGACCCTTCTGCGGCGGGGGAGATCGCCAAGAAGGTTCGCAGCGGGATCGGAACGAAGATTCCGCTGGTGGCAAAGGTCGGATATATCGCAAGCGATCAGGCGGCTGGAGAGCTCATCAAGTCCGTCAGTCCCTTTCTCGATGGGATTGCCGCCATCAACACCCTCTCTGCGACGATCATCAACCCCGAAGGACGTCCGGCATTGCCGGGGGCAGGACGGGAAAAGTCGGGAGTCTGCGGAAACGGGATCAGAAAAGCGGCACTGGAGGTTATTGGTCGGCTTGCCAAGGAGGTCCGAAAACAGAAGCTCCCTCTCTCCCTGATCGCCGTAGGCGGAATCATGACGGTGGAGGACATCGACTTGGCCCTTTCATCGGGGGCCGACTTTGCCATGTCGGCCACGGGCGCGATGTGGGATCCTTTCCTTGCCTACCACATGAAACAGCAGAACCTGAGGGAGGAGCGTCCTTAGCTGCTCGCCTCTTCCGGACCCCGCTCCCGTGTCAGGTGAGCAAAGTAGTCCTCAACCTCCTGCCGGTAGCTCCGGTAGGGGTCAAGCATGTAGAGGATCTCGCCTTCATCCACCTGAACCCCGAACCACTGGATGATGTAGTCGAGAATTTGTGGGTTGTCGAGGATCTTTCTAATCGCCAGGGATCGTCCCTGGGCCCGGGTCCCCACGGGGCCGTCGCGAAGGGCCTGGCGGATGGCAGATGGAGAGACGAGCCGTCGGTGAGTCCCCTCCTCTTCGAGGGGGTAGAAAAGTCCTGTCTCGGGATTGGTGTCGTGGTAGGCAAGGTCAAGGCTTTCCATCCAGGGATCCTGCCAACTGACTCCCTCCTCCCGGGAAAAGTCCTCGAGAAGCACCAGCTTTTGTGCCCAATCGACACGATCGGCCACAAGAGTCGGATCCTTCTTTGAGAGATCCGTCAGAATCCCCCGCCACCCATCAAGAACCCAATCGGTGTCGTCGCTTTCTCCGCGAAAGGCTCTTTCTGCCGCCTCATAAAAACGCTGTTGGATCTCCACGGCGCCAATCGTTTTTCCATCACTGAGCTCCACCACCCACTCCATCGACAGATCATGCGAGAGCCCTCGCACCGTCGCCACCGGGTCCGCAAGAGTCATCCGGGGAGCCTCTCCCCGCTCAATGAGTCCCAGAACAAGCCGGGTCGTCCCCACCTTTAGACCCAGGGCATATTGGGACATGTTGGAATCTCCGAGAAGGAGATGGATTCTTCGGAACTGCAACGGGTCGGCCAAGGGTTCATCGCGGGTATTGACGATGGAGCGGTTCATCTGCACCCACTGATAGAAGGTGTTGACGACATAATCCGCTCGTTGGGAGATCTGATAGGAGACTGTGGGGGACTCTCCCGGAAAGGGAAGTATCACGTCATTGACGTAGGAGGCTCCTACGCGTCCGGCCCCCGCAAAGATTTGGCGGGTGGACAGAAAGACGACAAGAGGATCGAGTCCCCGTTCATTGAAGGGAAAGCTTCGGGGAACGGAATAGTTTTCGTGAGAGCCAAAGGTCGCAAGGGTTTGATGGTCGATGTTGTTCTTGATAAAGGAGACCTCTCCGGAAAGCCCCAGCTCCTCCAGTGCCTCCGTGAGCAGAAGATCTCCGGCCCTGTCCATCGCCACAAGGTCAAGGATCGTTCCACACTCGGGGGCCGCATATTCCACATGGCCCATATCCACGTAAAGGCGGCCACCGTTACGCAAGAATCCACCATTGCCCGGAGGCTCATCGTAGGCTCTCTGATGGAGATCGATCAACCCGAAGCCTTTCTTTCGGAAGAGGTGATCTCTCACTCGCCGAAACAAATCCTCCTGCCGAATCATGGAGGCTCCCTTCACCTCCGGATCCCGGATGAGAAGGCCAAACTCCGTTTCGATCCCGCAGAGGAACTTCACCGGAACCATCCCGGGTCGGCCGGGAGCCGCCGAATCCTCCCGGGGTTCTGACGATCAAGGAGCACCCCCTCCCACACTCGCTCGGACAGAATCTTTTCTCCGCACTCGACCGCCTTGTCCTTGTCGACGAGGTTTCCGGACTCATCCCGCCCGCGTTCTTCCGGGGAGTAGAGCGTCTCAAAAAGAACCCGCCCCATCACAGGGAGAACCGCCGAAAGGTTGGTGGGGCAGGATGGAAGGAGGCCGCTCAGAAGTTGCGTCGTCTTCATTCGGGAGTCGTCATCGGCGGCCAGGACCGTATGGGATGATGAACGAAAGATATTGCCATCGTAAGAGACCTGAAGAAGGAGGTCTTGAGTGGGATTTTTCCCTACCTCACCAAGAAGCACATTGAGAATGACGGGGGGGACGGAGACATCCTCGAAGGCTCCCTTGAGACGAGGAGCCAGGCCGAACAGGGCCAGCCGCTCTATCGTGACGTCGGAGGGCGAACGCTGAAAGCCTTCCACATGGGCCATTGACAGGAGATGACCTCTGACCGATTCGAGATCGGCCGGGTGGCCAACCCCGGCAAGGACCATGCGATCATAGAGTTCAAAGATCTTGGGGGTCTGCCGATGGAATGTGGCCAGAACGATTCCTTCGTCCACGGAGACCGCCAGAACGGGGGTTGCCCGGTCGAGCTGTGCCGAGATGTAGTCCCGTCTCTGGTGAATGGCATCGATCCAGCGGTAAGGCTCATCGAACACGCATCACCTCGCTTCTGTAGAGAGCGGCAATTTGCTCGTCAGCCACTGTGTCGAGGGAATGGGGGGTCAGGATACGAATCACGGGATAGATTGGATCCTGCCCACCAACGCCACCCGTGGCGGAATCAAAGTAGGAGGCCGTTTCAAGAAGTCGCAGAGAGAGCAAAAGGGCCTCATCCCGGGTGAGGGAGCGAAGGCTCTTTTCTCCCCAGCGATCTAGGAAGCGGAGGATTCCTTGAACTTCAGGAGATCCGGAGCCACCCACAGAGAACTCGACCCCTTCGAAATGGGCCCCCAGTATGTCATAGAAATAGATCCGCACCGTCTCTCCGTCCCGAGCGATAAAGAGGGGGGCCACGGCGCCAATTCCCTCCACCGCCATCGGCAGATTGTCCTTCAAGAGCTGGGCAAGAATTCGAAGCTTTCCCTCCAGCGAGATCTCGGCCAGCTGGCTTCTGCGGTAGAACTTGAGGGAGTGGTCGAGGATCCGTCCCATTTCGAGAGCCATGGCGGGAGAGCCGGAGATGGCGAGCAATGCCGATCCATCGATCTCGAGGATCTTGTCCACCCTGTTCGACATGATCCGGTTGGAGGCGGTGGCGCGGCGATCTCCTGCCACAAGGACGCCCTCGCTAAAATGAAAGGCCAGAATCGTGGTCCCATGAATCGCCCCGGCAAGGCCGGATCCTCCGGTTAGGGATGGCCCCGATGGAAAGGGCTCCGGCGAATGGCTGCGCAGAAGATCCGGAAGATATCCCGGACGTGGGGTGGGGGAGGCTCCCCCTGAAAAAGAAGCTCGTTCGAAAGGGTTCAAGGGCTACTCTCCCGTTCTTTGACGATATCGTTCCGACTGTTTCGGGTCGACCTTCTTCATACGGTCGAGCATCCGATCCCGAATCGGTTTGGGATCAAGGTTTTTGGGAGCGGGGGCATCGGGACCTCCCCCCTTACGGGTGGGAAGCGGAACCCGATCCTGATCCTCGATCCCGACAAAACTCTGAGGTCGGACTTCATGAAAACCGGCACCGTTCATGCTATCAGCTCCTGCCATTTCTCTCTCCTTTTTCCTCCAATGCACGGACGATGGGCTCCAATCCTTCCGGATTTTCCATCGCCGCAATGCGCCCGACGAGGCGGGCGACTTCCCCCTCGTCAGCCTCGAGACAGGGGGGCAAATCGATCGCTCTCCCGCCCGAAAAAACAATTCGTTCCCAGCCCGCTTCCTGAATCCGTTCTCCGAAACGGGCGAGAATGGCTGCCCGAATGGGAGCGCGACCCCGCCCGGGTGGCTTTGACATCGCGAAGGGCACCTCTTCCGGGCGCGTCAGCCGTCTGATGCGCCCCTCCTCCTCTAGCGGCCAGAAAAGCCCTTCCTGAGGATCAATGTCGTGGTAGGCCAAATCGAGGCTCTGAAGGCCCGGATCTCCCGGAACAAGGGACATCTCCTGGGCCGCCCACTCGAGGAGCTCCGATTTCGCCACCCAATCGACCCTGTCCCTCAGGCGATGGGGATCTGCCTGATAGTCCTGAAGAGCCTGATCCCACTCCGCCACAATCCAGCGATCCTCTTCCGTCAGGATGCCATCAAGCCTCTCCCGATAACAGGACAGGATTTCATCGGCCGTCATCGTTCGTCCATTCCGGCACCTGACGGAAACACGACCATTTTGGGCTCGGGAAATCTCCCGAATGGTTCGGACCGGATCCTCCAGCTCCACCACCGGTTCGGGTCGGGCATATAGGGAGCCCAAAACCAATCGGGTCATCCCCACCTTCATTGCCGTCTGCCACTCGGACATGTTCGCATCTCCGACGATCAAATGGAGACGCCGATATCGGTTCCTGTCGGCATGAGGTTCGTCCCGGCTGTTCACCAGGGGACGGCGCTGCATGGTATCGACGCCAGTCCGCACCTCCATAAAGTCGGCCCTTTGGGAGATCTGATACCCGGACTTTCCGAGACCATCCTCTCCTTCCTGCCCGACCTTGCCCGCTCCTGTCAAAATGATGCGCGCCACCAAAAAGGCGGTCAGTCCCCGAACGATCTCGTCAAAGGACATCTCGCGGGGAAGAAGGTAGTTTTCGTGACACCCGTAGCTGTGTCCATGAAAGTCGGTATTGTTTCGGTAAAGGCCAAGAGCACCGGGGCTGCCGAGAACGGACTCGCGAAGGCGGATCGCCTCCCGGAGGATCTCTGTTCCCGCCCGGTCGAAGACAACCAGCTCCCGGATCGAGAGACATTCAGGGGTCGAGTATTCGGGATGGGTGTGGTCGTTGTAAAAACGGGCGCCGTTCTTCAGGATCCGGTCGCTCTTTGACTCCCGGAAGGAGAATCCTCTCTTCAGGTCGGATCGGACAAAGGCCTCTTCCTCCTCGTCCTGGGCCAGACGATCGGCGCGCCCTCCCCGGGCATCGGCACGGGGATCTTCCTCCTCATAGGCCCAGGTTCCAAAGGATGTCTCCCGGAAGGAACGAACGAGTTCCATCGATTCGACAACCGGGTCCGACTCCTCCACATCCCGGCGGATGATGCCAAACTCCGTTTCGATCCCGCAGAGAATCTTCCCCGGAGGAAACTCCCGGCGCCCCCTGCTTTCGGCCCCCCCCATCCGGGTTATTCGATCGCCCGGTGGATCCGGGCCCCCGAGGAGAGTGTCCGGACCCGCCGGACATCCACCACGTCATGGGTATCGATGTCCAGAAGCCCCATCCAGTCGACGGCCACATCCGGGGGCGGAAGGATATCCCCTTCTTCGTACTCGCTATCCACAGCCCACAGAAGATCGTCGAGGCTTACCCCTCCCCCCTTCGACTCCTCGATCTCGCGAAGAAGGGCCTTCTCTTTCGCCCGCTGGACAATAGAGCCCAGGATGGCCCCGCTCGACAGGTCGGATCGGTAGATGGGCGTTCTGGCCCCGGAGCGCCGCAGGACCTCGAAAACAACATTGGACTCGGTGCGCTCGAAAAGACGATCGCGAAAGGTTCGGAGAAGGGATTCCCTTCCCCCCGCAGAGGAATCCACCGGCACAGTCTCACCGAGATGGATGCTCAAGACTTCGAGGGCGGCATCAAAGGAGGGGCGGACCACCTTGATCTTCCGGTCGATCCTTCCCGGCCGAAGAATGGCCGGATCGATCATCTCCGGACGATTGGTGGCAAGGATCACCATCTCGAACCCTCCCGGCCCCTCGAGGCCATCGAGAAGGGCGCAAAACATCGGAACGATGGTATTGTGGATATTGAAGCCCCTTCCGCTCCGGCGCGTCCCGAGAATCGCCTCGGCCTCGTCGATGAAGAGCACTGGGAAATCCCCACCAGCGCGGATCTTCTCCCCCTCCTCAAAGAGCTCCCGGACAATGCGCTCGGACTCCCCCAGCCACATGTTCAGGATCTCAGGTCCCTTGATATGAAAGAAGACTCCCTTCAGCTCCTTCCCCTTTTTCTGGGAGAGGCGCTGGGCAATTTCCCGTGCCGTCGCCTTTCCTATCAGCGTCTTGCCGCAACCGGGTGGGCCATAAAGAAGGAATCCCCGGGGAGAACGAAAATCGTAGCGGGAATAGGATTCCGGGTAGAGGAGAGGGTTGAGAATGGCCTTCTTGATCTCTGCGATAGCTTCTTTCTGGCCCCCAATCGACTCCCAGCCCATCCGGGGGACCTCGGCGAGAAGATATCCCTCTTCTCGCTTGCGCACCTTCTCCACAATGACCCGAGAGGAGCTGTCGAGGCGCACGAGATCTCCCGCCGACAGAGACTGTCCCTCCAATGCCTCGGAGCGATCCAACACCGTCCCCAGCTGGCTGTCGGGTCTATCGGAGCCAACCTCGACACGCCCGTCGGCAAGCTCCCGGGAGACACGAACCACGGGGCCCGAGATATCTGGCCCCAGGGCTCCGAGAACAGAAAGAGCCTCGTTAAGGCGGACCCGGTCTCCCTTTCGAAGTGTTGCAAGATCCACCCTGGGATCGATGGAGGCCTGGTAGTCTCCCCCCCCCACGGAAATCCATGCCAGTCCGTCGTCGGTTCGACCCAGGCAGGTGCCGATTCGAAAGGCCGGTTTCGTCACCTTCTCCAGAACCTCGGAAAGACGCGCCGACTCCACAGAGAGCTTCTGCCATTCATTTTCGAACTCGAGCAACCGCTTCTTGAGCCGATAGGTCAGGCGAAGATCCTCTTCGCGCCCGTCGAGGTTGCGCAACAAGGTTTCCAGACCTTCAAGTATTTCAGCGAAGGGGCCCGGATTGCCAGGCACCGATGCCCCTCCCGCAGGTTGCCCGGGGGAGGAAGGGGTCTTTCGTGTGAGCGGATCGTTCTTGTCCATAAGAAAAAGGTCCTCGTCGCATATACCGAGCGGAATCCGTTAAGGGAAGAATCTCCCTCCACCGCATCCGCTGGAGTACAGGGGTGAAATTCCAGTCGAAAAAGCCGGAAGAGTCTCGAGGGGCTTTCAAAAGCGTAATCCCTGAGCTGTCATAGAAACAGTCGAAAGAGCACCATCGGAGCTATGCGCCCCTCCCTCCTAACAATCCTGTCGGGGACCAGGGAGGGAAGGCTGTGGCTTAATCACCTTCCTTCATGCTAAAGCCCCATTGCTCTGAGGTCAATGATGGACGGGTGCGCCCCCAGATCAGAGGTTCTGGAGAATATGCTCTTCGGGGATGGCCCGCTCCTTCAGGACGGCAATCGTCTCCTCCACCATCTCCTTCATGCCGCAGACATAGGCCACTGTCTGTGGCAAGGGATGGCCTTCGGCACGGAGGATGTGCTGGACAAATCCTGAATGACGGTCCCAGCGAGTATCCGGAAAGGTGACAGTAACCACGACATCGATCCCCATCCGGCTCCAGGAGGCGAGGTCCTCCCCAAAGTACAGATGGTTCGGAGTCATGGTTCCGAAATAAAAGGCAATTCGGCCAAACTCCTGGCGGCGGCGCAACGCCTCGAGAAGTGTCGAGCGAAGTGGGGCGATCGCCGTTCCCACCCCCACAAACAGAAGGTTGCGGCTTTTGTGGGGATCAAGGGGAAAGCCATTTCCCAAGGGCCCCTCAAAGGAGACTCTCTCCCCACCTGTCAGGGAAAAGAGCTTCTCCGAGACACCTTTCCCAAGTTTAACAAGGATCTCGATATATCCCTTTTCGTAAGGCGGTGAGGCAATGGCAAAATAGGAACCCTTTTCCCCCTCCCAGAGAAGCTTGAGAAACTGTCCCTGGACAAATTCGATCGGCCCGGCATCCGGCACCAGCCGAAACAGCTTCACATCCTCTGCAAAAGAGTCGATTTTCTCCACCCGTGCGGTCATCACCTCAGCCATTCTGATCTACGCTCCTTCTTCTGGTTTAAATCTGCCTTGCAGCCTCGAACACTTTCGCCTATCTTAGATCATAACGGTAAAAACATTCCCCCTCCATTCACCCAAGCGACTTGAGGATGCCATGGCCCAGCCCGAACTCATACGAACCACCTATACCATTCGAACCGACGAGCCGATACGCGCCGCCAACCTGATTGCCCGCGAAATGAGCCTGGGAGTGAAGAAAACCTCGTATGAAACCGCGCAAACAGAGAGCTTTGCCGCCCGCCCGACAATCCTTGAATCCGGAAAGACCAAGGTGGTGGTGGAAATCATGGTTCCCTCCCAGCGAATCGCTTCGGCCTATGGACTTGTGCTTTCCATCGCCGGAGAGATCAGCTGCCTTAACATCCTCAAGTCGATCGAGCTCACAGACTTTCATCCTTCGGACTCCCTGCTTTCCCGCCTTCCCGGCCCCCAGTTCGGTGCGGCCGGCATCGCCAAAAAGAGAAAGGATCCGAAGCGTCCCCTCTTCATCACCGTCCTGAAGCCCTCCCAAGGTCTCTCACCCAAGGAGTACGCCCACATTGCCTACGAGAGCCTTGTGGGGGGGATGGATGTGGTCAAAAGCGATGAACTTCTCCAGGAGCCTTCGGAGGATTATATCAGACGTCTGAAGGCCACTGTCGAGGCCGCCCGACGGGCCGAAGAGGAAACGGGAGAGCCCAAGTGGGTCATGATGCACACGGTGGATCGCCCCTCCGCCATGGTGGAGCGCTATCTTGCCGGAGGTCGGGCCGGAGCCGGGATCGCCATGCTGAGCCCTGCCGCCTCAGGATTTCCCATGCTGGAGGAGCTGGCTCGCCATGCCGTTGTGCCCATCATGGCCCATATGGCCACCTCCGATTGGCTGTGGCAACCCCATGGAATGTCCGTACGCGCCTGGGCCCGCTTCATGAGGATCCTGGGGTCGGACATCATCCTTTACCCCGCTCTGGCAGGGACTCTCAAGGCCAAAAAGAAGTTCATGAATGACGTCCTTGAGATCTGCCGGGAGCCCATGTCCTCCATGAAGACCTCCCTCATTGCCGTCGGAGGAGGAATGCACGCCGGAACCCTGGGCATTCATGCCGACATGTTCGGCCCGGACTTTGCCTATCTATGTGGAGGAGGGGTCTGCGGCCATCCTGACGGAGCAAGGGCGGGCGGTCAATCCATAAGGCAGTCGTGGGAGGCCTGGTCCCAGAAGATTCCCCTTGAGAAATACCGGAAGGGACACAAGGCGCTTGACCGGGCTCTGACGGCCTTCGCCACCTACGTCTAGAGGTCGTGGCAATGGAGGACCTCTCCCCGGTTCTCCGGACCCCGTCCGATCAAAAGAGCGATTGAGAGAGCGGCCCCCCCTGCCACCGCGACCAGGGCAAGATCAAGACGACCTCCCAGGACCTTGGCCAGATGCGACTGGAAGGGGGCATTGGCTGCCGCCAGGAGATTGCCGGTCTGATAGACGGCCCCGGGAAAGGTTCCCCGCAATGCCGGAGGGGAGATCTCGTTCAGATAGGCCGGAATCACCCCCCATGCCCCCTGAACGGCACATTGCATCAAGAAGGCCCCCGCTGTAATGGTTATGATTGATCCGCCAAACCCCCAGAGAGGGAGGACGAGCAAAACGGCGAGGGCGGCATAGAGAATCGCCCGCCTCCGTCCGATCCTCTCCGAAAGCGCCCCGAGAAAAACTCCCCCGAGAACCGCCCCAATATTGTAAAGAACTGCAATCGCTCCCACCGTACCCGGAGCAAGCCCTCTCATTGTTTCCAGAAAGGTCGGATAGAGATCCTGGGTTCCATGGCCAAGGAAGTTGAAGGCCGTCATGAGAAAAATGGCAAAGAGGGCCGTTCTCCAGGAGAAAAAAAAGACTCCTGCCCTTGAAGATCCCTTCAATTGATTCCTTTCGGAAAACGCCGCCGATTCCGGAACCTGTCTACGCACGAGCAAGACCACAAAGGCCGGCAATATCCCCAGCATCAGGAGTCCTCGCCAGCCGACAAGCGGATAGACCCAGGCGTAGGACAATGCCGCCAGAAGATATCCAAAAGGGTAGCCGGCCTGGAGAATCCCCGAGACAAGTCCGCGACACCCTGGAGGAATACTTTCCATGACCAGGGAGGCCCCGGCCCCCCACTCCCCTCCCATTGCCACTCCAAATAGGGTCCGAAGCAGAAGGAATATCCCGATCGTTGGAGCCAGTGCCGACAAAAACGCAAAAAAAGGATAGAGCGCCACGACAACCATAAGAACGGGCTTTCGTCCTACACTGTCGGCGAGCCGGCCAAAAAAAAGAGCCCCCACCGGTCGGGCGGCCAATGTGAGAAAGAGTGCGAAGGTTACCTCTGTCAGGGTCGCATGATAGGTCCGGGCAACGTCCTTGAGGACAAAGACCAGCAGGAAAAAATCAAAGGCGTCAAGGCTCCACCCTAAGAAGGCCGCTCCGACAACCCCCCTCTCTGTTCGTCCCAAGCGTCGTGCCTCATGAAAGAGACCGTTGCGAGGACCGCTCTCAAGAGCCACATCTCTTAGAGAAAGGCTATCCGGCATTGTATCGATCCACGAAGTCCTTGATCCTCCCTACTTCCCGAACGATTTTCTTTGTGATTTCAGTAAACCCCGGACGCTTTTCCAGTTCGGCGGCAAGGGTCGCAAGGGGGCGGGCTCCCATATTGGCTGCCGCCCCCTTCATTTCATGCGCAGCAGCGGAGACTTCCTCCGGATTGCCTCCGGCAAGGGCCTGGTCCAGACGCTGCGACATGTCGGTGAGGGAGTCCCGGAAAAAGGCCAGCATCTCTTTCCAAGTGGGCGGATCATCGCCAAAGATTTCCGCAAGGCGCTCCATCTCGACGGGTGACGATTCGCCTTGGTTCCATCGACTCACAACGACTTCCAGGAGATCCTTGCGAAGGGGCTTGGAGAGGTAGTCATCCATTCCGGCCGCCAGACATGTCTCCCGATCTCCTTCCATGGCATTGGCCGTCATCGCGACAATCGGAGTGTGAGAGAGTCCTTCTTTTTTCTCCCGCTCCCGGAGCCTCCGCGTGGCTTCAAGGCCATCCATCACCGGCATCCGCACATCCATGAAGACCATCCCGAAACGCTCCCGGGACACCATATCCAACGACTCCGCTCCATTCGAGACGGTGGTGACGACACACCCCATCTGTTCAAGAAGAAGTCGACCGACTCGCTGGTTCACCGGATTGTCCTCCACCAGCAGAACACGCACTCCGGAGTGTTTCATGGCAAACCTCCCTGTCGTTGATTCCGGTGTTGAAGAAGGGGGCGTGAGGGTTTGGACAGACCTTAAGGCTGAGGCCAACGTGACAAAAAGACGGGAGGGAAGAAGGGGGAAATCGATGGGCCGCCCTCCCGCCTCACGAATACACTCTTCCGCCTCGGGAGATATCGCCCCCCGATCAGGAGCGAAGAAGACGGCTCTCCCGGATTTCATCGACTCCCTCACCCATGATTGGCATTGTTCGCCGGGCCCCATTGCCGCATCGTAAAACCAGAGAACACTCCCCTTATCCTCATTTTCCAGAAAGGTTCCCCGCTCGTTTTTCTCCTCAACCTTTATCCCCCAGGCGTTGAAAAGACGAAGGAAGGGCCGTCGACATCCCTCATCCCCCCCCCGAACCTCGATCGAAGTCCCTTCGAGCGCGGAGAAGGAGCGGCCAGGTCGGAAGATAGCGGGAGGGGCGCAGGGGACAATGAGAAAAAAGGTGGATCCCTTGCCCGGGGAGCTTTCGACGCCGATCTCCCCTCCCATGGCTTCGACAAGGCGGCGGCTGATGGCAAGACCCAATCCTGTCCCGCCGAATCGACGGGTAATGGAGCTATCTTCCTGGACGAAGGGTTTGAAAAGCCGGGGCAGGGACTCGGAGGCAATCCCGACTCCCGTATCCTTTACGGAGATCCGAACCCATTGCATGTTCTGGGAGGAGCATTCCTTTGGCGTTTCGAGAGGCTTGGGGGAAGCAGGTTCTAAAGAGAGGCTCACCTCGCCCGCTTCGGTAAACTTGACCGCATTGCCTAAAAGATTCAGAAAAATTTGACGGAGCCTGGTGCCATCGCCCCGGATAAACTCCGGGAGTGCGGGATCGATAAAGACAGAGAGCCGCAAGGACTTTTCCCTCGCCCGGGGGCTCACGACAATCGCCGCATTTTCCGCGAGCTCGTAGAGGGAGAGATCCTCCACATTCAGCTCCATTTGACCGGCCTCGATCTTCGAAAAATCAAGAATGTCCCCGATAATCGAAAGGAGCGTATCGGCCGAGAGCTTGATGACATGGGCATAGTCGGACTGAGTCGGGTCAAGAGAGGTCGAAAGAAGGAGATCGGCCATGCCCACGACTCCATTGAGGGGCGTCCTGATTTCATGGCTCATTACGGAAAGAAAGTCCGACTTGGCCCGGCTCGCCTCCTCGGCGGCATTCTTTGCCAGGACGAGCTCCCGCTCCATCTCGACTCGCAGGGAGATATCGCGAGCATAGGCCGTTACCACTGGCCCCTCTCTTAGCATCATTCGCTGGAGAAAAACCTCCACGGGGTAAGAAGATCCGTCAACGCGCCGATGGAGAGTCCGATAGGATGTCCCCTCCTGCCCGACTTCGATAAATCGGGCCAACTTCCCCGGAGAATCGTCACCTTCAATAGCCTCGGGAAATACTCTCCGACGGAGAGCTTCGGCCGTCACCCCCAGATTTTTCAGCGCCGCCTCGTTCGCATAGAGGATCTCTCCTGTGATTCCATCGATGAGATAGATTTCTTCATGGCTCTGTCGAAGAACCCGGGAGAGAATCCGGATTTCATCCTCGGCATAACTCACCGCCATTTCGAGGCTGAGCCCCCTCTTTCCACTGGAGGAAATCGGAGACTCCTTCCCGCTTGCCGTCACCATCCCCTCGACTGCAAACATACGGGCCATAGATGTTAGCGGCAGAAGGAGTCCATTCGAAATGCGTCGAATCAGTCGAAGGGTGGTCAGAGCCGAGAGAAGCGCCAGAAGAATGATCGACAGCGAGTCGGCAAGAATTATGTTGTGAATTCGTTTGATCGACGCTCGATGGTTAAGTTTTTCCTGGAAAAGGAGTGGACTGAGCGCCTCGCTGTCTAGGGAGGAGAGAACCGGCTGGAGGGCGGCCAGAGCCTGAAGGCGGGTCGCGTTGTCTGACGAGAAGAAAAGGATGGTCGAGAGGGATCGTACCTGGAGTAGAAGAAAGAGAGCACGCTGACGAATATTTTTCGGCGTGGTTTTGCGCTGAGTCGCCGTCAGAAGATGGGAATATCTGGCAAAAAATTCGTCTTTCTCTTTCGGATTACGAGCAAGAAAATACCGGCTGGACTCCGACTGGAGTGAGAGAAGATCATTTCGAAGGTCGGCCAGACGAAAAATTCTTTGGGCTGACTCGGTGAGTTCGTGGACAGATTTGACAATACTGGAAAGGGCGACCAGGGTCACAATAAGACCGAGCACAGCCAGGAAAATATTTAAACGGGTTTCGAATCCCTTCGGCTCGTCGGCCTTTCGCCGGAACCGAAAGCCCTCCCCCGAAAATCGTTCCACAATAACGCCCTCCCCCTTGCCTTGGATGATCCTCCAAGAAGGGGCCGATTTCAAGAGCGACTAGCGATGGCGGGCAGTAAAGGCTCCCCGAATCGTCCTGACGATCCGGGCGGTTCGGGAGGTCACGATGTTCAGAAGGCGCTTGAGGAGATTTCCGGAGGTCATCTCCCGCATGTTCGCGACACTCTGGGCAAGCTTGTCCGAAAACTCACGCATTTCTCGCATCTTGGCCTGGAGCTCCTGAATGTTTCCAGTCACGGCATCGAGCTCCTTATCGATGGAAGAGACTGTGCGCGCAATCTCCTCCACGGCCTTTCGGGTCCGGTCGGACAACTTCTTGATTTCGTCCGCCACCACGGCAAATCCCCGACCTGCCTCCTTGGCATGGGCCGCCTCGATGGCCGCATTGATAGAAAGGAGGTTGACCTGGGTCGAAATCTCGCGGATCTCTCCCCCGATTTTCCCGATCGTCTCGAGAACATTCCGAAAGCTTGCCAGGTTCGCAATGGCCTGATCGGAGGCCGAGATGAGGGCGCCAACATCCACCCTCTCCATCTGTCCTAGGAGGATGCCATTGATCTCCCGCATGTTCCGATCGTGCATGCGATTGACCTCTTCAAGCTGGACAATGTAATTCTGGATAAAGACGATCTCCTTCTGGATGTCTCCCAATGCCAGAAGATCCGTCTGTTCTCCCGTAACAATCTCCATGCCCATCCTCCCCGGTGAAAAGTCCTGAAGTCCGACGATCCCTATCGCTTCACGGCTGTCAAAATCGAGATTTTTTTCAGGAGGCTCGGAAAATCGACGGGCTTTGACTCATATTCATCGCAACCCGCCTCAAGAGACCTCTCCCGATCGCCCATCATGGCGTTCGCCGTCAGCGCAATGACCGGGATATGTTTCAATGATTCATCTTCACGAAGATGTCTGGTGGCATCCCATCCATTCATCATGGGCATACTCATGTCCATCAGAATAAGGGAAGGCCGCTCGGATCTTGCCATTGAAAGAGCTTCCTTCCCCGTCGAGGCCACGACCACATCGAACCCCTCCCTCTCGAGCCTGCGGTGCATAATTTCGCGGTTGAGGGCGTTGTCGTCTGCAATGAGAATTTTCTTCGCCATGGGACCTCCCCCTTTCATCAAACGAATGGTGAAAACTATCAGCCCAGAACAGTTCAATGGTGCCACATTCGTTTATTGATTCCAAGGGATGAGCGTCGGACCCCTCATTGCTTTGAGAAATCCATTAATTTTATTTTTTAGAGCTCAAAACGACAACCTGAAGAACAAGAATCTTTTCGGCAACGAAGGAAAAGAACTTGAGGGGTGGGCGAATCAGACTATCTGGTGTGTAGAGGAAAAGACAAAAAATGGCTCCCCGGGCAGGGATCGAACCTGCGACATGGTGATTAACAGTCACCCGCTCTGCCGACTGAGCTACCGGGGATCATGGGAGGAAATGACAATGTGAAGAGGGCACTACGCGACACGAAGGACCATCTTATTGGGTCTTGCAAAAAAAATCAATCGTTGGGACAGTATTTTTTCAGAGGGGGACTTGCTCAAAAAAATCATTAATGAAATAACGGCTCAGATTAAGCCCCTGGTGAGTATAGTTGGAACCAATCGCGGCTCCGTAGGGGAGGTCGGGCTCCCTCTCCATCTTTTCATAGCGCAATTTAAAGACGGGTTGTCCATCGACAATCCGAAATGGAACGTCGTGGGGACGAACCTCCAACACCCCTCGAGCCCCCTCGCCGGACATTCCGAATCCCGGGTCAAAAAAGCCTGCATAATGCGTGCGGATTTCTCCGGCGGCCGCATCAAAGGGGAGCATCTCCGCCGCCAGGTCGATCGGGACCCGAATCTTGGCACTTGAGGCAAAGAGATAAAATTTCTCCGGTTCGAGAACGAGCTCTCCTTTTGAGGGAGACGGGATGGCTTCCCAAAATTCGGTGGCCCTTTGCTGATCCCCCGGAACAAGACTCAAGATCCCGGCATCGTGGCGAGCCCGAAACCCAATAATTGGCATTCCAGTCAGTTTCACTCCCAGGTAAAGGGCGCCTTCGGTGATCCTGTCGTAAGGATTTTCACCACAGCTTCCCCCCTCGGAGAAAAACAGCGGGGATTGCCGATGTCGATCAAGAAGTGTTTCTTCGGAAAGAAAGTGGCGTTTCTCAAAAAAACGAACCTGACAAAGAGCTAGTCCTTGACTAACCCTCAAGGAAAAGGAGCGAGAAAAGACTTCAAGGTAGAGTCTCCCGGAATACCCAGAAGAAATATCATCAAATCTATCTCCCGTCTCGGTAATGACTCGAGTAAAAACATCCAGTCGACCTGTGGAGGACTTGGGGTTCGCCTTGGCCGACAAACCGGGCGGAAGGTTGAGCGTCTCCATGAGGGGAACGAGGTAGACAGCACCTCGTTCGAGGTGCGCAGAGGTTCGGAGGTCAACCGAATACAGGGAAAGGTCCTGAAGTATGTCTGACACAGGGGTAGAGAGGGGAAGAAAGCTCGATCGGAGACGATAGGCCGTGGGCCCCAGTCGAAGGTCCAGAGAGGAGGGCTGAACCTGCCGAGCTCCCCATGGAGCGTCTGACAGAACGGATCCTTCCTCGACGAGTCCACGGATCTGACAATCGCTTAAGGTTCCCAAGGCCACTCCTCGCGACGGTCCAGATCGGGAGCGATCGACTCCCAAAGGGGTCCCTCCTGACGATTCCATCCGTCGACAAATACATGCTTTGACAACGGTTGACGATAGGCCCAGTCCTCGGTCTCAAGCATGGGTCGGCGGGGAAACTCCCGAACATAGCCCAGACAGAGGATGCCAATGGGCCGGACATGATAAGGAAGGCCCAAGATTCCCTGAACATCTTCCCGACGAAAAATCGTCACCCACCCCATGCCAATACCTTCTGCCCTTGCCGCCAGCCAAAGGTTCATGATGGCACAGGAGGCACTGTAAAGATCGGTATCCTGATCGGAAAGGCGGCCAAGAACAAAGGGACCCTCTCGAGCCGGGTCGATGGTCACCCCAATGAGGAGCGGCGCATCGAGAATCGCATCAACCTTTAGGGAGAGAAACTTTTCCGAACGGGGAGATTCAAAGACAATGGCGGCGGCTTGGCGCTCCTTGTCGACCACACGTTTTAGCTCACGGCGGATTTCATCCTTCTCGATGAGAATGAAGTTCCATGGCTGCATGAAGCCCACGGAAGGAGCATGGTGGGCTGCCTTGAGCATCCGAAGAACGATCTCCTTCGGGATTGGATCCGGAAGGAATTCTCGACGAATGTCCCTGCGGGTGTAGATCGCGTGGTAGACACCGAGCCTCTCCGTCTCGGAAAGAGAATGGTCGGGGCGGGAAGGCAACGATTCCCCTTCACCTGTGTTCACAAGACTCTCATCGTGATGTCCCCCGCTCATCATGCCAATCCTGGAAGCGCCCGTCGCGGATAATCACGGGAAGGACCCTCCTGCCCGCGTGTCGGCAGGGAGGTCGGAAAGTGGGCATCCATATGGGAAGACGGCTCGCCCTGCTTGATTCGTCCCTCGAAGGCTTCATTGGAGGGGGCCGCCTTCGAAGTATCGCTCCCATCCTTCGGCTTCGCTTCAGAGTCGATATCCGGGTAGGAATAGATCTTGTTCTCGTAGTTTTTCAAAATGACTTGACCATTTTCCCGACCGAGGAGATAGTCGTCGGAAAGAACCGGAATCTTTCCTCCTCCTCCGGGGGCATCGATGACAAAATGGGGAATGGCCATCCCGGAGATGTTTCCCTGGAGTTCCTTCATGATGGCAATCCCCTGATCTACGGGAGTGCGAAAATGATTGGCTCCTCGAGTGAGGTCGGCTTGATAGAGATAATAGGGCTTCACCCGGATTTTCAAAAGCCCCTTGAAAAGTTTTCCCAAGATCTCGGCATCATCATTGATCCCTTTCATGAGAACCGTCTGACAGCCCAAGGGGATCCCTGCATCGGCCAGAAGACGACAGGCCTCCGAGGATTCCGGAGTAATTTCCCGGGGATGATTGAAGTGAAGGTTCATGTAAAGGGGATGGAATCGGGAAAGCATCCGGCACAGATCAGGGGTGACCCGCTGGGGAAGTGCCGAGGGAACACGTGTCCCGATTCGAATGATTTCAAGATGCTCAATTGATCGCAATCCCGAGAGGATCTCCTCAAGAACGTCGTCCTTGAGCATCAGAGGATCTCCTCCTGAGAGGATGACATCCCGGACTTCGGGGTGCTCCCGAATATAGTCAATGCCTTGCCGAATCTCCTCCCGGCTCACAACTCCTTCGGGCTTTCCCACAAGACGCTTGCGCGTGCAGTAGCGGCAGTAGATCGGACACTGGTTTGTGACAAGGAAGAGGACGCGATCGGGGTATCGATGAACAATTGCAGGAACCGGGCTATCCTCATCCTCGCCAAGAGGGTCCGCCGGGCTGTCGGCATCCATCCACTCGGCGGGATCGGGAATGACCTGCAGCCCGATAGGATCCTTGGGATCGTTGATGAGAGAGCGATAATAATCGTTGATCCGGATGGGATAAAGACTTTCCACCTTCTCGGGGCCAACTCCCTCAGCCTCGAGAATCCACTCCGGCGGGAGATCGGCACCATGCCTGATCCCCTCCACAAGCAGCTTCTGCCATTCCTGCATCATTCCCCTCGCCTAGAGAGCAAGACTTTCCTCTCACCGATTCGAGAAATCATAGTAATATCGCCATCTCAAAGGTTTTGAAGGCCGCGACTTACTCATATTTTGAGTCTTTAGAAACCCGTCTTTTCCATACCCTCCTGCGGAGGAGACCACGCAGGTGACAAAATGGCATCGACCATGCCATGAATGAGCTTTTTATCTTTGGGACAAGCGGTAACCAATACCCCCCCCGTCCTGACCGTCTCCCGGGTTGGACCCGTCACAAAATAATAGGGACAGAGCCGAACACGGTAGCCCTCCTCCCGTTCCTCTTCCGAAGAAAAATCGAAGCCGGACAAGGGATAGACATGTGTCTGCCGGAATGGCTGAAGAACATTCGGACTTTGAGAAAAGGACTCCATTGCATGAGCAACGGCGTCTTTCCAGGAGTCTTCGGGAAGATCATGGCCCACCACAACCCCCCGACTTCCCCAAGACAAGGGAGAAAAACCGGATGGTTTAATAATGAATCGGCGTTCTCTCTGAGTCAACCCGACAATGTCACGAAAGTCATGGAGCTCCCGGTCTCCTGCCATGAGAGGGGGAGTCAAGGAGGCTTGGGGGGGAACGGGAGATGGATCAAGGATCCAGGTGGAAGGGATCAAGCGATCCAAAAGGGCAACGGACTCGGAAGGCATCTCCTTTTTCCAGTGTGTTCTTAATCGCGGATGGTGCCAGAGAGCCATCCCCATTTTCTCCTCGAGCCAGGGTTTTAGTGGAGGAGTAATGCGAACCTTGCCGCCCTTTGCGAAGTAAAGGATGAGGTCAGATTTGGGAATATTGGGAAGATCGAACAACTCAAAGAAGCGATAGAGGGTTGTTATCCTGTAATTCTTTCCGTCAGGGGCCGAGACAAAGAAGCCATTCTCATCGAAGCGAAGCTCTCGGGGATGGAGACAGAATGCCGGAAAAAAACCCCGGGAGAGCTCCGCGGCGAGAAGGGACATTTCATTTTTGTAATCGTGGGATTCGTCTGAGACAACAATGGCCAGCACAGGGTCAGGGTCGAGAGATCGGATCATGGCAGCAAAGCCTTGGAGGATCCCGTCGGGTCCCCCGATCATCCCCCCTTGGCCGCGATCCCGATAGATCCGTGAGAGGGCCAGAAGAAGTCCCGGACCTCCGGGAACAGCATCCATCTCTGTCAGAACCGGGCCGTCCGATGTCAGCAGCAGGTCCGGACGAAGAACCCCAGGAAGATCAGACTTAAAACGGCGGGAAAGTCCATACCCCAAAAGCTCAGGGGGCTTTCCCCGATCGAGATAGCCACGAACAAACTCCTGCCCCGCAGAGGGCTCCCGGTAGAGTCGGTCAAAGGCTCGATAAAATGAAAGGAGGGCCAGACCCAATGAGGAAAGGAATGCATCGTCGATTCCGGGGAAGGAGACAGGTCGAGGAGAAATGCGAAAAGGTCGGTCAAACAGCCCCTGGACCTTCAGGGTCGATGCAATATTTTTGTACAACGGCCCCTCCGGAGCGTGGAAGGCCGGAGCAATACCGGCACGAAAACTATCTGGTCCGAAAAATCCCTTTGTGTTAAACTATGCAGAAGAAATCTTACAGCAGTCTAGCATAGTTTTCAGGCAAACGACTTGAAACAGTTTCTGGCATCGGTGGCTCCTTCCCGGCAGCAATGCAATCATAGGAAAAGATCGTAGTGACAATCTCTCCCCTTGAGCTCCTGCTCCTCGAAATGGCGAGCGGCTTCTATCTCGGAGCCTTTGTTCTCTATCTGTCTGAGATTCTTCTTTCCCGCCCTCCCCGCATCGCCTGGGCCCCCGTTACCGCCGGCGTCGGAGGGGTTCTCTTTCAGTCCCTTGCCATCTTTATCCGGTTCGGATTTCAGGGCCATGTCGCCCTTCTCTCCTTACGAGAAGTTCTTTCCTTTTTTTCTTGGTCTCTGGTCCTGACGTTCCTTTATCTCGAACACCAAAAGAAGGTCAGGATTCTGGGACTCTTTATCTTCGGAATCGCCTTTTTCTCCACACTGATGGTCCTTGGCATTTCATTCCGGACCCCGGTTCTCTCCACTGGGGCACCTGTGGGCCTTCTGCTTTCAATCCATACCCTCCTGATCGACCTAGGGTTGGCATCGGCCGCCCTCGCCTTCATGGTCTCGGTCCTCTATCTCCTTCTGGATCACTTTCTTCGACAGAAGATTTTCAACCGTTTTTTTAGCCGGATCCCCTCTCTGGAGACGCTCGATCAACTCAACAATAACTTCAGTGGGATCGGATTCGTTTTCTTGACCGCAGGACTCTTTTTTGCCATGATTTGGTCGTGGGAAAAGTTTGAACGGATTGTTCCGCTCGCCACGCAAGGCCGACTCGCTTTTATCGGGGCGATTCTTGTCTGGCTTCTTTATGCCATGACAGTGCTAGTAAGAAAAAACCGTCGTTTTCGAGGAAAGCAGGCGGCATATCTTTCGATCTCAGGTTTTTTCGTCTTTGCTGCGACAATGATGGTCTTGGCCTTTTTTTCCAAGGGCTCCCATTTCATATTATAGGGCCGGCATTCTCATGGCCGGAATTGATGGACCACAGACAAGCCAGGTGATAGTGGAGACAGCCATTTGATCAAGATCACCCTTGCCGGCGTCAATCACAAGACCGCTCCCGTGGAAATCCGGGAGAGAATCGCCTATCCGAAGGAAAATCTCTCCTCAGCTGTTCGGGTTCTCTCCCATGAGGACTCCGTTCTCGAGTGCCTCCTTCTCTCGACATGCAACCGAGTGGAAGTCCTCACTATCACATCAAATATTCACCCTTCACCCGACTTCTTCACTGACTTTCTCTCAAGAACTCATCCGGCCCTCACCTCGGTTCCCCTTCGCCCCCACCTCTACTACAAGACTGACTCAGAGGCCGTCGAGCATCTTTTTCAGGTCACCGCCAGCCTCGACTCAATGGTGGTGGGAGAGCCCCAGATCACAGGACAGGTCAAGGAGTCCTTCGAGGTCTGCCGCAAGGAGAACTCTGTCGGCCCCTACCTCAATCAGATCTTTCAGCGCGCCGTGAGCTCTGCAAAACGCGTCCGCTCCGAAACGGCCATCAGCCACCTTCCCGTATCCATCAGCTATGCCGCCTGCCAATTGGCTCGGAAGATCTTCCAGGATATGTCCAATAAGTCCGTTCTCCTCCTGGGAGGCGGCGAGATGGCCCAGCTGACGGCGCGTCACATGAAAAAAATGGGAGTCCGCTCTCTCACTCTTATGACCCGAGACCCCGCCAAGGGAGCTCCCCTTGCCGCCGAGTATGAAGCGACCTATGCCCCCATGACCCGCCTCAATGAGGTTCTCGCCGAAGCCGATATGGTTGTCTGCTCCACAGGAGCCGAGACCTATCTCCTGACAGTTCCGATCCTGGAATCGGCAATGGAGCGACGAGGCTATCGCCCCCTTTTTCTCATCGACATTGCCGTCCCCCGAAATATCGATCCCGCAATCTCCCAACTCTCGAACACCTTTCTTTATAATATTGATGATCTTCGCTCGGTCGTCCTTTCGAACCAGAAAGAACGGGAAATGGAAGCCTTTGCCGCCCGTGAAATTGTCCGGCAAGAGGTGGCCCAGTTCGAGAAGTGGCGGACAGAACGCTCAGCCGTTCCTCTTATTCAAGCACTAAGAAAACACACGGAAGAGCTTCGATTGGCAGAAATCGATCGCTTTTCGCGCACCCTCGACAGCCTTCCCGAAGAAGCCCGCAAACAAGTTCTTTTGCTGACCCAGTCATTGATGAACAAGATGCTTCACCCGACCTACCAGACCCTCAGAAATTCATCGAATATTGATGAGGCTTGGGAGTGGATTACCCGGTGCTATGGTCTTCCTCCGGAGATACTCTCCAAAGCGAACCCCGACCCCTCCCTTTCGCAGGATCTTTCCGAGAAATCCGTTCTTGACTCCCCGGTCTCGAACCTTCCCCTTCCTGGCGAGCAGACTTGCTGACACCGTCCTCCGCTTCACCTGTGAGAATCGGAACACGCGGATCGGAGCTTGCCCTGTGGCAGGCGCGATATGTGGCGGAGACAATCCGTCAGAGCGCCGGTCTTGAGTCGGAGCTTGTCGTCATCAAGACGACCGGGGACATGATTCTCTCCGTCCCGCTTTCTCAGGTGGGTGGCAAAGGTCTCTTTGTGAAGGAAATCGAGGAGGCCCTCATTGCCGGGACCATCGATCTGGCCGTCCACAGCATGAAGGACGTTCCGGCATTTCTCCCTGAGGGGCTGGAGATTGGAGCAATTCTTGCCCGGGAAGATCCCCGGGATGCCTTTGTTTCCCCCCATGCCTCCTTTGCCGCATTGCCCACCGGTGCCCGAATCGGCACATCCTCCCTTAGACGCATGGCTCAACTCAAAAAGCATCGTCCGGATCTCCGGTTCGAATCCCTGAGGGGAAATGTGGGCACACGTCTAAAAAAGCTCGACCAAAAGCAGGTTGACGCCATCATTTTGGCGGCAGCCGGACTCATTCGCCTGGGCTTTTCCGACAGAATCCGGGAATATCTTCCGATCGAGCTCTCCCTCCCTGCAGTGGGTCAGGGAGCGCTGGGGCTTGAGTGCCGCGTGGGGGATCGGCGAATTCGAAAAATACTTGACGGCATGCTTGACTCAGAGACATCGGCCTGCGTGCAGGCCGAACGAGGAGTCCTTTCGGCACTCGATGGCGGCTGCCAACTCCCGATTGCCGCCCATGCCATAATCCGGCAACCAGGACAGGTAGAGCTGATCGCTCGCATCCTCGATGTTGAAGGGACAACCCTTCTCGAAGAACGCACATCCGGATCGGCCTCGGACGCCAAGCATCTGGGGGAAGAAGCCGGAAAAAGACTTCTTGCCATGGGTGGACAGAAAATTCTTGATTCCATCCTCTCTTCTCCTCGAAGCGACTCCTCCGATAGTCCCTCCCGACATCCCGGGACCGATTGAAGATCTCGCCTCTTTGGCCCTATGATCAAATCATGAGACAACCCCTCTCCAGAAACTCCCGACCAAACCCGCTCAAGAGATTCCCCTCGCCCTGCCATGGCACTCAGATAGCCCGTCACAGGACAAGGTGGGACAATGGCTAAGGCTCCCTCGCCCCACCTCAAAGAAAAATCCCCGATGGTCTACCTTGTGGGGGCAGGTCCCGGAGATCCCGGACTTCTGACACAGAGAGCCGCCCGGGTTATCGCCAGCGCCGACGTGCTTCTCTATGACCATTTGATCCCCCTCGAACTCCTCGACATGGCTCCCGAAGGGGCGAAGAGAATCGATGTGGGCAAGGTCCGCAACCATCCCCGGATGTCGCAAAAGGAAATTGGAGAGGCCCTTGTCGAACATGCGCGCCAGGGTCTAACTGTTGTGCGGCTCAAGGGAGGTGACCCGTTCGTATTCGGGCGAGGCGGAGAAGAGGCCCAAGTCCTAGCCCAGGCCGGCATCCCGTTTGTGGTGATCCCGGGGGTCACCTCCCCCGTTGCCGTTCCCGCCTATGCCGGAATTCCCGTCACCCATCGGGACCACAGCTCCCGACTCGTCATCCTCACGGCCCACGATGATCCGACAGACTGGGATGAGGCTGATATTGCAGCCCTGGCCCGCCCTCACCAGACTCTCGTCGTTTTGATGGGTGTTCTTTACATGAAAGAGCTCGTCTTACGCCTGCTGAAGGCGGGATTGGCCCCCTCCACGCCTTCCGCCATCATTCGCTGGGGAACAACCCCCCTTCAGGAAACCTGCTTCCAGACAATTCAGGAGATCCCAGAGCTTCTCGAGAAAAAAAGAATCTCTCCCCCCTCCATACTGACCATTGGGGGGGTGGTCTCTCTCCGGGAGGAGGTGGCCTGGAGCCATCGCCTCCCCCTCCTGGGGAAACGAATCCTTCTCACACGGGAGCGATCGCGCTCCGAAGACCTCGCTGGCCAGCTTGAGTCACTGGGAGCCACAGTCATTTCCTTTCCCACAATTCTCGTTTCCCCAAGTCTCTCGGAAAGATCGCGAGATCTTCTCGGCCAACTTGGCGACTTTCGCTGGATTGTTTTTCTCAGTCCCAACGGCGTCAGATACTTTATGGAAGGACTTCGCGAAGTCAGCCAAGACATGAGAGCTTTGGCCGGAGCCAGGATTTTCTCCATGGGACCAGCCACGGGCGAGGCCCTTCTTAACGCCGGAATTCGCCCGGATCTCTCCCCTCCAGAGTCTCACGGAGAGGGGGTGATTGAGGCTTTCAGGGCTCTCCCGGAGCCTCATTCGGGGAAGATCCTGCTCGTTCGGGGAGACCGAGGAACGGGGACCATCCCCCGGGGTCTGGAGGAGATCGGATATTCCGTGGAGACGGTCGTGGTCTATGACAACACACTCCCCACCGTTCCGGCTTATAGAAAAGAACGGCTCCAGGCCTTCCTTGAGGAAGGGGCGATCGATCTTGCCGTCTTCTACAGTCCATCCGCCATCAAGGGACTCCTCTCTCTCTATCCCGACCACATGGAGGCGATTTCAAAGATCCCCTCTCTTGCCATTGGCCCCACCACCCGGGAAGAGCTCGTCCGATCGAAGATCCGGACGCTTCTGATGGCGGAGACTCCCACCACAGCCTCTGTCGTCGATGTTGCGGTAGACTTCCTGTCGCAGTTCGGAAATAATGCAAAAGAACTTTCTGATCTCCCCAAGAACTCGGAGGAAATCCCACAAGGAGGAATGCGAACGTGAGCCATCCCGTCGAACGGCCCCGCCGTTTGAGAAACAGCCCCGCTCTCAGGAATCTCGTACGGGAGGTGGATCTTCACCCGGACAATTTCATTCTCCCCCTCTTTGTGACCTGGGGCCATGATCGCAAGGAACCGATCTCTTCCATGCCCGGTGTCTTCCGTTACTCCGTCGACCGCCTTCCCGAGGTGCTGAGGGAGGCATGGGACGCCGGAATTCGCTCCCTTCTCCTCTTTGGAATTCCGGAAAGAAAGGACGACAATGGTTCGGAGGCCCTCAATCCTGATGGACCGGTTCCCGTAGCAATCGGGTCCATTCGCGAGACATTTCCCGGCTTCGTCATCATGACCGATATCTGTATCGACGAATATACAACCCATGGCCACTGTGGCCTTGTCAGCGGCGACCGCATCGACAATGACCCGACCCTGGATATCCTTGCGGGCATGGCGTTGCTTCATGCCCAGGCAGGAGCCGATGTGGTCGCTCCCTCCGACATGATGGACGGCCGGGTCGGAGCCATCAGGGCTCGTCTCGACCAAAATGCCCTATCCGACACTCTTATCCTTTCCTATGCCGTCAAATATGCCTCAGCCCTCTATGGCCCCTTTCGGGATGCCATGATGAGTGGCCCCCAGTTTGGAGACCGCTGCTCCTACCAGATGGACTTCCGGGGTCGACGGGAGGCTCTCCGGGAAGCCCGTCTCGACATGGAAGAGGGCGCCGACATGCTGATGGTCAAACCCGCCATTGCCTATCTCGACATCATTGCCAAGGTGGCAGAGATTTCCGACCTTCCGGTGGCGGCCTACCAGGTCTCAGGAGAGTATTCGATGATCATGGCGGCCGGAGCCAATGGATGGATCGATGCCGACCGGGTCATGATCGAATCTCTGACGGCGATCCGTCGCGCAGGGGCCCAGATGATCCTGACCTATTTTGCCATCCGCGCCGCACGCCTCCTTCAGAGCTGAGCCCGGTGAAAACTTATCGCGGCGATCTGAAATCCTTGGAACGCATGCTTCCCCCGGGCCCCTACGCCATGACCATTGGCAACTTTGACGGGGTTCATGCCGGCCATCAGCATCTTCTTTCCCGTCTCTTCGAGTCGGCCCGAGAGCTCTCCTGTCCCTCCGTTCTGCTTACTTTCGACCCTCATCCTCTCTTTGTTCTCGCTCCCGACTCCTCCTTCCGGATGATCATGTCCCGGGAGCGGCAGGAAGAGGTTCTTGGAGAGCTGGGACTCGACATTCTCGTCTCCCTCACCTTCGATTCGACGCTGGCCTCCATGACAGCAGAAGACTTTGTGGCAAAGGTCCTCAGGCCGCTCTTTCACCCGGCACTCATTCTTGTGGGTGAGGGATTCCGGTTCGGCTCCGGCCGCCATGGAACACTTGAGACGCTGAGCCGGGAGCTTTCCATCGAGAGGACCCGTGTCGTTCCCTTGCCCCCCTTCATGGATGGGGGCCATCGAATCTCAAGTTCCCGCATCAGGAAGGCTGTGGACCAGGGAGAAATCGAGGAGGCCAACCGGCTCTTGACCCGTCCGCTGGATATCTCGGGGCCGGTGGCCCAGGGAGAGCAGCGCGGGCGACTTCTGGGATTTCCGACACTGAATCTTATCCCCCCCGACCATCGCCTTGTGCCTCCTCCCGGGGTCTATGCCACCCGAACGCAGGTGGGGGCAGCGCTCTACGACTCCGCAACCTACCTCGGGACAAAGCCCACCTTCGGAACCCATCGCCCCGTGATCGAAACGCACATCCCCGGTTTTTCGGGGGACATTTACGGAGAACACCACGAGGTCTTCTTTTACCACCGGGTCCGCGGAGAGCGTTCCTTTCCGAACGTGGAGGCCCTCAAGGCCCAGATCTCTTCCGACATCGAATCCTCCCTGAGGTATCTCCATGACGTCGTCTTCGAAGGATCCGTTCGCCCCCTTTGATTCTCCTTTCCGGGACTTTCTTCTCCGGCACAACCTCGTGTCTCCCGGCGGACCCCGGTGGGGAGTCGCCGTTTCCGGAGGGGGGGACTCGGTCTTTCTCCTGACCCTCCTCTTCCGCCACCGCCCCCCCAACCAGCCCCTCGATATCCTTTATTTCAACCACCACACCGATCCGCAAAAAAATTCCCGGGACCAAGACTTTGTCGCAAGTCTGGCCAATCGGTGCAACGCTCGTTTCCTGGTGGGAGAATCTCCTGCCCCCGAGAAGCGGCGGCCAAACGTCTCCGAGACGATCCTGCGCCAGGAGCGGCAAGCATTTTTCCGCGCCTACCTTGACCGAACACCCTCGTCCATTCTCTTCGTAGGCCATCAAAAAGATGACAGGATCGAAACCGTCTTGGCCAACCTTTTTCGTGGGACCGGTCCCCGGGGTCTTATGGGAATCCGGGAGAAGAGCGGAAAGATTTACCGTCCGCTCCTTTTCCTCGGGCGGGAAGAGATTCGCCATGTCTTGAGGGAGGCCAACCATCCCTTCATGGAAGACCCGACCAACGAGGATCTGGGCCCTCTCAGAAATCGCATCCGGCTCGAACTTCGTCCGGCAATCGACCGTCTCTTTCCCCATGGCACAGAACACCTTGACTCCCTCGCCCAGATCATGGCCCGGGAGATTTCCGCTCCTCCTCCCCTTCCGACTGGACTTCTTCTCTCCCGGGAGGAGCCGGGGGTCCTCACCTTCTCCCTGCGCCTTTTTCAGTCACTCCCCCCCTCCCGGCAGGCGGAGTTTTCCCGAAGCCTTCTCGAACGTCAGAGCCGATGGAACCTCCCCCTTCCTCCGGAACGAAACCTTCTCCGCACACTGAGCAATCCCCCCACCTCGCCCCTTCGTCGCTTTCCACTCGGGGTGGGGTGGCACCTGGATATTGTTTCAGACCATGTCATTCTGGTATATCTTTATCCAGACACTCAAAACATGACACTCCCCATGGCCGCGCATCTTAAGACACTCCTCCGGGAGGGGGGCAAATTTGTCAGCATTCCCCTGCCCCGGGGAGGGTCTCTCACGATCGCACGGCAAGAGGAAGACCTTCGGAGTCCCTTTTCAAAGGTCTTGCCCTCCCGCCCCCTCCTCACCGCATTTCTTTCCCAGGAGGTGATTAAGGAGGGGGCCAAGGATCTTTGCGTTACTTACCGCCGAAGGGATCTCCCCCTCTGGATCCCTCCCCCGGAAAGCGGCGAAGAGGGGCCCTCCCCCAGACCGTCGAGGGCGAGAACTGTGGATCAGCTTCTGTCGCGGAGACCCATTCCTGCCGCCACCAAAGATCGCCTTCCAATCCTGACTTTTAGAGAAAAGGCCCTTTGGATTCCCGGCGAACTCGACAGGACCAGAGATTGGCCAGTGGCAGATCAAAGCCCCTATCTTTCAATCACCTTTCAAGCGCAGGAGCCTTCCTGGTGGAAAAAATTTTTGGA
Organism: Nitrospirota bacterium; assembly: GCA_021810805.1. Lineage (GTDB taxonomy): Bacteria > Nitrospirota > Leptospirillia > Leptospirillales > Leptospirillaceae > UBA4572. The sequence continues at coordinate 186,272 of JAJZHW010000003.1, forward strand.
AAACCCCTGATTACCCAGGAAGAGATCCTCCACCGAGTGCGGGAGCTGGGCCTTCGCATCACGCGGGACTATGAGGGGAAGAACCTCGTTCTTCTGGGTATCCTTAAGGGAGCCTTCGCCTTCACTGCCGACCTTGCCCGCTCCATCGGCATCCCGGCACAAATCGACTTCATGATGACCTCGAGCTCCAAAACCGGTTCCGGACGCGAGCTTTCCCCTCCCTCCCTGAACCTGACGGGGGCAGATGTACTCGTCATTGAAGACATCGTCGACAGCGGCCATACCGCCCACCTCATCCTTGAGGCCCTGGCGGCCCATCGTCCCGAAAGCATCCGATTCTGTGCATTGCTCGACAAGACGGCCGGAAGGGAGATCTCCTTCGCTCCCGACTATATCGGCTTTTCAATCCCCAACAAGTTTGTGATCGGTTACGGTCTCGACTATAAGAATAAATACCGGACCCTCCCTTTTATCGCCGTTCTGGACCAGACATCCTGACCAGCCCCCTTCCCGTTTTTCCCTTAATTTCAGAGAGCCACCGGACCCTCTTTCGCGATTGAAGAGAGGGATACTCCATGTTAGAATCAACAACAGTATCCCCTGAAGGAGGACCCTCTTGATGAAACCGTTTTACAAGAATCTCGCCCTGTGGCTGATCATCGGCATCGTCGTTTTTCTCGTCTTCGACATGTTCCAATTCCGAGAACCTTCCTCTCAAAATCTCATCTACTCCGACTTCATCTCCAAGGTTGAGATGAATCAGGTCAGCGAGGTGACGATCAAACGGAACCATATTAGCGGAGTCATGAAGGATGGGACGCGCTTTGAGACCTATGCCGCGAACGACTCCCATCTGGTGGAAGAGCTCCAGAAGAAAAACGTCCGGATCATTGCCATTCCCCCCGGAGAAAATCCCTGGTACATGAGCCTTCTTATCTCTTGGGGTCCCATCCTTGTCCTGGTGCTCCTCTGGGTCTTCTTCATGCGCCAGATGCAGTCCGGCGGCAACAAGGCCATGTCTTTTGGAAAGTCCCGGGCCAAGATGATGACGGAAGACAAGAAGAAGATCACCTTTGCCGATGTGGCTGGCGTAGATGAAGCCAAGGAAGAGGTCTTTGAAATCGTGGAGTTCCTCAAGGATCCCTCCAAGTTCCAGCGTCTGGGAGGCCACATTCCCAAGGGCGTTCTTGTCGTGGGTCCTCCCGGCACGGGAAAGACACTCCTGGCCAAGGCCATTGCCGGAGAAGCCGACGTTCCCTTTTTCCATATCAGCGGTTCCGACTTTGTGGAAATGTTTGTCGGAGTTGGAGCCTCCCGCGTGCGGGACCTCTTTGAACAGGGGAAGAAGAATGCCCCCTGCATCATCTTCATCGATGAAATCGATGCGGTGGGACGCCATCGCGGCGCCGGACTCGGCGGGGGCCACGACGAGCGGGAGCAGACGCTGAACCAGCTCCTTGTGGAGATGGACGGATTCGAAAGCAACGAGGGGGTTATCCTCATTGCCGCCACCAACCGACCGGATGTTCTTGACCCAGCACTCCTCCGGCCCGGACGCTTCGACCGTCAGATCATCGTGGGCAAGCCGGACCTTAAAGGTCGGATCAAGATCCTCGAGGTTCACACCAAGAAGATCCCCCTCGACTCCTCCGTCAGCCTTGAGACTGTCGCCCGGGGAACCCCTGGATTCTCCGGGGCCGACTTGGCCAACCTGGTGAACGAAGCTGCACTTCTTGCGGCTCGCCGCGACAAAAAGGTCGTGGAGATGAGCGAATTTGAAGATGCCAAGGACAAGGTCCTCATGGGAGTGGAGCGCAAGTCCATCCTCATCACGGAAGATGAAAAGAGAGTGACGGCCTTCCACGAGGCGGGCCATACCCTCGTGGCAAAACTTCTCCCCGGAACCGATCCGGTTCACAAGGTCTCTATCATCCCCCGGGGACGCGCGCTGGGGGTGACCCAGCAGCTTCCGACCGACGACCGTTATACCTATGGCCGGGACTTTCTGCTGAACAACATTGCCATCCTCATGGGGGGACGGGTAGCCGAAGAGCTTGTGACCCGTTCCATCACCACCGGAGCCGGAAATGACATCGAACGAGCCACTGACCTTGCTCGCAAGATGGTCTGCGAATGGGGAATGAGCGATAAGCTCGGCCCCATCACCTTCGCCCAGAAGAACGATGAAATTTTCCTGGGGCGCGAAATGTTCCAGCGTCGCGACTACAGCGAATCCACCGCCATCGACATCGACCGGGAGGTCAGCGGGATCATCTTCGATGCCTACGCCAAGTCCAAGAGCCTGATCTCGACGCATATGAAGGCTCTCCACAACATCGCCGAAGCCCTCCTGGAGAAAGAAACGCTCGATTCGCCTCAGATCGATGCCCTCATCCAGGCGGCCAATGCCCCGGGCTGATCTTCGAACCCTTCTCGACCGATCCCGCGACAAGGGGGAACTCCCCCTTGTCATGGGCATCGTCAACATCACCCCGGACTCCTTTTCTGGAGACGGCGTTCTCACTTTGGCCCAGATTCAGGAACGGGCCTCCTGTCTCATTGAGGCGGGAGCAGAGATCCTTGATATCGGCGCCGAATCCACACGCCCCGGCTCCTCCCCCATCTCCGAAGAGGACGAAAGGGAGCGGCTTCTTCCTGCACTCTCCGCATTGACATCCTTTGAAATTCCTCTCTCCATCGATACCCGACGACCAAGGATTTTCCGGGAGGCGATGGCCTTTGGGGCTTCCCTTATCAACGATATCGAGGGACTTTCCGATCCGGGGTTTACCGACATTCTTCGGGAATTCCCCCATGTCATGGCCGTTGTCATGCACAAGCAGGGCCCCCCCAAGACCATGCAAGAGAATCCCCGGTACGACGATGTCGTGGCGACGGTCGAAGACTTCTTTCGGCAGAGACTCTCCTCCCTTGAGTCCCAAGGAATCTCACGGGAGAGGATTCTGCTCGATCCGGGAATCGGCTTCGGGAAAGCCCGGGAACACAATCTCCAACTTCTGGCCGAAACCGCCCGGCTCGCCCGGCTCGGACCACTTCTGATCGCTCCCTCGCGAAAGAGATTCCTCGATCCCCCCGACGCTCTCCGCTCTCCTGCGGAGCGCGATCTGGCCACGGGAGGGGTGATGGCCTGGGTACAGATTGCGGGGGCCACGCTTTTCCGGACCCATCGTCCCGATGTAGCCCGGGAGATCCGGAGAACACTCATGGCCATCGAAGGGGCCGGACGTGGATAGGCTTCTTCATTTTTCCTTCTGGAGGAATGTCCTCGACATCCTGGCGGTCTGGTTCGTCTTCTACCAGATCCTCCTCCTGATCCGGGGAACACGGGCCTTCCAGATGGTCATCGGAGTCCTCGTCTTCCTCCTGGTTTTTTTCGTCTCGGGGTGGCTCAAGCTCTATACACTCAACTGGCTCATCACGAGCTTCTGGTCCCAGATCATTCTGGCTCTGTTGATTCTCTTCCAGCCCGAGATTCGCAAGGCCCTGGCCAGAGTCGGCAAGAGCCCTCTCCTCTTCGGGATCCCTCTGGGGGACAACCCCATTGACTCCGAAGAGATCGTCAAGGCTCTTCAGACCTTGAGCCGGCGCGGCATCGGAGGGATCATCGTCATCGAACGCTCCACCGACCTCTCGGAGATTGTTGAGGTGGGGGTTCCGCTTGACGCCCTGATTTCCTCCGAGCTCTTGGTCAGCCTCTTTCTTCCCTACTCCCCCATCCACGACGGAGCGGCCATTATCCGCAAAAATCGCGTGGCCACGGCCGGGTGCTTTCTGCCTATTTCACTCTCCTCCGAGCTCTCCCGACAATATGGAACCCGCCATCGTGCGGCGATCGGCATCACGGAGGAAACGGATGCCGTGGCCCTTGTGGTGAGCGAGGAGACCTCCCAGATCTCCCTCGTGGTGGCCGGACGGGTCACTCCGCAGACGGATATGGTTCTCTTCCGACAGACCCTGGCCCGCCTCTTCCGGAAGGAAAGCCGCCTTCCCGCCAGTCGGCGACTCAACCTCCTCCGCAAAGGGGTGACCGAAGCACTGAATGTCCTCCCGGGGGGAAAATACCTGTTGCGCGCCTTGGATCCTTCGGGGCGCAGCTCCCGGAGTGCCCCATGACCGGGCGATGGGAGGGGCTGACCCGAAATCTTCTCAGAAACCTTCCGATCAAGATCCTGGCTCTGGTGCTGTCTCTTTTTCTCTGGTACCACATCAGCCGGACGGGCAACGAATACCTCACCCTGACCCTTCCCGTCACCGTCACCGATCTGCCGCCCCATCTCGAACTCAATCGGGCGACCCCGGACCACGTCACCGTCACCCTCAAGGGCCCCCCGGGCATGGGGAGCCAGATTCGTCCGGAACGGCTGACCATTCTTCTCGACGGCCGCGACTTTCGTCCGGGGAGGGTGAACCTCTCCCTTGAACCGGCCAGCGTCTCTCTTCCTTCGGGCATTCGTGTCATCCGGTTCTCCCCGCCCTCTCTTTCTCTCCGGATTCTTCCCCTCGGCCGACGAGAGATCCCGATCGTCCCGCAATTCATCGGGGAGACGCGCGACCAAATCGCGCCCATCAGGATTCATGTGGCCCCCCGCTTGGCACTTGTCGAAGGTGACAGAGTGCTTCTCTCCACCCTCTCCTTCATCAAGACCCAGCCAATCGAGCTCAAGACCCTTAACGACAAGAATGCCCAGACGATCACAGTCACGCTCGTCTCGCCCGATCCCTCCCGAATCCGAATCCTCTCTCCCAAGAATGCGACCATCAAGATCGTCCGCTCCGCCCGGAAACATTAACGATCCATTGATGCGACCCTCTCGATCTTCCTCTCCTCCCCCTGCCCCCTTCGAATCTTTCCTCTTTTGCCGACTGACGGTACACTGAAGGAGCGAAACAATGACCCTGCCCCCAAGACATAGGAGTGTCCCATGAACAAAGTCTCCCCCCGACTCTTTGGAACCGATGGCATTCGCGGTCGCGCCAACATCCACCCGGTCACGGGGGAGATGGCCTTTCGTCTGGGCCGGGCGGCGGCCCACCTGTTCGCCCGGGCGGGAGAGGAGCATCACGTTGTCATCGGCAAGGATACCCGCATCTCCGGATACATGCTTGAAATGGCCCTGACCTCGGGGTTGACCTCCATGGGGGTGAACGTCATCCTCGTGGGTCCCTTCACCACCCCCGGGATCGCCCACCTCACCCGGAGCCTCAGAGCCGATGCCGGCATCATGATCTCGGCCTCCCACAACCCCTATGACGATAACGGCATCAAGTTTTTTTCCTCGGAGGGGCTGAAGCTGCCCGATGAGCTCGAGGACAAAATTGAGCGTCTTGTCATGGGAGACGAGATCGACCACATCCGTCCCACGGGAGCCCTCATCGGAAAGGTGACGAGGCTTTCGGGGGCCGAAGGGCGATATGTGGAATTCGTCAAGAACACCCTTCCACGAAAGCAGAAGTTCGATGGGGTCAGGATCGTGGCCGACATGGCCAATGGAGGAGCCTACAAGGTCGCCCCCATGGCCTTTCGGGAGCTTGGAGCCGAGGTGATCTCCCTCTCGGATGCTCCCGACGGGGTCAACATCAACCAAAACTGCGGGGCACTCTACCCGGAAGCCCTGGCACGCAAGGTCGTCGAAACCGGAGCGGACCTGGGCGTCGCCTTCGACGGAGATGCCGACCGGTCGGTCTTCGTCACCGGAAAGGGGCAGATCCTGGACGGGGACCGGATCATGGCCATCATCGCCCCCTTCCTGAAAAAGGAAGGACGCCTCCCGGGAGATACCCTGGTCACCACCGTCATGAGCAACCTGGCCCTGGAGGAGGCGATGAAACGCCATGGGATCTCCCTTCGGAAGACTCAGGTGGGGGATCGATACATCCTCGAGGAGCTCGACCGCCTCGCCCTCTCCTTCGGGGGAGAGCAGTCGGGACACATCATCTTCCGGGACTTTCTTACCACCGGGGATGGACTCATCACCGCACTCCAACTCCTCTCCCTTCTCGACAAGGAGGGGATCTCCCTCGACGATGCCGCGCGGGTCATGGAGCCCTACCCCCAGATTCTGAAGACGATTCCCGTCTCCTCAAAGCCTCCCATCGACAGCCTTCCCGAACTCTCCAAAAGAAAGTCCCATGTGGAGAGTCTTCTGTCCGGACATGGTCGGCTTCTTCTGCGCTACTCGGGAACGGAGATGGCCATCCGCATCATGTTGGAAGGCCCCGACGCCGACGGGCTGAACCAGATGATGGAGGAGCTCGAAGAGGGGGTGCGTCTCGACCTGGGCGGCGCCTCCCCCTCTCACTGAGACCGCCAGGGCACCTGTGAACTCACTTTTTTCCCGTCCCCTGACAGTTCAGGATCTCCTTCCGGCCTCCGTTCTCATGGCAGGAGGACTCTTCCTTGGCTCCCTGGCGCCAAACTTTCCTCTCGTAATGGGAGGACTCCTCCTGATCTCCCTTCTTTATCCTCTCCTTGCCGGCTCGCAACGATTCCTCCCCTTTCTCTTCCTCGCGCTTTCCGTGGCGTGTGGTATGGCCCTCCTTCCCTCCGAGGAGGAGCGGCTCCCCCTTGCCTCTCCCGCCTTCTTTTCTCTTTGTCTGGACGGATCCCCCACCCTGACACAACATGGATCCATCCTTCCCCTGAAAAACGACGGCTCGGCCCCGGAGCTTCCGCGTTCATTTCGCCTCTTCGTCCCCGCCGAACGGCTCACCACCCCCCTTGAGAGCGGTGACTGTCTGAGCGGGGCTGCGACCCTGCCATCCCGCCCCTCCTCCCCCTCCTTTTTCGGGGACCATCGGCCCTTATACCTCCTCTCTCCCGCCTCCGCACTGACCCTTTTGCCCACGACCTCTCCGCGACAGGAGTTCCTCCGGCTCCTCCATCGAAAAGAGCAGGAGCTCCTGCGACACCTCTTGGCAACATTCCCTCCGGAGACGGCCGGGCTTCTCTCCGCCCTCCTCCTCTCCGACACGCGATTCATGACGGAGGAGGCGAAGGGCGACTTCACCAAAGCGGGAGTCTCCCATCTTCTGTCGGTCTCCGGAGAGCACATGACCCTTCTGGCCCTTTTTCTCGGGGGTGCGGGGCTCCTCTCTCTCCGATGGATTCCCCTCTCCCTTCTCAGAAGGCTCCTGATCCTTCTTCCGGCCCATCGCCTCCTCCCCCTGCTGGTCCTCCCCCTCCTTCTCTGCTACACGCTGATGATCGGAGCCCCCGAGGCGGCGGATCGGGCCTTTCTGGGGTTTGCGCTGGCGGTCATCCTTCGCATTGCCTTTGTGGATTTGGACTTTCCCGCCATTTTGGGGCTCTCCACTCTCCTGATACTGTTCCTCACTCCCCAACTGGCGACATCCCTCTCCTTCCTTCTCTCCCTTCTGGCTCTCTGGGCCATCGTCCTGGCGGGACGCAAAGCCAGGTCGAAGGAGAATGCCCTTCCGGCTCGCGCCAAAGGGCCCGCGGCTCTCAAGACCGGAGCGGCCGTGACGCTTCTGACCGCCCCGCTTGTGGCCGCGGTCTTTCGGACGATCGACCCCGAAGGGCTCATTGACAACCTTCTTGTCGTCCCCCTGGCGGGAGATCTCCTGCTACCGTTGGGCGCCGGGGAGCTCCTCCTGCATCTTCTTTGGCCGAACCCCCTCGCACTGGTCTCCATCCCAATCACCAGCCTCTCCCATGCCGTCCTGGGCCTTGTCCAGGCCCTGGCCTCTCTCCCCGGGGCCTCGCTCTCCCTGTCCGCCCCCAACCCCCTTCTGATCGCCGTCTTTTATCTGATCGCCGCCGGTTTTCTTTTAAGTCCTAAGGCCTCTCTCCAGCAGGCCAGTCTTCCACTGCTGGCGGTTTTTCTTCTTGCCCTGGCCCTCCCCTCCCCTTCCCGGCCCCCCTCGCTTCGCCCGGCCCTTGTACGGGGCCCGGACATGACAATGCGCTACCGTTCGGAGGTCGAGCGGAGAAACATCGAGACCCTTCTTCCGGCACCTTTTCGGGAGAGCCGGACGAGCAAAAACGGGGAGCTCGGCAGCCCCTGACCGGGAAATTCAGCGGGGAGTGAAAAAGGGAAGGGGAATTGCCAATCGGGCGAGAAGGAGTAAACTGAAGACAGGAGGTTCGGAATGGGTCCGAAGCTTCGAATACAAGGAGATTTCCATGACGGGAAAGAATCGGCAAAAACCAGAGATTGACATCAAGGACGGGGTGGTTCTCGAGACCATGCGAAAGAAGGCCTGTCCCCAGTGCGGGACCATGATGCGCTGGCTCGATGGGGATTATGTGTGCGTTGCCTGCAATGGCGCCGAATACGGACCGGAAGAGGGATAGGCGAGACCGCTCCTATTTCCGGGAGGAGTGGCCGCGAACCTGATCGCAAAAAAAGAGGGGGTCCAGAATCCGAATGACCCCTTTTTTCGAGAGGTCGATCTTTCCGGATTTCTCCCACATGCGCGTCACCCGGATGGCCGTCTCCACCGTCGTCAGACACATCTGGGCCAGAACGGTACGGGTGATGGCGATCGAATCCCGGGGGGAGGCCGTGGCGGCAGGGAGACTTCCCATAACCACCTGGTCGGGGTCCCTCCCCGAGAGGGCCACGAGCGCCTGAGAGAGGCGGACCTCGATGGGCATGTTGGCATAGAGCAGCCGGGACTGGTACATGCGGAAACGCTCCCCAAGCTCTGTGTGCACCTCCCGGCGAAGATCCCGGTCATGGTCGATGGCCGCCAGAAGTCGCGCCTTGGAGTACCCCTCAGCCCGGGAGGGGCAATCGGAAATGGCCCCGGCCGGATACGGAAAGTCAAAGATCACGGCAAACCCCGCCACAAACTCCCCCGGAAGGAGGCGCTCGAGAATCAAGGGCGTTCCGAAGGGGCTCTCCTTCACGAAGAGAATCCGTCCCTCCGTCACCACGTAAAACATCTCAGAGGGATCTCCTTGCCGGAACAGGAAGTCCCCCTTTCGGGAGAGCGCCACCACCCGGTCCGGCTCCATGGACTCCCGCCACCGGTCGAAGACCGGCATCGGTCGCTGGCTCACGGACGTCCGCCGGGAAAGGAGGATGGCAGCAAAAGAGAGACCAGAAGGCTCCCGATGCTGACCAGAAAGGCGCCAAGGAGTGCCGGAAAAAAGCCCTGGACAACGAAGCCGGGCACGATGGCCGAGACCAGCCAAAAGAGAAAGGCGTTAAGGACAAAGATAAAAAGCCCCAATGTGACCACGGTGATGGGGAGCGTGAGAAAAATCAGGAGGGGGCGAAGGATGGAGTTGAAGAACCCCAGCACCACGGCGACGGCAATGGCCGTGGCAAAGCCCCGGATCTCAATCCCGCGAACCATCCTCGCCACAAAGAAAATAATCAGGGCATTCGCAAGGAGACGAAGTAGAATGCCGACCATGGGCTTATCCTCCAACAGGCGTGGGTGGGATGGCAGGTGAGACCGGGGAGAGCGACACAAGGCCGGGGAGGGATGTCCCGCCCAACTCGTAAAATGGCGACGGCCTATCCTACGATCCTAGCAAATTCCTCCTCCTTTGTCAGTGCATTTTCTCCCGCCTGTTCGGGATTTCTCCATCATTTTCAGAAAACTTCTCCCGGATAACGGGGCTTCCTACCACCCCTCTTGCCACCCCTTCGGGGGAACTCTATCATCAGGCTATCATCGAGGAATTGCGGGGAGGGTCGACACGGTCCCGGACCGCCTCGACCCTCCTCCATAGCGCCCCTTCTCCCAGCACGAAAGGATGGCATGTCTTCGACATCACGCCCGGACTCCCCCCTCGACAAAGGACGGCGCTTTGTCCATTGGCTCGAGGGACGCATCCGCCGCACCCCGGGAGGGTCGTGGATCTTTCCCCATGGACTTCTGGCGCTTTTGGTGGGACTTCTAGGGCTCAAGAACGTCCTCCCCCTCTTCGAACAGATCCATATCATTCAGCACTCCATCGCCACCTTCGGCCCCGCAAAAGACTTTGCCCACCTTCCCGGGGTCTTCCATATTCCCGGAGGCATCCCCAAGACCCTGATCGGACTGGTGCAGATTTTGATGTCCGTGGGCCTTCTTCTGCGGTCGAGAATGGTTTGGACCATCGTCCTATTGATGACCCTGCTCTCGATCTCCGTCGACCTTTTCCAACGCCCTCTCCCTCACCTCTCCTTGACCTTCTCCATCCTGCTTCTGGGGGGTCTGATTCTCTTTCGCAAAACCTTCGACCAATCCTCCCTGGCCATCGGAACCTTCCTCTCGGTCCTCTCCATCTTGCTTCTCATGGGATACGGGATCTTTGGCTCCTTCATCCTCGGAAAAGGCTTCACTCCACCGATCCAGAGCCTGACAACGGCCTTCTACTTCGCCATCATCACCATGGCCACCGTGGGATACGGGGACATCGTCCCCAAAACGGACGATGCCCGACTCTTTGTCGTTAGCCTGGTCATCCTGGGCATTACGGTCTTCAGCGCCTCGCTCTCCTCAGTGATCATCCCGCTGATCAACGACCGCATCAAAAAAGCGCTTCTTCCGGAGAAAAAAATGCCGACACGAAAGAACCACACCATCCTGATCGGAACGGGGTCGCTGGCCCGGAGCACATATCAGGAGCTTGCCGCCCGCCACCAGCCGGTCACGCTGATCGCCCCCCACGAGATCTCCGACCCTCCCTTTGCCGGCTGCGACCAGGTCATCGGAGATCCTGCCGACGGAGAGGTCCTTCGGCGCGCCGGCGTGGTTGAGGCCCAGGCCATCATCTCCCTCCTCGACGAGGATGCGGAAAATGCCTTCGTGGTTCTGGCCGCCCGGGACACCGGATCAAAGGCCAAGACCGTCGTCTCCGTTCGGAGCCGAGCCAACTTTACCCGGATTAGGACCGTCAATCCCGACATGATCCTGGCCCCCGACCTGATTGGAGGAGAGCTCATCGCCATGGCGCTCAACGACGAAAAGATCGATGGAGAGACGTTCTTCAGAAAGGCCCTCTTCATGGATCCACGGATCAAGGAGGGAGCCGAAGAGTAACCCCTCATCTCGACCGTCTCTTCAGAGGGCCTCCGCTCCTCCTCGGACGGGGCTCCTTCGCCCCCCCCAAACTCCCTGTCTCCGTTGACCAGACAGGGGATCCCGCCTTACCCTTTGAGAGAGAGGTTTTTTCGTCCCTCTCCCCGCTTCTCGGCTAACAATCCGACACATGGGCCGACTCATGGGCCAACACACAGGAAGGAGTCTCCGTGGACTCTCAGTCTGCCAACGAGGCTTCTCGGGATACCTCGGTCACCATCATGGAATTCTCTCCTGCGGGGGAGCCGATCGGCCTCCGAACGGTGGCCCGCATCACCGATGATCCGGACTGGAAGAGCAAGCTCTCTCCGCAATCCTATTCCGTGACCCGGCGCCACGCCACCGATCCCCCCTTCAAAGTTCCGGGCTACGACAGCAAGGACTCGGGATTCTATCGCTGCATCTGTTGCGGCACCGCGCTCTTCTCATCCAAGGACAAGTTCGACTCGGGCACGGGGTGGCCAAGCTTTACGGCCCCTCTGGCCAAAGAAAACGTCGCCACCCGAGAAGACCTGAGCTACGGGATGCGCCGGGTTGAGGTGCTTTGCGCCCGCTGCGATGCCCATATGGGCCATCTCTTCCCCGATGGCCCCCCACCGACTGGCCTTCGTTACTGCATCAACATGTCGGCGCTGGACTTCTTGCCTCTTTCCGGAGAGTCTCTCAAAAAGGAGAAAAAATGACGAACTCCCCCTCCCTTTTTGCTTCGGCCATGGCCTTTGCCGCCTCTCTCGGCTGCTTTGGCGAGGCGCCCTCCACCGCCTCGCTTCCCCTTCCCGACCGGGACCTTCCCCCGTCGGGGGTGCAGACAGCGGTCTTTGCAGGCGGCTGCTTCTGGGGCGTCGAGGCCGTCTTTCGTCATGTTCGGGGAGTCTCACGGTCGGTTTCGGGATATGCCGGGGGAGAGGCGTCGACCGCGACCTACCAACAGGTCTGCTCCGGACGGACCGGCCATGCCGAAGCCGTGGAGGTGACCTTCGACTCCTCCGTCGTCTCCTTCGGGACACTCCTGAGAGTCTTCTTTTCGGTGGTCCACGATCCCACCCAGAAGGACCGCCAGGGGCCGGACATCGGGTCACAATACCGATCGGCCGTCTTTGCCACCTCTCCCCTGCAGGAGAAGGTCGTCCGGGAATACATTCAGAAACTGAACGCAAGCGGACTCTTCTCCTCGCCCTTGGCCACCGTCGTGGAACCCCTTCGGGCCTTTTATCCCGCAGAGCCCTACCACCAGAACTTTCTCGACAAAAACCCCGCCCACCCCTATATCGTCATCCATGACCTTCCCAAGATCGCCGCCCTCAAGAAGCACTATCCGGAGATCGTCCAAGGCTGAAAGGGCCACGAACATCCCCCGGACAACGTGAGGGCGTGTGAATGGTAGGGAGCAAAAATGAGTCGACAGACGATGTGGCCATTGTCGGGGGAGGGGTGGGGGGCATCCTGACCGGGGCGATGCTGGCCCATGCCGGCCGATCGGTCATTCTTTTCGAGGCCATGGACTCTCTGGGGGGATGTTCGGGAACCTTCGAGCGCGACGGCCAGGCCTATAATGCCGGCGCCACCACACTGATCGGACTTGAGCCTCCCCTCCCTCTGGGGAGGCTGGCCCGTCTTCTGGGCGTCAGCCTCCCGACCCATCCCGTCGACCCGGCCCTCAAGGTCCATCTCCCCGACCGGAGCGTCAGGATGTGCCGAAACCGGGAGGACCTTTTGGCCGAATTTTCCGCGGCATTCCCGGAGGACGACGTCGAGGGTCTCTGGGGCCGGGCCTTTCGGGTCGCCGACGCCGCATGGAACATTATCGGAGACCTTCCCCCCTTTCCCCCGAGACGCCCCAAAGAGCATGCCCAGGCCATTCGCCTCTCCGCCCGACTTCTTGCCAAAGGGGGACTGGACGCTCTCAGTCCTGCCAGAAGAGTCCTCGCCCCCCATGTCAGGACAGGGGACCTTCTTCGATGTCTCGACCAGCTCCTTCTGATCACCAATCAGGCCCCCTCCCGGGAGGTGTGGTTTCTTTCAGCGGCCCTAGGGCTCTCCTACACGACCCTCGACACCCATACGGCCATGGGAGGCATGGGGGCCGTCGTCGAGGCCTTTGCCCAAAAGATTCCGAACGTGCTCAAGGGAACCCCCGTCCGGAGAATCGAGCGGCAGGGCTCGGGATACTTTCTCCACACCCCTCGCGGGACATATTCGGCCCAAACGGTCATCCTGAACCGGGATATCTGGGGAGCAGCGAGCCTCTTCGGACCCAAAGCGCCAAGAATGGAGAAAAACCGCCCTGAGCAGCACGACCGGTGGGGCGCCGCCACACTCCACTTTATGGTCGGGGATGTTTTTCCTTCCGGGATGGAGCTTCACCACCAGATCCACCATGATCAGAACCCAGAAACCGGCAGCCACTCCTTCTTCC
>JAJZHW010000030.1 GCA_021810805.1 Nitrospirota bacterium
ATCCCCTTCCCGCCTTCCTTAAGGTGGTCGCCGACTTCATGGAAGAGCTCGAGGAAAACCGTGATATACTCTTGGATATAGGAACAAACGTCATCGACTATGCGGTTCACGTGCATCCGGAGGTCTCCCCCCAGGAGATGCTCTCCCTGCTCACCACCGTCACCCGGGAGGATAAAACAATGTACACGGTGATCGACCTGTTAAGGGATCAGGGTATTGAAAAAGGAATTGAACAAGGGTTCGAGAAAGGGATTGTGAAAGGCCGGCAGGAAGGCCGCCAAGAGGGCCGGCAGGAGGGTCGCCAAGAGGGCCGGCAGGAAGGCCGCCAAGAGGGCCGGCAGGAGGGTCGCCAAGAGGGCCGGCAGGAAGGCCGAATGGAAGATGTTCAAAAGCTCCTCCTCAAGAGAGTCCTCTCCCCCGAGGAGATCGCCTCTGTCCTGGAGGTCGATCGCGCCTGGGTCGAGGAGATTGCCCGGAAGATTGCCGACAAAAAGTGACTGTCGGATCTTCTCTCCTTCAAGACCCCAGAAAAGGCATCGCCCCGGTCTCAGGGAATCCAAAGACCGGAGATTCTTGAGAGAGCTCCTTACGATCAGGAACATCTCTCCTCTAAGCAGCGTACCCTATGTTATCGCTTCTTCTCCCCTGATCATCCTCCCATGGCGCCATGACGGATGCCGAGAGTCACATCTGAATGGAGTGTGGGGCGGCTCCAATTTCCAGACGGCAGGCGGATCCTTTCTTGTCGAGGGAGTCGCTTAGCGCGAAGGCCTGTGCAAGAGGGGGAAAGACGACGTCCCGACAGTCTGCCCAGCGCCCGCGTTCACCGATGAGGCTCCCCGTCTTTACTCCGGAGGAGAGATCCCCTCCCCACTCCCTCCAAGAGATGATCCATGGATCTCACCTCGCCGAATCGGGACTCCGATGGTCGCGGATGTCCAGGGGGACGATCAGCAAGGGATAGGCCGTGAGCTTTCGGGCGATCTTTTCGGCCGTGGACTCAAGGCCCGGACGCCAGGCCGACTGCCCCAGAATGACAAAGACCGGACGAAGCTCCCGGCAGCGATCCACGAAGGGCTCCTCCCAGGGGGCTCCGGACTCGATCCGGAGCATGCCTCCCAGGGACTCAACCAGAATCCGGAGCCGCCGTGGGACCTCCTCTTCCCCTCCCTTCTTCTCCAAGATGAGAATGACAAGGAGCCGAAGCCCCATGCGCTCGGCTAGTCTCGCTCCCCGCCGCACCAGCGCCTGATCCGCCTCCCGAGACGATACCCCCACCAGAACAACTCCTCCCCGACGGGCGATGCGTCCCATGGCCGATCCCGCCCCCTGAGCCCGCATCAGGGCAAATTCCCGAAGCGCCGTCAGGTTTTTGGTGGAGAAAAAATTTTCGAGGGAGCTCACGATCTTCTCCGGTGGATATACCTTTCCCTCCAGAAGCCTTCGCTGGAGCTCTTCCGGCGTGAGGTCCACCAAGACGAGATCGTCGGCCAAGACCACCACGCTGTCGGGCACGGTTTCCCGGACCCGGATCCCTGTCTGGAGCTCCACCAGATCGTTGAGGCTCTCCACGTGCTGAACATTGAGGGTCGAATAGACATCGATCCCTCGAGCCAACAGGCGGAGCACATCCTGGTGGCGCTTGGCCGATGCAAACCCCGGAGGGTTGGTGTGGGCCAGCTCATCGACAAGGACCAGCTCCGGAGAAGCCGCCACAATGCCCTCAACGTCCATCTCCGGCAGGATCAGTCCCCGATAGGGAACCATTTTCCGCGGGATGGCCGGCAGCCCCCGGGCCATCTCCTCCGTCTCCTTCCGACCATGGGTCTCCAGAAACCCCACGACCACGCGACGCCCCTTTTCCTGCTGCTCCTTGCCCGTCTGAAGCATCCGGTAGGTTTTTCCGATCCCGGCCGCCGCTCCCAGAAAGAGGGTAAACCGGCCCCGATTCTCCTGCGGTGGAATTTCTGACGAGGGCGGGGTTTCCGGGATCGGAGTCTCACCGCACTCGGGAAAGAGCGGATGAAGGGTCGGAACCAGCACGACCTCGACGTCGATCCGGGGAAAGTGGTGGAGGACCGAGCGGACGAAGGACTGCTTCCAGGGATGGGCCTCCCCGGCATGGCCGAGGACCAGGCGGGTGGTTTTGGTGCGCTCCACAAAGCGCCAGAGGGTCCAGGGCACATGTCGGGTGCGGAGGATCGAGAGCTTTCCCCCCGCCTCCCTGACCCGGGAGCCCAGCGACTCCGGAAGGGGACGCCTGGTCCCGAACCACCGGCCCCATAGAGGGATTCTTTCAAGATGGAGAACGAGGAGCTCCCCTCCGAGCCGGCGGGAGAGGGTACTGCCATAGTCCAGAAGGGGAGCGAAGGATTCGGGGTGAGTCGAGACCAGCACCGTCACTCGTTCGAAGATCCCCTTTTCTCCCCCCTGTCGGGTGAGGCGGTCATCGAGGACCTTCGCGGCAAAGCGAAGCGTCATCTCCCGAAGCTGGAAGATGGTCCGCTCCGAAAGGAGCGGGGAGCGCACGGATCCCTTTCCGTTGGCCCCGAAAACGGAGCCCTCCCGGATCCTCGAGAGAAGTTCGCCAGGAGGGAGGTCGACCAGCACGAGCTCGTCCGCCCCCTTGACGAAGTCCACCGGAACAATCTCTCCCACCGGATGGCCAAGAATCTGGGCGGCAGGCAACGCAAGCTCCGAGATGTGAAGGGAGTTGAGTGTCGTGATGACACTGATGCCCCGATCCCGGAGAAGTTCGACCATCTGCCACCGGGGCATCGCCCCGGAGAGTCCCCCCGTTCGGGCCAGTTCGTCGATCAGGACGGTGGCGGGACGGCGGCGGAGCAGGGCCCCAAGATCAATGTCCGAAAGAAGGAGTCCCGACCGGGTCTCGGTCCTGGGGGGAAGGCGCTCAAGCCCCTGGAGGAGGTCGTCAAGATCCCGGCGCCCCTTCGGCTCATGCCACCCCACCACAAGATCGACCCCCTGGGCCCGGAGGGCGCGGGCGTCAAGGAGGGCCCGCCGGGTCTTTCCTGTTCCCGGGGCCCACCCGAGATAGATCTTCAGGCGCCCCCTCCCGAACCCTGCCGGGGTCCCCGCCTCCGGGGCGAGCCTTTCTTCCTCCCGTTCTTCCCCCATCGCCGCCTCCGTCTTGCCGATGATGATGCCTCGGGACACTGCCTGTCCCTGTGATCATACGACAGAAGGATCAAGGCTTCCGACTGGCCGTTCGGCCAGTCCCGGCTCATTCTCCCGGCCAATTGTTTGCCTGCAAAGATTCGGACTATAACCGGAGAAGATTCGCAGGCAACCCCAACAACAAGGATCGTCGATGAAGAAGAACCAAACGACCTCTCTCCATCTCCCGGCCATCCGCCAGGCCGTCGTCATGCTGAACCCCCTCCGTCTGTGGCGAAATCCCGTGATGTTTCTGGTGGAGGTCGGAAGCCTTCTCACCACGCTCATGGCCCTCGACGCCGTCATTCGGCACACCGGGGAAGGGCTCTTTGCCTCGGTGATCGCCCTGTGGCTGTGGCTCACGCTCCTCTTTGCCAACTACGCCGAATCGCTGGCGGAGTTTCAGGGAAAGGCCCAGGCCGAGAGCCTCCGGACCACCCGCTCCGAGGTGATGGCCCGACGGGTCAGCGAGGGCGAAAGCGAGGAGGTTCCGGGCGCCTCGCTCCGAAAAGGCGACCTCTTTCTCGTCTTGCCCGGGGAGTTCATCCCCACCGACGGGGAGATCCTCGAGGGAGTGGCCAGCATCGACGAGTCGGCCATTACCGGCGAATCGGCCCCGGTGATCCGGGAGGCGGGAGGCGACCGCTCCGGCG
>JAJZHW010000031.1 GCA_021810805.1 Nitrospirota bacterium
CCGGCCAGGACATTGTGGAGGGATCGGATTCGGGTGTCGTCGAGCGAGCCGAGATCGATCCGCAGGAGCTCGAAGTCCGGGAGATAGCGGGCAATCTCCCGGGGAATCTTCATCCTCTCCGAAAATCGGTCCGGAGGACTCCATGGGCTCTGTCCGTGATAGAAGAGGATCGGAAGGATCGGGAGAGGTTCCTTGCCCTCCCGAAGGCTCTGCATCCACCCCATGACCATCATCTGGAGGAGCTGGAAGTGAACCCTGGGATCGGGATGGCTCTTGTGTTCGAGGATCACGACCAGGCGCCCCTCCCGCTCCCCGAAGGAGACGGAAAAGACCAGATCCGCCCGGGTACTTCGGGAGAGCCCTTCGCCCACGGATTCACCCGGGAGGTAGGCGAGGCTGTCGAAATCCATCCGTCGGGCAACATCCTCCGGGAGAAGCTCCGAAAGGGCGCCTGAGAGGATTTCCCTCTGGGAGAAGATCTGTTTGAAGAAGACATCGTGGGGAGTGAGGTTTTTCGCCATGAGGCTCCAGCATTGTTGTGGTCGTTGATGCTAAAGATTGCGATGATATTGGTGTTGCTTGCGAAAGTCAAACGATTTACTTTTGTTTATAATTCATGATTTTTATTGAGTGTATTTTTAAATATTTATTCGTTTATATTTGTTTTGTTGGCTTATTGTGCTTTTGGTCTCCGTTCCTCCTTATGCCTCGAGACCCCGCCCTCTCTGGAGGGGACTCCTCACTTCACTCTTCCCCCGCTTCCCGAGGACCCTCTGATGGTCTCCGACGGCAGGCGGCTCAAGAGCTCTTTCGGCGAGGGGGCGTCCGCCCACTCCTCGGCTCGCCCCTTCTTTGAGCCCTCTCCTGTCGGAGGGGAATGTCGCCGGAGCCAATGACGGCTTCTGTCGTGCGGCGGTCTATGGTAAAGTTTTTCCTCGATGAGTCTTTGACGCCGAAGCTTTTTGAGGAGTGACGCTCGATGTCGCCCTCGGATGAACGACAGGGAGGATCATGCCAGCCATCAAAGACCAAGACGGACAAATTCCCACATGGATCGTGACGGGAGGGGCGGGCTTCATCGGCTCCAACCTTGTCCACAGGATTCGCCGGGAGAAGAGGGCGAAGGTGGTGACCTTCGACCTTCTGACCTATGCGGGGAACCTTGCCAACCTCGACTCCCTGTCCCATGATCCGGACCATCTCTTTGTGCAGGGGGACATCCGGGATCCCAAGGCGGTGGCGGAGCTCTTCTTGCGCCACCGTCCCTCGGGGGTCCTTCACCTGGCGGCCGAGAGCCATGTGGACCGCTCCATCGAAAGCCCCGGGGAGTTCGTGGCGACGAATGTCCAGGGGACCTTCGTCCTTCTCGATGGGGCGCTTCGCTACTGGGATCGGGAGGGGCGTCCCGGGGACTTCCGCTTTCTCCATGTCTCCACCGACGAGGTCTACGGCTCCCTCTCCCCCTCGGATCCTCCCTTCCGGGAGGCGACCCCCTATGCCCCCAACTCCCCCTATGCCGCCTCGAAGGCGGCCTCGGACCACTTTGTCCGGGCCTATTACCATACCTATGGCCTTCCGGTGGTGACCACCAACTGCTCGAACAACTACGGCCCCTGGCAGTTCCCGGAAAAGCTGATCCCGACGGTCATCCTGGCGGCTCTTGAGGGTCGGCCGATTCCCCTATACGGGGACGGGGAGAACATCCGCGACTGGATCTATGTGGAGGATCACTGCGAGGGGGTCCTGGCGGCCTTCGACCGGGGGCGGCCGGGAGAGACCTATGCCATCGGGGCCGGGAACCCCCGCACCAACAAAGAGCTGGTCCTGACCCTCTGCGACATCCTCGACCGGCTTGCGCCCCGGCCCCACGGACGCGTGCGCGACCTCGTCGCCCAGGTTCCCGACCGTCCGGGCCACGACAGGCGCTACGAGATCGATGCGGCCAAGGTCCGGGGAGAGCTGGGCTGGAACCCCGCCCATACCTTCGGGGAGGCGCTGGAAAAGACCGTTCGCTGGTATCTTGAAAACCGTTCCTGGTGGGAGGCGCTGAGAAAGCGATACGACGGGTCCCGGCAGGGCACCGGGCGAAAAGGCGAAAGGACGGAAAGATGAAAGGGATTCTTCTGGCGGGGGGATCGGGAACGCGGCTTTATCCGCTGACCCGGGCAGTGAGCAAGCAGCTCATGCCGGTCTATGACAAGCCGATGGTCTACTATCCCCTGACGACCCTCATGCTGGCCGGCATCCGGGAGATCCTGGTGATCTCCACCCCCGACGACACGCCGCTCTTTCGGCGTCTTCTGGGGGACGGGTCCCAGTGGGGGCTCTCCCTCTCCTATGCCGTGCAGGCGAAACCCGAAGGGCTGGCCCAGGCCTTCCTGCTGGGAGAATCCTTTGTAGGAAAAGAGCCGGTCTGCCTCATCCTCGGGGACAACATCTTCTATGGCCACGGCTTGCCTGAAGTCCTTCGGGGGGCGGCGACCCTGACGTCGGGGGCGCAGATCTTCGGCTACGGGATCCGGGATCCGGAGCGCTACGGCGTCCTCGCCTTCGACACTTCCGGGGCGCTGTGCGACATCGTGGAGAAGCCCTCAAAGCCCCCCTCCCATTATGCCGTTCCCGGGATCTATTTCTATGACGGCACCGTCGCGGACCGGGCCCGGTCGCTTACGCCTTCGGCCCGGGGGGAGCTCGAGATCACCGACCTCAACCGCCTCTATCTTAGGGAGAGGGCCTTGGAGGCCACCAAGCTCGGGCGGGGGGTGGCCTGGTTCGATACCGGGACCTACGAGTCGCTTCTCGAGGCCGCGATCTTCATGGAGGTCCTGGAAAAGCGGCAGGGGATCAAGGTCGCCTGCCCCGAGGAGATCGCCTTTCGTCTGGGATATATCGGAAAAGAGGAGGTTCTCCGGATGGCCGCCACCTACAAGAACGCCTATGGCCACTACCTGCGCGAGGTGGTGGAGGCGGGGGAGGACGCATGGAAATAAAGGATACCCCGCTTCCGGGAGTTCTCCTCCTTGTCCCGAAGGTCCACGGGGACAGCCGGGGGTTCTTTCTTGAGAGCTTCCACGCCAAGACCTTCGCCCGCCTGGGCCTTCCCCAGCTCTTCGTCCAGGACAACCACTCCCGATCGGCGCGGGGGGTGACCCGGGGTCTCCACTACCAGAAGCGCCATGGCCAGGGGAAGCTTGTTCGAGTCGTGACGGGGTCGGTCTTCGATGTGGCGGTGGATCTGAGGCACGATTCCCCCACCTTTGGGCGCTGGTTCGGAACGATCCTCTCGGAGGAGAACCAGGCCATGATGTATGTTCCCGAAGGCTTTGCCCACGGATTCCAGGTCACGAGCGAATCGGCGGACTTCCTCTACAAGTGCACCGACTTCTACGACCCCGAGGACGAGGCGGGGATCCTCTGGAACGATCCGGAGATCGGGGTTGTCTGGCCGATTGCCGAGGCCGCCCTCTCAAAGAAGGATCGGCTTCTCCCCCTCCTGTCGGCCGTCTCCCGGGGAGACCTTCCCCGGCTCCTCTGACAGGAAGACCGGAGGATCCTTTCCCGGTTACGGAACGCCTTCGTGGCGTGGCGTCCGTGTTGACTCCTCTTTTTCCCTTTTCTGTCCCCTTGCACTTTACTTTTCTCTTGCAGATAATAGGGCCTCGTTTTGTCCGTTTTCTAAAA
>JAJZHW010000032.1 GCA_021810805.1 Nitrospirota bacterium
CAGCACGACCGGTGGGGCGCCGCCACACTCCACTTTATGGTCGGGGATGTTTTTCCTTCCGGGATGGAGCTTCACCACCAGATCCACCATGATCAGAACCCAGAAACCGGCAGCCACTCCTTCTTCCTCTCCCTCTCCCATCCAGACGACCGCCGTCTCTCCCCCCGGGGGTACCGAAGCGTGACGATCTCCACCCATACCGCCCTGTCCCTCTGGGAGGGGCTCTCAACGGGCGTCTACCAGGAGAAAAAGGAGCGCCTCCGGGACTTCATCCTCTCCCACCTCTTCCGGTCGATCCCGGAGTTTCTCGCGGCGAAAAAAGGAACGATCCTGGTGGGCAGCCCTCGCACCTTTGCCCGCTATACCCGGCGCACCGGGGGAACTGTGGGGGGGATTCCGCTGCGGATCCGGGACTTTCCTTTCCGCTACCCCACCTTTCGGACCCCTTTCAAAAATGTCTATATGGTGGGCGATACCGTCTTTCCCGGACAGGGATGGCCCGGCGTGGCCGTGGGGGCCATGGGACTGGTCCGCCATCTTGAGCCGGGAATCTTACTCTGAGACATTGCCGTTACTGGGGGCGAAGAAGGAAGATTTATAGGGAAGAACGCTCAGGAAAGGGAAGGTCTCCGACAGCTGCCCAAGAGAAAGGCATCGCCCCTCTCGGGCAAGGGGAAGGGGGAAGAGATTTCCAGCTCGAGAAATCCTTGTCGAGCCCCCCCTTTCCCCATGACTTCGAGGATCTCCCTGAACACGCCCTCTGCGTTCAGGGAATGTGATCGAAAAAGGGAGCGCCTCAAAAAGAGACCCGCACCTTTTTCATGATGTCCTTGAGGCCTCCCACCAGCCCTTCAAGCTGCTTCTTGACGGAAGAGACATTGCGGGACTGATTCTCCGTCACCCCCGCGATGGAGGAAAGCGTATTGGAGAGAACGCTGGCATGGTTCACGATGGACTCGAAGACCGTCCCCACCACCTCCGCCTTCTTCTGGCTCTCCTCGACCTTCCCCAGGGTCCCGTGGATCAGTGTCACCGTCTTTGTGGTATCGTTCTGGGTCTCCCGGATCGTCGAGCCGATCTCCTTGGTCGCCCGGATGGTCCGCTCCGCAAGCTTGCGCACCTCGTCCGCCACTACCGCAAATCCCCGGCCCTGCTCCCCCGCCCGGGCCGCCTCGATGGCCGCATTCAGGGCCAGGAGGTTGGTCTGGCTTGCGATGTCGTCGATCACCTCCACCACCTTCCCGATCTCCTGGCTCCGCGCGTTGAGCCCGTTCACCACATCGACCAGGGCCCGCATGGCCTCTCCCGACTCCCGAACCTGGGAGAGGAGGTCATCGAGGGTCTTCCGCCCCGCCTCCCCTTCCGTGCGGGTCTTCTGCGCCTCCTCCGAGACCCGTCCGGTCGTCGTCACAATCTCCCGAATCCCCGAATCCAGATGGTCCATGGCTGCGGAGAGGTCGTTCGAGGCCTGCTCCTGCATCTCCACAGAAGACGAGAGGAGGTTGTCACTTGTGACATCGCGGAAGATGGTCATGTATCCCAGCAGCTCTCCCGTCGCCGGGTCTTCCAGACGTTCCGTGGTGGAGAGGAGGGAAATGCCTCCGATATCCATCACCTGATTCTTCCGCACCTCCCCCGGAGAAAGCTTCTCAAGGATCTTCCGGATCCGGTCGGGATCCTGGTGGAAGCGGTGGATGGCCCCCCCCATCACTTCGGAGGCGCCCACTCCAAAGACCTTTTTCATCTCCGCTTCCATCTGGGTGACGATCTCCTTCATGGCCTGATTCATGTAGAGAATGGTGTTTCCCCCGCGCCCCGACCCCATGTCGGGAGAGGCGACCGCAATTCCCAGATTGGGAACGGCATCGAGAATATGGAGAAGGATGCGAGGATCTGCGAAGCCCCGGCCGGAGCCCCCTCCATCATTACCGGCCATCACCCCCGCATGCTCCTCCCGCCGGACTCCCTCTCCGTGATGCTTCCACCGAAATAATGCCGTCATACAATCTCTCCCCATAAAAACATCCAGGCCAACAGGATCAGACTTTGGGATCCTCGCGATCCCCGGACTCTGATCATTGTGATCAACCACTCTCACCGAATCGCCAAGAAGAGACGCTCCTGCGGGGACTCGTCCCCCTGCGATTCAATGTTCTCCTATCAAAGAATTAGGATGGAACGACATTCCCGCCCCCCGGCATGCGACGAATGCCTCTCGGGGAAAGGCTCTCGTCCCTCGGACGAGACGTTTCTTGAGGGGGGGCATGGCCGAGAGGAACACGGGCCAGACATTTAAGTCGGAAACATGGTGGACATGGAAAGATTGGCATCAGTGATTGGGCGGGTCTTTCTCTGTGTGGGGGGAGAGGATGGAAAACAACCGTTTCTGCTGGCCGGGAGTGAGGAGATCCAAGCAGGCCCGATGGGCCAAGATGTGCTCAAGGTTGGCGTTGGCCTCCATCATTCCTATCCGAACGAGAAGTCTCCGCAGCCGAATTTCTTTGAGAGGGAGGCGACCATCCGACAGCCGAACGACTTTCTTCTTGAGGGAGTCAATCTCCCTTCCTTGCCTGACTGTCGCCGGCATGATCCTCCGGGCAATCTGCCGAATTTTCCCGATCTGCTCGGGGGACAGGCCGAGTGTTTCCTTGTGCCCCAGGTAAAACATGGGCCCCGGAAGCCATCCGAATCCGTTCGGAACGAGAAAATCGGACGTCATGACGGAGAGGACCTGCCCCGGAGAGAGCCCCACCATGTCAGCCGACACCCTCTCATGGGCGAAAAGGTCTCCGGGCTGGAAGAGAAGAAAGACTCCTGCGAGGAGGATTCCTTTCATGTATGCCTTGTTCATTCCGGGCCTCCAGAAAAAAATACCGTTGAGCCTGTTTCCTGACCTCTTCCCGCTTGAGGCATTTTTGTCAGATTCCCGGATTCGCCCTGATCAGGAAAGAGTCTGACCATTCCCTGTGCCACGGAGCAAATTTCGTCAGGGGTGTGGGTCACCAGAATGGCAATTGCCTGTCTGTCTTTCAGGAGGCCGACCAATGTTCGTCCCAGGATGAAGCGCCCCTCAGGGTCGAGCCCTGCAAATGGCTCATCGAGCAGATAGAGCCGGGCCGAGCGAAGGAAGCACCGTGCAAGGGCAATCCGTGCGACCTCTCCTCCCGAGAGCTCCCGGCTTCCTTTTCCCAGAAAACCTGAAATCCCAAAGATCTCAATGATTTCTTCGGCCCAGCCCGGAAGGCCTCGTCCCGCCCGGAATGATCGGAGAAGATCGATGATCAGGGTCCGAGGAGATCTTTGGCCCGAGCGTGCGCGTTCTTCGAGGCGG
>JAJZHW010000008.1 GCA_021810805.1 Nitrospirota bacterium
GGATCTTCTCTTTCCTTTTGACTCCTGGAGAACAAGACAATGTACACGGTGATCGACCTGTTAAGGGATCAGGGTATTGAAAAAGGGATTGAGAAAGGAATTGAACAAGGGTTCGAGAAAGGGATTGAAGAAGGCCGGCAGGAGGGCCGAAAGGAAGATGTTCAAAAGCTCCTTCTCAAGAGAGTCCTCTCTCCCGAGGAGATCGCCTCTGTCCTGGAGGTCGATCGCGCCTGGGTCGAGGAGATTGCCCGAAACATTCATCCCAACAACAATCTCGTGTAGGCAAAGACAGAACACCGGACTTCTTCCCTTGTAGGGGGAGAATCCCGAGGCAAGCCCTGACCGCAAACAACATCCCGACCTTCCGGAGCTCATTCAGGGGTAAAGAACCCCTCCCACTCTTCGAAGAAAATCTCCAGCTATAAAAATCCACCTTCTTGGACTCCGCCGGTCCATCTTTTCTTTAGCCCATCTTCTGCAGTAACATAAGCCTCTCCTTGCCCCCCAGGAGACCGGGAAAGGAGGGCACTCCCCCTTATATCGACGAAAGGACCTCTTCGTGAACGGCGATCATATCGACATCCAGGAAATCAGGGACCGATTCTTTACGAACCGGGAAAGGTTCGCCCAGCTCCGGAGGCATCTTTGACCCGGAACGACTGTCGCTGACGATCGAGCAGTTCGAGGCCCAGAGTGCCGATCCCCAGTTCTGGAAAGATGCCGAACGGGCGACCCGACTTCTGAAGGAAAAGCGGCGCATCGAAAAAAGGCGGGACCTTCTGAAGGAGATTTCCGAGGAGGAGGCCGAAATCGAGGCGGCGCTGGAGATGGGGGAGGACCCCGAGATCCTCGGAGAAGCCGCCCGGATTCTGCCGCTCTTCGTCTCCCGGATCGACCAGCTCGAGCTCGAGGAGATCCTTTCGGACGAATACTCCGACAATCCGGCACTCCTGGAAATTCATCCGGGAGCCGGAGGGACAGAGTCTCAGGACTGGGCTCAAATGCTTCTGAGGATGTACCTGCGCTGGGCGGAATCCAAGGGCTACGAGACCGCCGTCATCGACCTCCAGCCGGGAGAGGAGGCGGGGGTCAAGAGCGCGACCCTCCGCATCCGGGGAGAGTCGGCCTTCGGATACCTTCAGGCAGAAAGCGGCGTTCACCGCCTGGTCCGTATCTCTCCCTTCGATGCCGCCAAGCGACGACATACCTCCTTCGCCTCCGTCTTCGTCTACCCCGAGATCGAGGGGGCGGTGACGGTCGACATCCGGGACGAGGACATCAGGATCGATACATTCCGGGCCTCTTCCGCGGGAGGCCAGCATGTGAACAAGACCTCCTCCGCCGTCCGACTGACACACATCCCCACCGGGATCGTGATCTCGAGCCAGAACGAACGCTCCCAGATCCAGAACCGCGAGATGGCCTTCAAGGTTCTCAAGGCGCGGCTCTTCGAACTCGAACGGCAAAAGAAAAAGGCCGAGCTCGACGCCGTCTCCGGGGCGGAGAACAAGAAGGAAAACGCCTGGGGAAGCCAGATCCGCTCCTATGTCCTTCAGCCCTACCAGATCGTGAAGGACCACCGGACAGGGATCGAGTCCTCCCGGGTGGACGAGGTCTTGGACGGCAAGATCGACCTCTATATCCGGGGATACCTTCTGGCGCGATGGGAAGGAAAGCTCTTCTCCGGGAAGGACGATCTTCCCGATCTCTAGGCCAATCTCTAGGACGACCTCTAGGACGCCCCCTGAGCCAGCCGGCAGTGGGGTCGAGGGAGCATTACCCCTCTCTCCACGGCGCCGGCATGACCAGGAGACTCAGGACCTCGGAGAAGCCCCGCCGTCTCCAGGCGGCCGTTCTCGAGGCCTCCGTCCTGGCCATCACCTCCACCGTCTCGGCCTCTTCTTTCCGAAACCATTCCAGAAGTGCCTGATAAAGCCGTTCTCCCTGACCTCGCCCCCGGGCAGAGGGAACGACATACCAGTGCATGATGTTCCCCGCCCGGGAGGGGGTGCCGTAGAGTCGCTCGTAGACCGATCCCAGGATAAATCCGGCCGAAGCGGCGGGGGCGCTTTCTCCAGGCGAGTCTGGCACTAAAAGATAGCCTCGGTAGCCTCCCGGCTGGGAGAGCATCCTCCGAAAGGCCGTCTCCGCCCGGACTCCCCCATCGGCTCCGGCATGAAAAAGGGGGGGCGACTCCTCGGCCATCAATCTCTCCCAGAAATTCGCCAAGACGGGAGCATCCCTGACTTGGGCCTCCACAATGTGGAATCCCTCCGACTGGATCCCGTCCCTTCCTGCCGCCTCTGGGCCCATCGTCTCACCTTCCTCAAAGATGTCGTCTCCGGAGGCTCTTTGACAGGCGACACCGATCCTGGCGTAACCTTTGAGCCCCCTTTCTTCTCCCTCAAACCATAGCAAATCGGGGGACTTGACTCCACCCATCCGAATCCGGAACGATAAAGAGGACGACGATTTTATTTTCCCGTTCAAGGAGACCTTCGTGGCGTTTTTTTCCAAAGGCGACAGCTCGAGCTGGTCGGCCGCCTTCCAGAGCTTTTCCCGACAGCTGGCCGTCATGGTCGCGGCAGGACTTCTGATGATCGGCGGAGGAGCTTTCTACGGAATGCACCAGCTGGCCTCTCCGGAGGTCCATCGAAAGCTCGCACAAAGCACCCACCTTCTTCTGATAGGCCGCTACCCGACCTTCGAAGAGGCTCTGGGCGCTCTCGAGCGCCGGGTTCCCGGCACGCTCAAGACATTCCCCTATTCTGCCGATACGACAGTATGGTTCGGGAGGCTCGCCCTCTTCGGGGCGGCCTTTCCCGATGCCAGGGGAGTCATCAGAAAAGAGCCTGCTGGATATACCCTTTACGAAGAGGACTGATCGTCATGGATCGACGGCCACCTGTGTGGAGAACGCCCTCTCCGGAGCTCCGGGGATCGGATAAGGGATTGCCTTCCCGGCGCCCCGCTGACTTACAGCCCTTATGGGAGGGAGGGATGCCATGCCCATAGAGATTCCCCTTTTTCCTCTGCCCAATGTCGTTCTCTTTCCCAAGACGCTCCGACCGCTTCACATCTTCGAGCCTCGCTACCGGAAGATGATCGAAGCCGCCCTCGAGGGGGAGCATCTCGTGGGGATGACGCTCCTCAAGGAGGGGTGGGAAGAGCAGTACGACCAGACCCCTCCCGTGGAAAAGAGGGGCACCCTGGGCAAGATCGTCCAGAGCAACCGCCTTCCCGATGGCCGCTACTACATTACCCTTCTGGGAATCTCCACCTTCGACATCGAAGAGGAGACCTCCCGGCAGGATTGGCGCACGGCCCTCGTCTCGGTCCTCCGGCCAGAAACAAGATGGCCTCTGGCCCAGGCCGACATGGACCGGATCAGTTCGGTCGTCGGAGATGTCCTGGCCCAGTGGGATCTCACCTCCGAGCTCAAGTGGATCAATGAGTCGGCCAAGGATCCGATCTCTCTTCTTCAACACTGGTCGGCCTTCCTTCCGCTCACCGCCACGGAGCGACAGTTCCTGCTGGAAGCGCCCGACATCCGGACGCAAGCAGGAAGACTGTACGACCTTCTGCTCTTCAAAAAAATCACCTTCGAGACGGAGATGGCTCAGGAGAACCGGGCCGACGGGGCGGGCGACCTCTTCTTCGATGTTTGACAAGATCGATGAAGGACGTGTTCTGGAGGGCCAACACAAGGCTCTCCGCCTTGTCTCCCCGCCGGGCCTCCCCCCCTTTCTCCATGCCGTCCACCATCCTCGGGCCATCTTCCCGGAAGAGCTGTGGGGTCAAGAAGCAGCCGCCGAACTTCTCCGAAAGAATTTCCAGGGGCTCCTCCACGGCCTTCCCCCTCTTCCGACCCTAATTCACGGCCATCGGGGCACCGGCAAGACCTCGCTCGTCCTCTCCCTCTGGAACGAATGGAACCGGGACCCCTCCCGCCCCCCCCTTCGCCTCGTTCAGGCGGACGTCACGGGAATTTCCTATATCGCCCCCCTGGTCGACCTTCTCTCTCTTCGCTCGGAGCCCTACCTTCTGCTTCTTGACGACCTCGCCTTCTCGCCGAAGGATTCGGACTTTCGCCAGTTCAAAGCCTTTCTCGACGGAGGGGCCATGGCCCCTCCTGACAATCTGGGCCTTGTCGTCACTACCAACATCAGAAATCTCCTCCCGGAATCCCGCTCGGCGAGGGGAGATGCTCTCCACGAGGAAGAGGAGGCCGACGACACCCATGCCATCCGCGACCGCTTTGGCCTGATCCTCTCCTTCGACGAGCCCGACGCAACGACCTACCTTTCGATTGTCCTTCGGAAGGCCCGTCTTGCCGGCCTCATGCCCTCCGGCACCTCCGAGGAGACACTCCTCCTGAAGCTGGCCGACTGGCAGGAGAGGTCCCGGGAGACCTCCGATGTCCCGGCCGATCCCGACGTGCGCCTCCTGATCGCCGCCCTCGCCTATTCCCGGGGACGAGGATCCCGCTCCGGACGCACCGCCCGACAGTTCGTCGACCTCGCCCTCCGGGGCCTCCTTCGGGACCTCCCCGCGAAAGAACTTCTCAACCCTTCATCATAAAAAGATAAACTCAAAGATTTCCTCTTCGGCCCTCCATTGATCTTGCCAGCGAAATCCGTTAGAATTGAAAGATTATTCGACCAGAACAGAGGGGGATTCATGCTGTCTCACGACCTTCCCATGGGGCTGACATTCGACGATGTCATCCTCGTTCCCCGTTTTTCCGATTTCCTTCCCGCGGACACCGACACAAGCATCGTTCTCCAGGAGGGGATTCGTCTCAATATCCCGGTCCTTTCGGCCGCCATGGATACCGTCACCGAGGCCCGCCTTGCCATCGCCCTCGCCCGCGAAGGCGGGATGGGAGTGATCCATCGGGCGCTCTCTCCTGAAGATCAGGCCCACGAGGTGGACAAGGTCAAGAAGTCCGAGGCCGGGATGATCACCGACCCCATCACCATCGATCCCGACGAGACGGTGGGCCGGGCCCTCGAGATCATGCAGACCTACCGCATCTCGGGAATCCCGGTGGTCAAGGGGAAGAAGCTTAAGGGAATCGTCACCAACCGCGACCTTCGCTTCGAGACGATCCACACCCGAAAGGTCTCCGAGGTCATGACCTCGAAGAACCTGATCACCGCCCCCGTGGGAACGACCCTCGACGCCGCCAAGAAGCTCTTCCAGGAACACCACATCGAGAAGCTTCCGGTGGTCAATGACAAAAACGAGCTCGACGGACTGATCACCATCAAGGATATCGAAAAGAAGATCAAGTACCCCAACTCGGCCAAGGACGCCCGGGGACGTCTACTCGTCGCGGCGGCCATCGGCGTCGGAGAACCCGCCCTCGAACGGGCTCGCCATCTTGCCAAGGCCCAGGTCGACATGCTGGTCATCGATACTGCCCACGGCCACTCCGCCGGCGTTCTCCAGATGATCCGGGAGATCCGCAAGAGCTATCCCTCCATCCCCGTGATGGCAGGGAACATCGCCACCGCCGAGGCGGCAGAGGCCCTCATCGGTGCCGGAGCGAATCTCCTCAAGGTGGGGGTGGGTCCAGGATCCATCTGCACCACCCGTATCGTCGCAGGCGCAGGCGTCCCCCAGCTCACCGCCATCTCCGATGTCTGGCAGGTGGCCCGCAAATCGGGGGTCCCCGTGATCGCCGACGGGGGAATCAAATTCTCGGGAGATCTGGTCAAGGCCCTCGCGGCAGGAGCCTCTGCCGTCATGCTTGGTTCTCTCTTGGCCGGCACCGAGGAGTCTCCCGGAGAGACCGTCCTCTTTCAGGGGCGCTCCTACAAGACCTACCGGGGCATGGGGTCGATCGGCGCCATGGAGCGAGGGGGCGGCGATCGCTACAACCAGCCCTCCGGCTCCCGCAAATGGGTTCCCGAAGGGATCGAGGGCCGGGTTCCCCACAAGGGGCGCCTCTCCGACATGGTCTACCAGCTCTCGGGCGGCCTCCGCTCCGGGATGGGATACTGCGGCTGCCGAACCGTCAAGGAGCTTCAGGAGCATGCCCGATTCGTGAGGATCTCTCCGGCAGGACTCCGGGAGAGCCATGTCCATGACGTCATCATCACCAAGGAAGCCCCCAACTACCGCCGCGAATGGGACGACGCTTGAGCTCCCGTCCCTTTTCCTAGAAAGATTTCCCGACCGTGACCCCCCCCTCCCCCGTTCTGATCCTCGACTTCGGATCCCAGCTGACGCAGAATATTGCCCGCCGGGTCCGGGAGATGGAGATCTATTCGGAAATCCTTCCCGCTACCACCCCCATCGCCGAAATCCGGCGGCGATCCCCCCTTGCCCTGATCCTTTCGGGGGGGCCCTCCTCGGTCTACGAGAAAGGTGCCCCGACTCTCGACCCGGCACTCCTCGACATGGGACTTCCGATCCTGGGGATCTGCTACGGGATGCAGATTCTTGCCCACGTCTGTGGGGGAAGGGTCGAACGGGCCAAGGTCCGGGAGTATGGAGTTCAGCCCTTTACACCGGCTTCGGGCGTCTCTCCCCTGTGGGACCTCTTCCGCCCCTCATCGAAGGTGCTGATGAGCCACGGGGACAACATCATGGCACCCCCTCCGGGCTTTACCGGGACCGGGCGCACCGAGACCACCCCGATCGCGGCGATGGAAAACCGCAAGAAAGGCATCTACGGCGTCCAGTTCCACCCCGAGGTCACCCAGACGGTGGCCGGGGTCGACTTTCTTCGCCACTTCCTGCGCGATATCTGCGGGATCGCAAAGAACTGGACCCTGAAGGGCTACCTCGACCGCCACGTCGAGGAGATCCGGGACCGGGTGGGATCGGACCACTTGATCTGCGCCCTCTCGGGCGGGATCGATTCCACCGTGACCGCGCTTCTCTGCCACCGGGCCCTGGGTACACGCTTTCACGCCTTTTTCGTGGACAACGGCCTGCTCCGGAAGAACGAGCTCCCGGAGATGGAGAAGGATCTTTCCTCCCTGGGGATCCCCCTGGAGATCATCGACGCGCGCCAGCTCTTCCTTGATCGTCTCAAGGGCGTGGCCGACCCGGAGAAGAAGAGGAAGATCATCGGCCGGACCTTCATCGATGTCTTCGTCCGGGAGGCCAGGCTCCGGGGGAGCTATCGTTACCTTGCCCAGGGGACCCTCTACCCCGACGTCATCGAGAGCGTCTCCTCCTTCGGCGGTCCCTCGGCCGTCATCAAGAGCCACCACAATGTGGGGGGACTTCCAAAGCGCATGCCCTTCCAACTCGTGGAGCCTTTAAGGGAGCTCTTCAAGGACGAGGTTCGCCGGCTCGGACGCGAACTGGGCCTCTCCGACCGCTTCGTCTCCCGACAGCCCTTTCCGGGTCCGGGGCTCGCCATCCGCATTCTGGGATCGGTCACCCCCGAGCGTCTCGACACTCTGCGGGAGGCCGATGCCATCGTCCGGGAGGAGGTGGAGAACTCTCCCCTCCGCCCGGCCCTCTGGCAATACTTCGCCGTGCTGCTTCCCATCAAGTCGGTGGGAGTCATGGGCGATGCCCGCACTTACGAAAACGTGGCCGCCATCCGGGCCGTCAGCTCCGTCGACGGCATGACGGCGGATGTCCACTATCTTGACCCGAACCTTCTCGGCCGAATCTCGCATCGCATCATCGCCACCGTTCCCGGAATCAACCGGGTGGTCTTCGACATCTCCCCCAAGCCGCCTTCCACCATCGAGTGGGAGTAAAGGATCCCGACATGACAACCCAAGGATCCGATTTCGATCGGAGCCCCGACGACTCCGACGTTCACGAGGAGGCCGATGGCCGCCTGCGGCTCCACAAGATTCTGGCCCACCGGGGAGTCGCCTCCCGCAGAAAGTCCGAGCAGCTCATCGCCGCCGGTTCGGTCACGGTGGACGGGGAGGTGGTCACCGAACCCGGCACGCGGGTTGACCCCAAGCTCCAGGAGATCCTCGTGGACGGCCGTCCCCTTCCCCGGGAGCCGGAGACCTTCCTCTTCCTTTTCTACAAGCCCAAGGGAGTCGTCTCCACCCTCTTTGATCCGGAAGGCCGCCCGACCCTCCGGGAGTACTTCCCCGGGATCGACCCCCTTCTTCACATCGGACGGCTCGACTTTCAGACCGAGGGGGCCCTTCTCCTGACCAACAACGGAGACCTCTCCCAACGGATCCTCCACCCCCGTTTCGAGATCCCCCGGACCTACCTTGTCAAAATCCAGGGAGGCCTCTCTCCGGCCCACCTCGAACGGATGGCCCGGGGCGAGATTCGTCTCGACGGTCGTCCGGTGCTCCCCCTTGAGCTCGTTCTCGAGCGACAGACCTCCACCAACGCCTGGTATCGCATTACCCTGACCGAGGGGAGAAACCGCGAGGTCCGACGCCTCTTCGAGACGCTGAACTATTTCGTGCTGAAGCTCGTCCGCACCGCCTTCGGCCCCCTGACCCTCGCCGGCCTTGAACCCGGAGAGTATCGCACGGTCACTCCCCAGGAGATCGAGCTTCTCCTGGCCGGAACCCGTCCCCAGAGCCTTCCCAAAAACCTCGACTCCCGCTTTTCCCGGGACTCCCCCCGCTCCTCCCGAAAGAGGGACGGCGAGACCCCGCCACGAGCAAGAAAGAGCCGACCGGAGGAAGGCCAGGAAGAACAAGACGCAGGGGAGCGTCCCGCCAGAAGACCCACCGGGTATCAGCGAACCTCGCGAACCCAGTCCGACGACACTCGTGGGCAGGGCTTTCCGAAGCCTCGACGAACCTTTGATGACCGGCCGGGCCCCCGCACCCGAAAGTTCGCCGGTTCAGAACAACCGGAACGCCCCGACCGCCCTGCGAGGGAGCGATTCGAGAGGGCCGAGCGCCCGGAGAGGGGGAACACCAGAGAGTCGACCGGAGCCGCCTCCCGCCCAGACAGGCGGTTTTCAGGGGAGATCGACGAGCGGCCGATCCCGCGCACCCGAAAGTTCTCCGGCTCCGATCGGCCTGCCCCCTCGAGCCGTCCGGAACGCTCCCCCCGGTTCGATCGGCCCGAACGACCAGAACGGGCGGAAAGGCCGGCAAGATCGGAGCGTCCGGAGAAGCCTCCTTTCAAAAGGTCCGGGGGATTCTCCTCCCGGGAGGACCGGCCGGAGAGAGCTCCCCGGGAGAGATCTGAACGATTCCGAACGGAGAGCCGACCGAGAGAGGATCGCGCAGGCGGCTCTTCCTCCCGCCCCGAAAGGCGCTATTCTGGAGAGATCGACGACCGGCCGATTCCCCGGACGAAAAAGTTCGCCAACGCCGCACGACCCGAACCCTCGGAACGTCCCGATCGGCCCCGTTCCGAGCGGTCCGAACGGCCGGAGCGGCCTGAAAGATCGAACAGGGTGGAGCGTTCGGAGGGGCGTCCTTTCAGAAAGTCCGGAGGATTTTCCTCCCGGGAGGAGCGACCGGAGCGATCCCGCCGGGAGAGCAACGAACGCACGGAGCGTCCCGCGTTTCGGGAAGGTCGCGAAGAGGGGCGTTCCGAAAGGCCCCGGAGACCGGCCCCCGACGGACGTCGGCCCACCGGCCCCCGAACCTCCTCTTTCAGGGAGAAAGGCCGGGAGGAGCGAACAGGACGGCCCGAGGCTGAAGGCCGACGGGAGAGGAACTCGGGCGAAGACCGGAAGCCCCGGGAGTCCCCAGGCCGTTACGAACGCACCGACCGGCCGGACTCTCGGCGCCGAAGCTTCGACGGCCCGCCCCCGCGAAAAAGTTCCGGCCCCTCTTCCGCTCCTCGCCGTCCCTCCTCGGGCTCCTCTTCCCGCGGGTCCCGACCGTCGGGACCCGGTAAGCGGGGAGGGCGCCGTTGACGCCACGCCTGCGTTCGCCCCGGGCGAGCCTGGGAGGATATGTGATCCTTCCCCGTCTCATCGACAAGGTTCGCCTCAAATCCCGCGGAGAGCTTCCGGAAGAATACCATCCCAATCTCCTTCGGCCCCTGGCTCCGGAGATTGGTCTTTTCCCGCTCGACGGGCGCTTCCTCGCCTTCAAGGAGCTCGATCCCCGGGAGCTCGAAGCCGCCATTCTTCAATTATCCGACGATGCGGCCGTTCTTGCTTGGGTTGAATCCCACGGGCGCCAGAGGAACGAGCGGGAGAAGGAGGAGTGGCGACGCTCCATCGAAGAGGCCCCCGCCGACGAGAGGCGCACCGCCCACCGGAAGCGCTCCTATCCGGCCATCGCCCACCGCTCCGATATCGGAGAGCTCTCTCCCTTCGACCTGATCGACCTCGACGAGGGGCGACCGCTTCCCTGACCTCTCCCGGATTCGAGCCTCCCAAGGGCGTGGAAGAGACACTCCCCTAATGCTACAATGGGCCCGGCGGTTCTTGACCAAAAGCCGCCTCCCTTAACGACAACATACTCCATGCCCCCGAGATCCTGGCCGGATCTCCTTAACCCCGAGGACCCTTCATGTACCGTTCCCACCCTGTCTCCGACCTCTTCACCTCTCCCCCCGGAACCCCCGTGACCATTGCCGGATGGGTCCAGACGGTCCGAGACCACGGCGGCCTTCTTTTCATTGAGCTCAGGGACCGCTCCGGCCGGATCCAGTGCGTCGTCGATGCCAAGGACAACCTTCCTCTCGAGGAGGCCGCCAAGACGCTCAGAGACGAATGGGTCGTCTCTCTCCACGGCACCGTGGGGATGCGTCCGGAGGGGACGGTCAATACGGCCGTGGCGGGAGGAGATCGCGAGGTGCGGGTCTCCCATCTCACCATCCTCAATTCTGCCAAGACTCCCCCCTTCCCCGTCGGGACGTCGGACGAGGTCTCGGAGAGCCTTCGGCTCACCTACCGCTACCTCGACATGCGCTCCCCCCGTCTTCTGGAGGCACTGCGGTTCCGCTCCGAGCTCACGACCCTGATCCGGACCCACATGACCGCCCACCAGTTCTGGGAGATCGAGACCCCGCTGCTGACCCGCTCGACCCCTGAGGGCGCCCGGGACTTTCTGGTTCCCTCGCGGCTCGAGAAGGGCTCCTTCTACGCCCTTCCCCAGTCCCCCCAGCTCTTCAAGCAGCTTCTGATGGTCGGAGGGCTCGAGCGGTATTTCCAGATCGCCCGATGCTTCCGGGACGAGGACCTTCGGGCCGATCGACAGCCGGAGTTCACCCAGGTGGACATCGAGGCCTCCTTCCTGACCCGGGACAAGTTTTTGGGGATTATCGAGGAGCTTTTTTGCGACATCTTCCGGAAGTTCCGGGGAGAGACCCTCTCCCGGCCCTTCATGCGGCTGACCTACGAGGAGGCGATGAACCGCTACGGAAGCGACAAGCCCGATCTCCGCTACGGCCTTCCCATCGTCGATCTGACCGACCTCGCCCGGGAGACGCAGTTTTCAGTCTTTACCAGTGCCGTGGTCTCTGAGGGAGGGACGGTTCGGGGGATTCGCTACCCCGGGGGAGCATCCCTGAGCCGGAAGGAAGTGGAGGATCTCACGGCCTGGGCCGTGGGACAAGGGGCGAAGGGGCTGGCATGGATCAAGGTGGAGGCCGGCGGCCTCGCCAGCCCCATCCTCAAGTTCATTCCGGAGGGGGTCCAGAAGGGGCTGAGGGAGCGAATGGAGGCGGAGCCAGGAGATCTCCTGCTCTTCATTGCCGACACGAAAAAGACGGCTCTCCGGATACTGGGAGCCCTCCGGAGCCATGTTGCGGAACGGGCGGGGCTCGTCGACCGAAAGTCGACCTCCCTGTTCTGGGTGGTCGACTTCCCCCTTCTGGAGTGGAACCCCGACGAAAAGCGCTACGAGGCCATCCACCACCCCTTTACCGCCCCCCATCCCGACGATCTGGGGGTTCTGGCGGACACCCCGGAGAAGACGCGATCCCTGGCCTACGACCTTGTGCTGAACGGCACGGAGGTGGGCGGAGGAAGCCTCAGAAACCACGAGCTTGAGCTTCAGCGGCGGATCTTCGACCTGATCGGCCTCTCCCCGGAGGAGGCAACCCGGAGGTTCGGCTTCCTGCTCGAGGCCCTCTCCTTCGGAGCCCCGCCCCACGGCGGCATGGCCATCGGACTCGACCGTCTGGCCATGATCCTTTTGGGACGCGACTCCATCCGGGAGGTCATGGCCTTTCCCAAGACCCAGAAGGGATCTTGTCTTCTCACGGAGGCTCCGGCCCCCGTGGACACCCCCCAGCTTCGGGAGCTGGGCATCCGCCTCTCCTGAGGAGTGGATGTCACTCCTCGGGGAGCTCGTCGGGGATCTGATACTTGATCATGCGGTAGCGGAGCTGTCGGGGAGTCACACCCAGCGCCCGGGCGGCCCGGGTCTTCACATATCCGTAACGCTTCAGGACCGCTTCGATCTGCTCCCTCTCCAGCGAGCCCACCGCTCCGAGGAGCCCCTTTCCGCCGACAGGATCCGGCGCGGTCCTCCGGGGTTCCGCCTCCGGTTGGCCCTCCCGCTCCAACGGCGCCTCCGCCCGCCCCGGGCGAGGGTAGAGCGTCATCGCCTTCCGAACATCCTCCACCGCTATTTTTTCCCCGCGGGCCATCACCACCAGCCGCTCCACCATGTTCTCGAGCTCCCGAACGTTCCCCGGCCATTCGTAGTCGACCAGTAGATCGAGCACTCCCGGCGTGAGGGTCACCGAACGGGCATTGTCTCTATTGAACTTGTCGATGAAATGGTCGACGAGAAGGGGGATATCCTCCCGGCGATCCCGAAGGGGGGGAAGGACCAGTGGGACGACATTCAGGCGGTAGTAGAGGTCTTCCCGGAACTGGTTGCGCCGGATCATCTCCTCGAGGTTGCGATTCGTGGCGGCGACGATCCGGACGTCCACCGGGATGACCCGCTGTCCCCCCAGACGCTCCACCGATCGCTCCTGGAGCACCCGAAGGAGCTTGACCTGAACCGCCGGGGAGACCTCTCCGATCTCGTCGAGAAAGATCGTCCCCCCGGCTGCCGCTTCGAACTTTCCCGGACGGGAAAGGTGGGCGCCGGTAAAGGCGCCCTTCTCGTGGCCAAAGAGCTGGCTCTCAAGAAGGGTTTCTGGGATGGCGGCACAGTTGATCTGGACAAAGGGGTTCTTGGCCCGGGGGCTCATGAAGTGAAGGGCCTTGGCTATCACCTCCTTGCCGGTGCCGCTCTCCCCGAGGATCAGGACGGTCGCCCGGCTCCCCGCCACCTGGTGAACGCTCTCGGCGATCTGGTTCATGACCTTCGACCGCCCGATCCACCCTTCGATGGCATAGCGGTCCTTCAGGGCGTGCTCAAGCCGGGTCGTCTCCTCAAGAAGCTTCTTGTTCTCCAAGGACAGCCGCTGGCGAAGAAGAACCGCCTGGGCGATCGTCGATCCGATGATCGAAAGGACCCGGGTGTCTTCGTCGAGATCCCGATCCCCCCGGGACATGTCGCAGTCGGCGGAGAGAACGCCCAGCTTTTTCCCCTGGAAGATCAGGGGAACGGCGATGAAGCCCGTCTTCGTCCTCCCCCTTCCCTTCCGGCTCCCGGTGCGGTTCAGAAACCGGGGTTCGGCGTCGATGTCGGGAACGACGATGGGCTGACCGGTGGAGAGAACCGTCCCGCTGATCCCTTCTCCGGCCTTGAACCTCCCTTTCCGCTTCTCCTCCTCGGACATGCCGAAGGCCAGTTCGGTCATCAGTTCGTCCGTCTGGGCGTCGAGAAGAAGGATCGCTCCCCGGTGAAGGTTAAGCTGGGAGTCCATAATGCCCAGAATGTGCGACAGCGCGCTGTCGAGATCGGGGGAGCTGGCAAGCTCCCGGCTGATCTCGAAAAAGGCTGTGAGTTCCTGAATGATTTTCTGTTCGTGGTTCATGGATCCCCGCAAAAAAAAGGCCCGGACACATTAGCTTGTCCGGGCCCAGTCTGGATTGTCGGGCCCGGGAGATACGCCTTCCCGCGGCACCGTTGCCGAAGAGGTTCTCAAAAACCTCCCTAAAATCTAGATATCGAAATACAGGAAGAACTCGTGCGGATGAGGACGAAGACGAATGGCGTCCACTTCCTTCTTCGACTTCTCGTGGATCCAGGTCTCGATGAGCTCCGAGGTAAAGACGCCGCCCTTGAGCAGGAAGTCGTGATCCTTCTCCAGTGCCGCCAAGGCCTGGTCGAGGCTTCCCGGCATCTGCCGGATCTTCTTCTTTTCCCGGTCGGTCAGTTCGTAGAGATCCTTGTCGAGCGGAGCCGGCGGCTCGAGCTTGCGCTCCACTCCGTCGAGCCCGGCCATCAGAAGGGCGGCAAAGACGATGTAGGGGTTGCTCGAGGGATCGGGAGTCCGGAACTCGATGCGCTTGGACTTTTCGCTCTTGGAGTACATGGGGATGCGGACGCAGGCAGACCGGTTCCGCTTGGAGTACATGAGGTTGATGGGAGCCTCGTAGCCCGGCACCAGACGACGGTAGGAGTTCGTCGTGGGGGCGATGAAGGCCAGGAGGGCCGGAGCGTGGTGAATGAGTCCGCCGATATAGTGGCGGGCCATCTCGGAGATGTCTCCGTATCCGCCCTTCTGGTAAAAGAGGTTCTTGCCGGCCTTCCAGAGGCTCTGGTGGACGTGCATCCCCGAACCGTTGTCCTGGAAGAGGGGCTTGGGCATGAAGGTGGCCGTCTTTCCGTACTTGACCGCGGTGTTCTTCACCACATACTTGTACTTCATCACGTTGTCGGCCATCTTTGTCAGAGTGTCGAAGCGCATGTCGATTTCGCACTGACCGGCGGTGGCCACTTCATGGTGGTGGACCTCACAGCGGATCCCGATCTGCTCCATGGTGAGGATCATCTCGCTTCTGAGATCCTGGAGGGTGTCGGTGGGAGGGACAGGGAAATAACCTTCCTTGTGGCGAATCTTGTATCCGAGGTTCGGATCCTCTTCCCGACCGGTATTCCAGGCACCCTCGATGGAGTCCACGGAATAGTGGGAGAAGTTCGGGCCCGAGCCGAACCGAACGTCGTCGAAGACGAAGAACTCGCATTCGGGGCCCCAGTAGGAGATATCCGCCACCTTCTTCACATAGCTCTCCGCCTTCTGGGCGATGTAGCGGGGATCCTTGCTGTAGGACTCGCCGGTGATGGGGTCCTTGATGTTGCAGATGAGGGAGAGCGTCGGCACCTGGGTGAAGGGATCGAGAAAGGCCGTCTTCGGATCGGGGATCAAAAGCATGTCGGACTCGTTGATGCTCTGGAAGCCGCGGATACTGGAGCCATCAAATCCCAGCCCCTCCTCGAAGGTCTCTTCGGAGAGCTGGTGGGGGGTGATGGAAAAGTGCTGCCAGGTGCCGAACAGGTCGGTAAACTTCACATCGATGATCTGGACGTTGTTTTTCTTGGCGTAATCGAGGACTTCTTTCGGGGTCATGCGGTCTGGCTCCTGGTAGGAAGGTCTAAGGGTGGTGCGTCATCCGGA
Source organism: Nitrospirota bacterium (assembly GCA_021810805.1). GTDB lineage: Bacteria > Nitrospirota > Leptospirillia > Leptospirillales > Leptospirillaceae > UBA4572. The sequence goes on from JAJZHW010000008.1 coordinate 15,394, forward strand.
AAGACAGCGAATCTCCCGGTCGTCCGAACATGAAACTGAGGGACAAAACACAAAAATAGGGAGCCTCCATGACAATTCATGAAGACTCCCTTGTCTTCGTCCCTTATTCTCGCTCCCGATCATTGGGTCCCGAATGTCTGGCGTACGGAAAGGATGGTCCTCTTCCGTCCATCGACTCGCCATCGATCCGACAGGCCGACAGGAGAATCCCGATGATCCTCTTCCGGAGCCTGACGGCGGCCCGGAAGAAACGGATGCGTTTTCGCGATACCGTATAAAAAAAGAGTACACGTTGGGATAAAAAAAGGCAAGATCATTTCCACAAATGGCCACCGTTGGACCTGTTTCGCACGAAAACCACAAAAAACCGGCAGATGACTTCCTGGGGAGTCTTTCAGTATCATCGTAGGATGTGACGTTGTCCTTCCTGTCCCTCGTCCGAACAGAGGTGGTCGTGAACAAAAGAAGAATTCTTGTTGTTGGGGCCGGATCGGCCGGCCGTTATGCCGCCCGGCAGGCGGGCCGTCTTGGGGCGGAGGTCGTACTGGCCTCTCCCCCTCCCTTCGGGGGCCTCTGCATTCTGTCAGGGTGCATGCCCTCCAAGGCCCTGCTTCGGCCGGCCCACGTCTACCACTTTATCAAAACCGGCCTTTCAGACCTGGGGCTCTCTCTCGACACATCTTCTCTTCGGGCCGACATCCCTGCCATGGTGTCGATGAAGGACTCGATGATCCAGGAAATGGCCGATTCCGCCCACCAGAGCATCATCCATGATTCCGCCATCCGATTTGTCCCTGAGCCAGTCCGGTTCCTCTCCAAGGATTCCGCCCAGATCGGCCAGGAAGTCCTCCATTTTGACAGGGCTGTGATCGCCACCGGATCCACACCGCGGATTCCGGCAATTCCCGGGATCTCCCCGGACTGGCGGTGGACATCCGACGACGTACTTGTCTGCCGGGAGCTTCCGAAATCGGTCATCGTCATGGGAGCCGGCCCCATCGGCCTTGAGCTGGGACAGTATCTCGCGATGCTGGGGGTTGCGGTAGAGGTCGTGGAGATCCTCCATCCCTGGAACCGTTCCATCGACAAGCGCATCGGAGAGGGATATATCGAGGCCGTGAGAAAAAGCGGGCTACCGATCCATCTGGGGCTGGCGGTGCAAAAATTCGACACACTGAAAGGCCGGGCCATTCTCCACGCCACGACGCGAGAGGGCGAGGCCCGCCGTTTCGAGGCCGACCGGGTGCTCTTCGCCACCGGGCGCAGGGCGGCCGTGGAGGGGCTCGACCTTGAAGCCGCCCAGGTCAAGATGACTCCCTCCGGAGCCATCTCCGTCGATCCCTACCTGCGGACCTCCAATCCCCATATCTTCGCGGCTGGAGACGTGACGGGACACCTGCCCGTCCTCAACCTGGCCACCTACCACGGGGAGATGGCCGGAAAGAATGCCGTTCTCGAGCATCCCCTTCTCGTGGAAGAGCGCCCTGTCCCCATATCGATCTTTACCGAACCCGAATTCGCCCGCGTGGGGATCACCGAATGGGAGGCCCGGACCCGGGCGATTCCTGTGATGACGGGGTATCTTCCCTTTTCCGATCTCGGACGGGCAATCGTGAACCGCCAGACCGAGGGCGCCCTGAAAATCGTTGCCCACTCGACGACCCGAGAGATCTTGGGAGCCGAGATGTTCGGGGCCGGAGCCGCCGATCTCATTCATCTCATGGGGGTGGCCATAGCTCTCGGCGCCACCGTTGACAGCTACCAGCGCATCCTCCACATCCACCCCACCATGGCCGAAATCGTCCGATATGTGATCGACGAAATGACCGGTGCCCTTTAGCCCGGCGCCTCCTTTCCCTACCGGAGCATCACTCCAAACCCCCCTGTTCTGTCCACATTTCCCGGTTCTTGTGGTAGGATGTCGATCAGAGTCCATAAGCTTCGTGTTGGCATGAAAGTGCCATCGTCCCTTTCACGAGAAAAGGTCCCATGACCTCTTTGCCCTCATCGGGTGTTTGCCGGCTCCTTCTGGTCAGGCCCCGCCATCTCTCTCCGTCGCGATGGGATCTGGTCGTCCAGACCCTGATGCAGATCTCCGATCCGACGGTGGTTCTCTCGGCGGTCGTCGACCCCCACCCCTCCCCCAACCTGCAGATCGTCGCCTCCATGGATGGACTGCCCATCGTTGCCCAGACTGACGACCTCGCCGAGGGCGTCTTTACCCATGTCGTCCTTCCGGAGGAGGCCCCCGACATTCTTGATCCCGGTGGCAAGCCCTGGCCCCGGATCTCATTTGCCGTGATTGCTCTTCTGGCAGAACAGGTCGCCGCCCGCAACGGACTCATGGCCATCTTCAACCGCTACCGCTCCTTCGCCCAGAGCCTGACAAATCTGATTCCCCTCGATGGCTCCTTCTCTTACGAATCCCTCATCTGCCAGTCTCTGCGCCATCTCCTCTCCGCCAATGCCGCAGCCTACTGCGAAGCCAATCTGGCGATGAGGACCGTGACCGTTCTTTCGAGCGATCCGGAGAGCCTCTTTGCCCAGTCGGCCTCCTTTCCCCTGACGGAGGCGATCCGGGAGGTCCTCCTGCTCCGGGACCGTTACTTCGACGACCTCGACCCCGACAAGACCGGAATCCTCCACCTTCCCCATACCGGCTCCCGCAGGGTGGTCGTCTTCAAGCTCCAGCAGGAAGCGGGCTCCACCCTGCCCTTTCTCCTGATCTTCCCCCCTCCCTTTCCCCAGGAAAATCCTCTCCCCGAGTCGGAGTTTCAGAATGCGCTCGAGCTTTCCGCTCCGGTCCTCGAGACCAGCCACGCCCTCTTTGCCCACCGCAGCCTTCTTAAGCGAAAATCCGAGCACGACCCTCTGACAAAAATACTCAACCGGGAGTCTCTCGATGCCTTCATCCACCAGGCATGGAAGGATTCGCATGTGCGGAAGACCCCCCTGACCCTGCTCATGATCGACATCGACCATTTCAAGCGCGTCAACGACACCCTTGGCCATCAGATCGGTGATGAGGTGATCATTTCGGTGACGGAAAAAATCTCAGGGACATTGCGGGCGAAGGACGGATTCGGACGATACGGGGGGGAAGAGTTTGTCATCGTCCTTCCGGAGATCGACAAGGAGACCGGGATAAGAATTGCCGAACGCATCCTGGGCGCTGTCCGCGCCCTCTCTCATCCGAAAGCCGGGGCGGTCACGGTGAGTATTGGCCTGGCGAACCACCCCTCCGACGTGAGCCGGGAGGAAGAGCTTATCGCCTTGGCCGACCGGATGCTCTACGAAGCCAAACGTGCCGGAAGGAATCGGGTGGTCGCCGCCACTCCGTAATCACCGACACCGCACTCCCTGGCGCTTGAGCGCCTCAAGAAAGCCCATCCCCTTTTTCAGAACCCCCTCCACATAGCGTCGGTGAGCCTCTCCCACCCTCCCGGAAAAACGTCCCAGCATCACAACGGGATCTCCTCCGGAAAGACGGAGGTCGTAGGAGAGAATCAGGGCAGCCGCCCTGACATTCACATCGATGCCCAACAGATCGCTTCGCCGGATCTCCCGAAGTCCCCGAGGGGACCGCTTTGACAGGCGGGTCCGCCAGAACTCGTAGTGAACCTGAAAGAGCCCGTAGTCGCCCGAGGCCGGGTTGATGGCCCCGGGGTTGAATGAGGACTCCTGCTGGGCCACCGCCACCAGAAGATAGAGCGGAAGAGATGTCCGCCGGGAGGCGGCCATCAGGGAGGAGGCGATTTGATAGGAGACAGGGAAGGGCTGGGGAGGCCGACTGTGGAGGGCAATATACCGCGCCACCGCTGAAAGGGAACAGGAGTCTGCCCACACGAGGTTTGGGCGCACGGAGGCAGAGGCGATGAGGAAAACGGCACAAAAAAAGAGGGTCTGCCGTGCCACAGACCCTCTCTGACCTTCCGGAAAAAATCCCGGAAGTTTCAGACTGAAAAGGAGCTTCCGCATCCGCAGGAGCTCTTTGCGTTCGGGTTCTTGATGGCAAAACCCGAGCCATAGAGATTCTCGACATAGTCCACCGTGGCGCCGGAGAGAAGGGGGTAGCTCTGGGAGTCGATGAAGAGTTTCACACCCGACTCTTCGATCACCTGATCCATATCCCCAGGGGCCTCCTCGAAGGACATGCCGTACTGGAAACCATGGCACCCGCCACCGGAGACATAGACCCGAAGGCCATACCCTTCCTTGTTCTCCGTCTTGAGATACTCGTTGACCTTTTCAACGGCCTTTTCACTCATTGTAATCATCGTCAAGCTCCTGTGTTTTTCGGTACTACGTTCATATGTATGATGGGCGGGGATCATCTCTCCCCGATGAGAGCATCCGGTTCGGGAGCCGCTTGCGGCGATTCCCGAAACCGGCCGGTACCGGCCGATGCCTGCCGGATTTAGTGATAGGCCATGATCTTCCGGTTACGGCTCACGATGGGGGAAGGCCGGTGGCTTCGATTCGACAGGATGACCGAGTCTACGATCTCTCCGCAAAGAAGACACCGCCACCCACGAAAATTCAGCGAACCCGAGTCATCCTTGAGGTCGCTGAACTCCTCCTCAACCATCTTCCCATGACAACGCTGACAGTCCATTGCACTCCTCCTTCGTGGAACGGGAATACATTCAGGATCTTTCCCCGTTGCCCCATAAGAGTAGCAAGAAGAATGCCAGAAATACGCTTCCACAATCTATGTCATTGACAAACAAACACTTGAATGATTTCGCTGAAATATTTCATCTTTCAGATTCGAGCCAGGAGACAAAAAAAACGTTTCGTACTGAAACGCACCCACAAGAGATTTCCGAATTTGAAACACTACCCCCGGGTCAGGAATCGGGAGAGCTGGGGGCCAAAGAAGTAAATCCCAAAAACCACCAGCGCAGGGATGGCCACCGTGAGGGCGAAAAGGATAATCGTCAGAACCTTTTTCATGGAACGGCCCCTTTCCGGGAGAAGATCACTCCGCGTAGTCGATCCGGCAGACTTCGTATTCGATCTCTCCGGCGGGGACGCGGATCAGGACAGTTTCCCCCACGCGGCGGCCCACGAGCGCCTTCCCCACCGGCGAAGCCACGGAAAGACGTCCCCGTTTGAGATCGACCTCCTCCTGCCCCACAAGGGTATAGATCTTCTCTTCTCCCGTGGCGGTATTCTTGAGCGTGACGGTCGCACCGAAGGTCACGCGGTCACGGTCCTGATGGGCCGAGGAGACCACAATGGCCGTGGAAAGCTTCGCCTCCAGCTCCTTGATTCTTCCTTCGATGAAGGACTGCTTCTCCTTGGCGGCATGGTATTCGGCATTTTCGGAGAGATCGCCATGGGCCCGGGCCTCGGCAATATCCTGAATATTTTTGGTCCGGTCCACCTTCTTGAGCCGCTCGAGCTCCTCCTGGAGCTTAGCGTATCCTTCCTTCGTCATGGGCGTCTGTTGCATGGGTCCCCCTGTATCTGTCGTGACTTTCTCCGCCTTCGAGCCGTGATCTTCTCGAGCTTAAACAATCCGTCGGGGGAAACTCAAGCGCCGGCCCCTTCCTCCAAGAGCCGGTGAAGCTCCTGAAGGGAGCGGGGCCCTGAGGACTCTGGCCTCTTTTCCAGTGCCAGCACGAGGGCCTTCGCCCCTTCGATCGTCGTATAGTACGGGATATTGCGCAGGAGTGTCTCCTGGCGAATGGAGAGCGAGTCCTTCTGGGCCTGCTTGCCGGAGACGGTATTGATGACCAGGTGAACCTCGCCATCTTTAATGAGATCCACGATGTGAGGCCGACCCTCCTTGACCTTGAGGACCCGGTCGGAGGGAATTCCCGCCGCCTCAAGCGCACGTGCGGTTCCTCCAGTGGCCACGATCCGGAAGCCTGCTTCATGAAGGCTTCGGGCCACCTGCACTGCTGCCGTCTTGTCGCGGTCGCTGACGCTCACAAAGACCGTCCCGCTCCCGGGAAGACTCATCCCCGAAGCCTCCTGGGCATCCCGGAAGGCTCCCCCGAAGTCGCCCGAAAGCCCCATCACCTCGCCCGTCGACTTCATCTCCGGACTCAACAGGATATCCGCCCCCCGGAAGCGGCGGAAGGGGAAGACCGCCTCCTTGACGGCCGTATAGGGAAGGAGACGGGGGCGGTGACCGGAAAGTCCCAGTGAAGACAGCGTTTCCCCCATCATGATCCGCATGGCCACCTTCGGAAGGGAGAAGCCGATGGCCTTGGAGGTAAAGGGTACCGTCCGGGAGGCCCGGGGATTCACCTCCAGAACGTAGACTGTTTCATTTTGAACAGCAAACTGGATATTCATCAGCCCTCGCACCGACAGGGCCTCTCCCAGGACTCGGGTCTGCCGGCAGATCTCGGAGAGAACGGATTCCGAGAGGGAGCGCGGGGGGATGAAGCAGGCCGAGTCTCCCGAGTGGATCCCCGCCTGCTCCACATGCTCCAGAATCCCGCCCACCACGATCTCGCGGCCGTCACCCAAGGCATCCACATCCACCTCGGTCGCATCAGAAAAAAAGGAGTCCACAAGAAGCGGGAACCGAAAGTCCATGGAGGCGATCCGCCGCTCATACTCGGCCCAGTCCTCGAGATCGTAGAGAATCTCCATGGCCTCTCCCCCCAGCACATAGGACGGGCGGACCAGAACGGGAAATCCGATGCGCTGGATTGCCGGGAGAGCCTCTTCGATGCGATGGACAAGACCACTCCGGGGTTGGAGAAGCCCCACCCGGTCGATCAGATCCCGGAATCGCTCCCGGTCCTCGGCCAGGTCGGTCATCTCGAAGGAGGTTCCCAAAATCGGGATCCCCGCATCGGCCAGCCCCTTCATGAGGCGCAGGGGTGTCTGCCCGCCGAACTGCACCACCACCCCCCGCGGACGTTCGGCCTCAAGGACCTCCAGAACGTCTTCCAAGGTCAAGGGATCAAAGAAGAGGCGGTCGGAGACATTAAAATCCGTCGAAACGGTCTCCGGATTGCAGTTCATCATGGCCGCCTCCACTCCCATCTCCCGGAGAGCCATGACCCCATGGACACAGCAATAGTCGAACTCTACCCCCTGGCCGATGCGGTTGGGGCCGGACCCCAGAATCACCACCGAATCTCCTGTAGAAGGACGCCTCCATTCGGGAGAGCCATGATAGGTTCCGTACAGGTAGGGTGTCCGGGCGGCAAACTCTCCGGCGCAGGTATCGACGGTACGCAGATGCAGCGTGATTCCAAGGGCCCTTCTTCGCTCCCGGACAGAGCCCTCGGGAACGTCGAGGAGGCGAGCCAACGCCCGGTCGGAGAAGCCGTTTTCCTTAAGGCGTCGGAGGAGCTCTTCGGGAAGAGCCTCCAGGGGCTGGCCCCGGAACTCTCCAAGCTCCATTTCCATGGAGACGATTGCGGAAAACTCCCGGAGAAACCAGGGATCGAAGCCCGTGATTCTCGCGAGGGTCTCGACATCCACCCCCCTACGGAGCGCTTCGCCGATCTGGTGGACCCGGCGGTCGGAGGGTTGGGAGAGTCTCCGGTCGAGCTCGTCGGGATCCTCGGGGAGGGAGACCGGCATCAGATGGTCGGTGCCATTTTCCAGCGACCGGAGCGCCTTGAGGAAGGCCTCTCGGAAGTTGTGGCCAATCCCCATGACCTCCCCCACCGACTTCATCTGGGGGCCCAGAGTGCGGTCAGACTGGGGAAACTTTTCGAAATGAAAGCGGGGGATCTTGACCACCACATAGTCGAGCGAGGGCTCGAAGGCCGCCGGAGTGGTCTTTGTGATTTCGTTGTCGATCTCGTCGAGGGAGTACCCGATGGCCACCCGGGTCGCCACCCGGGCAATGGGGAATCCCGTAGCCTTGGAGGCCAGGGCCGAGCTCCGGGAGACCCGGGGATTCATCTCGATCACCACGAAGCGTCCATCCCGGGGATTGACGGCAAACTGCACATTCGATCCTCCGGTCTCGACCCCCACCTCGCGCAGGATGGCAATGGCAGCATTCCTGAGCGTCTGGTACTCGCGATCGGTCAGCGTCATGGCCGGGGCCACGGTGATGCTGTCTCCGGTGTGGACCCCCATGGGATCGACATTCTCGATACTGCACACAATGATGGCGTTGTCCTTCTTGTCCCGTACCACCTCCAGCTCGAACTCCTTCCAGCCGATCAGGGACTCTTCGACCAAGATCTCACCGATGGGGCTCTGGTCGATGCCGAAGAGGACCGCCCGGGAGAACTCTTCTCGGTTGTAGACAACCGATTGCCCGGTTCCGCCAAGAGTAAAGGAGGGACGGATCAGGAGGGGAAAGGAGAGGGCGGAGAGGGTTTCCATTGCCTCGGAGAGGGAGCGGACAAGGAAGCTCTGGGGAACAGAGAGTCCGATACGGGCCATGGCCTCCTTGAATTTGCCCCGGTCTTCGGCCATCTCAATCGTCTCAAGGGAGCTTCCCAAAAGAACGATCCCCAGACGATCGAGGATCCCGTTCCGGGCCAGGGCCACCGCCAGATTGAGGGCCGTCTGCCCCCCCATGGTGGGAAGGATCGCATCGGGTCGCTCCCGTTCGAGAACCTCGCTCACCTTTTCCACGGTCAGGGGAACCATGTAGGTGGCATCGGCCAGGTCGGGGTCGGTCATGATGGTGGCCGGGTTCGAATTGACCAGGCTGACCCGGTACCCTTCCTCCTTCAGCGTCTTGACGGCCTGGGTTCCCGAATAGTCAAACTCTCCGGCCTGTCCGATGACGATCGGACCGCTGCCGATGATCAGGATATGGCGAAGGTCATCTCTCTTTGGCACTGGCTCTCCTCGGATTCCGGTGTGGAGACGGCATCCGTCTCCTCTTCTTCAAACTCCTGCACATATCCCTCCAGAAGTCCCTCTGAAAAGAGAATGCCCAGGCCTTTTTCGTACTCTTCGTCAGTAATCCTTCGGGCCAGGGCCGGGACCCTACTGGCCCGATGCGCGGGAAAGTACTGGCCCATGAATGAGACAGCGATCCCCGACCCCAGCTCCTCCTTGAGATGGCGGGCCACCTCGGAAAATCCGGAAATCCCGGAAGGAAGAAGAAGGTGTCGCACCAGGAGTCCCCGCACAGCCAGGCCCTCGCGATCGAGCGTCAGGGGGCCTACCTGCCGGAACATCTCCCGCACCGCTGCCCGGTTGCGTGCCACGTAGGCCGGCGCCTTCGAGTACCGAAGGGCGGGGGCGTCGGAGCCATACTTCATGTCAGGAAGATAGATGTCGATCCAACCCTCCAGACGTTTCAGCATCACCGGTTCGTCGTAGCCATTGGAGTTGTAGACCACGGGAATCGAGAGGCCAGCCGCCCGGGCCAGGGCCAAGGAGTGCAGGATCGGGGGAATGACATGGCTGGGGGTGACCAGATTGATATTGTGGGCTCCCCGCCGTTCGAGCCCCAGAAAGATGTCGGCAATTTCCCGGGGGGTTCGATCGACCCCTTGACCATATTGGCTCAGCGGAAAGTTCTGACAAAAGTCGCAGGCAAGGTTGCATCCGGAGAAGAAGACCGTTCCCGACCCCCGGACTCCCGTCAGACAGGGCTCTTCTCCAAAATGAAGGTTGGCGGCGGCCACTCGGGCTAACGACCCCGTCCGACAAGTCCCCGTCTCCCCTGCCAGCCGATCCACGCCGCAACCACGGGGGCAGGCCCGACAGGGAGAGAAGGTACCGTAAGCCTCGGCAATGCTCTCGCGAATATCGGGGGAGAGCCAGCCTTCAATGGTGGGGAGACTCACGGATCTTCCCCCATGAGAATCGCATGGAAGCTCGAAAAGACAGACCGGGCATCGTGCGGACCGGGCGCCGATTCCGGGTGGAACTGGACGGAATAGATCCTCCCCTCCCTGAACCAGAGTCCTTCGAGGGAGTGATCATACAGACTCTCGAAGGTCCGGATCGCTCCCGCGGGAAGGGAGGAGGGATCGACGGCATAGTTGTGGTTTTGGGAGGTAATGAGTACTTTCCCCTCCCGGAGGTCCAATACGGGGTGGTTGATTCCATGATGGCCAAAGGGCAGCTTGAAGGTCCGGGCTCCCACCGCCCGGGCGAGAAGCTGATGGCCCAGACAGATTCCGAAGAGAGGAAGGCGCCCGACGAGCCCCCGAATCTCCTCGACCTCGGCATCGAGAATGGCAGGATCTCCGGGACCATTGGAAAGGATGACCCCATCGGGAGCCTCGTCGAGAATCTGACGGGCGGTTGTTCGAGGCGGAACCACGGTGACTCCGATTCCCCGGGCCAGCAGGCAGTGGGCGATCGACTCTTTGGCCCCGTAATCGACGAGAACGACCCGCAGAGAGGAAGGTCCCTCTGGCAGAAGGGTTTTGCGCTCACGGGAGGCGACTCGGGCTACCAGATCGATTTCAGAGATGGAAGGCACCTCCCCGGCAGCCTTCCGGAGAGCCGCAGGATCATGCTCCTCCGTGGTGAGGATCCCCCGGAGGACTCCCCGGTCGCGAAGTCGGAGCGTCAGGAGGCGGGTATCGATTCCGGTCGCCGCCACCACCCCCCGTTCCTGAAAGTAGTCGGGAAGGGAGAGGCGCGCCCGGTGGTTCGAGGGAACGGCCACGATCTCCCGGGCCACAAAGCCCGCCAGATGGACCCCGGTCGACTCGGCATCATCTAAAGTGATCCCGGTGTTGCCGATCATGGGGGAGGTCATCGTCACGATCTGCCCCGCGTAGGAGGGATCGGTCAGGACCTCTTCGTATCCGGACATGGCGGTGTTGAAGACAAACTCTCCGGCCACCGTCCCGGCCACCCCCGCAGAGGTCCCTGAAAGCACGGTTCCATCTTCGAGCGCCAACGAGATCTTTTTTCCTTGGCCCAACCGGCTCATGGCTGCTCCCTCGCATAGACGATACGCCCGCCGAGAATGGTGGCCGCGACCGCTCCCTTCATCCGTCTCCCGGTAAAGGGAGAGTTGCGGCTCTTCGAGCGGTATCCCGGCCGCCCGGCCTCCCACTCCCCGGACAGGTCCAAAAGCACAAGGTCGGCGAGACCGCCGGTTCGCAGGCTTCCTCGAGGGAGCCCGAAGAGCTCGGCAGGTCGCGTCGAAAGTCGATAGATCAGTTCAGAAAAGGTCAGGAACCCCTCCCGAACCAAATCAAGGGAGAGGGCAAAGGCCGTCTCAAGTCCGATGATCCCGAAAGGAGCCCGGTCGAACTCCTGCTCCTTTTCGTGAGGGGCATGAGGGGCATGGTCGGTAGCAATCACATCGATGGTCCCATCCCGAAGGCCGTCGATGACGGCTAGCCGATCCTCCTCTCGGCGCAGGGGAGGATTCATCTTGGCATGGGTTCCGTGGCAGCGCACCGCCTCGTCCGTCAGAGCAAAGTAATGGGGACAGGTCTCTGCCGTCACCGGCAGGTGACGGCGCTTGGCCTCTCTCACCAGCCTGACCCCGCCGGCCGTGGAAAGATGGGCCACATGGAGACGGCCTCCAGACAGCTCCAAAACCGACAGATCCCTGGCAATGGAGACCTCTTCGGAGGCATTGGGGATCCCGGCAAGGCCCAGTTCGGCCGAGACGCTCCCCTCGTTCATCACACCGCGATTCGACAGGACAAGGTCCTCGCAGTGGTCAATCACCGGAAGGCCAAAGAGCCGGCTATATTCCAACGCCCGGCGAAGCATCAGTGCCGTTGAGACCGGTCGGCCGTCGTCCGAGAATGCCACGCATCCGGCCGAGGCCAGAGCTCCCATCTCGGAGAGCTCCTGTCCTTCAAGCCCCCGGGTCACCGCTCCGATGGGAAAGACCCTCACAAGGTTGACCTCTCGGGCTCGGTCGACGATGGCTCGGGTCACCGCGGCGTTATCGTTGACCGGGCTTGTATTGGCCATGACGCAGACCGACGTGAATCCTCCCGCCGCTGCTGCCCGGGAGCCGGACGCGATCGTCTCCTTGTACTCGAAGCCGGGCTCCCGGAAGTGGGCATGCAGGTCGATGAAGCCCGGAGAAAGGATCCCCCCACGACCGTCGAGCTCGGGCGTCCCCGGAGGAGCGGGGGTTCCAGGGGGCGCGATCCGGCCGTCGAGCACCAGGAGGGGCCCCGCCCCGCCCAGGATTCCTTCGGCCGGATCGAACAACGTGACATTGGTGAGCAGAAGATTTCCTCCCGAGCTTTCCTTCACAATCCCTCCCCCCTTGTCGCCGCATTCGGCGGAGCGCTCTCCCCTCCCCCGCCGCCCATCAACAGGTACAGGACGGCCATGCGCACCGCAACCCCGTACTCGACCTGATCGAGAATCGCCACATCGTTGGTCCAACTCTCCTCTCCGGAGAGCTCCACACCGCGGTTCACCGGTCCCGGATGGAGCACCACCGCCTTCGGGGCATGCCGTTCCAGGACCTCGCGGGAGAGGCCATAAAAACGGGAATACTCGGCAAGGGAGGGAATATATCCCCCCGAGGCCCGCTCCAGCTGAAGCCGGAGGGCCATCACCACATCGGCTCCCTCAATCCCTCGGTCGAGGCGATCAAAGACCTCCACCGGCCACCCGTCGATTCCCCGCGGCAGGAGTGTCGGGGGGGCGACAAGACGAATATGGGCTCCCATGGCAGAGAGCCCCAATATATTCGAACGCGCGACCCGGCTGTGAAGAATATCGCCCACAATCGCAACGGTGAGTCCCTCAACCCGTCCCTTTTTCTTTCGGATGGTGAAGAGGTCGAGAAGGCCCTGGGTCGGGTGTTCGTGGCATCCATCTCCCCCGTTCACCACATGGCACTCCACCCGTTCTGCCACGAATTCTGCCGCCCCGGAAGAGGCATGGCGAATGACGATCCCGTCGGCCCCCAGGGCCTCGATCGTCTTCACCGTATCGGCCAGGCTCTCCCCCTTGGTCACACTGCTCTGGGAGGGGGTCACATTGATGACATCGGCCGAAAGGCGCTTGGCGGCAATCTCGAAGGAGGAGCGGGTCCGGGTAGAGGATTCGTAGAAGAGGTTCACCAGCGTCTTTCCCCGAAGGACCGGGACCTTCTTGACGGTCTGCTGCCCCACATCGAGAAAGGCCTCGGCGGCATCAAGGATCCCGGTGATCCTCTCCTGGGTCATCCCCGACAGGGAGAGCAGGTGGGGACCAAAAGCGGGAATGGGCGAGGGGATAAGTCGATCAGGCATGGAGATCTCCCGAAGAGGGGCGAACGACGGTCACACTTTCGGAGCCCGGAGTCAGGTCGACAAGGACCTTCTCCTCATGGGCGGTGGGCAGGTTCTTTCCAACAAAGTCCGCTCGAATGGGCAGCTCCCGGTGGCCCCGATCCACCAGAACGGCCAGCATGATCCGGGCCGGACGTCCGAAATCCACAAGGAAGTCCATGGCCGCACGAACGGTTCTTCCCGTAAAGAGAACATCATCAACGAGAACAATCTTCTTGCCGTCAATGGAGAGGGGCAGATGGCTCTGGCGCAGAAGGGGCAGCTCCTCCCGACCGGACAGGTCGTCCCGGTAGAGCGTCACATCGAGGGCTCCCGACGGCGGACGGACTCCCTCGAAAGATTCGATGAGATCGGCGAGCCGGCGAGAGAGAGGATCGCCTCCCTCAAGGATTCCGACGAGATAGAGACCAGCGGGTCCCTGGTTGCGCTCGAGAATTTCGTGGGCCATACGACGGAGGATGCGGTCGATCCTCGGGGCGTCAAGGAGAAGGCGGGCAGGATCGGTCAAGGTCACAGGAGACTCCCCGTGCCCAAGCGGCAAAGAACATTCGTCCTGGAGAAAGACGGCCGAGGAGCCATCGGACAGATTCTGGGAATGAAGGTAAAAGGAGGGACTGAAGCCATGGGACGACAACGACGGAGACGCCCGCATTCCAGCGTCCGGCTTTGATGCATCATGAGGAGATCCCCTTTCCGGGCTCGCAGTCCCAGATTTAAAGGAGTCAGTGGCAAAGAAGAAGATTCTGACGCTCTCTTCCCGAAGGGCACGCTCCGGGAAGAGAGCGGAAAACTAACGGGCGACCGAGGTGCTGTCGGAGGATGCTGAGGAGTTTTTGGCCTCTTGACGCTCCTTCAGACCATTCACCAAGCCCATCTTGTGAAAGGAAGGCTTGATGAGTTTGGTCATATGCGTCGAACCGTCCCCATGAACTTCGGGGTAGACGCAATAATTGGCCAAGATTGTCGCCTGAGTGTCCTTGAAGAAGTTACCGTAAAAGGGTCCACCGGTCAAGATCCCCCCGGCCTTCTGAAGAAACCCTCGGTACATATCGATATTTCTCGGGTAGATCACCCCATTGTCGATATCAAAGTTCGGCTTGCCCAGCACCAGACTTTCCTTGTCCTGCTCCACCGTCCAAAGCCACTCCCTCACCCCCTGAAGATTGGTGAAGACTGCCGCTTCACGGGTCCAAGGGTGCTGGTTGATGGGCATGAAATAGCCATAGAAGGTCCGAAGGTTTCCCTCCGCGGAAAACATCCTCTTCGACCAGTCCCGCTTCCAAGACTCATAGCGGGCGGGAGAGACCTTGGGATCTGCCAGCATGGCATCCATCTCCGTCGCGAGCGTCTTGTACTGATTGTAAAGGGTCGCCAGCTTCGCATGGACCTCCGCGACCGGGTAATTGGTTTTCTCGTCGACCACCCAGGCGGAAGCGGTGCGGGGAAACAGTCCACTGACCCCCGTCGCGGCAAGAATCAGGGCTGGCAGAACAAAAAGAACACGATAGCGTCTCATTGAAAACCTCCCGGGAAACTCGAACAATACCTTCCACTTCATCCTACGCCCGACATGGCCTTCGATCAAGCCCGTGTGCGCGGCCTATGTCTTTTCTTCTGCCATAGAAGGGATCGACCAACGCAATCCACTCTCAGGAGGTCTTGAGGGAAAGGTCGGAGGCCATTCGGGAGAATGCCGGAAGAAGTCGGTCATAACTTTCCCGGAGATCTTCGGGGACGACCCGAGCCTCTGCCACAGTCGTCAGAAAGTTGGTGTCCCCTTCCCACCGAGGAAGAATATGGACATGAAGGTGGCCGGCAATTCCGGCTCCAGCCGCTCCGCCCACATTGATCCCCATATTGAATCCCCCCGGTCGGTAGCTCTCTCCAATGATCCGCTCACACTCACGAAGGAGCACAGTCATTTCTGAGAGGACCGGAAGGGAGAAGTCTCCCAGCTTTGCCCCGTGGTCAAGGGGAACAACCATCAGATGGCCGCTCGTGTAGGGAAAGGCATTCATGACGATATAACAACGATCCCCCCTATACAGCACCAGACGATCCCGATTGACCCCCTCCCGGGGAATCTCGCAAAGAAGACAACTTCCGTCATCGGCCGTTCGGGATTCTCCCTTGATATAGCGCATTCGCCAAGGCGCAAAGAGATGGTCCATCTGTCATATCCTCCCGTGGAACGGATCGTGTGTCTCACTTGCCTTGGGGGTTCGGAGGGAGGGAGGCTCGATTTCAAGGAGACGTCGAAAATTCTCCCGAAAACGGGTGAGCCCCTCTCTTTTCGCAGACTCCGAAGCCCAGAGAATTCTCAGAAGTCGCCCTTCTTGGCCTTCAGGGATCGACAGATGAAGATGGAGGCGCAGCGGAAAGACCGCCACGAGCGAAGCAGGAAGCTTTTCTCCCCACTCCACAAGGGTGACCCGCTCGCTCGCCCCTTCGACAAGGGCCTCCTCAAGGTCTTCGGATTGGGAAGAGACCCGATCCCAGTCGGCATGCAGAAGTGGAAGCCCCGGAGGAGAGAGGGGAGCCGGGTAAGATTGCACATAGAGAAAGGTGGGGGAGGCAATCCGTCCCGATATTCCCATACCCCGGGCCACACCGGCGGCCAGGGTGGTCTTTCCTGAGCCCATGGCTCCCGAGAGAAGGAGGAGGAGGCCGGGAAGGGCCACCTGGCCCAAGCATTCCCCGAGAACTCCCAGATCGATTGCGGACGGGAGAAAAAACGTCTCCTCCGCCCCCGACCGAGGATCAATCGACGACGTCATCACCCGTCAAGAGAAGGCGGACAAGATCCTCGCGACCGACCACTCCCACCACGCGTCCCCCTTCCACAACAGGAAGAATGTCCACATCCTCCCGATCGAGAAGAGTAACCGCCGTTCGAAGGGGATCCTTGGGGGCCAGGGTCGGGGCATTTCGATTGACCAGATCGCCGACCGAGGTGGCCCCGATGCGGGAGATCTCTTTTTTTAAGGTGGAGGGCAACTCCAGCGGAATCCAGGAATCAAAGAGGGTGAGAACGGTGGGGATGTGCAGGGGCTTTTCATGGCGGATCAGATCGTGCTCTCCGACAACTCCCAAATACTTTCCTTGAGGATCCACGACCGGGGCCCCGGAAATTTTCTCTGCCGTGAGAACTTCGGCAAGTTTCCTCAAAGGGTCCTCGGGAGAGACCGTGATCACCTTTTTCGTCATGATATCCCCGACCGTCTTGTTCACAACCGTCTCCTGGCAGAACATTGTTGTTTTCTCACCCCCCAAACAGGTGGGAGTGGGGCCATCACCCTTCGTCAGAGTATAGCACGGAGACGCGTCAGGAGAGGAAGATCTCCCTTAGGAAACGCGCGGCAACCTTTCCCGGGCACCTTCCCATACCACTGCCAGAAGGCCCGCCACCAGAGGACCGGGAAGGAGGATCTCCACCGCCGTCTTAAGACCTACATGGGTGGAAAGAAGACCGATCAGGGCTCCGGCGGGCAGATCTCCGGTCAGATGAGAGAGAAAGAGTCCTCCGCCCAGCACGCAGCCCCAAAGAGGGGAGGGAGAAAATCGCAAAAAGGCGACGACAAGGCTGACATTAAGCCCAAAAAGGGCCCCGCTGGCAAAAACCATCCCCGCCATAAGAAGCGGCCGGCTTTCAGCCACGAGAACCAGGCAAACCCCGGCCAGCGCCAAAAGCTGCGTTCTGGACAGGAGAAAAAGAAGCCCGGCCCGATCGTCTTCCCTCACCCTGTCGCAAAGACGCCCGGAAAGAAGAATCCCCGCGATTCCTCCCACCACCAGGGACAGAGCACTGATCTGTCCGGTCTCCTTTACAGACAAATGGTGGACGCGGGTGAGGTAGACGGACAGCCAGACCCCCATCCCGCCCATGACAAAAAAGGTCACCCCTTGCAAAAACACCAGTGTCCGAAGCCGCCGATCCTGAAGAAGATGCAAAAAACGGGACACAACAGAGGGGGAAGAAGAATCGCCTCCAGCCACCGTCTTCTCCCGAACCCTGCGCTCCACGGGAAAAAGATACATCCCGGCCAGCAGGAGCCCCGGAACAACGGGGAGGAAAAGAATGCGATGAAAGTCGGAGAGCGTGCGGGAGGCCAGCAGGAACCCCGAGGCCACTCCCAGGGGCAACGCCAGGAAAAAAAGGGCGAGCCTCATCCCGCTCCCCTGACCTCCCCCCAGAAGACGGGGACCCACCACAATGAGGGCCGCCTCCCCCACCCCCGTCAAAATGCGCCCGGAAAAGAGCCCGACCGTACCGGAGGCTGTGCTCGCAATGGCCATCCCGATGGAGAAGACGAAAACCCCCGCCGCAAGAAGCAGTCGAGGGGGAAATCGGTCGAGGAGAACACCCGCAAGAGGGGCGGCCAGCAGATAGGAAAGTGTAAAGGAGGAGCCGAGGAGCCCCATCTCGGTGTCGGAAAGTCGATATGCCGGCCCGAGAATTGGGAAAAGGGCGGTAAAAAGCTGCCGATCAAGGTAGTTGAGAAGATTGGAAACAAAAAGGAGAACCGGAAGGAAAAGGCCCATGAACTTTCTCGCGGCCTCCTAGGGGGGAGAAGGTCAGGCGGGATCGCCCTCGCCACCCGTCTCGTGGATCCCGTGGAAGAGCTGTCGGTTACGGAGAAGGTAGATCACGATCAGAACGTTGAGGATAAAGGCACCCAATCTCCAAGGGGAAAAATGAGAGTGCATGGCGTAGACCTCCAGCGGAATCAGTGCGGAGATCTCGATGATCGTCATGTACTCGGCCCAGCGGAATCTGCGATGCAAACCCCAAGCCACCACGAAATTCACCAGCCCATAGACAATCCCGCCGACGGAGATGATCATGAGCATATTGGGCCCTACAAGGCCGGTTTTTCGAAAGATTTGCCCGGTAAAGGCGTTATCCGTGTCGATATTGAAGTTCTGAGCCCAGTGGTAGAGCAGGTGGTTCAAGCGAACCGGTCCGAGAGAGAGACCTCCCAAACCAATGAGGAAGGCCACCGCCCCCTTCGCAATACGTTCGAGGATGATGTATTTTAAAAAGAGGGGAGATCGGCGGTTGATGATCATGGCGCCATTGTATCAGATGAGGAGCAGGAATGGATAGACAAAATACCGGCGTCGAAAAGGCTGGATCCGCCCCATCGCCCCCCCGATTCCGGAAGTGGCTCCCGGCGATGGTCCTTCTGGGGCTTGCCACGCTGACTCCGGCCTTTGCCGACATCATGCCGTCAATGAAGGTTGAGATTCCGGAGGCTCCTCACCAGGGAAAGGTTATTAAGGTACGGGTCACATTTTCGACCCGGCCACCCAGAGGAGATTTTTACCGCCTTGAGGCCGATATCGACAATACCCCGGTGGCGCTCTCCGACCTCTCGGAAGAGTCCTCCCTCTGGGTCACCCTTCCTGCCCAGACAGCCGGGGCTCACACCTTGTCTGTCATCTGGAGGAACTTTCCAGGAAAGAGCCCTCTTATCCGGAAGAAGACGCTGCAGGTTCTCCCCTAACACCTTATGGAAGTCGATGGACTTCCCCCACAAGAGAAAGGAGTCCCACAATGGAGCAATCAAGAAGAATCACCTTTTGGAAGAGTTCCTGGAGAAAAGGACGGAACTCAATCCGTTCTTCCTCGCTTCTCTCACTGACGGTAGCCTTGGGTCTTTTCTCCTTTTCGGGATGCGCCTCTTACGGACCGGCGCCTCCGGTGGTCGTCTCAGCTCCGACTGCCGAAGGGACCGGGTCCTTAAAGGCTGCTGGCACCATCGCCATGGTCATCCTGCCGACGAAGATGCCGTCGACAATGAACGATGTGGGAATGCTTTTTCATCAGGATGGGACCTACTCCCAGATCGTTCCCCGAGATCCCGTCGGACCGGCTCTCGATGCCATTCTTCTCCAGACACTTTCCACGTCCGGATTCGCCCCGACGATGTCTCTCGGGAGTTCATCCAAGGATCTTCCGACACTCTCGCTCTCTGTAAAGACATTTGAAGACCGCGTTCGACAGGGCCTCGTCGACGCGAAGCAGACCGTCCGAATCACCTACACGGCCACCCTCGTCCTCCATGAGGGACGCACCACCCGAACGATCATTCGCAAAGTGGAGCGTCACTTTTCCCCCAAGCCGACTGTCTCGTTCAACCCCCAAAAGCTTCCGACTCTCATGGGGGATCTCTTTGCCAAGAGTCTCCGGAAGGACCTTCTTCCCACTCTCAAATCCAAGACAGGAGTCCCTCGTTGAGCCTCAGAAATCCTCTTTCAAACGGTAAAGCCCTGGCCATTACGGTCGGGGCGGCCGGTCTTTTTGCGGTCCTTCTCCTGGCAGTTCCTGCACCAAAAGGCTCCCCCCCCCAACCCGTCTCGCAGACGACGGGACCGGTGACATCGGAAGTGGCACAATCACCGGAATCACTTTTTCGAAGCCGATGCGTTCAATGCCACGCCCTTCCGGCACTGACCCATCGAACGCCTGAGGACTGGAGAATTCTTGTTCTCAAGATGAACCGCTACATGAAGCAGACGGGACGGGTCTACCTCTCCGATAACGATGTTCAGTCGGTTACAGGTTATATCGTCAAGAATCAGCACTAGCCCCCCTTCTGCAGGGATCAGAGGGGAGGACGCAGTCCCCCGAACCGGAAGCCCTCAAAGGTCTTCCCCGGCGAAACATTTTTCGACATCAGCAGAACCTTGAAGACCCGGCCCATTCGAAGCGGATGGATCAGTGTTCCCGCCTCCCGAAGGGCATCGTCGGAGAGGCGATCGGCATTGGCCTGAACCCACTCTTCGAATCCGAGCCCCATGAGCCAGGACATCTGGTCGGTATACCCCTCGAGGCGATACTCCCTCCCCGCAAGCTCCTTCGCCACGCGTGAGAAATCCACGAACGCCGTGAGGTCGACCTGTCCCGGAGACTCGAGGAGACGGTCCGAGACCTGGTGTCCACGATAGGCTCGAAGCGTTCCTCCCCGCCGCCGCTCCGAGCGAATTTCCGAACCGATATCCCCGTAGTCGATCCAGAGCATGAAGCCCGACGAAAGACACCGGTCAAGGGCCGCCAGAACAGGTGGGAGATCCAGACATATTTCTGTCTCTTGCCCCTCTCGAGAGGAGAGATCCTCCCCGAAATGCTCAGAAAGAATGGATGCCAGGGAATCCTCCGAAAGCTCCCCCCAGATCTCTTCATTTTTTCCGTCCTTCCCCAACCCGATATAACACTCACGCCAGCGGCCCTCGGTAACGCGCAACCGATGAACAGGCAACGCATCGAGAAATTCATTGCCCATGACCAGCCCCTCTCCCGGGGCTGGCCAACCCTCAGGCAAAGCCAGCGAGGAGTTGTCTCCCGTCCTAGGCAAGGCGATCCATCGAGGCGGGTGAACGAGGTCGAACTCTCGAAGCCTCTCTCGCTGGCGGGATTCGAGAACCCCCGGAAGTTCGCAGAGGATCGGGGAGAGGCGCTGAAAAAAGGATGGATCGGCCTTTCGAAAGATCGTCAACAGGTCGGCCATGAGTGTTCCATTGCCGGGTCCTGCCTCTATCAGATAGAATGGATCGGGAGAGCCGAGAGAGCGATCGATCTCTCCAATTTGAAGGGCCAGAAGGGTGGCGAAGGCCGGGCTCGTCTCCGGGGATGTGAGAAAGTCCCCCCCCTCGCGCCCAATACCCGCATGGCGGGTGTAATACCCCCCCTCCGGGCCCGCAGCCGCCTGTCGCATGAACTCGCAAAAAGTGATCATCCCTTAATCCTTATCGATGAAGGCGCCCATGCTGATCCGCCTTTTTCTTTTGGCCTTCATTGTTGCGTTAATCGGCCGGACAGTTCGAAACTTCCTGGGAGGAGCTCAGAAGAGTCGCCCGGAGGCAACACCCACCCCTCTTGTGGCGGACCCAGTCTGCGGTCTTTATGTCGATAAGGATCAGGCTCTGACTGCGCAGAGTCCCTCGGGAGACACCGTATATTTTTGCTCCCGGAAGTGCCGGGACACCTACCTGACCCCGCCACCTTCGCCCTCACCGGAGGTTCGTCCGGATGAACGGAGATCCGGATAGTGGAGGAGTCCTTTCTGCGGCAACGACTCCTTGAGGCGATTCCCGCGTTCATGGCCAGGGTCGCCCCAGGCGCCCTCCTTCGCACCCATCTGGCAGAGCACCCGTTACCCTCCTCTTTCAGGCCGGGATCCCTTCTCTCTTTGGGAAAGGCGGCAGGGGCCATGGCCGAAACCCTGGCCGACCTTCTTTCCATTTCGCCTCGGAACACCCTTTCCATCCTTCCGGAGGGCTATCCAAGGCCCCCAGCCTCCTTTCCGGTGCAGGAAGGGGCACACCCACTTCCCGACCCAAGGAGCCTCGAGGCCTTCCACAAGATCCAAGCTTTTATCGCAACGATTCCCAAGGACGACAGCGTGGTCGTTGCCCTCTCCGGCGGAAGCTCGAGCCTTGTTGCTGCCCCCATTCCCCCGGTGACACTTGAAGACAAGATTCGAGTCACCCGCAGCCTAATGGAAGCGGGAGCTCCCATCGCCACCATCAACGCCTTGCGGCTTCATCTGTCAAAATTCAAGGGTGGAGGGCTCGCTCAGATGATCTCACCCCACGCCCATCTCACTTTTGTGCTCTCCGATATCCCAGGGGAAGGAGCCCCCCTCGTTGGATCCTCCCCCATGTGGGCCATCCCGCGAAATGGCCCACAAATCCTCGAAGAGATAAACCTCTTTCTCTCTCCGGAGATGATCCCACCAACGGTTCGCCAACTTTTGGAGGCTCTCCCCCCCCAAAATCTCTCCCCAAAGACATTCCCCGAATCGCCTCTTCGAGTTGTGGGATCCTCAGCAAGTCTCATCGAAGCTTTGACCGATACTCTCATGAAGATATCGGAGATTTCCCCCCTTCCACTTCATTCCCTCACCACCGAGCTTCGTGGGGAGGCCCGAGAGGCCGGGCGAGTTTTGGCCTCCATCATCTCATGGGGAAGCCAAAGAGCAGAGGCAAGGCATCAGGGAAGTGTCTGGGCGGCCTCAGGGGAAACCACGGTCACACTGACAGGTACCCCTTCCGGCAAGGGGGGGCGGACGCTTGAGCTGGCGCTCGCCCTTGCCTTGTCCCTCACACCTGTTCCCGCCCTGGTCCTCTCTCTGGCTTCCGACGGCTTTGACGGAAACTCCGGTGCCGCCGGAGCGTTGATCCCCACGTCTTTTTTTTCCTCCTCCCGCAGGTGCATCGAAGGAGAGCTGGCGCTCCGGTCCCACGACTCGGGAGGGTTTCTCGGACGCCATGGACTGACAATGAAGACCGGTCCGTCAGGGACAAACGTCAACGACCTTCTCATGGTCATTGTCTTCCCTGCCTCCCTCTCTCAAAGGAGCGGCTCATGATCTGTTTTTTTGCAAGAGTTCGCCCTTGTCTGGCATCACTCTTTTTCGGGTTCACCCTCGCCCTGTCTTCCCCCGCCTTCTCCCTTGCGGGGGGGCTCCCAGCTCCCGGAGAGGAGTTTCCTGTCGTCTGGTGGGCGCAAAATCATGTGAAGGCGGCTCTTGACATCTTCCGAAATACGACTTGGAAGACCCTCGGCCACGCCTGCTCTTCCGGGAGACTTTCGACCCCCTCCGCCAATCCTGATTTTCAGATTTTTATCAAGAATGAAAAGAGAAGGGAGTTCTGCCGCCGTTACCCCGGACCGACCCATCATCTTCTTCAGGAAGCTCCCTACTTCATGGTCAGACCTCCCGGCGACCAGAAATAGAGGGGGGTTGGTCCCAAGGAGCGAATCAGACTCGCCAACGCCTCGGCGGAGACCGATCCGACTCCCCCCGTCTCCATTCCCAACAATGAAGGCGCCCCCCCCTCAGAATCACGATAGGTCACCAATTGGAGCTTTTTGATGCCGAGCTCCTTTCTCAGATGGTGGAGGAGATCCGAGCGGTACCCAATCCGGTCCACAAGTCCATGGGCCAAGGCTTGCCGAGCCGTATAGACTCGTCCGTCGGCCAAGGGAATGAGGGTCGCTCGATTCATCTTACGTCCCTTTTCCACCACACCAAGGAATGTCCCATAGAAATCTTCTACAAGCCCTTCAAAAATCTTTTTGTCTTCAGGAGACATTGCGCGAAAGGGTGATCCCATCTCCTTCTCCGCCCCCGAGGCCACCGTTCTATCAGTTACGCCCACCTTCTTCATGAGTCCTTCAATTCCGACATTGGCAATCATGACCCCGATGCTTCCCACCACGCTCGTCGGGCGAGCCCAGACCTCATTGGCACCCATGGCCGTATAATAGGCTCCCGAGGCTCCAAGATCTCCAAAAAACGCATAGACAGGGATCTTCGTTCTTTGCCGGAACAGGAGAATGCGGTGGTACAGTCTGTCGGAGGCCGTCACCGATCCCCCGGGGCTGTCGATATCAAGAATAATCGCCCTGACGTGGGGATCCCGACGGGCTTTTGCCAGCTCCCGGTCAAGAAGGCGGACCTGATCGGTCTTTCCCCCAAGAAACGGAGTTCCCCCCTTCTTCTCCTCATCGCCAATAAATCCCCTGATCGGCAAGAACACCACCTTCTCAGTCGCCCCATTTGCCGGTCGAAGAGACTTTTCCACCAGCCCCTGGTCAGGGGGAAAGAGATTGACCGTCACGCACCCGGTTAAGGCAAACAGCGCGGTACTTGCCCAGATCACTCCCGCTACATGTCTCTTCCCTTGACTTTGACTGATCACTCCGACGTCCCTTCCTTTCATTGTGTCTAGCGATAGTTTGAGAACTGAAGATCGATCTCGAAGTCCTGACCTTTGAGGCGGGCGATTACAGCCTGGAGATCGTCCCGAGATTTTCCGCTTACACGAACCGTGTCTCCCTGGATCTGGGCCTGGACCTTGAGCTTCGAGGCCTTGATCTCCTGAGCCACCTTTTTCGCCACCTCCGGAGTCAGTCCCTGCTTGATGGCGATCCGCTGCCGGACCGTTCCCCCCAAGGCCTCTTCAATTTTTTTCTTGTCGAGATTCTTCAGAGGAATTCCCCGACGGATCATCTTGGACTCCAGAACGTCGATCACGGCGGTCAACTTATGTGCGTCCTTGGCCGACAGAACAAGATCGTCCTTCTCCCACTCAATGCGGGAGGCACTATCTTTTAGATCAAACCGGGTTCCGATCTCCTTTAAAGCTTGGTCCACCGCATTCTTGGCCTCCTGAAGATCGACCTTCGAGACCACATCAAAAGATGCCTCCGATGCCATTGATCCTCCATCAACTAGTTTAAATTTAGTCTGTTTTATTAAAGAGAATGACCGACAAGACCCCCATCGTTCCCATAAAGAGACACAGACTAGCGAGATCTGTCACCATCGAATGGTAATGAACTCCCACTAAAGCCCACCGAAGAAGGTCGACACCATAGGACAATGGGTCGAGACGGGATGCCACAGAGAGCCAACCGGGGAGACGGTCAAGAGGATAAAGGGCTCCAGAGAGAAAGAACAGGGGGAGAATGACAAAGTTCATCAATACCATGAAACCTTGGCTTGAGGTCATCCTCACACCCAGGAGGACCCCGACCGAGGTCTGGGTCAGTCCAATGAGAATCATCACAAGAAATGCCAGGATGAGTCTCTCCGGAGAGGGATGGAGATGAAACAGTGGAAACAAAAGGAGAATGAGACTTCCTTGGACAACCGAATTCGTCGCTCCCCCCAGGATCTTCCCCAAGACCACCGCGGTCCGGGAAAGAGGTGCCACCAAGACCTCTTTCAAAAATCCGACCTCCCGATCCCAGACAATGGCGACGCCGGCGAAAGATGCCGTAAAGAGAACACTCATCGCAACAACACCCGGAAAGAGAAAGCCCTGATATCCCAGACTTCCTCCTGAGCGCATCACCCCCATCGATCCCATGCGAGGCGATAGGCCCCCTCCGAGAATAAAGAGGAACAGAAGTGGCTGGATGAAGGAGCCAACAAGCCGGATCCTGTCCCGCCACAAACGGATGACATCGCGCTGCCATAGGGTATAAATGCCCATCATGTCGCGCCTAAATGGAGAGGCAAGAACAGGAGGGGGGCCACCCAAGAGTGACATCGCCATTTTTGGTTTTTCAGTCATTTATGTTTTTCTCCCTCTGTGTCTCCCCCCTTTAGAGCACTTCCGGTATGGTGAATGAAGACATCGTCAAGGTTTGGGCGTCTGACCGATGCCTCCCTTATCGGAACAGGGAGCGTCCTCAGCAAATCCCAAGGGGAAAGATCTCCTCCCGGAGGAAGGGGGAAATAAAGAAGATTCTCCCCTTCGCGACGGATCTGTGAGTCGAGTGCGGGATAGGTTTTCAACAAATATGAGGTGAGGGCCTCCGGGTTCTCTGTTTCAACGGAGAGCATTTCTGAGGAGAGATCTTTCTTCAATCGGTCAGGAGTCCCCATCGCGACGATCTTCCCCGCGCTCATAATGGCCACTCGATCCGAGGTATCCGCCTCTTCCAGATAGTGCGTTGTCAGAAAGACGGTCATACCCACCTCTTTTCTGACACGATGAATATACTCCCACACAGATCGTCGAGAATGTGGGTCGAGTCCAAGGGTGGGTTCATCCAAAATCAATAGGCGAGGAGAATGAAGAAGTCCTCGCGCGATTTCTAGGCGCCTCTTCATTCCCCCCGAATAAGTTCTTACCAGATCGTGGCGGCGCTCTCCTAGCCCCATCACTCCCAGAAGGAAGTCGCCTCTTCTTTCACGTGTTTTTGAGTCTATTCCGTATAACCGTCCATGGAACTCGAGATTTTCCCAGGCGGTGAGACGATCATCGAGGCTGGGGTCCTGGAAGATGATTCCAATTTTTTGGCGAACCTGATGGGGGTAAGAGACCACATCGAGTCCATCGATGGCAATTGTTCCTCGAGTAGGGGTGAGGAGGGCTACCATCATCTGAATGGTTGTCGTTTTCCCGGCCCCATTGGGCCCAAGAAAGGAAAAGAATTCCCCTTCCCCGACAGAAAAGGAAATCCCATCCACCGCAATGCGATTCCCGCGTCTTGATTTATAGATTTTTGTGAGGTCTTTGGCTTCGATCATTTTCATCCGATCGGTCATGTTTTCTTATTTCTTTCCCTCTTATTCTAACCCCTTCAGGTCCAGCAATTCGAGACGTTCTCTGATTTTCTCAAAAAAAAACGGCAGGATTTCTCCTGCCGCTCTTTACGCTCTGACCATGGTCCTTAATTCGACTGGTCAGCCTTTGGCTCTCCGGGAATGAAGATCCCTTTATAATTAGTGATCGGGATCGGAATTGGCCTTCCATTATCACGATCAATCGGCAAGAACTTCTGAGGAATGGTAATCACTGAAGGATCATCTAGTCCAAGCACCCATGTCGTCAATGCCGTCGTTTGAAGATCAGTCAGATGGAAATTTGGCATGATCGTGGGGGGAACCTTAAAGGCCGGAATTCCCGGAGAGATCTTACGGGGATTTTTAAAATGCTCCCACTCCCACTCGCGTTCGGAATGAAGTCCGCCCACGTGGTTGAAATCATGGACGTTGTAAAAGCCTAGCTCCGTACGGCTTCCGAATCCTGAAAGATCCGGGGCGAGCACCCCATGCAGGTTGAATTGGGTCATCGTATGACAGGACCCGCATCCCTTCTGGACAATGGTCTTCTTGGCAAGGTTCAAGAAGGGGGTCATCGGCGGATTGATCCCTGGCTTAAAGAGATCCGTATGACACTTAAGGCATGAGGCCTCGGCAAATGCGCCTCTTTTAGGTTGATAGTTCAACGATACGTTGAAGCCATGGGCATCTGCCACCGTGGTGGAAACTCCCTGTCCATCATGGCACACCGTGCATCCAAACTTTTCAAAGGGATGCTTCCCGATGTATCCCGCGAGGTCGGGGTGGGTTGTAAAGGGCTCTGGGGCCGTTTTGAAGGCAGGAACCGAGATGCCCATATGACAAGTCATACATCGATCCGGCTTGTTCATGATCGGGTTCCAGATCTGAACCACCGTCAGAGGCGAGGTTGCCAAATCAGGTTTATTGGTGATCTTCGCCAACAGCTGATAATAGGACCTTTGATAGGTCATCCATTCAGGATGGGTATCCTTATAGAGCTCATAGAAAAAGACACCGCCCAGAAGGACCGTCGAGATAAAAAAGAGTGCATAAATGCGCATTTTCATTCTTTACGTCCCCTTTCCGTGCTCTGGGCCGACTTGCGGAGGGGGTGCCCCTCAGGATAGAAGGATCCTTCCTGCCACTTCTGAAACCAGATAACGATGTAGTAGAAGATGGCGGTTCCCACAAAAAGGGTCAGGGAGATACCGATTCGGTAAGGATACCCGAAATATTCCTCAACCCAGGGGGCATTGAGCAACTGATGAAACTGATCCATCGAACCTCCTTGCCCGAACATGGCGGACATTTTGACGTGTCGGAGGCAGGGGACCCGAAGGTTCGCCCCTCCGCAACAGGTCAACGCATTGAGAGTCTCAGATATTGATCCAAGGCGTTACGAGTACGTATTTGATATTGAAGAGAAGTCTGAGCACGATCTTCAGCGCCACGCCCATCATCGACAAAAAGAAGAACGAGAAGGTGAGGTAGCGCCATAGCCCCATCGCCTTGTACATGGGCTTCCATACTATCATTGGAATAATCGTTCCCAGTGCAAAGTAGCCGACGAAGATAATGTCCCCGAACAGCTTGCCCACACCTTCGCTCACATGGAACCAGTTAACGAAAATCAGGTGAAGAGGGATAAGTGTCACCAGTGCAGGATTCATATGCTCGAGGTGATTGCTCCAGGGCCAATACCACTGCCAGTCCAAGCCCCGAAGGTAGGTACCGATAATGATGGTGATCCACCAGATCGCAAAGCCGAAGGAGTAGTTAAAGACGGCAAACTTGCGCTCCGAGTAGGTATAGTACCCGACCCCCTTGGGGTTAACGTCAAGGTAAGGGAAGAGCATAAGCCCCACAATGATCATTCCTGGCAACACCACACCGGCATACCAGGGGTCAAAGTACACCAACAGCTCCTGAAGTCCAAGGAAGTACCAAGGAGCGCGCATCGGGTTTGGCGTTGTGGAAGGATCGGCCAGCGATCGGAGCGGTGCATGTTCAAACTGAATAAGGACCATGAGTCCCACTGTCACGAGGATGGCACATATAATCTCGATCATCAAAAGGTTTGGCCAGACGTAGACAGTGTCTTCTGGCTCCTTTTTGACGATGGGTGCCGTCTTTTTCATTAGCTCGACAAGTCCATAGGACTTTCTCGAGTCGCGGGGAAAAATCTCCCGGGTCACCTTTTCATCCATTATTGCCCCACCTCTCCATATAACACTCTCAAAGGCTCATATAAAAACCATTTACGCCATAAGTGCGGCGATCCCCTGCTGAGATCAGAGGGGACCGGAGAACCCGTCCTTCCGGATCCGCCAGAAATGGACCGCGAGAAAAACAGTTACTACCAGAGGAAGCACCACGCAGTGGAGAACATAGAATCGGATGAGGGCGTTCTGACCCACCACCGTGCCACCCAAGAGCATAAACATGATGTCGTTTGTCGGCAGGAATCCCAACTGAGGACCCCATGGACCATTCTGGCCAATAAGTGGTGTGTAGGAAGCCATCTTGGCTCCGACCGTCACCGCCCAGTAAGCCAACTGATCCCATGGAAGGAGATATCCTGTCCATGAGAGAACCAAGGTGTTGACCAGAAGAACGACTCCGACAATCCAGTTGAATTCCCGAGGTGCCTTGTAGGCTCCGGTCAAAAAAACCCGAGTCATGTGGAGCCAAACGAAGAGAACCATCCCGTGGGCGGCGAACCGATGAAGATCGCGCATCAGGTTTCCCCCAAAGATCACAAACTGAAGGTCCTTAATGTTCCGATAGGCCAAACCGGTGTAGGGAGTGTAGTAGAACATGAGCCAAATCCCTGTCACTGCCAGAATGATGAAAAGAAAGAGGGTAATTCCACCCAAACAGAAGGTATACCGCATTCTCAGGGCTGACCGACGAACCTTCACCGGGTGAATATGAAGGAAGACACTGGAAAAGATTGCATAAGCCCGGTCGAGGTCATTGTCGGGATAGCCATGCCGAAAGACAGATTTGAAGATCTGGGATTCGACGATTTCATTTTTTATTTTCTGAAGCATACCTCAAGTCCCTTCCGTTAAAAGGACCACTCCCTGGTGATCTGGATTGATCTGATCACGGGCGGCATTTCCGCCTCGGCTCAAGAGCAGGGGTAAAGGATCCTCACATGGGCCACAGCGATAAAGGTGAAAAACCGCCTTTACCGATCAACCGGCAACGAGTCTATCGTGTTATGTAAGCTCCCCGTCAGCAGAGGAGACGGTTTGAGGCGCAAGAGGCGCCTGCCGGAGCTGTGTGATCAATATAGAACGGTGATACTTCCTTGACCTTTTCCTTGACCCAGAGGCCCTGAGGCGTCTGGACGGGATCCGGGTCAAGCCGGATCACTGTGTTGACGATCAGCTCCCCGTCAAGAGGATCTCGGGTAATCTGACCGCGCCAGAGGGTCCGCGGAGCCGGTCCCCCGCGAACATTGCCATGAGCGTCGTAAATGGAGCCATGGCACGGACAACGGAATCTCTTTTGATCCGGGAACCAGTTGGGCGTGCAACCGAGATGGCGGCAAATGGAAATCATGTTGTAGATTCCGCGCATATTTCGCACCACCCAGAAACGTCCTTTAAGCTTCCAACGCTCGTCCACACCCAGTCCATAGACCGACACATGGCCAATCTTAAAGACAGTCGGGGGTTCGTAAAGGACGGGAGGGAAGAGATATTTATAGGCAGCAAAGGCCGTGCCCGCCATTGAGGCCCCCATGAGGGACCATCCTGCCGCTACAAGAAACTTTCTCCGTCCCTTGTCTGCCGGGCTTCCAGCGTCGCCAGCGTCTCCGGGGTGCTGTGTTTGGGCCGATAGATTTGTCATTGGAGCGCAACCTCCTGTTTAATTTCGAGATGTTCCATGGCGATGGCCCCAGTCGGACAGCGTTTGGCACACAATCCGCACCGGATGCAGCGCATCCCGTCCCATATCATAGCCGTTGACTGCGAAAGGGTCTGAACAACGGGCTCTTCGAGATGCTCGAGCGCTATCTCTTCTCCTGTAAAGGCCTCGACAAGTGGCTCCATCTTTCCATGCTCAAGATCCACATCAGTGAGAGGAACCATCTTCAACGCATACTCCGGACAAACATCCACACACCCACCGCAAAGCACACACTTGTGCCCTTCGAAGATGGGATTGACATGGCAGGTCAGACAGCGGGAGGCCTGGGTGCGGGCTTGCTCTTCCGTCATCGAAATTTCTGCCAGCTCAAAGTTTGTCCGACGAAAATCCGGATGAAGCAAATCTGGGTTCTTCCGCTCGATCGTATAGTAACCCTTCTTATTGAAGTCTTCCGGCCAAATGGGAGAAGGGTTCGCCCGATGGGGAATCGGAGAAGAGACTCCAGAAAGGTTCTTAGCCACTCCCGACTTCATCAGATAGGCATGCACTGACTGTGCCGCCTTTTGCCCACCGGCGATTGCATCGATGAAGATCCGGGGACCTGTCACCACATCTCCGGCAGCAAAGACACCGGGGACCCCTGTATCCATCGTATGCATATTGGCCCGGATTATTCCATTGCGTCCAACGATGCCTTCGAGGTCTTCCGGAACATAGCTGGTGTCAATCACCTGACCGATAGCGAATATAACAGAGGAGCCATGGACAACACTGACTTTTTCCTCATCAAACGTCGGAGCAAAGCGCCCCTGATCATCAAAAACCGAAAGGACCTTTTTCACCTCGAGCCCTTCAAACTTTCCCGCAGAACCAAGAATTCGCTTTGTTCCAAGACGGATGGCAAACTCGGCCCCTTCATGAACGGCATCTTCGATTTCAAGATCGTCGGCCGGCATCTCATCCCACGTTTCCAAGGTGACAACGGTCACCTTCTCAACACCCGGAACCCTGATCGCCGTTCTAACGACATCCATGGCAACGTTTCCTGCCCCAACGACAACGGGGTGGGAGCCAATTGGGAGCGGCTCATGTCGGTGGTAGACCGACTGGAGAAAGGGGAGAGCGGAGAAGACACCTTCAAGGTCGCGACCTTCAAAGGGAACCGGACGGCTTCCCCATGCACCGGAAGAGAGCACCACCGCCGCAAACTCCTCTCGGAGCTGAGCCATTGTGATGTCCTTTCCGACCTTGACATTCAAGCGAGCCTCAACCCCCATACTGAGGATTGCGGCAATTTCCGCCTGAAAGAGGGGGCGGGGAAGACGATATTCGGGAACAAGGTAAAAGAGACCTCCAAGACGATCCTGGGCCTCGAAGATGGTGACACGATATCCAAGTCGCGCCAGGTCATGGGCTGCGGTAAGTCCGGCCGGCCCCCCCCCCACGATGGCAATGCGTGGACCTGTCGCCTTTCCATAGGGGACACCAGGAGCTGTGGAATAGCGCAATGTCGATGCCGGATCGGAAACGGCCTCGGCACCGAATTTTTCCGTGACAAATCTTTTGAGAGCCCGAATCGTGACGGGGGCATCAATATTGCCTCTCGTACAGGCAGTTTCGCAAGGAGCATTGCAGACCCATCCGCACACCGAAGCAAAGGGATTGGGACCCCGGGCGATGGCATAGGCCCTTTCGTATCGACCTTGAGCGATGGCCTGCACGTATCCGCCGGCATCAGTCCCCACCGGACATGCTTTCCGGCAGGCCACCTGGTCAGCATAGTACTGGTAATCTGGTATATGAAGCTTGTATTTTCCCTTCATTACGTTCCTCCTCCGCGGGTGACAAAGATCCCATACGGAAAGAGGGACACCAAGCTTACGAGGCCTCTTTCAGTGACAATCAAGGCCCCCAGGGTTCCCTATCCGGTCCAACAATGAGAATGATTTTCGGATTGAATTTGCAGTGGCGCAATTTATAACATTTCCGATTGAACGAGTCAAGATGTCTTCATTTAAGTAGGTGTAGGAGTCTGCCATTGGGATGAGCAGATCTCCTGCCTGTTCCCATGACCTCCTTCTTCCGATGTGTTACAATCTCAACCGGACGAGCGGCAGCATTGTGGGGAGTCGCCCCCAGGCCCATGTCAGGGCCTCCCGGACACCCCTTTCCGGATGGACGATGTCAAAAAAGATCCTCCCAAAAACCATCGGCATACTCACAAAGCCCCATCGGTCAGTAGAGGTCAGACAGCTTCTTCTCCCCCTTCTCCCTTGGCTTTCGGGAAAGGGGCTCGCTGTCATGCTTGACCGGGAAGCCACGCTTTCGCTCGGAACCTCCCCTTTGCCAATCTTTGACCGGGAGGAGATCGCGCGAGCCGCCGATCTTCTCATTGTTCTTGGTGGAGACGGAACCATTCTTTCGGCCGCCAGAATTGCCACCCGCCGCCAGATTCCCATTCTGGGGATAAATCTTGGAACCTTGGGATTCCTGGCCGAAGTCCCCAAAGAAGAAACTTTTCGCGTCCTTGACTCCGTTATCTCCGGCCACTATGTCGTCGAACGACGCGCCATGATTCACGCCGATCTTCTGAAAGACGGTGAAACCATCACCGAATCTCACGATGTTCTGAACGACGTGGTGATCAACAAAGGCACCACCGCACGCATGATCGAGGTCGAGATCTACTCCAACAATCATTTCGTCACGGAGATGAAAGGCGATGGCGTCATCTTTTCCACCGCCACCGGATCAACGGCCTATTCCATGGCTGCAGGTGGTCCGATTCTCCATCCGGAGTCCCAAGGGATCGTGATGACTCCTATCTGCCCTCATACCTTGACCCAACGACCCATCGTCTTTCCCGAGACCGTTCGACTCGAAACGCTCTTCAAGACAGCGGATGCCCATGTCATGGTCATTTTCGACGGCCAGATCAGCGTCCCTCTTGAAAAAGGCGATGTTCTCAGAATATCCCGATCGGAACACGTGACCCGGTTGCTGGTCTCTCCCGACCGGAACTACTTTGAGGTTTTGCGCGACAAGCTTCGATGGGGAGGGGCATGAAGGAGTTCCTGTCGAGCCACGAATTGCTCTCGGAGGTGGAAAGGCGTGCCCCGGCGGCGGGCTTCCGGACCAGAACATTGGGACACGTCATTAATGATTCGGGGCGCATTCCCATTTTATCCCTTTCGCGCAAGGTCGAAGGACGGGCTCCAAGAATTCTCATCAGTGCCGGGATTCATGGAGACGAACCAGCCGGACCTCATGCCATTCTCACCCTGCTGGACGAACTCGCCACCGGATGGGACTCCCTTCGCCGCCTTCACCTTGAGATTGTCCCGCTCATCAACCCTTCTGGCTTCGACCGCAGACAGCGGCACGATGCCACCGGAGTCGATCCCAATCGGGCCTTTGGATCTCCTGCCCCTCCCCCCGAGATCCGCTTCCTGATGGACGACTACAAAAGGAGGCCCATCGACCTTTTCATCGATCTCCACGAAGATGTCGATACCCCGGGGTTCTATCTCTACGAGCTCGCCCCCGACACATCGTCGGCCTTCGGCCCCCATGTGATCGCGGCGCTCCGGGCTGGCGGACACCCGGTAAACCAAGCCCCCATCATTGAAGGCATGGCCGCCTCCGACGGCCTGATCCTAAGAACCTCCCGCACCATTCCCCGCTTTTTTCGCCAGGGATCCCCCCAGGGACTCTACATGAAACGCTTGGGAACGCGTCGGACATTGACCTTCGAATCCCCTCCCTGCCTTCCCCTGGACGATCGAGTCGCCATGCAGCTTCTTGCCCTCAGGACCGTCGTCGTCCTCTTCGCCCCTTAAATTCCCTAAGGTTCAGCTCCCTCTCCAAAAGCAAAATTCCTACGGAACGACCGCGGGAGAAATCACATTATTGATCGGGGCCAGAGCCGCCACCCCGTTCAGACTGATGGTAAATCCAAATCCCGTCTGGACGGGAAGGGGCGAGGGTTCGTTCACGATATAGTACATGAAGGCTCCCGACCAACACTGTCCGGTGTATCCAAAGTTGAAGGACTCCATCTGAGTGCCCGCCCCTGGTCCCTGCCCCAGATCGTAGTAATAGCCCGCTCCCATATAAAGTCCAGAGCTGGTGGTGATTCCCAGGTATGGCACAAGAAAATTTGTCCCGAAGGGCTGGGTGTAGCTTTCGGTAATATCGGTGGGACTAAAGAAGTTCCCCATAATCGGGACATTCCCTGCATGGGCCTCTGTTTGACCCAGGATGGCATTGAGCATGACGGGACCTGGTGCCACAGCGGCCTGGTTGAACATGATGGCGGCATCCTCCGTCGGCATGGTCTTCTGATTCATGTCGTAAAATCCCTCGGCAAAGAAGGAGACCGGCTGGCCGCTCAGAATGTGGAGAGATCCGTACACTGGTGAGTATGGCGTCTGAATGGGAACAAAGGGGTTGAGGAGTGTCTGGCCTCCGAAGAACATTGTCTGTGCATTTCCGGGGAGGGTCGTGTACTGATAGGTATCGGCCAGTTTGACAGAAATAATCTCCTTGGACTGGCCGTCGGATCCCTGCCAAAAGAGCCGCTGAGTCAAAGAGAGCGTGGTCGCATTCATCCCAAGAATATTGTCTGAAAACCCGCTTTGAATGATCTGGGTTTCATTGTTCTGCGGGGCATAGTCGAAGTCGAGGTCAAGCTGCATCTGGTGGGTCAAATCCCCCCCCCCGGCCGTGTAAAAGTCCCTCTCCACTGTCGACTGGGCTCCGATCCCAAAGTTGGGAACGGCCTGGTCATAGGGGGTCGACGTCTGGTAGCTCTGGCTATAGACCGTTGTAAGGACACCCGCATGCGGCGTAAGGATCACCGCACCATCTCCGAGGTCGTAAGATCCCATGGCGTGAGGATAGACGAGTCCCCGCTGGATCATCAAAGGACCGCTCTGGATCTCCGCCCCCGAAAGGAAGGAGGAGAAATAGATTCCGGAGTCGCCCAGCGAATAGTCGAAGAGATTCGCGCTCCCCTGGGGAAGCTTGCTTACGGTGGTGTTGAGTCCGGGAAAGATGTCCTGGTTGTAATCGGCGATGAGGTTGATTTCGCTGTTGTCCTGGTAAGCATTCACATAGATGGTCGAGAGGAGCTCGGGGTTAAAGGTCATGGTGGAACCGACGCTCATGAGCTGATAGAAGTCCTGGGCATTCACATAGTTGATGTTTCCCATGATCGAGACGTTGTCGGTGTTGTAGCCGTAAAGATCCGTGGTGGAGGAGATGTTCGTCCGAAGCCCCAGGGCCGAGTAGTCCACCGCCTGGTTGGTGATGTTCAGAAAGAGGGTCTGGTTGGAGCTGATGGCTTGTCGATAGGTCACCCCCTCCCCGATCCCGAAGTTCGACATGTCGTCCATCGTCACCGCAAGGTCGTACGACGGATCGAGATTCCAGAAAAACGTATCGTAAAGGACGAGGCCCTGCACGGTATTGAACTGAACGAACGGAAAGAGAAATCCCGACTTTTTCGAGGCCACGGGGAACGAGAAATAAGGCATGTATAGGGCCGGAACTCCCTTGATGTCCAGAGCATTCGAAAGTCCAGAAAAGGCATCGCCCAGGGTCATGTCGCCCGACAGCGTGGAGATGGACCAAGACGGCGAGCTGTCCTTGTCGCAGTTGCAGGTCGTCACCGATCCTTTTTTCACATGGTAATGCTTGTGGTCCTTGCGATGGATCACCTCTCCCGTAATGTGGTAGGTGTAAAGGACCTGGGCGTTGTTCATGGAA
Organism: Nitrospirota bacterium; assembly: GCA_021810805.1. Lineage (GTDB taxonomy): Bacteria > Nitrospirota > Leptospirillia > Leptospirillales > Leptospirillaceae > UBA4572. The sequence goes on from JAJZHW010000008.1 coordinate 51,302, forward strand.
TAGTATTGCTGGGTCTTGACCTTGCCATGGTAAAGAATCGCTTCTCCGGTGAGAAGGTTGGCCCGGATCCGGTCTCCGGTCATCGTCGTCCGGGGCCCTTTGAAGACCACATGGCCGGCCCCCCAGACGATACTGGTCTTCTTGTTGAGGATCAGAGAGTCGGCCCGAAGGGACCAAGGATTGCGGGAGATGTAGGCATGCCCATGGGCATGAAGGAGTGATGTGGTCCGGTTCAGGCGAATGTGGTCGGCCAGAACAACGACCTTGTCGGAATCGGCACCGCCCACTGCTGTTGCGGGAGGTGCGGTGGCACCGGCCCCCTGCCCCCCTTCACACAAAAACGCTGTCAGTACGAGGACAATCCCTAAGAGCCGGATCAGCCTCCTCCAAAGACTCAAGCGTCCTCCGAAAGGGGCCGATCCCTTTCGTTCCCGGAAAAGATCACCGGAGCGGAGGGAGGAATAAAATAAGGACGAACAGCGCCGACAAGGTAGAGCGAACCGGTCACCACAAGGACTCGCTGAGAGGATTCACGGCTCCAGCGGAGGGCTTTCCGGAGAAGCTCCTCCCGCTCTCCCCTCTCAACCCAAGGGCCGCTCTTCCCCCACGCTCCGCGAATATGGTTCTCCATCTCCTGGGCTGACGCCCATCCTCCCCCTGTCTGGGAGTGGGCAACGGCTTCGTCCGGAAAGAAGAAGGCACCGGAAGAGGTCGATGCGTGATGGACAAGGGTCAGCATCTCCTGCCAGTTCTTGTCGGCATGGACGGCCATGAACCACCCGATAGAGGCATTGGAACCGAATCGGTCAAGAAGGGCCTGAACAAGACGTTCCATCGCCTCTGGATTATGGGCTCCGTCGAGAAGAACAAGAGGATCTCGGGAGACCGTTTCAAATCGTCCCGGATGGACAGCGGAGGCGATTCCTTCCCTAAAGGCGCTGGCAGAAATGGGGAGGTGACTCCACTCCAGAGCGGCCACGGCGGCGGCCATGTTTCCCGCTTGATATGTCGCAGTCAAAGCAGGAGAAAAGCGTCTTCCCCCCCACCGACCCCGATACCACAAGGGTCTCCTTCCCGCGGAGGAGGTCACTCCCGCCCTTTCCGGATCCCCTCCTTCCCATTTCCCCTCGAAGTCCCGACCGGAAAGGACGGGAAGAAATCCTTTTGAACGGGACCGATCAAGAAAGGCCGCTCTCAGCACCGGGTCAGCAAGAGTCGCCACAAAGGGCCGTCCTCGCCTCCCCACCGCAACCTTCTCCTCAAAGATACGTTGAATCCCGGGCCCCAGGACTTCTTCATGATCCAGAGAAACTCCTGTCAGGACGGTGACGATCGGATCCGACACTGTTGTCGCGTCCCAGCGCCCCCCCATTCCCGCCTCAAGCACCACACAGTTGACGTCGGCCCTTCGAAAGGCTAAATGGGCCATCACTGTCAGAAATTCAAAATATGTGAGGTTAAGTTGGCGGGAGGAGTTGAGGTGAGCCACCTCGCGAACAAGCTCCGAAAAGGCCTCAGGGGAGAGGAGTTCTCCCGAGATGGCGATCCGTTCACGAATATCAGAGAGATGGGGGGAGGTAAATCGACCGGTCCTGTAACCGGCATGACGAAGGATGGACTCGATAAAGCTCGCCGTCGACCCCTTACCGTTGGTCCCAACAATCTGAAAGGTCAGGGGACCCCGCTCCGGGTGGTCCAGGGCAGAAAGAGCTGCCTCGACTCTCTCGAGCCCTGGATTGATTCCAAAACGCAGAAGTCCCGAAAGAATGGCGGAGACGTCCTCCGGTGGTGTCACCCCTTACTGCTCCCCTCGGCAAGGTGAGGAGGAGGCGAGGGGAGGCTGGGGGCCAAGGTGACAGAGAAGACGGGCCAATGTTTCCTTGAGATGCTTGCGTTCCACAATCATGTCGATGAAGCCGTGTTCCAGAAGAAACTCCGCCCGTTGAAAGCCTTCGGGAAGCTGCTGGCGAATCGTCTGTTCGATCACTCTGGGACCGGCAAAGCCGATCAGTGCCCGGGGCTCGGCGATAATGACGTCTCCAAGCATTGCGAAGCTCGCGGTTACCCCTCCAAAGGTGGGGTCGGTCAGGACGGTGAGGTAAGGGATCCCTTCCTTGCCGAGACGACCAACGGCGGCTGAGGTGCGAGCCATCTGCATGAGTGAGAAGATGCCTTCCTGCATCCGAGCCCCACCGGAGGCGGTCACCAGGATCAGAGGAAGACGGGCTTCCAGGGCCCGATCGGCGGCACGAACAACCTTCTCGCCCACCACCGACCCCATCGAGCCGCCCATGAAGTGAAAGGAGAAGAGGCCGAGGACCGCCGGGATCCCTTCGATCCGACACTCCCCCACCTTCACCGCATCCTCCAAGCCGGTTTTCTTCTGGGCTGCCCGCAACCGGTCAGAATATCGCTGGCTGTCAGTGAAGGAGAGCGGGTCGGACGAGACGACCTCTCTCGCGAACTCCGTAAAGCTCTCCGAATCCACCAGCTGCTCGAGACGTTCTTCCAAGGTGATGGGAAAATGGTAATTGCACTTCGGACAAACCTTCCCAGCCCGGTCCACCTCCTTACGGTAGACGATCTGGCGGCAGTGGTTGCATTTGATCCACAGCCCTTCAGGGATTCTTACCTTCTTTCCGGAGTCTTCCTCCGGCGATCCCTTGTCCGTTCCCTTTCGATCCTTTCCCGGCCTGTCGAGCCAGCCCATTCTTCGCTTCTCCTTCACCGTTATGATTTCCCCTTGCGAGATGCCGCAACGAACTCGAGAAATGTTTTCTCCCACCGTCCGGGGTCTTCTTCCTCTTTAACCAAGCGACTTCCGACAATAACCCCGTCAGCAAAGCCAAGGATTTCCTGAGCCATTTTAGGCTCACTGACACCAAAGCCCAGACAAACCGGGAGTGCGGTCCATTCCTGAATGGACTTTACCATCTCCCTGGCGGATGAGGTAAGGGAAAGCGCCGATCCCGTCGTCCCCATGAGCCCGACATAGTAAACGAATCCCCGAGCTTCACGGACAATCTTGCGGGCCCGATCGAGGGGGGTCGTGGGCGAGACAAAGCCCACAAGGTTAATCCCATAGGATCGAAAGATCGGACGATAATCCCGGGCATCCTCAAAGGAGAGATCCGGGATGACCACCCCCGCCACTCTTCCTGTCTCCCGGGCCCTGTGACAGAATGACTCAACCCCCATATGATGAAAGAGGTTGAAGTAGGTCATCAGATAGAGGGGAGGAAGCTCCTCCCGGGGGATCTTCTCGATCCAGTCAAGCAGTTCGGAGAGTGCCGTCTCGTGGCGCAAGGATCTTCGGGCCGCCTCCTGAATGACAGGGCCATCGGCCGTAGGATCGGAAAAGGGCACCCCCAGCTCCACCGCGAAGACACCGGCGGAAGCCGCCAGTCGAAGATAGCGGCGGGTTGTCGCCATGTCAGGATCCCCGGCGACAAGGTAGGGAATGAGTGCCGGTGGGGAAGTTCCGCGTTTAAAGGAGCTTTTCCCCGATTGGGAAACCTTTGCGGAGGGCCCTGCAGTCACAGCGTCTCCCCCTTTTCTTCCAGAAGCCGGGAGACCTCCATCACATCCTTGTCTCCGCGCCCCGAAAGGTTCACGAGAATATTTGCATCCCGGGGTAGCGTCTTGGCCAGCCGTACGGCATAGGCCACGGCATGGGAGCTCTCCAGGGCCGGAATGATCCCCTCCGTACGAGAAAGCATGCGAAAGGCTTCGAGGGCTTCATCGTCCCCCACAGAATCGAACACGATCCGCCCGGTTCCCCGATAATAGGCCAGTTCTGGCCCCACCGCCGAATAGTCGAGACCGGCGGAGACGGAGTGGGTGTTTTCGATCTGCCCGTCCCCGTTCTGGAGAACATAGGTTTTTGTTCCCTGCAGGACCCCCACCGATCCGCCGGCGAATCGAGCAGCATGGAGCCCGGGAGCAATGGCGATTCCTCCGGCTTCCACCCCAAACATCCTGACGGCCCTCTCACTGACGAAGGGGTGGAAAAGGCCAATGGCATTGCTCCCTCCCCCCACACAGGCAACGAGCACATTCGGAAGACGACCGACCCGCTTTAAAAATTGTCGGCGAGCCTCCTGACCGATCACCGACTGAAAGGTGCGAACCATGAGCGGAAACGGGTGGGGGCCAAAGGCTGTCCCCAAGAGGTAATGGGTCTCCCCCACGCTCCGGGACCAGTCCCTCAGGGCCTCACTGATGGCATCCTTAAGGGTCCGCCCCCCAAGGTCAACCGGACTCACCACAGCCCCCAGAAGCTTCATGCGGAAGACATTCAAGGCTTGCCGGCGAACATCTTCTGATCCCATATAAATTTGACAGGAGAAGCCCAGCTTTGCCGCCACTGTCGCTGTCGCGACCCCATGTTGACCCGCCCCGGTTTCTGCAATAAGACGCCGCTTTCCCATTCGCCGCGCAAGGAGGGCCTGCCCAACGGCATTCGTAATCTTGTGGGCTCCGGTGTGGTTGAGGTCTTCGCGTTTGAGCCAGATCCGGGCGCCCCCTGTTTCCCGGGAGAGTGCCTCTGCCAAGTAGAGCGGGGTTGGACGACCCGAATATTCGGCAAGCATTCCTTGAAACTCTTTCCGAAAGGATGGGTCGCGCCAAGCGATCTTGAAGGCGCTCTCGAGCTCGATAAGTGCCGGCATAAGCGTTTCGGAAACAAAGCGTCCTCCGAACTCCCCGAAATAACCCCGATAATCGGGAAGGGATGGAGAGATTTCCCGCGAACCCTTTCGGCCTTTTTTCAAGGCTGCCGATTCTTTGCTCACAACGATCTCTCCCAGGCTCGCACGTTTTCAACAAAGGACTTGACCCGCCCCGCATCCTTCACTCCCGGGCGAGACTCAACCCCGGAACTCACATCCACCCCGAAGGGCCGGTGCCCATCTCTCCCTTCAGAAACGAGGGATCCCAGAGCCTCTGCCACTCCCTCGGGAGAGAGCCCTCCGGACAGAACAACCGGCAGGGGCCAGTGGACATCCTTGAGTGCCCCATAGTTCCAGCCCTCTCCGGTGCCACCCAGCCCTTTGGAGGATCGGCCTTCCACCAAAAGCCGAAGGGCGGTATGCGGAACATCGAGCGGACTCTGCCCGTCCCACCGCACGGCATGCATCCAGGGAACTCCGAAAGAACCCAAGCGTGCATCTGCCTCCCGGCCAAGAGGACCTCCATGCCACTGAATCAAATCGATGTCCAGCCGTTCGACGATCTCCTCGATCCTTTCCCAATCAAGCTCGGTGAAGACGGCAACTTTTTCAAGTCCCCCCGACAGGGTATCAACGATGAGGGCTGCCCGCTCGAGAGTCAGCGACCGGGAGGAGCGGGAGGAGAAGATCAGGCCAAGGGCATTTGCTCCCGACTTTTCCACAAGCTGGGCATCCTCGGGACGGGTGATCCCGCAGATCTTAATCCACAAGCCCACAAAAATCCTCCAGAGCCCGTCCGGGATCGGGCGAGACAAGAAAGCTCTCTCCCACCAAGACGAAGTCGGCGCCGAGATCTCCCATCCGAAGATAGTCGGCGCGAGTTTTAAGTCCGCTTTCAGCCACTCGAAGGATCCCTCGGGGAAGGCTCGACAGAAGTCGGCCTCCACGGTCCCAATCGATGGCCAGCGTGTCGAGATCCCGACTGTTTACTCCCACGACCTGGGCACCGGCCGATAAGGCTCTTTCGACCTCTTCCTCGGTATGGGCCTCCACCAGAACCGTCAACCCCAGAGCCATGCCAAGCTTCAGCAGGTCGGCCAGCAATGTGCCAGGCAAAATCCTGACGATCAGGAGAAGGATGTCGGCCCCGGCCACCCGGCTCTCCACCACCTGATAGGGATCGACCACGAAGTCCTTCCGAAGCAGGGGAAGCGCTTCTCCCGCGGGGGTTCTTCTGACCCGGGCCAGATCGCTCAGGTCCCCCCCAAAGAAGGGCCCGTCAGTGAGGATCGAAAGAGCCCGGGCCCCCGCCCGATGATAGCCATCGGCAAGGGCAACCGGATCATAGGGATCGCGAATCAGCCCACGTGACGGACTCCGGCGTTTCATCTCCGCGATGACTCCAGGCCGACCCGAAAGATCTCGGCCACCCCTCAACGGACGAACCGGAGGAGCCGAAGGGATTGCCCCCTCGAGATCGTTCAGGGAACGGAGCTTTCGGGCATTTGCCACATCTTCCCGCTTTCGGGAGACTATGTCGCCCAGAAGGTTCACGACAGACTGACCTGCTGAATCGATGTGAGCACTCCTAATGCCTTGCCCGAATCGATCGCCTCCCGGGCCAGAGCCACCCCTTCCCGCAGAGTTTTCGCCCGACCGGCCACCAAAAATCCCGGAGCCGCCCCGGCCAGGACCCAGTCCAGAAGTGGACTCCTCTCCCCTTCAAGGACGGTTCGGATCCGGGCAGCGTTTTCCATGCGATCCCCTCCCCTGGCAGCCTCGACCGGGGAAGGAGAAAGCCCGAAATCAGGGGCCCGAAGCTCCATCCACTTTTTCTTTCCGCCAGAAAGGTGCAAAAAGGTCGTCGTCGAGGAAAGGTTGACTTCATCGAGACCGTCCCCATGAAGAGCCATGACCTCCTGGCTTCCGGTCTTCGCCAGAACCTCAACCACCGTCTCGAGACGTCCGGGATCGTAGACCCCGATCACCTGACGACGGACACCCGCCGGATTGGCCAGCGGCCCCAAGAGATTGAAAAGGGTCCGGATCCCTAATTCGCGGCGAACTCCCGCTGCCACCCGAAGGGCAGGATGGTAAAAGGGGGCAAAGAGAAAGGTCAGTCCCGTCTTCCGATAGATCTGAAGGGCCTTTTCTGGACTCACTTCCACCGGGATGCCCAACGCCTCCAGCACATCGGCCGAGCCAGCCTGACTTGAAACGGCACGGTTCCCGTGCTTGATGACTCCCACGCCCCCGGCAGCAAGAACAAAGGAAATGGCGGTGGAGAGGTTGACCGTCCCCGCTCGATCCCCTCCTGTGCCGCAGACATCGATCGCCTCGGCAAGGGAACCTGGGTCTTCGGGAGGAAAGGGTCGACTTCGACTCCGGATGGCATCAACTGCCCCTGTAATCTCAGTGGCTGTCTCTCCCTTTGAAACCAGGGCCACGAGAATCCCGGCAAGGAGCACTTCGGGGACCTTGCCATCCATCACCTCCCCCATCACAGCGGCCATTTCGTTCCGCTCCAGTGAGCGGCCAGAAACAAGAGCCGCCAGAGCCTCCCGGGCTGTCACGACAGGGAACTCCCCTGAGGAGAGCGTTGTCCCTGGCGCTTCACCTGATCGACAAAGTTTGCCAGAAGGGTCTTCCCGTGGAGAGTCAGGATGGACTCGGGGTGAAACTGAACACCAAAGATCGGGAGGTGCTGGTGGGCAAGGGCCATGACCTCCCCCTCCTCCGTCCGAGCCGTCACCCGAATCTCCTCCGGAAGGGTGCTCTCGAGAACAATGAGGGAATGGTAGCGAGTGGCCTCAAACGGACTGGGGATCCCAGCAAAGAGGGAGGATCCGTCGTGAAAAACGGGAGAGGTTTTCCCATGCATCAACCGGGGAGCCCTCGCCACCGTCCCGCCAAAAACCTCTCCTATGGTCTGATGGCCCAGACAGACGCCAAGGATCGGAAGACGTCTCCCCAATTCCCGGACGATCTGAGGGCAGATTCCGGAATCCGCCGGGGTTCCTGGTCCCGGCGAGAGTACGACAGCCTCGTATCCCCCTGACTCGACCTCGTCTAAGGTAATCCGGTCATTCCGGAAGACCTCCATCTCCACTCCCAACTCCCAGAAATACTGGACGAGGTTGTAGGTGAAGGAATCGTAATTGTCGACCATCAGAAAAGCCATGAGCCCTCGCTTGCATGAGTGATCTCCAGAGCTCGGACCATCGCTTGGGCCTTTGCCAGAATTTCCTGACTCTCCCTTTCGGGATCGCTGTCTGCAACAATTCCAGCGCCCGCCTGAAAGAAGCCTTTCTTTCCAGAAAGAAAGACCGATCGGATGGCAATGGCCAAGTCGACCTCTCCCGAAAAGGCCACAACACCCACACATCCGGCGTAGGGTCCTCGCCGGATCGTCTCAAGTTCTTCGATGATCTCCATAGCCCGGACCTTGGGAGCTCCTGAAAGCGTTCCAGCCGGATGGGCCGCACGAATGACGTCAAGGCCGGTCTTACCAGGGGCGAGTCGCCCCTTCACATGGCTCACAATGTGGATGACGTGCGAATAACGTTCGAGAACCATCATTTCGCTAACCTCTACCCCACCCTTTGTCGCCACCCGGCCCACATCATTTCTGCCCAAGTCGACCAGCATCACGTGCTCGGCGCGCTCCTTGGGGTCGGAGAGAAGGATCTGAGAACGCCGTTCATCCTCTTCCGGATCTCCTGAGCGGCGAACGGTTCCGGCGATTGGACGCAGGTCCACCGTCTCCCCCGCCACCCTGACAAAAAGTTCCGGAGAAGAACCCACAAGGGCCCGATCTCCTTGCTCGATCAAAAAAAGATAGGGAGAAGGATTAATCGAGCGAAGGACACGATAGAGGGTCAGAGGGGAGGCCTCCCAATCAAACTCGAACCGACGCGAGAGAACCACCTGAAAGATGTCCCCGGCCCGGATGTGCTCCTTGGCTCGTTCGACAGAGCGCTTGAAGCTTTCTGCATCGGTCGTCTCCCGAAGGGGCAGTGTGCCAGGGCCCCCGGAAGGTTTTTCAGGAGGATGGGAGAGTGAAAGAGCCTGCCAGAAAGAGGAGAGGCGAAGGGTGGCCTCCTCAAAAAGATTTTCGGGGCTTCCCTCCTCGCGGTCGATCCAGGTGAGGATCTTGAGGCGCTGGAGCGCATGGTCAAAGACCACCATGATTTCAGGGAGAACAAAGGAAAGGTCGGGGAAGTCATCTGCGGAAGGAAGTGCGGCCGGAAGGCGTTCGAAGCAGCGAACAATGTCGTACCCCAAATAACCCACGACCCCTTGGGCAAAGACAGGAAGGCGCGCATCAATCCCGGCATCAAGCTCCGCCACAGCCCGAGCAAACTCATCAAAGAGATCCCCCGGGCGCTCTACCACACCTGTCCTGCGCCCTTCCCGAAAGCGCTCGATCTTGAGACTTCCACCCACCGATCCGGAAAACGCCACAAGCACCCCGGACCCGACAAAGGAATACCTCCCCCATCGGTCTCCTCCTGTGGCGCTCTCCAAAAGGAATCTCGGAGACTTCGAAGGAAGGGCGGCATAGGCCGCAGGGGGGGTCAGAAGGTCGGACAGCGCCTCCCCTATAACGGGAACGATACGATTCTTCTGGAAGGATTGACGCACCTCCACAAGAGAGGTCAGGAATTTCACGAAATGTCTCCCATCTCCCGGAGCTTTCTCCAAAGTGTCGACCGACCTATCCCCAAAAGCTTTGCGGCCTGAGACATATTGCCCCGAGTCTTTTCCACAGCCTTTCGGATCATGACATCTTCCATGGTCCGAAGGGCGTTGGATCGGGACAGTGCCACATCGGTAAAGGAGCTCTCCTCGGGAAGGGGGGCCAGATCCCGGGGAAGCTCACGGACACCAATGGTCCGTCCTGTGGAAAGAAGCACCGCATGTTCGAGGATGTTTTGGAGCTCGCGGATATTGCCCGGATAGGAATGGTTCATCAGAATATTTTGGGCCTCTTGGGAGAGTCCCTCGACATTCTTTCCAAACTCTGCGTTATAACGGGAGAGGAAGGAGGAAATCAGGAGGGGGATATCCTCCCGCCGCTCCCGGAGGGGAGGAAGAAAAAGAGGCACGACCCGAAGGCGGTAGTAGAGATCGCGCCGAAAGGTTCCCGTCTCGATGGCGGCCTTCAGATCCCGGTTCGTGGCCGCAATGACCCGAACATCAACCTTGAGGGTCTTCGTGCCCCCAACCCTTTCGAACTCCTCTTCCTGCAAAACGCGCAAAAGCTTGACCTGCATGGAGGCAGTAATCTCCCCAATCTCGTCGAGGAAAAGAGTTCCGCCAGAGGCCATTTCGAATCTTCCGGGCTTGCTTGATACCGCTCCGGTAAAGGCGCCTCTTACATGGCCAAAGAGCTCAGACTCGAGGACCCCTTCGGACAGAGCGGCGCAGTTCACTTTGATGAAAGGGCCATCCTTTCGGGGGCTGTTTTCGTGGATGGCATGGGCAACGAGCTCCTTACCGGTTCCGCTCTCTCCCTCGATCAGGACGGTGGACTTGCTCTGTGCCACCACTGGAAGTAGGTCGAAGAGCTCTCTCATTTTTTCGCTCTGGCCGATAATCTTGCCAAAAGCGTACCGCCCCTTGAGCTCCTTCTTCAGTTCCGCCAACTGGGTCACATCGTGAAAGATCTCCACACCTCCGACCACATGCCCTGCCGCATCCCTAAGAAGGGCTGTATTTACCCTTACAAGTCGCGTCCGGCGATGGCGGTCCGTGAGAGAAATTTCATAATTGCGATAGGGCTCTCCACTTTCAATCGTCTTCTCGATCAGACATCGGGCACTGCAGACAGAGCTGCGCATGGCCTTCTGACAATCCATGCCAAAGACCTCTCCCTGCGAAAGACCGAGCATTTCCCGCGCGGCCCGATTGACATAAAGAACCTTCTTGTCGAGACCGATGGCAACCACCCCCTCCTCGAGGGAGTCAAGGATGTTGGCCGGACCCAATGCATCAAGAACATGTCCCCGAACATCCGGGATCGCAGAGGGATCGTCAACGGGTCCCTCCCAAGAGGGATGGAGAGGAAGAGGAATCACTGAGGTCTTTTTATGGGCCATAGCACCTATATCCTGCGGAAAAGATCAGTCAGACGAACGACTCCGAAATGCTTTCCGTCCGGGGGAAGCCTGAGAGAGCCAGGGGCAACAGGGAAAGGGCTCCCGTCGGACATACATAAAGACAAAGGCGACACCTGGTACACACCGCTCCCTCGAGGCCGCCTCCCGGGAAGGAACCCAAGTCAAGCACACCCGTGGGACAGAGCTCTTCGCAGCGACCACAGACACCAGCCGACTGGCAGGAGGAACGATCCCACAGGATGTTCATCCCCGCCATAGAAATCATGGATTGGACTTCAAGACACAAGGAACTTCCCAGCTTCCCTCCCGGAGAGGGGCCCTCCGGCTCCATAAAACGCAATGGCTACCGCAAAGCCATTATTTTATCACCCCGAACGGCAAATCCAAAACCGCCCCGAGAACCGCCTTCCCCTGAGATTTCGGGCCTACCACGCTCACAAAAAACCACCAAGCCCTAATGCAACCAGTGTTTTTGCATCACGGATTCCTCCCGAAAGCACAAGAGAGCGAATCTCCTCTCGCGAAAGGAAGAGGGGGGGATCGATCCACTCGTCCTCCTCCGGTCTGGAAGGACCGGCCGTCCCTCCCCGAGCCATCACGAGATGGATGACCTCATCGCAAAACCCTGGAGTGGTGTAAATCGATTGCATCAAATGAAGCGCGGCCCCTTCGATTCCGGTTTCTTCGAGAAGCTCCCGACGAGCCGTCGTCAGGATCTCCTCCCCCTCTTCCATTTTTCCGGCCGGAATCTCTAATATGGGAGCCCCCACCGCAGGACGAAGCTGTCGGATAAGAACCACCCGACCATCCTCGGTAATGGGGAGAATGGCGACACCCTGGCCGAATCGAACGATCTCGAAGGGCTGTCCCTTCCCCGAATGGCCCGGACGGTCGACCTCCACAAGATCCACACCGATCCTTCTCCCTTGCCACACCCTCACACCACCCTCCACGATTGAATGTCGTTCGATTATATGCTATTTTTTCATCCCATGGTAGATAAACACTTCATCCTCGCCCCTGACAAACAAGGGGCTCTGAAAAGCGGTATTTTTCACGGCTCGGCACTCCTGCTTTCAGGGATTCTCTCCTGGTCGTATTATGCCCACCACCAGACAAATACCTTGTGGTTCTATCTCTGGTTTGCAGCCTTCTGGTTTGTCTTTTTTTCCGCTGTCACCTCAATCGGAAACCATTGCCTCCTTTTGCTTCCCCACTCACTGAAATCCCTGCGAGTCCGCGGCAACACGCTCCTTCTTGAGTGGAAAAATGGCGATGTGGACGAGCTCGTCCGAAAGATCAATGTCCATGGGAGCCGGACAATTCTTGGCATCTGGGGGCAGACACTTGACAAGAGACGGGTTCAGGCCACCATCCGCCGTCGATCGCTTTCCCACGAAGAGGTCCGAGAGCTTCTCAGATTACTGACAGACCTCGCCTCAGCAGACAAAAAAACCTCCTGACATCCCCCACTTCTCCGCGTCACGCCCCACTCTTCATCACCCGCAAAGCTTATGCTAGAATCATAAAGAGGTAACAGAGTCTCCCATCTTCTATGGATCAGAAGAGCGTCTGTTGCTCCCTTGTGCGCACATATCTCCTACCGGCGACCATAAGGCGCCCCCGGATCACAAACGACCACATCGGACACCGAACTGCCATGGCACAAGAGAAACGCTCACTTATCGAGCTCGTCAAGCGTCATCCCCTCCTTACCACCGTCTTCGGATTTTGGGGATTTGGCTACACCTTTATGGTTCCAAACTTTTTGGGTGGCCGATTTCTTCAGGCATTTTTTCATGCGGTCGGAAGCGAACCAGGCAAGGTTTTTCTCGGATTCGGGGCACTTTTCTTCATGGTCTTTCTCTTTGCCGGCGTCGTTCCCTTTTTCTTGTGGTATTTTGTTTGCCAAGCACTGGAAAGCGCCGATACCTCCTCACAGACACCTAAGAACGGATAAAAACCATGCACGGATTTCTCGGAACAAAGGCTGATTTTTGGTGGGATCTCACCATCACAAGCGAGACCATTGTTTTCTCCTGCCTCTTCTTTGGCGCCTATCTCGGACGAAAGCATCGGGGAACCGCCCACCACAACACCATGCTCCTTTCAACCATCCTGGTGGCCGGGTGGTTTCTCATGTACTTGGCCCAGCAATATATTGTCGGAATTGTGGGCTTTGGCGGCCCCTCTATGGTCAAATATATGATCTACTATCCCATTATCATCTTCCATTCACTGGTTTCGACAGCCGCACTAATTTTGACCGGAGTGGTTGTCTTTAATGGATTCATGACCACCGAAGTCATGGAAGGAGTGCGGATCCTCAAGAAAAATCCCATGGTTCACAAACGTCTTGGGTGGGTAACACTTCTTTCATTCGCCTTCTCAATTGCGACCGCCTACACGGTCTATGCTCTCCTCTTTGTCATCTACAACCCCGCCCGAACCCCCACCTATGGAATCAAATCCTCCATCGGAGCTCTCTCGGGAATCGGGGCCTTCGTTCTGATAGGACTCCTTATCCTCTTCTGGTACCTTAACAGGTCCCGAATGCGATCCTCGGGGCACTAAGCCCTCATTTCCAAAGAACCAAAAAGCCCCCCTCCGGACCGCTCCGGAAGGGGGCTTTTCTTATTTTGGGATCCGCCCCATTGGACCCGGAGCGCCAAAGCGAGGATCTCTTCTCAGTAATACTCCACCGTGTCGATCCCTTTTCGAGAGACATAGTGAAAGAAGAGATTCGAAGGAAGACCATCCCGATGAAATGTGAAGGGGCTCTTGGGATAAAGCAGCCTCTTCACAATCGAGCGTGGCGAATAAAAAGAGCGCTGAACCCAATCAATTCCTTTCTCGACTTGCTCTTTTGTCATGTTCTTCGGGACGAACATGCAGACATGTCCCGAGGAAAATTGGTCGGCCGTTGGATCAACGACCCGATTTTCTGCATTCAGCCGGGCACGGAGAGGAGTTCCTTCCCGGGGCGAGACAATGCTGAAAAAGGCCAAGGGCGCCCGAACCTTTTCCAGAAAATCGAGGGTTGCAGGAAAGACGTCCGGGGTATCGTGATCAAGACCAAACATGAGGTTCAGGGAATAAAAAAGACGCCGTTTCTCCATGGCCTTTAAAAGATCAATATAGTCCTTCACATGATTCTGCTTCCCACATTCCCCAGTTCTCAAAGCTGTTCCAAGGGAATTTTATCCCCTTGAGGAATATTACGAATTTTTTAACGACTATGCGGCCGCCGGAGCGTCGTAGTACCGTCTGACCTCCGGAGGGAAGTAG
>JAJZHW010000018.1 GCA_021810805.1 Nitrospirota bacterium
GCCGGCACCGCCCGGGAGTTGAAGGCGGGCATCGCGATCAGGACCCCGCTTGTTCGGGCGAGGATCAGGACAAAGAGCTCCGGGTCCCACCGCGACAGAGAGAAAAGGGAGAGAAACGGGCTGTTCACCGGACAAGTCCCGGAAGGCTCGCAAAGACACCGTGAGTGTAGTCCACCATGAGCCGGACCATCCAGGGCATCAGGGCGAGAAGAACCCCGCCCACCGCTGCCACCTTCGGCAGAAAGGAAAGGGTCATCTCGTTGATCTGGGTCACGGCCTGCAGAAGGCTCACGACCACGCCCACGACAAGGCTCACCAGAAGGATCGGCAAGGTGATCACAAGGGCGATCCGCATCGCTTCGTGCGTCATGTCGACGGCTGTCTGGATGTTCATGGAACGACTCCTTTTTAGTCTAATGAAAGCTCTGGACCAGGGAGCCGATGATCAGGCTCCAGCCGTCCACAAGGACGAAGAGAAGGATCTTGAATGGCAGCGAGACTACGGTCGGCGGAAGCATCATCATTCCCATCGACATCAGGACGGAGGAGACCACCACATCGAGGATGAGGAAGGGAAGGTAGATCAGAAAGCCCATTTCAAAGGCCGTCGAAAGCTCGCTCACCACAAAGGCCGGAATCAGGACGTAGGTCGGGATGTCGTCCCGGCTTGCCGGAGCCTCCGGAAGATGGGCGATCCGTTCGAACATCGCCAGATCCTTTTTGCGCACCTGGCGGAACATGAAGTCCCGAACGGGAGCCATTCCCCGGGTCAGGGCCACGTCGGGAGCAATCTCCTTGGCCAGATAGGGCTGGATGGCCGTCTTATTCATCGTCTGCCAGACCGGGGCCATGATGAAGAAGGTCAAAAAGAGAGAGAGCCCCACCATCACCTGGTTGGGCGGAACCTGTGCGGTGCCCAGAGCCTGCCGCAGGAAGGAGAGGACGACCACAATCCGGGTGAAGGAGGTCATCATCACCAGGATGGCGGGCGCCAGGGAGAGCACCGTCAAGAGAAGAAAAAGCTCGACGGTCATGGCCACCTGAGAGGGCTCGGGGTTGCCGTTGCCAAAGGAGAGATGGATGTCGGGGAGCGGGGCCACCGGCGCCACAGGAGCCACTCCGTCTGCCAACGCCGGAGTTCCGGCCATCAGCACAGAAAGGAGGCTCAAGGCCGCACAGGACGGCAGGATCCAGCCTCGGATTCCCAAAAGGAAGGGTCTCAGACGGTCCACCGGGGGGCCCTTTCGCGGCTCGTGCGTTCGCGGGAGATGGCGCCGATACGGTCCAGGGCTTCACGGACGGCCGCATCGAAGGAGACCGGATCGGAAGAGTTTGTCCGGGAGGCCGTGGGAACCTGAGGCGCCACCTGGGCCGGCCGGGCCGGCGTTGGAGGAGCCACCTGGTTTCGAGACGCCCCGCCCTCCTCCACCTTTCCCAAAAGGGAGATCCCCGAGGGGGCAACCCCCACCAGAAAGGAGTTTCCGGCGACGCTCACCAGGGCAATCTGGGACTTGGGCCCCAGACTCCGGGTCGAGCGGATTTCGATTTCGTTCTCGCTCCTTTTGGGAGAGAGCAGCTTTTGCCGTTGCAGGAGCCGAACCAGCCAGACTCCCAGAAGAAAAAGCGCCAGGACAAACATGAGCGACCCCAGGAGCTTGGCTCCGATCATCATCATGCTGACCTCATGTCCGTGGGATTGGGTGATCATCAGTCTCTACCTCCATGGGTCCGTCCCCTTCAAGGACGGAGTGATCTCCCGACGCTCCGGATCCTCCGGAGAATCGGGGGCGATGATTAAAGCTTCTTGACCCTGTCGATGGGGCTGACGATATCGGTCAGCCGTATCCCGTACTTGTCGTTGACCAGAACCACATCCCCCCTGGCGACCAGCTGGTCGTTGATCAGGACCTCCATGGGCTCGCCGGCCAACTTGTCGAGCTCGACCACGGACCCTTGACCCAGCTGGAGCAGGTCCTTGATCAGCATGCGGGACTCCCCCACCCTGACGGAAATTGTCAGGGGAACATCGAGGAGGTAGTCCAGCGAGAGCGGTGCTTCATGGGTTCGGGGAAGTGCCGGCTCCGTCGCCTTTTCTTCCTCTCCCCCCCCTTTGGCGAGATCCTCTTCCCAGGCCCGTGCCAGGGCCTCTTCATCAAGCGGTTCCTCTGCCATGTGTCCTCCCGGCCCTCTGGGCCTTCTCTCGTGGAATGGTTGGAGCCGCAACGAGCGGCCCGAATCTTTCGCTCACTACTGAACAACAAACTCCGTAAAGTAGACGTCCGTCACCTTTCCCGAGTCGAGCCTCGAATTGATCCGGTGGCGGATCGCATCCTTCAGGGCGAGCTTGCCCCCGGTCGTCTGGATGCCATCGGCAGTCTGGGCTCCGAGGAGAATCAGGATGGCGCTCTGGATCTCGGGAAGCCGGTAGTCGACTTCCTTGGCCGTAATGGCCTTGTCGAGCTTCAGGGCGACCTTCACCTTGAGGTACTGCGGGGCCGCCCCTTGAGGGGCGGACAGGTTGACGACGAAGGGTTTGAGATCGACGATCGGATGGTCCTTGATCATCTTCTCCATCTCCTTGGGCGTCATCAGGTGGTGATGCTCCTCGCCGCCTTTTTTGGCGCCTGCCTTCTTGTGGTGGAGGAAGAAGAATCCCCCTCCTCCCGCGAGAAGAAGGAGGGCCACCGCCCCAATGACGATGACCTTCTTCGACCCTTTTTTCTCTTCCTTGCTTTCTGCGCCTTCTTCCTCGGCCATCGCTCTCTCCCGGTCGGGGTCCCTTTTCTGCTCTCCAGAAGATATTCTCCGGAGCGTTGTCGCTTCTGCCCTATGATAAGCAATTCGCGTACCAAAACAAAAAAAGGCCCTCCGGAGTCTCCTCCAGAGGGCCCACTTCCTTTATTTATCTTTTAATTTAAGATACTTAACCGATCCTCGTCAGCAGAGTGTTCATCAGCTGATTGTCGGCCGAGATGACCGAGGCATTGGCTTGGTATCCCCGTTCGGCCGAGATCATGTCAATCATCTGACGGCCAAGATCGACGTTGGACTGTTCGAGGGAGTTGGCCAGAACCTGACCGCGTCCCCCCTGGCCGGCCCGACCGATATTGGCGATGCCGGAGCCGATGCTCTCCTTGTAGAGGTTGGCCCCGACGCTGACGAGCCCGTTGGGGTTGTTGAAGGTCGAGATCGCAATGGCTCCGAGGTTGTGCTCTGTCCCGTTGGAGAAGGATCCGACGATCCGTCCCGCACGGTCGATGGCGATATTGGAAAGATCCCCGGCCTTGTAGCCGTCCTGGGTCTCTTCGATGGTGGTCGAGGGTTCGGCGTATTGGGTAAGATCGAGCACCTGCTGGGTGGTGCCATCCTTGCTGTTGTCCGCCACCTTCTGGCCCGCCTTGGGGATGAAGAGGCTGAAGTTGACCGGGGTCTTGGCTTTGTCGGCCAGCGCCATGGTGTAGCTTACATTGTCCACACCATCGAGGGTCTTGGAGACCTTGGATCCTCCGTAGTTCACCGTCTCGACATTTCCGTTGCCATCAAAGGCCACGGTGGCCACCATTCCCTTGAGGGTGACCGGCTTCCCACCGACCGAGGGGGTATAGCTCACGGATCCGCCACCTTTGGTCAGAGTCGCACCGTCGAGGGTCGCCTCCACCGCCCAGACCCCCACCTGGTTCGTGGGGTGGAACTTGTAGGTGAGAAGATGCTCGATACCCAGAGAATCGAAGATGTTGCTCGATTTGGAAAAGGTCTTCCCCGTCTTGAGCTTCTCCGTCATGTTCGCGTCGAGGTTGATCCGAGAATAGACGTTCTGGGAGGCCTTCGGAGGAATCGTCGACTGAGGAACTCCCAAATCGCTCACCTTCGGAAGAATCTTCCCTCGGGCATCGGCCCTGTAGCCCTGAAGGATATGGCCACCCTGGTCAACGATCTTCCCGTTTTTGTCGAGGGAGAGGGCCCCGTTTCGTCCGTAGAGAGTCGCACCCTGGGCATTTTTGAAGGAGAAGAAGCCGTTGCCCTGGATGGCGAGGTCGAGGGCATTGCTCGTCGTCTGGACCGATCCTTGGGTAAAGAGGGGTTCGATGGACTCCACATAGACCCCGGATCCCGGCTGCGACGGTCCAACCGCGTTGGACTTGCCGGCCAGGGTCTGTCCGTAGATATTGGCGAAGACCGCGCGCCCGGCCTTGAAGCCGTTGGTGTTCATGTTGCTGATATTGTTGCCGATGACGGACATGTCCGTTCCCATGGCCGACAGACCGCTGTTGGCTACATACATGGACGACAGGATACCCATGGTCGTACCTCCTTAAAAAGGGTGTGATTCGCTTCGAGTGTCTCTTGCGGCGTCCATTTTCAGACAGGCCGCTACAGCGTATGGTTGATCGTGGGTCCGATTCGTCCCGGCGCCTTGGCATAGGCCCCCGGGGCAACCCGGGGAGGCAATCCCGGGACTTTCGGAACCGAAGAAGAGAGGACCGGCCGTTGCGGGAGAGGCGCCATTCCGGCCGGCTTGGCCACCCCGACATGGGTGATCTGCCCCAGATCCACCCGCTCCCCGTTCACCTCGAGGAGAGGTTTCGATCCGGAGAAGACCACACCCGTCACAACTCCCGTCCGCAGGGGAGAGGCCGGAACGGGTCGATTCTTCGCATCCCGCGCCACGACCTCGAACTCATACCCTCCTGGCGGTGCCATGGTCCCCTTGTTCGACAGGCCATCCCAGGCCACATGCTGGTCACCCGCATCCATGGGTCCCGCCTTGAAGCTTCTCACCAGCTGGTGTTTGGCTCCGTAAACATAGACCGTGGCATTATGCGCCGGACGGTCGAGATGAAAGACGAGAGTCGCCTCCTGGTGCGCTCCCTTGATGAAGCGGTTTCCCTTGAGGAAGACCTCCCGTCCCAAAAAACCCACCATCTGCAAGGCATCGGTCTCCCGGCCCTGATTGGCCATCCCTTCCATCTTCTTGTTCATGTGCACCAACTGATCCAGCTGGGAAAACTGGGCGAGCTGGGAGGCGAACTTCCGATTGTCCATGGGATGGAAGGGATCCTGATACTGCAGCTGGCGGATCATGATGTTCATATAGTCCTCCATCCCCAGCTTTTTCTTCTGGGGAGGAGGAAGAGCTGACGGAGAGAGGCGTTTTTCGGACTCCTTCCGGATTGTTGCGATCTCGTTCTGCTGGTTCTTGACGATCATGGCCGTCTCCTTGACTATCGTGCGTTCATGCGATGCGATGGTATCCGGCCGGGGAGGATCCCGAGGCCATGGGAGAGGCGAGCGAAAGCGACTCCTCCGTCAGACCAGAAGGACCTTCACCTCCTTCCGAACCGAACCTTCCTCCTCCCTCACGACCCAACTGTCCCGACAGCCCCGGCTGGCTCCCTCCCTGACGGGAGAAGCCTCCGGGGTCGGAGGCCAATGATCCTCCCGATCCCGCCCCGGTTCCAGATCCCTGGGAGTCCTGGCGAGTTGTTCCAGCATCCGATCCGGATCCCTGGCCCATCCCCGAAGAGGCCAACCCGGCCGCAATATCGGGAGAGGCTCCGGCCCCCGGCTGTCCCTGAGAGCCCACAACGAATCGGTCCAGAACAAATCCGCTCTGAGACAGACTCTCCTTGATCTCCCCTTCCTTGCCGGCAAGAAGATGTCGAATATTGGGATCGTGGGAGGAGAGCTCGACCCGGACCTGGCGGGTGGCGGCATCCACATGGACCCGAACCCCCACCGGCCCCAGATGCGGAGGCTTCACCTCCAACGCCACCTGTCCGCCCCCTCCGGCCGCCAGGATTGAGACCTTTCCGGGGATTTCCCCGGCCACGGCGGAGGGGGATCCTGCGCCGCCGGAGGTCGTCTCTGCCGCTGTCACCGCCGCGCCTGATGTCTCCGCAGCCGCCGCCATCTCCACGCCATCGGGAAGAGTGCTCTTGGCCCCCCCTTCTCCCCCCGACGCCGCCTTCGCGGCAGCATCGGGAAGAGCTCCCGACAGGAGAGGGGAAGGAGCCGTCCCTCCAGGGGGCGCGGGGATCTCTGGAGAGGGAAGCTTTCCCATGGACGGGGAACTCCGAAGCGCGCCTTCTCCCTTTCCTCCCTCCCCCGACCGAGGCTGATCTCCTCCAGACGGCTCCTCTCGATACCGCGCCTCCGGCTCCGCGGTCTTTTTTGTGCCGGCGGCAAGAGCGGCCGCACCCAATGCACTGGCAAATTCTCCCGCCGGCGAGAGCTCGGGCGACGCTCCGTTCGCCAGCTTGGCCTCCTTTCCTGTCGACAGAGGGCCATTGGAGAGAATGCCGGGAGCGGCGGGAGACGGTGGCGCCAGGGGGTGGTTCGCCACATTGACCGGGGAGCTCCCTCCTTTTTGCGGCCCCCACAGTACGGTGGTCTCTTTGGGAGAAGAGGGGGCGGAAGGTTTCTCCGGCTTTTCCACACTCTCTCCCGGAGTGACCAGGGGAAGAAGAACGGCTCCCTCTCCTCCGGGACGGGCCTTCTTTTTCCGGGAACGCTCCGCGCCGGCAGAAGACTTGGCCCCATGGAGCGTTCCTCCCTCCTTTCCCTTCTCCGGGGAAGGAGGCGAATCATCTTCCGCAGTGGGTTTGGGAGCGCGCCCCAAACTCTTTTTGTAGATACTGGCGAAGGATCGAGGGGAGTGATCGAGAGAACCCGTCGCGGAACGGGATCCGGAATGGACCGAAGAGCTCTCCTTCGAAGACTTTTTCGACTTCTTAGTGACGGAATGGGTCTCGTGTGGCTGGACCGGTCGAGCCGGTGTCTCTCCCGCAGCGGGTGAGAGGGTAGGAATCCCCATGACGGCGCCCCTTTCTGGCAAGGTTCATTAATCGCCTCCCGCCGTCGGAGGGATCCCGGCCATCTGGGCCGAGATCTCTGCCGCCACGCGGGGGTCCACGTAACGCATGATGCGTGATGCCTTCCGTGGATTCATCCCGGAAAAGAGCGTCAGCCGAAGAGCCTTCGGCATGATGTCGATCTGGGAAGCCGCCGTCCTTGGGGCCATTGATTCATAGAGTTTGACCAGATTTCTGACACTTTGTTTTTTGAGTGACTGGTAGAGGGCCAGCTTCTTGTCGATCTCCGCAAGAAGCTTCCGGTTCTCTTCGATCTGACGTTCGAGGTCCTGCTTCATGAGAAGGATCCGGCGCTCCTCCCCCTTGCCGACTCCAGGGGAAGGGGCAGAGGAGGTTCCCGGGGATCCCCCTCCCGCAGCCTGCAAGGAAGAGGGAAGCAGGCACAGGAGCAATGTCGCGGCCTGAAGACTCTGGACGATCCGCTTGGACATCATGGCGTCTCCTCCTCTCCCGCCCTTCCTTTGGTGGCTCCCCGCAAGACCCATCCCTCGAGAAGCTGCCTCTCCCGGCGCCCCTCCCGGCGCCGGAGCTCTCCATCGAAGCGTTCCTTCAAAATCAGGATCTTTTCCTTTTCCATGAGAGCCTTTTTCCAGTGGGCCCGGCAGCGCTCATGGCTCTCCGTCAGTTGACGGATTCTTTCCTCTTGCTCCGCGATCATGTTGCCCATGTGGGCCAACCACTCGTAGTAGCTGGTCCGGAGAGACTGATCGCCTCCCTCCCCTTCGGAAAAGGCTTCGATCGCCTCCCTCCGGCGATCCCGAAGCATCTTCGCCAGATCCTCCTCGCGAGCCCTCTCCCTGGCAATCCGGGCCAGCTCCCCCTCGGCCTTTTCGAGCTCGTTCTGGCGATGGGTCAGGACAGGAGAGAGGCGAAAGCGCTCCTCGGCCATCTAAGACGCTCCTTCGTTCCGGAAGGCTCCGGGTCCCCGTGAAAGGTTTCCCATCCCCAGGGGTAAGGGCTCACGGAGAACCATCGACCTCACCCTCCTCGAGGGAGCGCGCCAACGCCTCAAAGGACTCGTCGATCGCCACAGTCTCCTCCCGCCCCTGGCGAAGAAACCCCGCCATGGCCGCATGGAGCCGGACGGCCCGGTCGAGCTCCTGATCCCCCCCGGCCACATAGGCCCCGATGCGGATCAGGTCCTCCGAGCGACGATAGAGCCCATAAAGTCTCCGCCACTCCCGGACAAGAGCCTGTCTGTCATCGTCAACAATATCTGCCATCACCCGGGAGAGGCTCCCCATCGGCTCCACCGCCGGAAAGATCCCTTCATGGGCCAGGGTCCGGGAAAGATGGATGTGGCCGTCCAAGATGGCTGTCAGCGCCTCCGACAGAGGGTCGTCGGGAAGGTCCTCCCCTTCGACCAACACCGTATAGATTCCCGTGATCGATCCGGGGCCCTCGGCACACCCAGCCCGCTCGATCAGACGAGGGAGCTGGGCAAAGACCGACGGGGTAAATCCCCGGGCGGAGGGGGGCTCGCCTGTCGCCAGTCCGATTTCCCGAAGGGCCCCGGCATATCGGGTCAGGGAATCCATCATGAACAGGACATTCTGTCCGCGATCCCGAAACATCTCGGCAATGGCCATGGCAAAATGTGTGGCGCGGGTTTTGAGAAGAGGCGGAAGCTCTCCGGTCGCCACCACAAGCACCGTCCGAGACAGTCCTTCCGGACCCAGATCCCTTTCGAGAAACTCCCGAACCTCCCGCCCCCGCTCCCCGATCAGGGCGATGACATTGACATCCACCGAGGCGTTTCTGGCCATCATCCCCATCAACGTGCTCTTTCCGACTCCAGGTCCGGCAAAGATCCCGATCTTCTGCCCCTCCCCCACGGTGGCGAGAGCATTGATCGAGCGGACCGAAAGGTCCAGAGGCCGTTCGATGCGCCGGCGAAGAAGCGGGTTGACGGGCCGCCCCCGCAAAGGGATCTCGACCGTTCCGGGAGGCAAGGGACGTCCATCCATCGGGCGGCCCAGAGGGTCGAGAACCCGGCCAAGCCAATAAGGAGAGACCCGGACGGAGGTGATCCGGCTCTTGCGCACGAGACGGGTTCCTGGGCGCACCCCTTCCAGATCGCCGAGGGGCATCAGAAGGGTTCGCCCCTCCCGGAAGCCCACAACCTCGGCATCGACGGGGGGATCGGAGAGGAGGGTACAGATCTCCCCCACCCCCAGACTCATCCCCTTGGCCTCGATCATGAGGCCGACACCCTGGACGACGAGCCCTCCCTCTTGGTCCGGGGAAAAATCGGAGAGGAGCGCCTCCATCGTCTCTCCCACCCCCTCGAGGAAGCCCTGGCTCCTCTCCGGATCAATCCCGATCGTCAACATCGCTCTTCTCTTCCTCTCCATCATTGACCCGTTCTTCCGGAAGAGCTCTCGAAAGCGAGCCCCGGAAGCTCCCGGCGGCAGCCTCAGGGTCAAAGGATACGATCCGATCCTGAAAGCGGAGTTCGACCTTGTGGTCGCTCAGGTCGGGAGAGGCGGCGAGTCTGACTCCCCGTCCCTCCATCTCCCGGAGGAACTCCGGATCGAACCGGGTGACACCCTGATAGTCCTCCGGCGAGACCAGAAGATCGGCGGTCCGTCCGGCGGCATATTCCTTCACGAGACGAGAGAGCAGGCTTCGGACCCCTTCGGGGGAGGCGAGACTCTCTCCCAGGATTTTCCGGAAGGCCTTGTCGAGGATGGCAAGCATCCGGGGGGCCATGGCCTCGAGCCGCTCTTCCTCGAACTCGGGAATCTGGGACGCCCAGTCGAGCCAGGCCTGCCGAAACGGAGCCATCTCCTCGGCAATCCTTGTTTGACCGGCCGCATATCCCGCCTCATACCCTTCGGTCCGAGCCCGGGCCTCCACCTCGGCCATCTTCTCGGAAAAATCGAAAAGTCCAGGCGCCTCTTCGTTCTGGACAGGGGCCTCGGAGCTCCCCTTCGGCTTTTTCCCCACCCCCCCGACGCTCCGAGGGTGAGAATCCCCAGAGGGAGATTTCGGGGAAGGCTCCGAGACGCGCTCCTCCCGACGGGGGGAGGCCGCTGCCGGACCTCCTTTTTTGACAAAGGCGTCCGGACTCCACAGCGAGAAGCCATTTCCGGCGCTAGACAATCTGCTCTCCTCCGCGGCCCAGGATCACGAGCTTCCCTTCGGCCTCGAGCCGGCGAACCACCTTCATGATTTCGGCCTGGGCCGTCTCCACGTCCTTGAGCGGGATTCCGCCCATGGACTCGATGTCGTCCTTGAGGGCCGCCTGGGCCCGGGTGGACATGTTGGACAGAATCTTGTCCTTGACCGCATCTCCGGCCCCGCGCATCGCCTTCGTCAGCACATCGCGGGAGACGCTCTGAAGGAGCGCCTGGATTCCGCGGTTGTCCACCATGACC
Source organism: Nitrospirota bacterium (assembly GCA_021810805.1). Lineage (GTDB taxonomy): Bacteria > Nitrospirota > Leptospirillia > Leptospirillales > Leptospirillaceae > UBA4572. The sequence goes on from JAJZHW010000018.1 coordinate 10,253, forward strand.
AGATCGTCGAAGACGAACATAAGGGAGCGGATCTGCTCCGCCACTGCCTGGTCATTCTGGCTGATGAAGTCGAGGATCCCCTCCGAGGTCGAGCGATCCATCTCGTTGAGAAGATTGGCCGTCTTTTCGATCCGGCTGACGCCGAGGCTCGTGAGCGATCCGCCCATCATCTGGATCTCGGTCGAAAGAACTTCCTCAAGGTCGCGGACGACCTGGGGATTGATATCCTCGAGGGTCGCCATCCGGAGGACCACATCGGCCTTCAGAGTCTCGGGGAGGTAGGCCAGAACATTCGCGGTCTGGTTCGGGTTCAGGTAGTTCAGGATCAAGGCAATCGTCTGAGGGTGCTCGTTTCTGATCAGATTCGCGATGGACTTTGGGTCCATCCACTTCAGCGACTGGAGGTTGGTCCCCTCCTGGTCGTTCATGCTCTCGAAGATCTGGTCGGCCTGCTCCTTGCCCAGGGACTTTTCCAGAATCTCCCGCATGTACTTTTCCCCCATGCGGGGCAGACCCCGGGTCGCCTTGTAGACCACGGAGAACTCGCCCATCACCTCGTCGATCTCCTCCGTGCTGACCTCTCCCATCTGGGCGATCAGGCTCGAGATCACTCCGACCTCCTTGATGTCGAGCTGCTTCAGGATTTCCGCCGCCACCTCGGGGCCCACTGCCGCGACGAAGATCGCCGCCTTTTCAAGCCCTGAGAGCTTCCTCTTGGCCACCGTCCGCTCCTTCTACTTTTCCTTGAGCCAGAGCCGGAGAACCTGGGCCGCCTGGGAGGGATCTTCCTGAGTCATCCGGGCAATCTCTTCCTTGCTGGAGGAGACCGGTTCCCCCTCCTCCGCCGATCGTTCGGGGATGGGAAGTCCCATCGGGCCCGAGGCCGGCATGGGCATCGACTTGGTCATCATGCTCTGAAGAATGGGCTTCAGGATGAAGAGGCTGAAGACCAGGACCAGCAGACCGCCCAGGAAGATCTCAAGCAAGGGCATGAAGGGTTTCAGGCGCTCGGCCATCCGGACTTCCTGCGTCTTCTCCTCGGGAGCCGCCGCGGCAAAGGGAACCGAGTCGACCACCACGGTGTCTCCCCGGGTCGAATCATAGCCGATGGCGTTCTGGACGATCCGGGTGAAGGAGGCCAGCTCTTCGGGGGTCCGCGGTTCGTAAATTCGGGTGTCGCCTTTCTTTCCGGTGACGACCCGGGTCTTCCCGTTCACCAGGACCGAGACCGAGATGCGGGAGACGGTTCCGGTGGGGAGGACGATATGGCTCATCGTGTGGCTGACGTCATAGTGTTCGATATCCTTCTTTTTTGAATACTTCGTCTGGGTCCCGTCCTTGGGCCCGAGAGGAGGAGAGGCCACCTTCCCGTTCGCCCCGGGCACATTGCTCAGGATGCCGGGGACCCCCACAGGGACAATCCTGGAACCGGAGGACTTTTCTCTCAGCTTTTCGCGTTCGGAGAGGGCTCTTCCCTTGGGGTCATAGAGCTCCTGTGTCTCTTCCACCCGACGAAAGTCGAGCGTGGCATTGACCCGAACGACAGACTGTCCCTCTCCAAGAACCTGATCGAGCATCGATTGCACACGGTTTCTGAGACGGTGCTCCACCATCGCCTGGTAGGCCAGCTGAGCCTTGGTCAGCTCTCCCGGAACGAGGCCGGGACGCTTCTCGTTGAGGATGGTGCCGGTGTTGTCGACGACGGTGACATGATCGGGAGTCAGCCCCTCCACGGCATTGGCCACCAAGTGGACGATCCCCTTCACCTGAGGACGAGAGAGGGAGCGCCCGGGCTTGAGCCGGATAAGGACGGAGGCATGCGCCCCCTTCTGATGGCGAAGGAAGACCGAGCGTCGTGGGAGAACGATCGAGACTCGGGCGAGAGCGATGGGGCTCATCTCCTCAATGGTCCGGTCGAGCTCCGACTGCAGGGCCTGAAGATACTGGACATGCTGGACAAAGTCTGTCGTCGTGAGGGAGGGATGGTTGAAGATGGCAAATCCTGCACCATGGTGGCGGGGAAGTCCGTCGTCGGCCAGCTGCATCCTCAGGGTGTAGACCTGTTTTTTGGGAACCCGGATCACCGTTCCTTTGGAGTCGGTATCGTAGGAGATCCCCATCCGGTCGAGCTTCTGGGAGATTTCGAAGCTGTCTGTGGGGCTGAGGTGGGAGTAGAGAACCGCCTTGTCGGCCCTTTTCCCGACCGTTCCGAGAAAAACAAGAAGCGCCACCAGGAGGGCCCCGAGGACCCCGGCCACGACCTTCTGCACCATTGTCAGACGGCCGAACCACAACGAGACCGTCTCCATCGCCTTCCTGAGAATTTCCATTTAGAGATCCTCCCCCTCCATGCCTAAAGCGGCATGTTTTCCATTTCCTGGTATGCCTTCACAATCCGGTCCCGCACCTGCATCATCAAATGAAAGGAGACATCGGCCTGGGCCATTTCGATCATTGTCTGGTGGAGGGTCACTCCGTTCTGACCCGTCGAAAAATCCTGGATGGTCTTGTCGGCCTCGTTCTGCAGGGAGTTCACCCGTGCAATCGAGTCCTTGAGAACATTGACGAAGTTCTCCTCCCCGGAGTGTCCGGGGGAGGAAGTCGTCTCCTTGGGCGCCAGGTCCTCGGCAGCCTGCGTGCGCAGGATTTTTGGATCAAAGTCCACGGAACACCTCCCTCAAAGCCTTCCCCGGCCGAACCGAAAGCCGACGGCCCATCATCCTAGACATGGATCGTCAGGTCCTTGGATGCCATCCGCTTGGTGGTGTCGAGGGCAGTAAGATTCGCCTCGTAAGCCCGGGAAGCATCGATAAGGTTCGTCATTTCCTCGAGCTTCGACACGTTGGGATGGGTCACATATCCGTCACGGTCGGCATCGGGGTTGTTCGGATCATAGACCCGGGTCAGGGGGCGGGGATCCCGGACCATGCCCAGAACCCGGACCTCCTTGACGGGGCTCTCCTTGGGGGAGTTCAGCACGTCGGAAAAAGAGCGTCCCGGAGCCACTGCCGCAAAGACCACGTCCCGGCGCTCATAGGTTCCGTTGGGGTTTCCTCGGGTCGCATCGGCATTGGCCAGATTGCCGGCCAGCACATTCAGCCTCACCCGCTCTGCCTCGAGACCGGAGGCAGAGATCCTCATGGCATCAGAGAATCCCATCGTTATCTCCCTTCTCCTGAAATGGAGTCGCCCATCATCCGGTACTTCCAGCCGACCATGGATGCCAGGGCATTATAGTTTCCGGTATTCGAGGCGAGCTTTTGCATTTCCAGCTCGATGTTGACCGTATTGAGGTCATTGCCGACGGTCTCGTCGGTATTCACAGTCAGCGCCCCTTCCGTGCGATCAAGCTTCTCCCGGGAGGGGTCCTTCAGAGCCCGGGCCAGTTCATCCTTGAAGGAGATGTCCCGGGTCTGGTAGCCGGGAGTGTCCTGGTTCGCGATATTGCTGACGAGGAGCATGTGGCGACGGGAACGTATGTCCATCGTCACCTTGAGAAGATCCGTTGTCCGGTCAAACAGATGAACCTGACTCATGTCGTTCTCCTTTTCTTCCGGAAGGGGACCCTGACAGATGCGTCCCCCTCTATTCTACACCTAGCAATTTCCATGCCTTGCCTTCGAAGAACACCCGCAAGAGGCCATGATACAAGAAGGTCATTCCCCTCCTCCTCCTAAAGCTTTTGGAGGAAGGAGGGCGAGGTGGGAAATTTTTTCCGCCTAAACCTCGCCGTTTTCCCCGAAGACGATCCCGTATTCGGAGAGCTTGTTACGAAGCGTCCGGACATTGATGCCCAGGAGCCTGGCCGACTGGGCCTTGTTCCCCCCGCAGGAGGCCAATGTCCGAAGAATGAGCTCCCGCTCGACCTCCCAGACGGAACGGCCCGGACGAATCCCCTCTTCCTGGGGAGCAGCCGGAACCAAGGGAAGAGCCTCGGAGAACTCCGAGGGGTCCAGCAGATCCTCGAGGTGTTCCGGACGAATGGAACGGCCCGCGGCGAGAAAGGCCGCTCGCGTTACTACATTTTCAAGCTCCCGGATATTGCCGGGCCAGGAATGTCGGACAAGGTGTCCCATCGCCTCGGGCGTAAAGGGGCCCACCGCCATGTGGGACTGCTCGAAGGCGAGACGGAACCGCTCGGCCAGAAGAGGAATGTCCTCCGACCGCTCCCGAAGGGGGGGCAATGTCACGGGAAAGACCCGAAGACGATAGTAAAGATCCTCCCGGAATCGTCCGGAGCGAACCTCCTCCTTGAGATTTCGGTTGGTGGTCGCCACAATCCGGATGTCCACCGGGACCGGTCGGGTTCCCCCCACCCGGTCAATCTCGCGCTCCTGGATCACCCTCAAAAGCTTTGCCTGAAGGGAAATCTCCATCTCTCCGATCTCATCAAGGAGAATCGTTCCGGTATGGGCCAGCTCGAATTTTCCTATTTTTCGAACGGCTGCCCCGGAAAAAGCGCCTTTTTCGTAGCCAAAGAGTTCCGATTCGAGAAGATTGTCGGGAAGGGCAGCACAGTTGACGGCCACAAAGGGACGATGGGCCCGGGTCGAGCGTTCGTGAAGGTAGCGGGCAATGAGTTCTTTACCGGTTCCGCTCTCCCCTTCGATCAGCACCGTGGCCGGAGTCGCCGCCACGGCATCGATCATCCCGAGGATACGGATCATTCCGGGATCCCGGGTCAGAATGGGGCGGGAAACAGACTCCCAAGGGCCGGTTCGTCCGGCCAGGGGAGACGGGGATTGTCCGGAGCGGGAGGGCTTCAGAATTCTTCGGAGATCTTCGGCCTTGAAGGGCTTCGTCAGGAAATTGACAGCCCCCTGCTGCATGGCCGCAACGGCCTGAGGAACCGTTCCGTACCCCGTCATCAGAATGACACGTGTCAGAGGGGCGGTGGAGCGGAGATGGGAGAGAAGCTCCATTCCATCCACGGAGGGCATACGGACATCGCTGATGACCCAGCCATACTCCTCCTGGGAAAGCTTCTCTATCGCTTCCTTGCCGTTTTGGGCGAGACTGACGCGAAATCCATCCTGACGGAGAGTCTCCCCCAGGGCAATCGCCATCTCCGGCTCGTCATCGACGACCAGAATGCTTCCGGCTTCTTGCGTTCCCACCTCTCACCTCCTCACCCCCCCGAACCGATCTCCGGGGGGACGAACCACGGGGAGCGTCAGGACAAACACCGTCCAGCCGTCCTCCCTCGCATACCTGATGTCTCCTCCATGAGCGACCGCGATGTTGTGCACGATGGACAACCCGAGTCCCGTTCCCTTGGCCCGCGTCGTAAAAAACGGATCAAAGATGCGCTCGGCTATCTCATTAGCAATACCCGTGCCATTGTCGAAAACACGGAAGGAAACCTCCCCCGCTAAGCCTTGGGCACACTCAAGTCGGATCCTTCGAAAGACCTCTTCCTTTTTCGAAGATTCCGGTAAGGCCATCACCGCCTCAAGGGCATTGGTGGCAAGGTTGAACAGGGCGTGGTAGAGAAGATCGCCGTCACCGGAAAGAAGCAGGGGGGAGTCGGGGACAAGCGCCCGAATATCGGGGGGGGTCCGCTCCCGGGAGGAGGAAGCCGCCATTCGGGAGAGATCCCGGGAGAGTCGAAGCACGAGCTCCCGGCCGTCCACCTCTTCTTCCTCAAGGGAGGGAGTTCTCGTATGGTAGAGGAGATTGCCAACCAACCGGTCCATGGAGGCAATCGAGGTCGCCATGTGGCCAAGGTATTCCTGCCCCTGGGGCGATCCCCCCTCCCGTTCGAGCAGGGAACGGAAGAGCTCGAGGCTTCCCAAGGGACTCCGAAGCTCATGGGCAATCTGGGCGATCATCTCTCCCATGGCCCGAAGGCGACGGTCCCGGGAGACCTCCTCCTCCATTTCCTTGAGACGTGTGGCGTCGGAAAAGACGAAGACATATCCGATCTCTTGCCCCTCCGGCCCCTTGACCGGCCGACGAACGGCCACCCACGACCGACCGCCATGGTCAAAGGCCACCGAGACCTCCCGGAGACTCTCCTTTGACGGGGGCCAAAGGCCTTTTTCGGAGAGAAGAGAGAGGAAGGCGGGAGAATGGGGATCGCCAAAGGCGTCCATGGCAGGGTTTCGGTAAAGAGGGACTCCCCCCGGGAGAAGCACGACAACCCCGGCAGACAGGCTTTCAAGGATCGCCTCGAGGAAGCTTCCCTGCCGATCCAGGGCCCGATTGGTCTGGGTCAGGTCCTCGGAGAGCTCGGCGATGCGCCTCTCCAGTGCGGAATAAGAGGAGACGAGTGATTCAGAGGCCGACTGGAAGGAGAGAAAGGCCTGCCGGAGGACCTCCTCCCGCTCTTCCAGCGGCACGGATCCGGGGGGCACCGACCTGGAATGCTCAGGGTCCATCATGACGTTTTTCCAGAGAGATTTCGGTGATTTTCATTCCGGCAAGCTTGGAGACCTCCTGGCCCGAATAATTCTTGACGGTTTTTTTAAACCACTCCAGAGCCTCGTCCGTTTTCCCCTCGGAAAGCGCTGCCTGACCCAACTGATACATGACCCACCCTCCATGGGGATTCTTCTCGCAACAGCCAAGAAACTTCTCCCAGTCCTTCCGGGCGGTAGAAATATCCCCTTCCTCCCGGGCGAGCTCTCCCAGACGATAGAGACTTTCTGCCAGCTCTGCCTTGGCATCGGGACGAACCTCAAGGCCGGGGAGCGCTCCGAGCAAGAGCGCCCGACCCCGCTCCGTCTTTCCGGCGTCAATATCAAGAAGACCCAGACGGGCACGCTGGCCGTCCGGGTCCTTCTCCGGAACACCCGAACTTTCCCAAGAATCAAGCACTCGGCGCTCCCCTTCCCGGTTTTCTCCCGCCACCGCCTCTTGGAGAGCCGACTCGAACCACCCCTCCCGTATGGCCGAGGATGCGGAAGTCTCCTGGGCCCGGTCAAGTGCGAAGCCCATCGCCGCCTCGACTTTTTTATCAGCGACAAGCCAGGAAAACTTTTTTCTGGCCGCCTGATCCCGAAGCGTTGGGTCGGTGGCCTGGCTCAACACATCATCGATCAGTATTTCCGCCCGGCCGCTCTCTCCGATTTTCCGGTAGGCCCGCGCCAGCGCAATATAGAGAGAGGCGGCCGATGGATCGGAGGGCGGAGGGATCTCCCGCCGGGAGACGCGATAAACCTCGATGAGGCG
>JAJZHW010000004.1 GCA_021810805.1 Nitrospirota bacterium
CAGGGGGTTCTTTTTCCTTGAATTTTCTTTAATGATTGACTAGAATCATTGGCCTGAGATTCTTTTGACTATGGTTCCGTTTATTTCTTGTTTCCTCTTTTTTATGGGCGATTAGCTCAGCGGTAGAGCACTGCCTTCACACGGCAGGGGTCACAGGTTCGAAACCTGTATCGCCCACCATATTTTTTCTTTAACTCCCCCCCACCCCCATAATTTCAACTCTTCTTATATCCTTCCAAAGCCATGGAAGCTCTGTTGCATCCTGAACGTCTCCGACACGCTTTGATGAACATACAGGCCTTTCTATTTTCTTTTTTATGAAGGTTTGATTCTCGTTTTTTTCCTTGTCTGCCATGACGAGTGAGAGTGGTGATTCGGTATATTGGCACCACCCGACAGAGTCTCGGAAATATTTATGGGATGGCGCCCCCCCCCAAAAGGACAAGGTGACGGCCAGTTTTCCAAGGATGGACTCGATAGGATGGGCAAGTGCCACTGAAAGGACCTCTTCCAGTGCCATGACATCATCTTCAGCCCGGTGTCTTTTGTCATGTTTGATACCGAGTGATTTGGCAAGATTTGACAGCTTATGATTTTTCTCTTGAGGGAGCAATGATTTGAGAATAGGGACGGTATCGATTCCCGGATGTCCCAGAGGAGGGTGCTCTCGTCTCATTAGTTCTCTGTTGATCATTCCAACGTCGAATGACAAATTGTGGGCGATGATCACCGTATTTTGAAAGTTTTTTTCCTGATCTTTCCAATACTCTGAAAAGGTCGGGGCATTCTTCACCATCATGTCATCGATTCCATGGATCCGCGTGTACATTTCTGGAATCGGGGTTTCCGGGTTTATCAGAGACGTTTCCTGCTTTTCTTTTCCAGATGGACCCCAGAGAGAGTAGCTTATTTCAACAATCCTGGCTTCATTCTGGAAGAGCAGACCCGTTGTCTCCACATCGACGAAGAGCAGTTTTTCTTCTCCGTCAATCCACATGGTTCTCTGAACTTTCCCCTCGACGTGTCAGAACTCCAGAACCAATCAGTATATTCTCTTTGTCATAAAACGCTGCTATTTGCCCTTCCACAATCCCATCGCTAGCGACCTCCAAAGAGAATCGTAACAGGTCATTTGTTACCGGAAAGCAGGCAACAGGGGCCATCGTTGAACGGAATCTCACGTAAACCTTCTTGGCTTCACTCCATAATCCGTTAAATAATGGTCCCATTGGATCTCTAATGGAAAAAGAATCTTCGAATAGATCGGACTTCTCGGAAAGCCATATTTTTTTTTCTGGGAGACTGATTGTATGGACGTAGAGTCGTCGTCCTCCAGCCACGGTTAACCCTCGTCGTTGACCTCTTGTGAGTCCGATAGCATTCGGTACTGATCCGAGTGTTTCTCCGGCTATTGTCTGGACTGTCCAAGGTGCGGGAGCTTCTCCGGAGTCGGTCTCTCGGAGAAAATCCGTCATTTTTTTTTCAGAGACGAAACATACCTCTTGGTTTTCCAAAAGTCCCTCCACCGGAAATCCGGCGGACTTCGCCAATTCTTTGACGTCCGATTTTGTCATCTCTCCTATCGGAAATAAGGTATTGTGTGGGGAGATTCCCTGGGTGCGGCTTAGGAAGTAAGATTGGTCCTTTGCCATGTCCTTGGCCATGGCGAGACCGGAAACACGAAAATCATCCGACATTCGCCATGAAGTGTAATGGCCAGTCGCCACCTTTGAGATCCCTTGCTTTTCTGCCCATTCTCTCAAAAGTGGTAGTTTGACCTTTTGATTGCAGGAGGTACATGGATTGGGTGTTTCGCCCAAGCGATAGGATGCTTTGAAGGCGTCTACGACATCTGCTTTAAAGTTCAATTGTGCGTTTACGACCGCGTAGGGAATCCCAATGATTTTTTCACAAAGGTATTCGACCATAGGGACATGGCAGCAGGTTCGCTCACCCCATCCTTTCTCGGACTCGGAAGGGCCCTCCTCCCAGATCTTAAGGATGACACCAGTGACTCGATATCCTTGCTTTTTTAGTAGCCAGGCGGAGACTGCCGAATCCACCCCGCCACTCATTCCTACAACGACTTCATGATTTTTTTTCATTACCTTCGACTGTCTTTTCCTTGTTCATTCCTGTTGCCATCTCGCATTGCCCGTTAAAAATCACTCCCTCTTCGATCATAAGAACGGGAGTTTTTATTTCGCCCTTAATGTTCGAAGGTTTGACGAATTGGATCGATTCCTGGGCAATGACCTTTCCGTTGACAGTCCCACCGCAGACGATTCTCCCGACATTGACCGTTCCGGTGATAACGGCCCCGTCCCCTACGATGAGGGTGTTTTTTGAATGGATCTCCCCTTCAAGAACGCCATCAATTCGGACTGTTCCCTCGAATTGAAGGTAGCCACGGAAGAGTGTTTCCTTTCCAAGAAAGGCAATAATGTTGCCTTTTCCTGCATCTTGTCCGTTATGTTTCATCTGTTCTTCCTTCTTTAAGGGTGGCTTTTTCGGACAGCTTTGTGATCATTTCTTCGAGTTCGTCCATTCTATTAAAACTCAGCTCCACCTTCCAGCTTTTTTTCTCTTTTTTGATTCTTGCCCGACATCGAAGGGAGGCGCCCAGGACCTTTGCATTTTCACCTATCCATGCCTGTATTTTTGTATCTTTTTCTATGATTGTTTTTACAGGCTTAGCGAGTTGTTCCTCAAGGGCTCTGACTGAGAGTCCCTTGGAGACGATTCGATTTGCCCATTTCCTTTGGTCTTCGACGGGAATTCCCGAGAGGATCTTCGCATGGCCAAAGGTGATGTCACCTTTTCTCAAAATTTCCTTCACCTCTGAGTCCAGGTCCAGAAGCCTGAGATAGTTGGCTACTGTCGATCTTTTGAGGCCAAGATGTTCGGAGATGTTTTCCTGGGTCCAATGAAACTCTTTTGAAAGCCTCTCGAGCCCTTCTCCGATTTCAAGGGCATTCAGATCGCTTCGTTTGAGGTTTTCCACGAGGGCGATTTCAAGAAGATCTTGATCGGTCATCTCCTTGATGATCGCGTCGATCTCCTTCCATCCGAGTTTTTCGGCGGCCCTCAGTCTTCTCTCCCCAGAGACAAGAGTATATGATCCGTTTCTCCTGACTGCGATGACTGGGTGAAGAAGTCCATGGCGTTCCATGGATTGGGTCAGCTCTTCGAGGGACTCTTCCGAGAATGTCTTTCTTGGCTGGAATGGATTGGCCTGGAGTTCTTTTATTGAAATCTTCGACGAGGGCCCTGAGGTCGCCCCCCCTTCATCTCCATACAGGGAGTCTATCCCCCTCCCGAGACTGATCTTAGCCATAGGCCAATATCTCCTTTGCCAATGTCATGTAGGATTGCGCTCCTTTTGAGAGGACATCATAGAGTACGGCCGGCTTCCCATGGCTTGGAGCCTCTCCAAGGGTCACATTTCGCGGGATCACGCAGGAGAAGACTTCCTCTGGAAAATGTTTTCTGAGTTCGTCGAGGACGGATGTTGACAATTTATTTCTCTTGTCAAACATCGTCGGAAGAATTCCTTCAATCTTCAGATCTGGGTTCCATCGCTGCCGAACGCGTTCCATTGTTTTGATGAGCTGCCCCAGACCCTCCAAAGCAAAAAATTCACATTGGACGGGGATCAAAACGGAGTTGGCTGCCACCAAGGCGTTGAGGGTGATAAAGCCCAGCGAGGGAGGACAATCAAGAAGGATGAAGTCGTACTGGGAGGTTGTTTCTTCTGAGAGCCGATCTTTCAGGATTCTTGCCCGTTCGTTTGGGTCGGCGCTGGCTATCTCCGGTTCAAATCCTGCCATTGATACAGAACAAGGGATAGCCTCAAGGAAGGGGAGGTCCGTCTTTTTTATTGTTTCCTTCATTTTTTTTGTTCCAGAGAGCAGTTCATAAGAAGAGAAGGGGGGGTGTCCTGCTGAGAGGCCAAGACCACTTGAGGTGTTTGATTGAGGGTCAAGATCGATGACGAGAACCTTTTTTTCCTCTACTGCGAGTGAGGCGGCAAGGTTAATCGTTGTGGTGGTCTTTCCTACCCCGCCTTTTTGGTTCGCGATTGCTACAATTTGCCCCATTTTGCGGCTCCTTCCGGGAATGTTCCACGTGGAACATTTTTGAATTCATCCAGAGAATTCAAGGAGAAAAAGGGAAAAAGTAATATGTTTTCCCCATTCAGAAACTCCCCCATTTATGACATAAGAACGGAGGGGAAGGCAAGCGTCGGATGAATCTTTTCCGAATCGGACAAAGAAACAGGGGGGTGTTGTGTGGGATTTTATATGTTTGTCTGAGAGGAAGTCGTCAATGGTGATGGCCTTCATGAAGACAAGTGGGGAAATGAGTGGACGATCCAATGCTGGAAGAATCGTTACGTTTGAAAGGGAGAGATGTCGGACGGCGTAGTCTAAAAAAACACGTTTTTTTTCGGTTCTTTCAATCAAAATGTAAGAATGATCTGGGTCTAGAATGGCAAGAATAAGGCCAGGAGAACCATTTCCTGACCCGAAGTCTATGCGTGGGAAGGTGTCGGGCACTCTGGAGCGAAGAAAGAAGAAGGAGAGAATGGGCTCCAAGAGAAGATGCTCTCGGATCTGATCCTTGGAATGGTAACCCGTCAGGCGAATTCGGGAATTCCATTCAAGGAGAAGAGAGGTGTAGCGATCGAGGGATTCCATCACTAAAGGGGAGAGGGTTGGAAAAAGAGAGGGAGACGGGAGAAGTGTCATGAGGGGGATGCTGGCTCTTTGGTAAGAAAAATTCGAAGGAGGTCGATCGCGCCAGGGGTCATTCCTCGAAGGGAGAGTGCCTCGTGAAGTGTGGCGGGGCGAGATTTTCGTAACCTTGTCCGAATCTCATTGGAAAGACCGGGAATCGGCTGATCGAAGAGGGAGGGGGGAATTGGAAGGTTCTCCATGCGATTCCATCGCTCTAGAGAAATTCGAACATAGCCTTCATATTTAATCTCTTGTTCGAGGGAATCAATCCAGAGAGAGGGCACTGAGGATATGTCGATTCGCTCCTCCTGAAGAAGTTGGCGAAGGGAGAGTTCTGGGGAGCGAAGGAGATGGTAGAGGGATTTACCTCCGCGGCGGGAAGAGTGAAGGGTATTCCTCAATGCATTTTGAAAGTCGAATCGACTATTCATGTAAGATCTCTGGGGCTCAGAAAGAAGACCGAGTGCCGAGGCCTGAGGAGAAAGTCGATCGACAGCATTATCGTTTCGAATGTAAAGACGATTTTCAGCTCGGCTGGTAAACATACGGTAGGGTTCATCGATGCTATGGGTGACGAGATCGTCGACCATCACCCCGATATAAGAGGACTGTCGGTCAGGAGTCCAGGGTGGCTGCCCTTGGGAAAATCGAGCTGCGTTGATTCCTGCCACGAGACCCTGTCCTGCGGCTTCTTCATAGCCCGTCGTTCCGTTAATTTGACCGGCGAGAAAGAGATTGGGAAGGGATTTGACGGACAGGGTATGGCGAAGTTGATCGGGAAAGACAAAGTCGTATTCGACGGCATACCCAGGGCGAAGAATCATGGATTTTTCAAGGCCAGGAATGGAGGAAAGAATTAATTCCTGAACATCCACCGGGAGACTTGTGGAGATTCCATTGGGATAATATTCATCAATTCCCAATCCCTCGGGTTCGATAAAAACATGGTGAGTGAGGTGGTCGGGAAATTTTACAACCTTGTCTTCGATCGAAGGGCAGTATCGAGGCCCTATTCCATGAATTTTTCCCGAATAAAGAGGAGAACGATCGAGATTCTTTTGAATGACGTCTCGGGTCTGTTCCGTTGTATGGGTCAAATGACAAGGGAGAGGGGGGCCATCGAAAAAGAGAGAGGGGGGTAATGGAGCGAGCTGGGAGAAAAAGGGAGTCGGAGTGTCTCCCTGCTGAGGTTCCATTCTGGAGAAATCAATCGTCCGCCCTTTAAGCCGAGGAGGGGTCCCTGTCTTTAAGCGACCGAGGGAAAGTCCACATTTTTCCCTGAGAAATTCAGAGAGGGAGAGAGAGGCTCTTTCACCCCCCCGACCTCCTGATGTGGAGGAAAGCCCTATATGAAGGTGGCCATTTAAGAATGTGCCAGAAGTTAAGACAAGTGTGGAAAAGGTGAGGCGGGAACCATCGGAGAGATGAAGGGCAGAAAGAAAATCCCCTTGGCGTTCGAGGGAGATGACTTCTCCCTGTCGGAGGAAAAGGGAGTTGTGGCCATCTAAAAGCTGGCGGGCCAGGGTACGATAACGATGGCGATCACACTGGGCTCGTATGGCCTGAACGGCAGCCCCTTTTCGGGTGTTAAGGATACGAAGTTGGAGGGCTGATTGATCTGCGAGAAGGCCCATTGCCCCACCCATGGCATCGATCTCGCGAACGATGTGACCTTTTCCAATTCCTCCGACAGAGGGATTACAAGACATTTGGCCTATAAGATCAAGATGCAGGGTCAAAAGGAGCGTCTTAACTCCGAGACGAGCCGAGGCTAAGGCGGCTTCAATGCCTGCATGGCCTCCCCCAACAACAATAACATCCCAATGATTTTTATGAGTTTTCAGAAGAGTCATTATTTTCCAAGGCAAAAACGGGAAAAAACCCGATCATAAATTTCCTCTGTAGAAATCAATCCTATTCCATCTTCCAATAGATGACGGCCATGTTCAAGTGAAGAAAGTGCAAGATCAAATGTTCCAGAATTCAGGGCTTGTTCAGCTAAATTGAGAGATTTTAGAAAAGAAGAAAGGGCTTTTGCTTGACGCTCAGAGTCCAGGAGAGGATCGGTTGATTGTTGGTTTGAGTAAAAATTTTTTGTCAAAGAGGTCAGGGTGGAAAGTAGAGATCGTAAACCTTTTCGCGTACGCGCCGAAACAATAAAGTCAGGAGAGGACGAGGGCGGAGGAGGGGAAAGATCGGCCTTATTCCAAATGGTTAATGTCTTTGTTTTCGTGTGAAAGGGAAGGGTAGTGGGGGATTCTGGTGAGTTCACCCAAAGAAGCAAATCTACTTGGGAAATGGTTTTTCTAGCTTTGGCGATTCCCATGCCTTCAATAATGTCGTCGGATGAGCGAAAGCCGGCGGAGTCAAGAATCAATAAATCTCCAAAAGGGAGGGAGAGTCGTCCTTCCAGAAGATCTCGGGTAGTCCCAGGAAAAGGAGAAACAAGAGCCCTGTCAGACTGGAGAATCCGATTAAAAAGAGAGGATTTTCCAGAGTTTGGAGGACCTGCGAGAAGGATAGAAAAGGAAGAAAAAGCCCGCTGATTTTTTTTAAAAAGAGAGATTTGATGTCGGGAAAAGGTCTGAAGAGAGTGAATCTGAGAAAGAAGAATATGATGGGGGTGGGAGTCTCTGTCTGAATCTAAATCTTCGGGGTAATCAAGAAAGGCATAGAAAGAAGAGAGCAAATCCACAAATTGTTCTTTGAGCGCGTAAAGGGGATGCCGATTCGGCTGAGAAAATGATGTATGGGCAGAAAGAAATTCGGAATAGGTCGGGGCTGAAATCATTCGATGAAGGGATTCAGCCTTGAGAAGGGAGAGTTTTCCATTTTTGTAAGAACGGAGGGAAAATTCACCTGGTTTGGCCGGCCGAATTCCCTGAAGTTCAATTAAAGAAAGAAGAAATCGTATGTTTTGGGGGTTCCCGTGGCAATGAATCTCAATGACATCCTCTCCTGTGAGGGAATGGGGGCTGGGAAAAAAAAGAAGAAGGACAGTGTCGAGAGGAAGGCCGTTTAGAGTGGGAGAAAGCAGTGTCGCTTTTCGTGGTGAGGGGCAGGGGTGGCCGGGAAAAAGGGGGGAGATCTTTGGCCAAAGATTATCCCCTGAAAGGCGGAGAATGCCTACAGGTTGAGGGACGAGGGCCGTCACCGGGGCGACGATGGGCTCCATATTAAAAGGTCTCGGTAAAGGCCCTATTTGGCGGGAATCGTTTTAAAGACGTAGCGCATGAGAACATATTGTTGGCCGATAGTAAGAAGGTTGTTAACGATCCAGTAGAGAACGAGTCCTGATGGGAAATTTAAAAAGAAGAAGGTCATGACGACCGGGAGAAAAAGCATGATTTTCCGCTGCATGGGATCCGGAGTTGATGGGGTCAGTTTAGTTTGGATCACCATGGTGATCCCCATAATAATGGGGAAAATATAGTACGGGTCCTTAATGGAGAGATCGTGAATCCAGAAAAGGAAGGGAGACTGTCTTAACTCAACGGTATTATTGAGGATGTTATACAAGGCGACAAAAACTGGAATCTGAACAAGAACAGGGAGACAACCGCCGAGGGGATTTATTCTTCGTTCCTTATAAAGCTCCATCATCGCGGCGTTGAGCTGGGCTTTGTCGTCTTTGTGTTTGGCCTGAAGTTTTTTAATCTCTGGTTGAAGTTGTTGCATCTGATTCATGGAGCGAAAGGACATGTAGGCGAGAGGAGAAAAAAGGATCTTGATCAACAGGGTGACAAAAATAATGGCAAACCCGTAGTTTTGCATATGGGAGTAAAGAGTCGAAAGAAAGACGAAGAGGAATTTGGCCAAAAAGCTGACCAGGGTAATCCTGCCGAAGACAAACCAACCAAAATCGACTGTGTCGAGAAGACCAGGTTCGGCCGACTTGAGCAGGGAGTAGCGCTTGGGTTCGCCCGTAAGGACGAGAGAGGTGCGGGAATTGTTAAAGGAGAGCCTGATAAAGGAATTGGTCTTGTCTTTTATGATTTCCGTGGAGGCGGGAAAGCCCTTGAGAGAAATATAGCCGATAAAGTATTTTGTTTCATTCCCAACCCAAGTCAATGCCGAGGGGGAGAAAACCTCCGAGATGTCCTTTTTAAATTCGTTCATCTTGCCATCGGGAGTCCCGTAAATCGGACCCTGAAATTCTGTCCCGATAAATTGAGTTTCGTCAGACATACCAAAGTTGAGGCCCGGAAGAAACACAAGGGAAAGATGGTCGGGATTGTCAATGGAGACAGTCACATGATACCCCGTGGATGCCAGAGAGTAAGACAACGTGACGGGGTGGGAGTTGAAGGTGTAGAAAAGTGAAAGTGTCGAAGCCCCTGTTGTTACAGAAAGGTTCGTAGAGGTAATGGGGGCGCCGTTATATTCCGTTCGAAGAAGAGTGAGTGGGAGGAGGCCATTCTTGTCGTGAACGACGAGACCTCCTCCCATAAATCCAGGTTTTGAGCGGAGAAGATCTATATTTGATTTTTTGTCAGAGGAAAAATAAGACAAAAGCTTCCATCCGGTCATAGTTCCGGATGTTTGAGAAAAGGTCAGGCGAATATCTTTATTCGACAAAGAGACAAGCGATGACTCCATGTCGTTAATCATGGGGACAGAAATAAGGTTGGAGGAGATAATTCCCTTGCTATTGGAAGGAGGGGGTGTCGGATTCTGGTGAGTTGAAAAATAATAATAGAGCAGAAAATTGAATCCTAAGACAATGGCGATGAGGGGGAGCATTTTTTTTAGCATGTAACGGGTACTTTCTTTATATTGTGACAGAAATCATGGAAGATCAACGCCACCAGGGTGGAAGGGGTGACACCGAAGAATCCTGAAGAGGGATTTAATCAGAGCTCGATGAAAAGGATACTGCTTGAAAGACAGGCGAGCATATTCCGAACAAGAGGGATAAAATCGACAGGACTGAGGAAGGAAGGGAGAGATATATCTCTGGTAAAGAGAAATCAGGCCCTGCATCGTCATGCCTTCAAGCGTAAGAGCGTTTTTCGAGCTTGAACCATCTGGTCAAGAATCTGTTCGAATTTGGTTGTGAGTGCTGGATTCCGTCCCATGATGACATAGGAACCCGGAGGGAAGCCTTCGGTTAGGCGATAGGCTTCCTTAAGGCGTCTCCGAACGAAATTTCTGAACACCGCCTTCCCGATCTTTTTTCCCACGAGCACGCTAAGACGATGTTCGCTGGAAGTTTTGCAAAGAAGGACAAAGGAGGAGGAGACGACCTTTATGCCGGGAGAATCAATGAGGCGTTGAATTTCGCCACGGGAAAGCGAGACAGGCTTCAATCTCTGAGGCGCTTAAACGGAAAGCTTATAACGACCCTTGGCACGTCTCTTTTTGATAACCTTTCGTCCGGCTGTGGTCGACATCCGCTTTCTGAAGCCGTGAGTCCGGGCTCGGCGAAGATTGCTCGGATTGAATGTCAAAGACATGAAGAACTCCTTCTAAAAAAATCTGGAAAAAATTAGTGATTGGTCTCTGGTACGATCTGAATCTTGAGTGAGCTATGAATGCCGTGTCCAAGGTTGACCGTAAGGGTGTGTTCTCCTAGTTCCCGGAGAGGTGTCTCGATGTGAATTTGTTTCTTATCGAGAACGATCTGATGGGAAGAGAGAAGGTCAACAATATGCATGGAGGTGACGGACCCAAAGATTTTATCATTTTGGCCGACTTT
Source organism: Nitrospirota bacterium (assembly GCA_021810805.1). GTDB lineage: Bacteria > Nitrospirota > Leptospirillia > Leptospirillales > Leptospirillaceae > UBA4572. The sequence continues at coordinate 10,438 of JAJZHW010000004.1, forward strand.
GACTGGGACGGGAAGGAGAAGCTCTGAAAGGCGTTGGGCCAGGTTCTGCAAGCGCTCTTTTTCTTTCATCGCCGCTTTGCGGATTTTTTCCTTGTGAACTTCCAAGGCTGCGATTTCGGCTTTTCCTGCCAAAACGCAAAGCTGGTTGGGAAGGAGAAAATTGCGAGCGTAGCCCGCCGAAACGGACACGAGATCCCCTGCGTCGCCAAGATTTTCAATGTGCTGTTTTAAGATAACATTTGTCTTGCCCATGGTCTCTCCAAATTTTAAAAGTTAAACTTCAACACTATAACAGGGCGAGGCGGGGAAATCAATGAAAAATACTCTATTTGAAATACAGGCTGAGATTTCGGGGTCCCTCATTGAAGAGAAGGAAAGAACGAGGGTAAACTCTTTAAAACGATGCAGTGTGATTCATTGTAGGAGAGCCGATGAGAACAGGCTTTACGACGGGAGCCTGTGCCCAGGCGGGGGTCAAGGCCTCACTAGAGGCGCTGTTGGCAGGATCCTTTGGCGACAGTGTGTCGGTTAGACTTCCCAATGGCAAAGAGGCCCAATTTCAGATTTTCAGAAAGATCAGTCTTCGTCTGGAAGGAGTGTGCGGGGCCGCCTGTTCAATTATTAAAGATGGCGGGGATGATCCCGATTGCACTCACGGGGCGGAAATCGAAGTTGAAGTGGTTCTGGATGAGGGGGGCGCTGTGGCGTTTGCGGCAGGCGAAGGAGTGGGAAAAATAACAAAGCCAGGCTTGTCACTTGCTGTAGGAGAGCCGGCCATTAACCCAGTTCCGCGACGTTTTATGGAAAAGGAATTTCAAAACGCAAAAAAAAATATAGAAAAGAAATTCGGCTTTCAAAATCCGGGAGTGATAATTAGGATTTCCATTGCCGATGGGGTGGAACGGTCGAAAAAAACATTAAACGAACGCTTGGGGATCGTTGGCGGACTGTCAATTCTTGGAACAAAGGGCATCGTTGTTCCCTTTAGTACTGCAGCCTACCGATCGAGCATTTCCCAAGCGATGGATGTCGCTAAAGCGAGAGGCTTAGAGACAATCGTACTGACTACAGGGGGGCAAAGTGAAGGCTTTGCCATGAAGCTCTATCCAAACATTCCGGCCGAGGGTTTTATTCAGATAGGGGACTTTACAGGTTTTTCTGTAAAGGAGGCGGGGAAGAAAAAATTCTCAAAAATAGTAATGGCCGGGTTCCTTGGAAAATTTTCGAAGCTGGCCAAAGGGGTGACCCAAACTCATGCGGCGGGCTCTCAGGTGGACCTTGAGTTTCTTGCTGCAGTTGCCAAGGAAACGGGATCAAACGAGAAAATTTGCCAGGAAATCCGGTCTGCCAATACGGCTCGACATGTGGGAGAAATCCTTGAGAGGGAAGGAAATCAGGAATTTTTCACAAGTCTGTGCCGGAAGATAATAAAGCATATTGAAAAGTTGACTCCTCACCCAGAAAACATCGAAGTTTTATTGACAAACTTTGAAGGTAAACTCGTCGGTTCGGCCCATAACCACTCGGAGGGCCGGTGAAAAATTCTCCCCGGATTTATCTCGTGGGGGTGGAGCCGGAAGGGGTTGACCCACACCGTCCTCCTCTTTCGGGTCTCCTTCAAAAGACCTGTCTTGTCATCGGGGGAAAAAGACATATTGACCCGCTTCGTGACCAAATGGGATCAGAGACAGAGTTTCTCCCGATTACTGCCAATATTCCCGAGGTGATCGAAAGGCTCAAGAGATTTCTGAAGGCGGATAAGGCGGAGGAAAATGCAATTGTCTTGGCGACGGGAGATCCGCTCTATTACGGAATTGGGACCCCAATCACCAAAGATCTTCCTCCGGAGAGTCTTGTTATCATTCCCGCCACAACCCTTGTGCAGCGAGCTTTTTCCCTCCTCAGGGAGCCCTGGGACAAAGTTCGGGTGGGAAGCCTGCACAGCAAGAAGGACTCTCCAGCGATTGTTCCTGGCCGGTGGGCGTTTTATACAGGAGGACCCCATGGGCCGGCAGATGTCTGCTCTCTTATCTTTGCCAAAAAATTCCTGATAAGGAATATGTCGGTCCTTGAGGAGATCGGGATGGAGGGAGAGCGGGTGAGACATTTTGACCGCATAGATTCAGAGAACGAGCTTCCAAAGGATATAAAGCCGCTCAACATGGTGGTGTTAACGATAGAGGGAGCGGCAAATCATGGATCATGAATCTCGCCTCTTCGGATTGCCCGAAGAGTCATTCGTATTCACTGTTCCCCGTAAGGGGTTAATAACAAAAACGGAAACAAGAGTCATTTCGCTGATGAAGCTTGACCTTCGCCCCGGGCAGGTTCTTTGGGATATTGGTGCGGGTTCGGGGTCTGTTGGGATCGAGGCCGCTCGGCTTGTTCACGATCTTAAGGTTATTGCCGTTGAAAAAGATGCAGCTGACTTTGAGTGTCTTCAAAAAAACATTGACGCCTTTGGTCTATCAGGACGGATTGAGGCTATCTTTGGAAAGGCCCCGGAGGCACTTTCCCAGGCCCCTTCACCGGATAGGGTCTTTATCGGTGGATCCGGCGGCCGCATGTCTGACCTTCTCGACTTCTGTTTGGAAAAGGGAAAATCCTTGGGAATCGTGGCGAACTTTGCGACGATCGAGAATCTGGCAGAAGCTCTTGATTGGGCAAAGAAAAAGAAGTTTTCACATGATATTGTCCACTTGCAGGTAGGGCGGGGCGTTCCCATCGTGGGGCTGACCAGAATCGAGGCGCAAAATCCTGTGACCATTCTCTCCCTCTTTCCCGATGGGGTAACGCCATGAGTCAGGGGGCTTCCCATGACAGATCTGACGCCCCGAAGCTGGCGGTGGCGACGATTACGCGACCGGGCCTTCTCGTTGCGGCACGGATTGCTCAAGAGCATCATGCCGACCTTTATGTGTCGGAGAGGTATATCTCCCATATTCCGGAGGATCTCAAGCCGACGGCAAAAACATTCGATGGAGTCATCAAGAACCTCTTGCCGGAGCTTTTTGCTGCCTATGATGGGATCATTCTCATCATGGCCCTGGGGATTGTCGTGCGATCCATCGCGCGGCTTGCCGAAGACAAGACGAGGGATCCGGCGGTGCTCGTGGGTGATGTTCAGGGCCGTTTCCTCATCAGTGTCTTGTCGGGCCATAGCGGGGGGGCGAACCGGCTGACCGAGGAGATCGCCCGTACCACCGGAGCCATCCCTGTGGTCACCACGGGAACCGATGTCACCCAAACCGTTGCCCCTGATTTGATTGCCAAGGAAATGGGAGGAATCCTTACCCCCCACGACAATCTGAAGCGTGTCAGCTCCGCCATCGTTGACGGGGATCCGGTTCTCTTTTTGAATCTCGACAAGGTTCCCATTCCCTCTCTGGAAGGGGCGAAAAAACCAAATATTCTCATCGCCGACACTCTTCCCGAGCCCCTGCCCCCTCTTCGGGCTGGTGTCACGATTACCCTCTCAACGACACCCCCATCATTGGGGGAGGGGGTCCAGACGCTTCAGATCGTCCCCCGGTGTCTCGGTGTGGGAATCGGATGCAACAGGGGAACAAGCTTGCAGGAAATCGAGGATCTCCTCAGTGAGGTCATGGCGCGTGAGGGTTGGCATCACGAGGCGATTCGGGCCTTTGGCACAATCGATCTGAAAAAAGATGAGGAAGGGATTCTTCAGCTGGCTGCGCGCAAGGGATTGCCGCTTTTTTTCTTTTCCCGAAGTCAGCTGGAAGAGATTCAGGTCCCGAATCCGTCGGGGGTCGTCAAACACTATGTCGGAACTCCATCCGTTGCCGAACCTTCGTCGATCCTTGCCCTGAAGATGTCTCCCCCTCCCTGGGCAGGAACCCCGGTTCTTGTCGTCGAAAAGGTGAAATCGAAAAATGTGACCTTGGCCATTGCCCGATGGTTCCCGGAGAACTTCCCCAATTCCTCTTCTAACAAAAATGGAAAAAATCATTCATGACAAAATCATATTTGACTGAATCCTCTCCCGAAAAGGGAGGAATGCTGACCCTGGTCGGCTTTGGACCGGGGGCAGAGGACCATCTCACCCCGATTGCAAAAAAGGCCATTGAAAAAGCAGATGTTGTCATTGGCTATCGCACCTACATCGATCTTGTCCGCCACCTGGTTAACGGCAAGGCGGTGATCGAAACGGGAATGACCGAAGAGATCGATCGGGCGACCCAGGCGGTGGAGCTCGCTTATCAGGGGAAGCGTGTGGCACTGATCAGCAGTGGAGATGTCGGAATTTACGGAATGGCAGGGCTTGCCTTCGAAGTCCTTGGAGAGAAGGGGTGGAGCGGGGACGAAATCGATGTCACCGTTCTTCCTGGCATCACGGCATTATCGGCCTGTGCATCTCTTCTGGGCGCTCCTTTAATGCATGATTTTGCCTCTATCAGCCTCTCCGACCTCCTGACCCCTTGGGAGCTGATCCGGAAGCGTCTTGAAGCCGCTGCCATGGCCGATTTTGTGGTGGCGTTGTATAACCCACGCTCCTCGAAGAGAGTCCATCAGGTGGAGGAGGCGCGCGAAATCCTCCTCTCCCACCGAAGTCGAGAAACCCCTGTAGGAATCGTCAAAAGCGCGATGCGTGATGGAGAGACAGTCGTGATTACGACACTGGACCACATGCTCGACCACCCCATCGGCATGCTGACAACAATCCTTGTGGGAAACTCCCAGACGCGCCTTCTGGCGGGACGGATGGTGACACCCCGTGGGTACCGCAACAAATATCACTTGGAAACGGGAGAACGGATCACCAAGAGGAAAGGATCTGGAACGGAATGACTGAGGCAGTGACGGAAAAGGGGCTGGTGATCGTTTACACCGGTGATGGCAAGGGAAAGACAACCGCCGCGTTGGGTCTTCTGTATCGGGCCTCAGGGTATCGAATGAAAGGTCTCATGGTTCAGTTCATGAAGGGTCGGATGCATTCGGGAGAGAGGGAAGCGGCCTCGACATCTTCCGATGGACTCATTACGATTGTTCCATTGGGAGAGGGGTTTACCTGGGAAACAAAGGATGCGGCGAGAGATCGTGCCGTGGCACAACAGGCCTTTGAGTATGCCCGAAAGGAAGCTCTCACCGGGGGGTACGACCTTGTGATCCTCGATGAAATCAACATAGCCCTTCGATACAATTACATCGATGTTCCCCAGGTTCTGGCCCTTCTCGATGAGCGTCCAGAGCATCAAAATATAGTTTTGACAGGTAGGAATGCCCCGGATGCCATTTTGGAGCGGGCGGACCTTGTGACGGAGATGAAAATGATAAAACATCCCTTTGAGAAAGGGATTCTTGCACGGAAGGGGGTCGATTTTTAATGGCGCTTCTCAAGATAGCAAAAATGGGAAATCCCGTTCTGAGAAAAATTGCCGAACCGGTCTCGAAGGAAGAAATCAGCCGGCGGGAATTCCAGCAGTTTTTGGACGATATGATTGAGACGATGAAGGATGAGGATGGGTTGGGTCTGGCCGCCCCTCAGGTCCACGTCTCTAAGCAGGTGGTCATTATCGAAAGTCTCGACGACCCTCGCTCCGAAGAGGGCCCACCCACCCCGCTTCTGGTCCTGATCAATCCGGTCTTCAAATACATGTCCAAGGAAACAAGAACGGGGTGGGAAGGGTGTCTGTCTCTCGACAACCTTCGAGGAAAGGTCACCCGGTCGCGGGCGGTAAAGCTTGAGGCTCTGGGGAGAAAAGGAGAGACCATTGTTCTCGACTGGGAGGAGTTTCCTGCTGTCGTCCTGCAGCACGAGATCGACCACTTGAGGGGCCATCTCTTCGTCGACAAAATGAAGGACATGTCGACGCTGACCCACCTCGGGGAGTTCCATCGCTACTGGATCAAGGGAGACAAGGACGTCGAAGAGGTCTAAGATCAGTCCCGTGTCTCATGGCCTTTTCGAAGGTTTTTGGGAAATCCCGGCAAGAAGGGAAAGTGTGGCCTCCCGAGGATCCGGTGCGGCAAGAATAGGGCGTCCGACCACAAGCAGGTCGGATCCTTCCGACAGGGCCTCTTGGGGGGAGCGGGCATTCACCTGGTCGTCACCGGCTCCGGTTGGCCCTGTGGGCCGGATCCCTGGGGTCACAAGGAAAGGCTCTTCTCCCCAGAGCTGCCGCGCCCGAGACAGCTCCCCCGGAGACATGACAAGGCCGTCCGCTCCCGATTGAAGGGCGACCGATCCCAGACGGGTCACCCCTTCTTCCCGGCTTTTGTACCCCATCGCTTTTACCTCATCCTCCGTCAGGTGCGTTAACAGAGTAACCGCAATCAGGGCGGCGGGGTCCGGACCCGATCGATCCAAAGAGCGTCGGGCGGCCGCGACCATCGCGGCACCCCCCTGGGCGTGGATCGTCACCATGCGGATGGCTGGAGAGGGGAGCCGGGAAAGTGTCTCCAGGAGGGTATTGGGAATATCGTGCCATTTGAGGTCAAGAAAGACCGGGAGGCCCAGACTCTCAGAAATCTGAAGAAAATCCTGCCCCCAAGAGAGAAAGGGAACCGGTCCGCACTTGACCATTCCAAACAGGGGTCCTATATCCTTAAGCACAGAGATTCCCTGATTTTTATCCGTTAGATCGAGGGCAAGACACAGGGGATTCTTCAACCCTAACCGTTTTCGTACTCCGCTCATAACAAGCGTCCCGCCACTTTGTCGATGACGAAGGTATCATAGCGCTCCCCTGCGACCTCCCGAACGGCTCCGCCCAGTCCCGAAAGAACCCTCTTCACCTCTGTCGACTCCTCTTTGGAAACTCCCGAACAGATCATCCGTCCTTGCGGTAGGAGGCGGGCATAGAGAAGGGGAGCAAACGTGCAAAGAACCCCTCCCGTGACATTGGCCAGGATCATCCCGAAGTCTCTGAAGGCTGTTTGCGGCAGCGGCTCTTCTAGGGAAAGGGAGACCTCGGCTCGGTTCTCCATGCCATTATCAGCAAGGTTCTGACGGGTGGCCTCGACGGCATAGGGATCATTGTCGATGGCAAAAAGAGTGGCCTTCTTCATCAATTGGAGGGCCGCCACTCCGAGAATGCCCGTTCCGGATCCGAAGTCAAGAATGAATAGTGAGGGGTCGCCCCATGTTTCTGCCGTTTCCACAATGAGTTCAAGACAGGCATAGGTGGTTTCATGGAGACCGGTGCCAAAGGCCATCTGAGGGTCAACACGAATGCGTTCGGGAAAAGACGGGTCATGGTGATCTTCCCAAGAGGGGGTCACAAGAAGGGTTGTTCCCACGGAAAAACTCTTGAATCCCTGATCCTTCCATATTTCCTGCCAATCTTCCTGTCGGGCCTCATCGGTCGTGATTTCCCCTGCGCCGAGAGAGGCGAGGGCTGACTCCATGAGAAGCCATTCCGATGAGGTGGGGTTCGGGGGAATGAAAACGAGCCGACAAGGCTCACCTTCTTCGATGAGAACGGCAGAGGAGACATGGCCATTTAACCAGGAAAGAATGCCCTCCATATCCTCCGATGAGCAGGTGAGGGAGGCAAAGGTATAAGAGGGGGGAGAAGGGGGCAATGGCGCTCCTCAGGGGTTAAATGTCAGGGTATAGAGAGAGGTTCCCGGTGTCTCAAAGATGAGGTCGAGGCGATGGGCACCATAAGTCTGGTGGGAGACAATGGAATACATACGGGACCGTTTCACCTGAAGGACGGACTGAGACTGGGGAGTGATGGTGGTATCGGTTCCCGCCTCATTCATGTTCAGGGGATGCCCATCGACTAGGACGATGACCGTTCCCGCCACCTGGTGTCGCGGTCTCCTCATCACGGCATTCACACCGCGGCCCTGGTAGTAGACGGTAAGAGAAGGAGGTGTCCCCTGAATTAATTTTCCCGAAAAAACATGATCCGGAGTCGATGACCAATTTCCTTTTAAAATAATTGAGTTGTTAATTACTGAGTGGCCTATGTAATCGTGATCATCCAGATGAAATCCCGAAGGATTTCCCAAATGTCCGCGATCGGTTCCCGCATAGAGTTCCGGGGTGAGGTCGGGTGAGAAGGAGGTGGAGTCGGGATTTTCGGTGGAGGGCGAGGGGAGATGAAGAGCCGCTACAATACTGTTTTCAAGCTCATCGTATCCTCCCTCGCCAATGGAATGGTAGAGAAGGGTTCCCGTGGGCGAATAGAGGTAGTCCGATGGCCAGTAATGATTTTTAAAACGATCCCAGAGACGACGATCCTTATCGAGAACAACAGGAAAATCGATATGGTATTGGGCGATCGCCCTCGCCACCCGTTCAGGACGCGCGGCAAAGTCAAATTCGGGAGAGTGAATCCCGATGATGATCAACCCTTTATCCTTGTATTTTTGGTAAATCGCATTAAGGTGGGGAAAGGTTCTTATGCAATTGATGCAGGTATAGTCCCAAAAGTCGTAGAGCACGACCTTCCCTGTGAGTGAGGGAGGGGATGTTAGCCCATGGCCATCGACCCACCCACCGTTGCCTTCGAGCGTGATAGTGGCGGAAAGGGAAGGGGACGCGTGGAAAATGAGCAGAAAGAGCCCGGTGAAGAGGGCGAGAAAACGGCCTAGAGGAGAATTCTTGCGGGAAGCAGTGATTCTAGTCTGATTCATGGGCAAAGACTCCCGGCACGAGTTTTCTAAAGGGGGCTAAAAAACAAAAGGAAGGCCCGAAGGCCCTCCTTTTGGTGAATCGATCATATTCTAAATGACGGTCAGGGATGCTTTCCTGTCCATGATTCCGGCCGAAAGCCTTCTTTGGAAAGCTCAAAGGTGTCCTTCAGATCGGTAATCATGATCATCTTGATGGCATGGTGCTTGGCAAGATCATCACAGATTCCAACGCAGATCTCGCACCCCTTGCAGCGATCGACGGCGACAAAGGCCGTCTTGGCGGCATTGTCGTAAAGGATCGTGTTCGCTTCGGGACAATACTGGGTACAGAGACGACAGGCTGTTTCGCTACAGATGGCTTGATCGATATGCGCAACAAGATACAAGGGATTTCTCCTTTAGTTAGATCAGACGGAGGCCTTTTCGGTCTTTGCGGCCCAGCCGTGATCCTGGGCATATTGGTAGGCGGCGGAAATAACAGCCATGTTGCTCTTAAGGAGCTGCTCTTTCTTGGCGAACTTTTTCTCGATGACGTTATCCAGGGCGGCCGTTCCTCCAGACACGACAAATCCCTTTCCAAGGAAACGTTCCCGCACCGACTGTTCCAGTGATTCCATCGAGGGGATGCCCAGGATGGAGGCAATGGCTCCAACCATGGCCATGTTCGTCGCCAAATCGGTTCCACCGACCTCCCGCGCCATCGTGGTGGCCGGAAGGTAGTGAATTCTGGCCTGACGCTCTTCAAGCTCTCGAACTTCATCGGGCTGCAGGGGAATCGGGGTATCCGAGTTGATGAGCACCACACCGTTCTGCTTGAGTCCGGAATAGAACGGCATCGTGTAGGATTTTCCATGGGTGATCACCTGAGGATGGAATATCATGATGACGTTGGGATAGATGATCTCGCCGATTTCGTAAATCTTGTCGATGGCAATGCGGACATAGGATTCAACCGGAGCCATGCGCTTCTCGGAGCCGAAAAAGGGAACCAGGGTGCTTTCTCCGCCGTTGATGACCATCCCGTTGCTCAGGATGTGAGAGGCGGTCACGACTCCCTGACCGCCGATACCGGCCATACGGATGTTGTAACGCTTGAGTTGCATGGTGAATTCTCCTTCAATTGGGGGAGGGGATCGTTATACGCTCCCCTCCCGGGTCCTTACTCCTGCTTCTTGGCTTTCTTGGAGGTGTCGATGGACTCGAGATAGGCTTTGGCCTCATCGGAGATGATCTCCATGAAACCGTAACGCTTCGATTCGATATCCCGGGCGTCGTCAAGAACCTTAGGCGTGGGAATCGCGTATTCGATGTTGCAGGATGTGTAGGCCTGAATAAAGGTGGGGCCGACCTCTCGAGCGATCATCACAGCTTTTCGAATGACTGAGGCGACACGGGTGGGGTTGGTGGGTGTAAGACGGGCAATGTAGGCCACCCCAGAGGTCTGGGCCAGTCCAATCATATCCATCTTGTCAAAGAGCTTTCCTTTGGGGGCCATCTTTAGGAGGGCTCCGCGTTCGGTCATTCCGCTCTCCTGCCCTCCGGTGTTTCCGTAGACCTCGTTGTCCAGCATGATCGTCGTGAAGCGCTCCTTGCGGAACCAGGAGTGCATGACCGCGCTGAATCCAATGTCGGCCAGTCCGCCATCGCCGGCCATCACAACCACGTCTTTGGCCTGATCCTTGAAGCGAACTTCAAGACCCCGTTTGAGACCGGAGGCAACGGCATTCGTATCGCCATAGTTACCATAGATGAAGGGGATGGAGGTCTGCGTCAAGGCGAGACGCCCGCAGCCGGCCGTTCCGATCAGGATCGTATGTTCGGGGTTGGGGAGACCCACCATGGTCAGACGGATAAAAAGGGTCATGGCGCATCCGGCACACATGGGATGCTCTTCAAGAACCTCCTTGAAGGAGCCCATCTCGGAGACCTTTTTCTGCTTGCCGTAGGGGCCGCGCTCGACCAGGTCGACGTATTCCTTGGTCATGTACTTCTCCCAGCCGGGAGTAATCGTCATATTCTTAAAGCTCATCGGTCTGCTCCATATTGTTCGCATGTCCCCTAAGGGACAACATTGACGGATTGGTTGGTCGTTGCAGTTTCTTTAAGATTCCCTAGAACACAAATTTCTTGTGGGGGAAGATGGTCTGAAGGATCATCTCCGTCGGCATGGACATGCCGCCGTACACCCGAGGACCGGGAACGATCTCTGCCTTGGAATATCCGTACAGAGCGGTCACGATTTCCCGGTGAAGCCATCCCATGTAATTGAACTCGGGGACGATGATCCTCTTCGCGTGCTTGCAGGCCTCGCGAAGTTCCGGCGTGGGGAAGGGGCGAAGGGAGCGGACCTTGATGAGTCCGATCTTGGTATGATGCTCCTCTTCCGCCTGACGGACGGCCTCTCTCGACTGGGAGACGGCGCTTCCGGAAGCGATCAGCATGATTTCAGCGTCTGGGTTGACGACTTCAATGAGTCCGCCCATGTATTTGTTGATATAGCGACGGGAGCGCTCATTGGCGGCCCAGACCTCCTGTTGCCACGAGGCATGCACCTGATAGCTGATGAAGTTGCTCTTCTGGATCGGTGCGTCACGGGAGAGACGGGCCGGCGGATTCTCGTTATCCATGGCGGGAACCGCTTCAGCATAGGGATCTCTCGGAGGAAGCTTGATGTCTTTGGAGGGCATGCTGACATAGCCTCGAGCGTGGGTCACAAAGAAACCATCCACAGCGACGGCCACAGGTAAGGTGATCTCGGGGCGCTCGGAGATGATGAAGGCCTTCATTGTGTAGTCAAAGAAGTCCTGCTGGTTTTCCCCATGGAAGAGAATCAAGCCGGAGTTCAGGAGGTAGGCAAGTTCCACATTGTCAGGCTGAATGGCGAGGGGGGCATTCACCACACGGCACATGATCAGAAGAACGGCGGGAATACGTCCTCCCGGCCAGGAGGCAATCACTTCCATGCCTCTCATGAGGCCGGGGCCGGCGGTGGCCGTCATCGAGCGGGCGCCTGCCCGGGATGAGCCGGCAATTGCCGACATCACGCCAATTTCTTCCTCTCCGCGGAAGTATTCCTTGACATATCCTTCTGCCCAAAGTGAACCAACCTGCTGCATGGTCTCACTCTGGGGAGTGATTGGGTAGGAGATGGCGACGTCGACATTGGAGCGGCGAATGGCCTCCTTGGCGGCTTCGGATCCCGTAATGAAAGCCCTTTCCCGAGGGGCCTCGAAGAACATGTACTCAGGGGTCACGATCTTTTGGCGATCTCCTGCGGAGAGCTCGCTCTCAGTCGTTCCCTTGATCTCGGGGGCTTTCCCTGCCTGGACGTCCTTGACTCCTGCCGAATCAGACATTCATGACTCCTTAATATGGAAGATGGTCAGTGAAGAAAGAAGAAAAACGCGAAAGCTGGATTGGACCGGGCCAGGATTCCAAATCAAGGGCTCAAACGAGCCTCGAGATTGAAAAGATGGCGAGTCGGGAAGGAAGTTGAGATGGCCGGAATGGCCTCTCCTTCAGCTTCTCAATTGGGCGCATCGTTGAACCTCAGGAATGGAGACTTCCTTTCCGGGTGTCACCATATGCGTGCCAAATCTTCAATCAGCCTGCGACAACGACATTATCCAGCGTTCAAATACACTATCACCAGTGCTCAAATCAAGTCAAACTCTTGCAAGAATCACTAGGAAATATTGGAAGGGAGAAAAGATGACGTATTTGATTATCCTTCATGAATCTGAGCTTTTGTTATAGCCAAAAAAAACTCATGGCTATGATCCCTACTCCGCGTGTTCGTCGAGCCCCGCGGCCAGATCGTGACGAAATTCTTCCGGGATATGAAGGGCCTTTGTCTCATCCCATTTCCAGTCAGGGCGTTTTTCAGGATACTTCACAAGGTTTTGTGCATGGGCAATTCCATCGGGAGTTGCACCCCATGGTGTAAAGCCCGAAGTGGAGAGCAGGGAAGAGATCGCACGGGTCAGGCTGTGAAAGGGGGCATGATCTCTTACATCGATATGGATATGGCCGGTCGGAGGGAGGGCATGGTCATCAAAGAGGAGAACTCGACCGTAGGAGCCTTGAATGGTGTCGAGATGCTTCAGGATCAGCTCCAGCCGAGACTTTGGAATCCCGACAAGCAGGGTCACACCTGAAGAAAAGGTGAGAGTGTCTGCCGGCTTAAAGTCTGAAACATGTGCCGTGTCCAGAGAGGGAATCTTTTCTTCGAGGAATCGAAGGAGGTCTCGGCGTTCCTTATCAGTGTCATTCCATCCCCAGCGGGTTGATGACCCGATCATGAGAACCGGTCTTTCGGATGTCAGGATGAGATGGGCCAGGGAATGCACATCATGGGAGGTCTCGTTTTTAGGTGCCATCATCGTCTCTTGGATATAGTGTGGTTGGTCAAGACCAGATCAATAATGCGAGAAGCCGTGAGGTCAAAGATACCCCGGAATGGGTCTGGGAGAATGTTCCCTTAGGATCTATGGTAAGGGGCTCCGGATCTCCAAATCAAGGACAGGTGAATCGGAATGTGTCTTGGCAGGAGAAAAGCTCCGACGGATAGCGTCGGCAATCTCTTCCGGTCGGGGAGGGCAACCGGGAACGGTGAGGTTGGGAGACATATCCTCTGTCACTCCATTATGGATGGCATAGCTTCCCCGAAAGACGCCCCCATTGATGGCGCAGTCACCCACTGCAAGGAGCCGCTTGGGAGAGGGCATGGCCTGGTATGTCTTTTCGAGGGCCTCTTTCATATGGCAAGAGAGGGGACCTGTAACCAGAAGAATATCCGCATGGCGGGGGGAGGCCACAAAGGAAAAGCCCTGACTCGACAGGGAGTGGACAGGGTTTTCCAAAGCCCAGAGTTCCAACTCGCACCCATTGCAGGAGCCGGAATCGAGATGACGGATGGAGGCGCTGCGGCTGTACTCACAGGGGGAGGTCCGCTCTGGTTTGTGCATGCGGGACTCTGTCAGATTTCCCGATTTCAAGATTTTCCAAAGTAGCTTCCACATGGTGCCTCCTAGAGGTCGGAGCCGCTGTAGCTTGGATTAAAGGATTTATTGATCAGCGGAAAATCAGCCACGAGGTTCCCGGGAACTGAGGCTTCAAGTGCATGCCAGAGGAGGGGAGAGCCTTCGGCGATATGAGCGCTCTCGATCGTCTTGCCCGGACGAATACGGACCCATCCGAGTACCTCTCCCCGGAACCCCTCCACAATTCCAAGGCCTTCACGGGAGAGCGGGATGTCAGGAAGTGTCGAGCATATGTCTGGTCCGGGGAAATTTGTCAAAAGGGCATGGACTAGGTGAAGAGACTCGAAGATCTCGAAAAAGCGGATCCGGACGCGTGCGGCGACATCGCCCACATGGTCCAGGGCCAGTGCTGGCGAAAACCGATGGACAGGATCCTCCCGGTGATCAATGCGAAGATCCCATCCCTGACCGCTGGCTCTCCCTGCCACCCCTCCAATCCCGAGGCGAATCGCAATCTCAGGGGAAAGGATCCCGGTATTTTGAAAGCGGTCCTGCAGCCCTCCATGATCACTGTAGATTCTTTCGAGGAGAGAAACCTCTGAGAGTAGGTCGTCGGTCTCTTGAAGAAGAGCGTCCACCATCTGGGGAGAGAGAAACGTGGAGACCCCCCCTGGAACGATCGTGTCAAAGAGGAGGCGATGGCCGAAGTGGGTCAGATTATGACGATGCATACGCTCCCTGAGAGGGCCGAAGAGAGAGAGTGCGACCCCTAAGCCGGCATCGTTTCCAAGGGCTCCCAGATCTCCAATGTGGTTGGCGATGCGTTCTCTTTCCAACAAGAGGGCCCGGACAAAGCGAATGCCTTCAGAGACCTCAATATTGAGAGCTTCTTCCACAGCCTTTGAAAAGGCGAGGCTGGTGGCGACCGCTGAGTCTCCCGAGATGCGTGACGCCAGGCGAGCCCCTTCAAAGAGGGTCCGACCCCGAAACAGAGAGTCGATCCCCTTGTGGACATAGCCCATTCGGGTCTCGAGTCTCAGAACTTTCTCCCCGACGACAGAAAAACGGAAATGGCCCGGTTCGATGATGCCGGCATGGACCGGGCCCACGGGAATCTCATGGACGCCCTCGCCGCGAACCCTGACGAAGGGGTAGTCCTCAGGCGCGAAGGGTTGATGGAGGGATGGTCGCCCCTCCGCGAGCGGGGGGACAAGCCAGAGGCCATGATCGGACCAGGGACGAAGATCGGTCAGTCCCTCGGGAAGAAGTCCAAAGAGATCGGCGATGGTTCGCTCAAAGCGGCCGGCGGTGGGAAAAATTGAGGAGAGTGAGGGGAAGCTTAAAGAATCTTTTGGAAGGGAGAGGGAAAGCAGGACGACCCCTTCCCGAAGAATCAGGCTTGCCCGGATCGACGAGGGTGAGTCGGCCCAGAGAGCGAGAAGCCGGGCACCGGAATGAGCGAGAAAGTGGGCCTCCCCCCGGTATCTTTCTGGGGAATCAAAAGACAGAGTGGCGTGAGGGATCGCTCCGTGGAAGGAATCAAACCCGGTTTCCGGTGAGAAGTTGTTACCCTCCAATGCTCACTCCCAACGACAGAATGGCCTTCTGATAAATCTCGTAAAGAGGAGCAGGAAAAAAGGTTCCAAGGAGCAGTGCCATTCCCAGATGGATCCAGATGGGGAAGAATGTCAGGCGCGAATGGGAGCGAGAAGGGGAGATTTCCGGCGTTGCCGTTTCACCCCCGCTCATCTCAAGGATGCGAAAAATCAGAACGCCAAAGGTGATAAACAGGGCAAGAAGGAGAAAGGGGACGGCGTAGGGGATCCTTTTGATGGCTTCGGCCATGATCAAAAGCTCGCTGGCAAACAGGGCAAACGGAGGAAGGCCGGTAATGGCCAGTCCTCCGGTCAGGAGGGCCCGGGAAAGCCCTGGAGTTCGGGCGGCAATCTCTCGGATGGATGGGATCTTCTGGGATCCCGAGGTTTGAACGATATGTCCCACGGCAAAAAAGATCGCCGATTTCACGAGGCTATGAGTGGTCATATGGAGAAGCCCCGCAAATGTGGCCAGCGGTCCACCGATGCCGAAGGCCAGGGTGGCGAGCCCCATGTGTTCGATGGAGGAATAGGCAAAGAGGCGCTTGATGTCCTGTCTCTTCCACATCGATATCGAGGCGAGAAGAACGGAGACAAAACCAAATCCCATAAGAAGATCCGAAGGCATTGGGCTATGGAGGGCCCCATCTGCCAGGATCTTTACCCTCAGAATGGCATAGAGGGCTACGTTAAGCAGGAGTCCGGAAAGGACGGCGGAGATGGGGGTGGGACCCTCGGCGTGGGCATCCGGAAGCCAGTTGTGAAGCGGGACCAGGCCAACCTTTGTGCCATACCCCACGACAAAGAAGACGAAGGCCAGGGAGATGACCGTGGGTTCAAGCTGGGTTTTGACCGTCAGGAGGTGAGTGAGAAGAAGGGCTGTTCCTCCCGGCCCCAGGGTCTTTTCCGAGGCAAAGTAGAGAAGGATTGTGCCGAAGAGAGCCTGGGCAATGCCGACCCCGCAGAGAATGAAGTACTTCCAAGAGGCCTTGATGGCCGCGGGGGTCCGGGTCCACCCAACGAGAAGGACTGTCGCCAGGGTGGCCCCCTCGAGGGCCACCCAAAGAAGACCGAGATTGTTGCTGGCCAGAACGACGATCATTGTGAGGACGAAGAGCTGGTAAAGGGCGAGGTAGAGGCGCGTTCGCTCCGGGGTGAGGTGGCCATGCTCTCCTTCGATCGTCATGTACCGAAGGGAGAAAAAGGAGGTGGTGGCGGCCACCCCCCCGGTAATGACGAGAAAAAGGGAGGAGAGGCTGTCGACAAAGAGATTTTCGTCGAGCGCGATCAGGGGGCCCTGCGTGTCGACCCTGATCGCCAAAAGGAGAGTCAGGGCAAAGGTGACGAGAGAAAACAAAATATTGACAGCAGAAGCAAATCTTTTATGGCCCCAGAGGCCGAGAAAGAGTGCTCCGGACATGGGGACGACAAGAATCAGGACAAGAATCACGGTCACTCCGTCGGGGTATTGTCCATATGCTTCAGATCGAAACTCTCAAAGGTTTCCCGTATTTGAAAAAAGAAAATACCAAAGACGAATGTTCCCACGAGGACATCGAAGGCCACCCCCAGCTCCACCACCATGGGCATCCCATAGGTGGCATTGATGGCCGAGAAAAAAAGGGCGTTCTCCATTCCGAGAAAGCCCAAAACCTGGGTGACGGCCTTGCGTCGGGTGATCATCATGAGAAAGGAGAGGAGGAGCGCGGCCAACCCCACCCCGATCAGGCCCCGGGAGACGGTATTGGCCATTTCGGAGATGGGGGCTGACAGGGCGAAGGAGAAGACGACGACGAAGAGCCCTGCCACCATGGTCGTGGGAACGTTGAGAAGCACCTCCACCTCTCCCCGGATATGGAGCCGCTCGAGAAGGCGGAAGAGAAGAAATGGCAGGAGCAGAACCTTGAAGGCCAGGGTGAAAAGGGCGGAGAAAAAGAGGTGAGGCTCTTTCGCGGCAAGAGCCACCGAAAGAGTGCTCAAGGTCAGCAGGATCCCTTGAAGGGCAAAAATCCGGACAAGCGATCCCATCCTTCTCATTGCCAGCATGGCGAAGGAGGAGAGGAGAAGGGCGCTTCCAAGAAAGCCGACGAGAGGGCTGGTGGGGGGATGAAGAAGAGAGGGTGTCATCTCAGACCTCGAGGACAAAGTGGAGAAGGAATCCCAGTGTGGAGAGGAGATAGGCCAAAGCCGTGAATTCCGGGATCCGGAAGATGCGAAGCTTGGCAAAAATCGATTCGATCAGGGCGATCCCGGCTCCGAGAACAAAGAGCTTCCCCAGAAGCGCCACTAACCCGACAAGAAGCGAGAGGGGGGAAAGACCTCGGGAGATCCCCAGGGGGGCGAAAAAATCTATCCCCAGAAGGAGGTAGAGGAGGAGCTTTTGCATCGAGCCCCACTCCATCAACGCCAGGAGAGGGCCTGAATATTCGAGGAGCATGGCCTCATGAATCATTGTCAGTTCGAGGTGAGTCGAGGGGTTGTCGATGGGAAGACGGGCATTTTCGCCGAGAAAGACCAGGATGAAGGCCATGGCGGCGATCAGAAGACTGGGATGAAAGGGAGAATGCCCCAAGGAAAAGGAGTGGAGGATGGAGGGGATGGCGGTGGATCCCGACCAAAGGGAGACGGTGAAAAGAATCATGAGGGTGGCCGGTTCGGTCAGGAATGCCACCATCATCTCCCGCCGTCCCCCCATGTCTCCGAAGGGGGTTCCCAGATCCATGGCCGCAGCGGCCATGGCAAAACGCGCCAGGGAGAAAAGCCCCACAAGCGTCACCGCGTCGGCCACGGGGGCAAGGGGAGGGGATACCATCAGAAAGGGAATCAGCAGCGAGGCGCCGGCCATGATGAAAAAGAAAAGCGGGGGAACGAAAAGGAAGAGGTAGGAGTGTCCTTCGGGGAGGATCGTCTCCTTTCGAAGAAGTCGGAGAATGTTTCTCCAGGGCTGAAGAAGGCCGGCGGGCCGGCGGTTCTGGAGAATCGCCCGGACAACCCCAATCCAGCCGTAGAGAAGAGGCGCAAGGAAAATGACAAAAAGCATTTGAAGAAGGGAGATGGTCCACCCAAAAGAGGGAAAAGTCGGGATTAATGCCATCTCAGCACCGAGAGAAGAATGATGAGGGTGGTAAAGCTATAGATCAGATAGACCGAGATGCGTCCGGAGCGAACCCGCTCCGCGGCTTCGGCCAGAGCGATGAAGAGTCGGAAAAGGGGGCGGTAAAGAAGGGGCCAGTGGGGATCTTCCACCGAAAGATCAAAGACGGGGTCAGGGTCCTCCGGAGTGGGAAGGTGCCGTTTCATGGAGAAAAAGACAGGAAAGAAATGGCGAATCGGCTGGGCGAAGGACTCGGCGGAGGCCTGGGAGCGTCCGGAGAGCTCCCTGTAGCCGCATCCCCATGGAGGTGCCGACCGCATTTTTCCCCGCCTGGTCCCCCAATAAAGCCAGAAGACCGGAAGAGTCAGGATCCCGACAAGTGCGAGCAGAAGGAGGGGGGATGAAGAGGGCCCCGCTGGGGGGAGGGGCAGAAGCCAGGCCCATCCATAAGCTTCAGGCGGTACGGTAAGGGAGGTCGCCGTCAGCGGTGACACGACCTTGACCACTTCCTTCAGGACAAGGCCAGGTAAGAGTCCGAGGAGGAGGGATCCCAAGGCCAGCCATCCCATGCCCAGCATCTCGAGGAGGGAGCACTCATGGGCTGCCTTGGCTCCTTCTGATCGGGGCAGGCCGAGATAGCCCACGCCGAAGAACTTGAGAAAGGCCATGGCAGCAAGGGCGGAGGCAAGAACAAGGATGGCTGCCCCAAAAAGAACGGAGCTCCGCTGGATAGTTCCAGAGAGATCACGAGCCTGCAATGTCGCCTGGAGAAGGAGCCATTCCGAGGCGAAGCCGTTGGTCGGGGGGATTCCGGAGATGGAGAGGACACCAAGGAGAACCAAGGTCCCGGAGCGGGGCATATGGCGGAGAAGTCCCCCCATCCGGTTGAGATTTGTCTCTCCGGTTGCATGGATCATGGTGCCGGCTCCGAGAAAGAGAAGACTTTTGAAAAATGCATGGTTGAGAGCATGGAAAAGTGCGGCAGAAAGAGCCAAGGTTCCTGGAAGGGGGTGGCCTGTTTTGAGATAGAGAATCCCGAGGCCTGTTCCCAAAAGGATGATGCCGATATTTTCAAGGGAGGAGTAAGCCAGAAGGGCCTTGGGTGCCGATTGGAGAATGGCGTGAAGAATTCCGAATAGGGCCATAAAAGCCCCTGTGACCATAAGAAGGATTCCGAAGGAGGAGGCAAGCTGATGGAGCCCCACCAGCTCGAAGAGGGCCCGGATAAGGCCGTAAATGGCGGCCTTGAGCATGACGCCGCTTAGCAGGGCAGAGGCCGGAGTCGGTGCCGCCGGATGTGCCAGAGGAAGCCAGACATGGAGAGGGAGAAGTCCTGCCTTGGCCCCGAAGCCCAGAAGAAAGAGAAGGGAGGCGAGGAGGGCGCCCTTGGGGGAGAGGTGGCTCTGGCTCAGCGCCTCAAAGGAAAATGAGCTCAGGGAGACGATGGAAGAAGGGGTTTCCCGGATGGACAGCAGGGCAAAGGAAGCCAAAATCAGGAGGCTTCCTCCATGGGCCAGCAGAAGGGTGAGGTATCCGGCTCGCCGGACCTCGGGGGTCTTGTCCCCGGACAGGATCAAAAAGAAGGAGGCGACAGCCATCACCTCCCAGAAAACCATGAAGGAATAGGCATCGTCGGCGAGGAAGACCCCGCCTGTAAAAAAGAGAAAAAGGGTCGTGCGCGAGAGAAGCTCGGCGACCCTCTTCGTGGCCATATCCTTGGTATAACCGGCGGAAAAAAGGAGAACTCCCGTCGAGGCCCCTCCTAAAAGAAGAAGAAAAAAACTCGCGAGGGGATCCTGGCGCAGATGAATGAAGAGGTCGGGAATGCCGCCAGGAAGGACGAGACGGATGTCAGATCCTGCCAGAAGTCCCCGAAGTCCGGAGAACGTCAGTGCCAGGGTTTCCAGGGAGAGCAGGAGAAAGATTGGCGTGGCAAAGGTTGGACGTCTTGTCAGAAGCCAGGCGCCGGCAAGCCCTGTCACCAGAAGAGCAAGGAGGGTCGAAAGGCTGAAGAAAAGAGGCGTTGCCGAAAGAGAGGTCACGGATGTGTCATCTTTCCCTGAGGCCGGGATGTTCCTGTGGAACTCTAAGGGGCAGGGTGAGAAGGTGTTCAAAATAATAGTTCACTGCGTTCAGTATACTACATTTACTGGGGGGGCGGAAGGGGGAATGAAAAGCCGATCGGCTTGAAAAAGGCGGAGAAGGGACCTAGGATGAAGGAGGAGGTGCAAAAATGCGTGAGGATCCGCGAGACATCCAGCAAAACGAAGTGGCGAGAGAGATCGAACGAAGCCAGGGACCCATCCCCTGGTGGATGGTCATCCTGATCGTCATCGTCTATGCGACGGCGATTATCCTCTCCCTTCCGATTCTGGGAAACCGGACAGGACAGAATATCAACACCTTTTTTTCTCCCGACCATAAGAGGGGAACCTTTGATTTTGGCACGGTTGGCGGAGGCGCCTATCTCGCGGGCGGCTTCTTTGTCATTTATTATGTCTTTATGATCCGTCCTCGCAGGATGCTCAAGAAGAAAAGCCAGAAGCTTCCCTGACCATGATTTCGTCCCCCCGTCCCCTCCGGGAAAAGGTGCTTTCTTCGGTTCTCTTTTTTCTCACGGCGCTCTCTACGACCTTTGCGGGGGCCCTTCTCGCCGGGAAAGATCCCCTCGCCTCTCCCGCAGATTTTTGGTCTGGCCTTCCTTATTCTCTCACCCTTCTTTTCATTCTTTCTGCGCACGAAGCCGGGCATTTCTTTATGGCACGCCACCACGGTGTCGACTCCCCTCTTCCCTGGTTCATCCCGGCGCCCACACTCGTGGGAACATTCGGGGCGCTTATTCGCCTGCCCCGCCTTCCGGGATCCCGCCTTGCCCTTTTTGACATTGGCCTGGCCGGTCCTGTGGCCGGACTCGTCCCCTCAATCCTCGCCCTCGCTGCAGGAATTGAGATGTCGAGCGTTGTGGGAGTCGATCCGGGATCCGGCAAGGGAATGATTCTTGGGGAATCGCTCCTTTTCAAAGGAGTCGAATGGATTTTCGGTGTGGAAAATGGCCCGGGACAGACCCTTCTTCTCTCTCCAGTGGGTTTTGCAGGATGGGTGGGTCTTCTGGTGACGGCGCTCAACCTGCTTCCGGTGGCGCAGCTTGATGGGGGCCATATTTCTTATGCCCTCTTCGGAAAAAGGGCCCGTTACGTTTCCTGGGGGCTCATCCTTGCCATGGGGGCCTTGGGGGCTTGGGGGTGGAAGGGGTGGTGGATTTTCGGGGGTCTGATCCTTCTTCTCGGCCCCGTGCATCCCGACCCTCGAGAGTCTGCCGAGTCCGAGGAAGATCTTCCGTTGTCCCGGAAGATCTGGGGAGTGCTGGCGGCGATTATTTTGTGTCTGGTCTTTGTCCCTGACCCCCTTCGTCCTGCCGGATAGTCCCGACCATCCATTCATGAATGAGACCGTTGCTCGCGACCACCACGGGAGCGTCAAGTCGAAAGGGAGCCCCCGTCCCCTCGGTCACCCGTCCGCCGGCTTCGCCCACGATCAATGTTCCCGCGGCCGTATCCCAGGGGGAGAGGTCGAGCTCCCAAAATCCGTCGAGGACGCCCATAGCCACATGACAAAGGTCGAGGGCGGCTGACCCTGAGCGTCGGATTCCCTGGGCCCCACGGGAAAATTTTTCGAAGTGGTCAAGATTACGAAGGGTCGGGCCGTCGGCCTGCCGGTAGGAAAATCCGGTGCACAGGAGAGAACGCTCCGGATCGCTGACCTCGGAGACCCCAATCGGAGATCCGTTCAGGGTGGCTCCCTGACCGATCAGGGCTTCGAAGTTCATTCTTCGGAGGGGATCCGAGACGAGTCCGTAAAGAACCTTGCCGTTCTGTTCGTAGGCGATGGAGATGCAGAAGGCCGGATAACGATGGGCATAGTTTGTGGTTCCGTCGAGGGGGTCGATGATCCATCGTCCGGAGGGACGATGTGAGTGGTTGTTTTCCGAGGCATTGCCATTTCGGGCGCCGCTCTCTTCGGCAAGAAAGCCATGCTCGGGGAAGGCTGCGGAGAGGATTCCGATGATCGTCTTTTCCGAAGCTAGGTCGATCTCCGTCACGAGATTGATCCGTCCTTTGAATCCGACCTCGATTTTTCGGGTCAGCCCCTCCCGAAGGATCTCTCCGGCTTTTTCAGCCGCGTGTCGGGCCGCATCCTGAAGGCAAGTGAGAAAAAGGGGGTCGGTGTCTTGTGGGGGAGGGCCGGCCTCAGTCCTGTGATGGCTCTTCACAAATGGCTCCTTCGGGGAGTGTGGGGGCGGATTCGGTCTCGTGGCAGACGAGTCCGGACGGACAAGGGTCTTCGTGGACGGTGGGACTATCCATCGGAGGCCCTCTTGTATGATAATGGAAAAAGCCGGATTTTTCTTCGAGGAGGTTCCATGTTTGTCACGATTACTTTCATTCGGTGGCTCCACCTTGTGGGAGCCGCGGCCCTTGTCGGGGGAATGGTTCTTCAACTCTTTGTTGTCAGCCCCCTCTTGTCATGGGTCGACCCGGCGATTCGGGGAAAGCTCGCCAAGAAAGCGACTGATTTTTATCTTCCCGTTTTTTGGGTCAGCCTCTCTCTGCTCATCATCACCGGGGCCTTCGTGATTTTCGACAGGCTTGTCTCCCTTGAAAATATGGTCTTTCCCTATAAGAACTCCTATGAGACCTTCTGGCTTCTCAAGCTGAGCTTCGTGGGAGGAATCGCGCTTCTCGGAATCGTCATCGCGAAAATCTCGGGAGAGATTCGCCAGACGACCCGCCAGCAGTTCTCGCAGGCCCCTGACTCCGAGACCACCCTTCGCCTTGAGGAAAAGAAGTCCAGACTGCGTCATACCGTGGGACTTCTCCGGAACCTCAACGTTGTCCTGGGAATCTTTGTTCTGCTCTGGGCGGCGGTTCTTCAGAATATTTTCGGACTTCTGATCCTGCGTTAGGATCGGGTCCGGGCAACTACCAACCCTCCGCAGCGGAGCTCTCTTGGCCTATCTTTTTGACCGGAAAAAACTACAGAAAAAGTCCCTGGACAGAAAAATTCCCACCACGATGGCCACCCAGCACCCCGATAACGCCGCTCCCCCTTATTGGAAGGGGAACCAGGACCCCTTCATCAGCACTCTCGATGAGATTGAAGAGTGTTATCGCAGCTATATTGATATCGGCTGTCAGGAGTACATGTGGGATTGGGAAGGGAAGTATGTCGACGAAGGGGTGGTGGAGAAGCTTTTTTCCACCCATTACGACTACTTCAAGGAAAATCAGATCGGCAAGGACCTCTTCCTGACCTTCCGGCTCCCCAATATCTGGTACGAAAAGGAATATCGGATTGCCCGGGCCTATATCGGGATTCTGACCTTCGAAGACCTGGCCCGCGATCTCAAACTCAAGACCCCCCCGGTCTTCGAGGTGATCCTGCCCATGACCGACGAAGGGCAGAAGATGCTTTACCTCCAGCAAACCTTTCGTAAGATCGCCAAGCTCAAGAATCAGGTCTTTGACGAAGAGGGGACGGTGAAGGATTCCTCCTACCTTCAGGTCATTCCCCTCGTGGAAGGTGTCTCGGAGCTGACCGCGTCAAGAAAGATTCTTCACGACTATGTGAATCTTCACGACCGGGAATACGGAACAAAGCCGGTCTATCTCCGCCCCTTCATCGCCCGCTCCGATCCGGCCCTGAACGCAGGGATCGTGCCGGCAACCATTGCCGCCAAGGTCGCACTCTCCGAGTATTACCATTTTGAGGAAGAGACCGGCATTCCTGTCTTTCCCATCATGGGAGTCGGCTCGCTTCCCTTTCGGGGGGGCCTCTCCCCGTGGAATGTTCCCCATTTTATCGAGGAATATCCGGGCGTCCGGACGGTCACCGTCCAGTCGGCCTTCCGATACGACTACCCCCAGGAGGATGTTCGCGAAGCCATCACCCTTCTGAACCGCTCGCTGCCGGGCTCGGTCCCGCTCGCCTATACCCCCGAAGAGGTCAAGGCCGGCGAACGGCTCGTCGAGATTTTTTCAGACCACTACCGCAAGACGATCGAAGAGGTGGCAGACGTGGTGAACCGCGTCTCCTCCCGCATTCCTCCCCGCCGGGAGAGAAAGCTGCACATCGGCCTCTTTGGATATTCCCGGGGGATCGGGCAGAAGCAGCTTCCCCGGGCGATCGGCTTTACGGCCTCGCTTTACTCCCTTGGCATTCCTCCGGAGCTCATCGGCACAGGGCGGGGAATCGCCCAGGCCATACGGGAGGGGCTGGGCGATCACCTCTCTCTTTTTTATCGGCGGCTCAAGGATGACATGCAGGATGCCGGCAACTTCCTGAACAAGGAGAACCTCGAGTTCCTCGCCTCCGAGGATCAGGCCTGGAGAACCGTCAAGGAGGACATCGACCTGATCGAGGACTTCTTCAAGATCACTCTCGGTCCGGTGACGATCGAGCACTACCTCCACCGGAACTTCGTGTCGAGCATCTATTTCCTCATGCAGGAGGAAAAGGATTTCTCGGAATATCTCCTCAATGCGGGAATCCTTCGCCGTTCTCTGGGGTAGATCGCAACCCGGAGAGTTTCCACCCAAGGAGAAATGACGTGGCAAAGTCCCTGGAAAAAAGGCTCTTTCTCAAGATCGTCATGCCGGTGCTGGTTCTCGTCGTCATTTCGTGGGTCCTTTATACCGTCAAGGATCCCCTGATGAAGGGAGCCGCTTCCGTCGCCCTGATGTTCTTTCTGGCCTTTTCCTTCTTCATTCTCCGCAAGCAGTGGCAGGAGAGGGAGGACTTTAAGGTTCCCACCTGGCTATTCGTCACCCTGATCACCGTGTTGATCCTTTTCCTCACCGGAGTCGGTGTTCTGCCGATCGTCACCATGTTCACAAAGCCTCCCTCCTCCTACCCCTGAGGAGGAGTTTTTGACACCTCTTGTGGTGTCGATGCCACAAAAGGCCGGGGAAATCTGACACAGGCCGTGGTGATTCTGCCACACCGATGGAAATGGCTTCCTTCCTAAACAATTCCCAATCTGAGATTTTTGAAAGTCCTTCCCTTGGCATGAAGATTGCATGACCTCCGTTGTGAAACGTGTCGGTCTGCCAACTGCAGGGAACGGAGGGAAGAGGTGAGGCTTCAGAAGACGCTCGTTCGACCGGTTGAAATCCGGGGGGTGGGGCTGCATTCGGGACGGGAGGTCTCCCTTGTCCTTCGTCCGGCTCCGGAGAACCATGGTATTGTGTTTCACCGCTCCGATCTGGGGTCGGTGTACATCCCTGCCCACGTTCGCTTTGTCAGCCGTGAACGCTCGACTCTCTCGACGGTTCTCTTTGACGGTCAAGCAACGGTTCAGACAGTCGAGCATCTTCTTTCCGCCCTCTCCGGACTTTCTGTGGATAATGTCATTGCCGAAGTGGACGGGGCAGAGCTTCCCATCCTCGACGGCTCCGCGAAAAATGTCATCGAGGCCATTCGGGAGGGGGGGCTCTGCGAGCAGAAAAAGAAGCAGTCCTTCTATCGCATCACCCGCCCGGAAGAATTTTCCTCTGAGGGACGATTCCTCTCGGTGGCTCCATCGGAGACCTTCGAGGTGGATTATGAGATCGATTTCGGAGGGGGACTGGTGCAGCGCGCGGTCTTTACCCTTTCAGAAGGTCTCTACGACGAGGAGATTTCCCGGGCTAAGACCTTCTGCTTCGAGTCCGACATTCAGAAGATGCGTTCGATGGGTCTTGCCAAGGGGGGAAGTCTCTCCAATGCCTTGGTCATGGGGAAGGACGCCCTGATCAATCCGGAGCAGCAGACCTACGACGATGAATTTGTCCGGCACAAGATTCTCGACTTTCTCGGGGATATGCGCCTTTTGGATCGTCCGATCCTGGGACGGTTTGTCGTTCGCCGAGGAGGACATGCCTTCCATACCGATTGTCTGCGGACGCTTTGGGAAAGTGGGAACCTGAGCCTTCCTTTGGTTCCCTCCCCCCAGCCTTCGGCCCCCTCCGCCTCCCGGAGCCGAAAAGGGGCGGTCTCTCTGAGCCCGGCCCTCCGTTAAATAAGGCATCTGTCGTTGTCAGGCGGAGCTCGTCTCGGCCGCCTGAGCAAAGAGGTCAAGACTCTTCGCACCTTTTTGACCTCCCCCGAGCCTTCTGGCCCATGTCTTCTCGCCTCCAATCCAAGCATGATCCCCTCTCAAGAGATTATTTCTCCCTTCCCGATTCCTTTTCTTGGCATATCTGAAGAAAATACGAACCTCTTGTGATGATTTCTCGGGGTGTCACAGGAAAAATGAGGGGGGAAGTCAAAGGGGCTTCAGGTCATCACTTTCTGGCGAGGGAGGGAAAGGAGAGCACGAGGGGGGAGGAGCCGGCTTTCGTCTGGCAGGCGAGCCGGAGATTGGTCTCGAGAAGCATGGCTTTAGAGAGAAAGTCTTCCAGAGGATTGCGGGGGGGAAGGGAGTCGAGTCCTTCGACAACCTTCACGAGGCATGTTGCGCAGGCTGACTCTCCGGCACAGAAAAATCCAAAGGCGATCCCCTGGTCGATGGCCCCCTGCAAGAGCGGATGTCCTTCAGGAATCTCGATTTCCCGGTCAACTTCGATAATTCTGACGGTGGGCAAGGCACACTCCTTCCGGAAAGAGGATCACTCGGGGATTTAGTGGCCGAAGAGGCGGCTCACAAGACCTCGGGCGGCCGTCTGGGCGACCGTCAGGAAGGGGGCTGGTGTGGTGGGAAAAAAAAGACGTTCGTAGCCGCGTCCCTCTCCGATCCCCTCCCAGACGATGCGGTGAAGGCGGCGATCGTAGATTCGGGAAAAGAAGCGAACCTGCTCGGCCCCTCCCCCCACTTCGGCGTACTGGATCTGGGATTCGAGAAGATAGCGGACCCCGAGCCTTTTCGCAAAGGACTGGGTTGCCTCCATTCCCTTGATGCTGTGAACGGAAATGTGCGGAGACATCAAGGCCCATTTGCCGGCAAGGAGAGGGTCAACCGCGAGATGTTGGCGAAGCTGGGCGCTGGTCAGCAAAGTCGAAGAAGGAATCTTTTTTGAAAGCTCCTGGTCGAGAAATTCTGACAGGGCTTTGGCTTCGGCTTTCGTGTCGTCACCCGGGACCACTGGCGTGATGGCGATCCGGTGTCGGGAGAGATCCTTCACGGAAAACTGTCCGCTCGAATAAAGCTCGGTGGAGAGGTTGTTGATTGTGTCCTGGCATCCGGGGAGCAGGATCAGCCCCCCCAGAAGCAGGAAAGAGTGAAGGAGGCGGTTATTCCGGGTCATCCGACCGGTCCGAAAGTTGGAGAAAGTCCATATTGGGAGGGGTCTTTCTGAGGATCCCTTCCTTGGCGAAGATCGGCACGTTTCCGCGAATGGCGATGGCGACCGCGTCGCTTGGCCGGGCGTCGATGGAAAACTCGGCGTTTTCCGAAAGGAGATGGAGGGTGGCAAAGTAGGCCTCCCCCTCGAGACGGCTGATGACGACCGAGAGGAGTTTGACCGTGATGGAGTCGAGAAGAGAGACGAAAAGATCATGGGTCTGCGGTCTCTCGGGCCTTGTGCGAGCCAGCCCCATGGAGATGGCTTGGGCTTCAAAGGGCCCGACCCAGACGGGGAGCGTCCATTCGCGAGACTCATCCTGGAGAATGAGAATATAGGCCTGATTCGATGAATCGAAAAAAATTTCCCTGACAAAAACTTCGACCATAAAAAACTCCTGAACGGGAGGAGATTCGACCCCATCTCCTGATCGTGAGGTCCGCAAGACCCCCTTGGGGGCTTTTCTCTATTCTAGCACTCCCTACAGACAACAGAAAAAGACGAGGTCGTCATTTGCCAGTTCGCACGGTCTCGGGACCATAGTCCGGTCTTTCCCTCCTATTCGGAGGTGTGTCGGATCCATTCGGGCCGCTCGATGTCTCCGGAGGGGGGTTCCTGGAGGGGGACTCCCGTGAGAATCGGGGCCTCCTCTTCGAAGGAGAGGGCGGGCGACCCTTGGCTCGCTGCCGTAGGAAGGTCTTCCTCTCGGTCCGGAGTCCCCTCGTGGATGGAGGAGGTCTCCGGTTCGGTCGGGAGTTCCGGGGAACCGTTGTTCGTGGAGAGGGTCTCCGGGGACGAGGCCTGAGTTCGGGGAAGATCCGGCATGAATCCCTCTCCGATGCTCTCCCAGATATTCTGGAGGGCCGAGAAGAGGGCCCCTCGCTTTGTCCTGTCGGCGCCTTCTCCCAATATAATGCCACCGAGCTTCAGCCCCATGACAAAGCGTTTCTGGTGGGAGGGGCCGGACTCTTCGATAAGAACTGTCTCAGGAACCAAGCCAAAGTTCTGCTGCGCCCACTTCTGGATCAAGAGTTTGTAGTTCGGGGGATTCTTCGGTCGTTCCCGGTGAGGGGGCGGTGCCGATCGGGGAGGGGGAGCGGCGGCGAGCAATGGCTCCGGGACGACCGCTCTCCGAGCTTCCCGAGGAGGAGCGGCCTCGATGGCCCGAAGGATCTCCTGGAGGGGCTGGGCGAACCAGGGAATCAGAATTTGGCGGGTCGTCTCGAGGCCATACTCGCAGTAAATGGCGGCGGTCAGGGCCTCGAAGGTGTCGGCCAACAGGGAGGCATTCTCGCGCTCTCCTGAAGAGTTGCTGCCCTTTCCGAGGATCATGTACGAACCGAGATCCATTCGGCGGGCGATCGATGCCAGGGTCTGGGTGCTGACGATGGTCGAGAAGACCTGCCCCACCTCTCCTTCGGTCGCCTGTGGCCACATGTTGAGAAGATATTCGCTGACAATGAGTCCGACAACGCGGTCTCCAAGAAACTCAAGACGCTCATAGTTGGGAATGGGCTTCTTGCGTCCGCGTTCGTGAGAGGCCGAGCGGTGGGTCAGGGCCTCCTCGATGCGGAAGCTGTCCTTAAAGGGGAGGCCGAGCATCCGGATCAGAGTCTCCGCGGGTTTGGGGGTATTTCCTTGCCTCACATCTCCCAACGGGTCCTCCAGTCAAAGGTGATAATCCATAGGCATCGCGGAGTTCAATTCTCCGGATCCTGCTTTGGTAATGAATTTTTACGATGATTTCAGGTTCCGGAGAGATAAGGTAACTCTGCGGGAACGTTAGGTCATTGTAGCATATTTTCCGGAAAAGTAGGGCGGTGGAAGAGAAAAATCCCCTCAGAGTGTCGAGTACTTCCCAAGGAGGAGTCCTCAGGTGATGGGAGGCGATGGGGGCTGACAGAAGCGGCAAAAATAGAGGGAGCGGGCCTCGACCGTGACCCTCTGAATAGGAAGACCGCAGCGGAGACAGGGTTGGCCTTCGCGGCCATAGACGGCGTGAAATCTCTGGTACCCCCCCGGGGATCCGTCCTCCTGGCGGTAGGAATGAATGGTCGAACCTCCGACGGAGATGGCGGCTTCAAGGATCTCGTGCAGGCTTCGGGAGAGGCGACGGGCTTCTCCAGAAGAGAGGGAGCCGGCGGGACGAAAGGGGGAGAGCCCCGCATCAAAGAGAATCTCGGCCATATAAATATTGCCGATCCCGGAGAGGAGGAAGGGGTCGGTCAGCGCCTTCCGGAGGGGAGTCGCCAGGGAATCAAAAATCTCCTGGATTGCTGGGCCATCGAGAGTGAGGGCATCGGGTCCGGTGCCGGAGAGAAGATGTGACTGCTGCCGGCTTCTGGAGATCTCGAGCCGTCCGAATCGTCGCGGGTCGCTCCATGCGAGGACCATCTCCTCTTCGGGGAGAAGAATTTCAAGGTGCGTGTGAGGGGGGCGGGGGGAGTGGTAAGGCCGTCGATCCCAGCGCCCCGACATGCCAAAGCGCGAGAGGAGGAGGAAGGCGGGCTCCTGATGGCAGGAACGGTCGGGCCCCTCGGAAAAAGCCGGCAGGAAGGAGAGGATCAGGGTCTTTCCCTGGCGGAGGATCGGTCCTCCGATCAGGGGGGCGGAGGCAGGTCGAAGGGGGCTCGCCCAGATATCCTGACGAAGAGGGGTGATCGACGCGATCTTGCGGCCGATGAAAAAAGGAAGAATCGACCGTCGGGTGGTTTCGACTTCGGGAAGTTCCGGCAAGGGGAGCTCCAGAAAAGGGGAGGATCTGACTCCATCATAGCGCGGCAAGAGATCCGTGGCCATAGAGAAGCATGGCGAGGGCGAGGCCGGTAACGGAGACGAAGAGCCAGAGGAAGACCCCCGAGGCCAGGGGGCGGACCCCAAAACGGAGAATTCGGGATAGGTGCGTCTCAAGTCCCATGGCCGCCATGGCAACTGCCAGAATGGCGGCGTCCCCTCCCTGAAGGAGGTGCAGGATCCCGGGGGGGAGGGGAAGGAGGAAGTTGAGAAGAACCACCCCGGCAAAGGCGCCGACAAACCAGGGAACATGTCTCTTGCCCCGGGCCAGCGAGGGATTCTCGGAGCGGGCGCGCGCCAGGACGTAGGCCTCCAGGAGCAGAATGACAGGGAGAAGGAGCGCCACCCGGGTCAGTTTGAGAAGCGTGGCCAGCTCCAGCGCCTCCTTGGAGTAGGGAAGCGTGGCGCCGACCACCTGGCCGATTTCGTGGATGGAGGCGCCGGACCAGGCGCCGTAAACCTCGGGAGGCAGATGAAGAAGGCGCCGAACGACGGGGTAGAGAAACATCGAGAGAGTCCCGAAGAGGGTCACCGTGGCCACCGAGTACGCGACCTCTTCATCCTTTCCCCGGATTACCCCGTTGGCGGCGACGATGGCCGAGGCTCCACAGATGGCGGTGCCGGTGCCCAGAAGGAGGGAGAGGCTGTCGGGAAGGCCCCGGAGCCGGCCGAACCACAGGGCCGCGAGATAGACCGAGGCAATGATGGAAAGATCGAGAATCAGGCCGCGAAGGCCGATGCCGGCAAGCGCCCGGGCGGAAAAGTCGAAGCCGAGACCGACGATGCCCACCCGGAGAAGGGTCCGAAAGGAAAAGGAAATCCCGGGATCGAGAGAGACGGGAAGGGGCCGGACATTCCGGACGACAATGCCGAACAGGATGGCCAGGAGAATGGGGCCAGCGACGGCAATGCCCGTAAGCTTGGCGATTTCCCGGCTGGTCAGCGTCGCGAGAATCGCCAGGATAATGGAGAGTGCCATCCCCGGAAGAAGGAGGCGCAAGGAGGGGAGAATACGGCTCAAGGGGGACCTTTGTCAATGAGAAAACGGTGGCATCCTGTGGCAAGTCCATGTAACATTACCATGGATGATTCTATCGGGATGACGGGCCTGTGTGCCATTGTCTTTTCTAATCGGCAAACAAAGGGTTGCGAATGGGACAGGAAGAGGAGTGGAAGGGATTTGTGGACGAGTGGGGGGCCTTGACAGGGCGCCGCATCGCCGGACGGGTTCCCCTCACGGGAGATGCCTCCAACCGGCGATATTTTCGCGTTCGGTTCGAGGGCGAAGACCTTCCCCGGACGGCCATCCTCATGGAGCGGCAGGGAACCCTGGGGTTCAAGAAGTCGGAAGAGGCGGTGTCGGGGGGAGCGCCGGAGCCCCCGGGAGATCCGTTCCTTCTGGTGGCCGACGCCTTCGGCGACTTGGGGCTCCCCGTTCCCTCCATTTACCATCGCCTCCCTGACGGATCGAAGACCCTTCAGGAGGATCTGGGGGACGAGACCTTTTTTTCCTGTCTCGAGCGCCAGCCGGGGGAGGAGGAGTCTCTGACCGAAAGGGCCCTGGCCCTTCTTGTCAGGATTCAGTCTGCTCAGCCGGAGGGGGCCCTCACCTGGGTGCGGGATCGGGCCTATTCCCGGGAGCTGATCCGATGGGAATTCGAACACTTTGTGGAATACGGCCTGGCGGGGGCTCCGGAGAGGGATCTCCGGCGGATTCGGGAGGGCTTCGACCGGGAGGCGGCCGATCTGGCCGGAGAGGCGGTCAAGGTTTTTGTCCACCGGGACTACCATTCCCGAAACATCATGGTCCGCCCTGATGGCTCCCTGGCTCTGATCGATTTCCAGGACCTTCTCTGGGGATCCCCTTACTATGATCTGGCCTCGCTTCTCTTCGACGCCTACCGTACCGTTCCTCTGGAAAAGATCGAGAAGGCCCTGGACCGCTATCTTGCCCTGGCACGGCAGGCGGGGGTCTTGCCGACGGTATCGAACGAGGAGGCCATGGAGAGGCTGTGTCGCCATGCCTTTCAGCGAAATCTCAAGGCCTGTGGGCGCTTCTTCTACATTGCCGATGTCAAGAAAAATCCCGCCTTCCTGGCATCGGTGGCAGGCACCCACGCCAACATGCTGCGGATCGTGGGCCGGGTCCCCTCCCTTGCGCCACTCTACGAGACCTTTTCCTCCTCCCTGCGCTTCCCGGACGCCTCCCCCTCCCCATGAGACTCTGCGGATTTATCCTGGCCGCGGGTTTGGGCACCCGGATTCGCCCGCTCTTTCCGGATCTTCCTAAACCTCTGGTTCCGGTGGGAGGTCGACCGGCCATTGCCTGGTCGATCGACCTTCTTGTCCGGGCGGGGGTATCGCGGATTGTCGTCAATACTCACCACAAACGGGAGATGATGCGCCAGGTGCTTCCGGACCTTATGCCTCCGGGTATCGAGCTCTTTCTTTCCGAAGAGGAGAGTCTTCTGGGAACGGGGGGAGGGATCGCCCATGCCCAAAAGTATTTCGATGGCTTCGACTGGCTTCTGATCGCCAATGCCGATATTCTCTCCCCCCTCTCCCTTCGCTCCTTCTGGAAGCGCGCCGTTCGGGAGGACTCCTTGGCCCACCTCGTGCTTTCTCCTGACGGTCCCGAAAGCGAGCGGGGACGGATTGGACGCAGACGTGGGGGAGCCCTCTGGCTGCCCCCGGCAGGAGGGGGAGAACCTCCCTCCGGGGTGAGTCCTGGCGTCTTTGTGGGTATGCACATCGTCCGTCCGGAGGTCTTTCGTGGGGTGGATAGTCGCACAGCCCCTTCGGTGATTGAGATCTATCGGAGACGGCTGGCCGAAGGCGGGCGGCTTCGGGCCAGCTTTACCCGATCATTCTGGGTCGATCTGGGGACGGAAGATGGATATCGGCGCGCCGCGCAATATCTTGAAGGCGGCGGGGATCGAGTCCGGCAGGAGGAGGGGTGATCTGCCCCAGGACGGCAGGGGAGGAGGCCCCGGTCACCTCGGGGAGATTGCCGGGACGTCCCGCCAGGGTCAGGAGGGAGAGGTAGGCAAAGGCCATCGATTCGATCGCCTGAGAGGGATATCCCCGTTCGGCAGAGGAGATCACGGGAAGTCCGGTACGTCGGGCGATCCGTTTCATGAGCTCCGGATTTCGTGCGCCCCCTCCCCCGACGATGATTTCCTCCGGGGAGGAGGGGAGCCAGGGGAGCGCCCGCGCGACGCCGGCCGCTGTCAGTTCTGCGAGGGTGGAAAGAAGGTTGTCCGACCTTTCCGGAGAAAGGCCGGAGGATGAGCCACCTTCGTTGCCCATAAGGCGACCCAAGATCTCTTGCATCCGCTCTTCGCCCCACTCCTCCCGTCCGGTCGACTTGGGGGGGGGAAGGGAAAAGTAAGGATCGGAAAGGAGCCAGTCGAGGAGGTGGGGCTCCGGATGGCCCCGGCGAGCGGAAGCGCCATCGCGGTCAAAGGCGAGGGCTCCTCCCGACAGGTGGGAGATCGCGAGATCGAGGAGCATGTTGCCGGGGCCGGTGTCGAATGCCGTTACCGGAAGTCCCGATCCGACAGGAGGGAGGCCGGTGAGATTGGCGATTCCTCCGATGTTGAGGAAGGCGCGGGAGCGCTTCCCGGCGAAGAGGGCGCGGTGAAGGATCGGGGCGAGGGGCGCCCCATGGCCTCCTTTCGCCACATCGGCCCCCCGGAACTGGCTGACCACAGGGGTGCGAAAGAGCTGAGCCAGGGGAAAGGGCTGTGAGGCCTGATAGGAGACCCCCCGGGCGAGAGGGGTGGAGGAGAAAAAACTCAACGGGTGGGGTTTGGGGTGGTGGCGGACGGTGATCCCGTGTGTTCCGATGGAATCGAGGTCGTCGGGAGTCAGCCCCGAATCAGCAAGAAGTCGGTGGGCCAGAGATTCTTCCATTGACACCAGAAGGTCGGCAATGTCGGGCATGTGCCGCGAGGGGGAGCCGGTCTCTTCCCCTCCCTCCATCCAGTGTTTGAGATCCTTCCGGAAAGGGTCCGAAAAGGGAAGTTCAAGAAAAGAGGCCAGACGGAGCGTTCCGTTTTCGACAACGATGAGCGATCCGTCCACTCCATCGAGAGAGGTTCCGCACATGAAGCCCATCGCCACCAAAGGAGAGTCTTTTGGTCTCTCTGCCACCTTTGTCCTTTCGGTTGCCGATCCGCACCAGATGCCGCCTCCCGGAGAGGGATCCATCGTGGGTCTGGCCGGTCGGTCAAATGTGGGCAAGTCTTCCCTGATCAACCGCCTGACGGAAACGGGGGGGCTCGCCCGCACCGGCAAGCGTCCGGGCGCCACCACCCTCCCGAACCTTTACCGGATTTATTCGGGGGGATATTTTCTCGACTTCCCCGGCTATGGATACATGAACCGGGGGCAGAGCACCAAGGCCAGCTCGCAGGATGCCTCTACGAGGATCGTTGAGGCCCGAGCGGATATTCGGAGGGTCCTGCTCCTCGTCGATGCCCGAAGGGAGCCGCTTCCCTTGGATATGGAGGCCGCCCGATGGTTTCGAATGATGTCCATTCCAGTCACAATCGTGGTGACCAAGACGGATACCCTCTCGCGAAACGGTCGGGACGTTCCCCTGCGGAGCTGGAGACGATGGATCCAGGAGGAGGGCGATGAGGGGGTGGCCGGACCCTATCCTGTGAGCGCCCGGACGGGAGAGGGGCTACCGGAGCTGGTCCGGCATGTCCGGGAGGTTCTTGCCGAGGGAGTGGCTGGGGCCGAGGGAGTTACTGAGGGATGACCGCTCCCGTCGAGCTTCCCGTTCCATTTTCCCGGCGGGCATAGATGGCCACATAGGAGTGGGCTCGAAGTTTTTCAAGCCAGAGCCGGAGCCGCTTTTCCGTCGTCTTTTTTGTCAGCGTATTCAGAATGGTCTGCTTGATGTCGTCAAACTTCTGATACGGCTGGGCTTCCCGTGAAAGAACCTTGATGATGTAAATCCCCCGCCCCGTCTGAATGAGACCGCTTGTCTTTCCCACCGGAACCGAAAATGCCGGCCCGATAAGCTCGGGGAGAAGCTGGTCCTTTGTCAGATTTCCCAAGACCCCCCCCGATTCGGCGTTGGGTCCCTGGGACTCCGAACCGGCGAGCATCTCGAAGTCGTCCCCCCGGCTGATCTGTCGAAGAATGTGCTCCCCCTTTTTTCGGACCTGGGCGACCTGGGCCGGGGTAGGATTGTCCGGAAGGGCTAGAAAGATGTCGGCGAGGGAGACGTGGGAGGGGAGGCGATAGTCATCCCGATGTTTGAGA
Organism: Nitrospirota bacterium; assembly: GCA_021810805.1. Classification (GTDB taxonomy): domain Bacteria; phylum Nitrospirota; class Leptospirillia; order Leptospirillales; family Leptospirillaceae; genus UBA4572. The sequence goes on from JAJZHW010000004.1 coordinate 46,103, forward strand.
AAGTAGTCCCGAACCTCATCGGGGCTGATGACCACTGTGGAGCGAACCTCCTGGTTGACGAGCTTCATCACCGTCAGCTGTTTTTTGAGTTTCTTGCGGTACTGGTGAAAGGTCAGTCCCTGGGAGGCAAGGGCGTTCTTGAGCTGCCACCTCTCCTGGATGTTGTTTTTTTGCATGATGTCGTCGATGGCATGATCGACCTCGTCATCGGTGACGGAAAGGCCGAGACGATCCGCCTCTTCAAGCTCAAGCCTCTCGTTGATCTTCTTCATCATGACGTTATATTCGAGGGAGGCCACAAGCTGGAGATAGGCGGGACCCTGATAGGTGGCATGGATCTTCTCGAAGGTCGGCTTGAGCTCCCGATCGACCTCGCTCTTCGTGATGGAGTGGTGGTTGACCACGGCCATGATGCTGTCGAGCATGACGCCATCATCAGCGCGTGACTCTCCGGCAAGGAAGAGGGACGCTCCCGCGAAAAGAAAAAATGAGAGAAAGGCCGGGGTCAGCGGCGGCATCATCCGCCTCATGGAAGAGGGAAGAGACGCCATTCTCGGGCAGAGACGGGAAAAAGTCATGCGGGCCTCTCAAAGATCATGATGCGTTGTTGATACCGTTGTTCAAATTCTCCGTTCTCCCCCGAGGAGGATTCCGGGATCAGGGATGGGAGAGAGAGAGGGTGGATTGATATTTTGGCACAATGACCAATTTCTCCGAGTCTATTTTTTCCGAGAACCACCGAGTCAGCTCGGATTTTCGAGACCGCTCCTGAAGAGTTCTTTCGATCTTTTTCCGGACCTCCCGGAAGGGCGGTGTCCGGGGGGGGATGATCTTGACGAGCTTCAAAATGTGATACCCGTAGGGGGATGAGAGGAGCTGACTGAGCTCCCCCGGCTTCATCGAAAAGGCCACGGAGAAAAGGGCCGGCATCTCTCCAAGGGAGAAAGGGGGAAGAAGTCCTCCCTCGGCGCTCTCGGGAGAGAGGGATTTTACTTTGGCCAGCGCCGAGAATGAGCTCCCTGCCGTGAGTGCGGCAAGAATGGCCTTCCCTTCATCCTCCGAGCGAACAACAATGTCCCGAACAAGAGCGCGCTCGGGAAGGGCAAAGTGATCCTTCTCCCGATTGTATTCTGCGAGGGCCATTTTGCGGGAGATCTCAGGTGTGTGAGCGATAAGTTCCGCGGTCTTGAGAAGGAGAAGCTTTCTCCTCACCAAGTCGTCGGAAAGGACCGGGGGACCTCCGCCCTCTGGGGCGGAAAGGCCCATGATCCTCTTTGTCTCATCCTGGACCTCTTCCGGGGTGACGGTCACCCCCCTCTTGTCGGCAGCCTCGAGGAGAAGACGGTCATAGAGGGTCTCCTCGAAGACCGTCTTTGCAAGGGCGGGAGGCCAGCTTTCGAAAGAACGATCTGAGACCTTTCCCAGCCCCATGAACCGGGCGGTGTCCCGCAGGTCGGCGACGGTGACAGGTTTCCCGGCGAGGGTGGCGACGGCCCCCTCCGCGGAGGGGCTCTTCGGGTGGCAGGAGGTGAGAAGGGTCAGAAAGAGAAAGGCCAGCCCGGTCCGTCGTGTCATTTCTTGGCGGTAGATGTCGCTCCCATCAGCTCGCCCAGGCTCTTCTGGTTGATCGTGATCTTGGTCTTGGCCCGAAGGGAGTTGAGATATTTTTGGTAGAGATCCTGCTTCATCCGCGAGGTCAGGTATTGGGTGATCCCGGCCTTGGCCTGATCGAAGGAGAGAAGAGTGCCTGAGACCTGTTTGTCAATCTTGAAGTAGTGGATCCCGTCCTTGAGGGCGATGGGTCCGGTCACCTTTCCGGCAGGAACGCCAAAAAAGAACTTGGCAAACTGTGGCGGCACGGTGCCTTCAAAGATCTTTCCCACCGGTCCCCCCTTGAATTTTTTCACCGCCCGGGAAAAGCCCCCTTTTCGGTGGAGGGTCGAGACGACACGGTCGGCGGTCTTCTGATCGGGCAGGATGAGTTGGCGAACCTCGACATAGCCGGGCTGTTTGATCTCCTGACGATGCTTGTCGAAGTAGGTCTTCACGTCGGCATCGGTCACCTTGACCTTGTCGTCGACCTGGCTTTTGACGAGCGCCTGCCTGAGAATGCGGTTCCTGTCGTCTTCGATTTTTTTCCGGATGTCGGGACGGTTGGCGAGCCCTTCTTGCTCGGCCGCTTCGGAAATCAGTGTATTGTCGATCAGGCGGTTCAGCACGTCGCTGGGGACCGAGGCCGGGGCAGAGGCGGGAAGGTTCATCGACTTGATCGAGCTCTGGAGGGACTCCTTTGAAATCTCCCGTGTCCCCACCTTGGCCACGACGTTGTCGGGAAGGGTCTGGTGACATCCGGCCGACAAGGCAAGGGTGGTCAGAAGTGCCAGCGGGAGAGCTTTGCTCCGGACGCCAGAGGGAGAAAGCAAGAATGAGACGGAGCCGAATACAGGACGAGAATTCAATGAAGCCTCCTTACATTGTTGTGACGGCCGGGGCAGTGGGGTTTTGCCGCCGATTTTCCATAGGACTCGCCCTTTTCCTTGTCGTCCCCGACAGGGCCCGACAGGGAAGGGTGGCTGGCGAACAGGGGTTTCTGATCCGGACTTTATCGTTTCTCCTCCGGCCGGGCCGGTGGGGCTAATGGAGGAAGACGTTTGAGGTCTTCAAGAAGGAGAAGCGGAAGGGTCCGGAGAATTTTCCAGGAGCCGTCGGCCTGGAAGGAGAGGCGATCTCCGAAAAGGTCGAGGGCCGGCCCGACGATCTCTTTGGGAAGGGCCCCCTGGCGTTGCTTCATCAGAATGTCCCGATCGCGGATGATGACCTCCGAAAATCCGGTTCGGGTCGCCAGGATCCGGATTCTGGCTCCGGTCAGCAGGGCCCGAGCCTCTCGGGGAAGGGGGCCGAAGCGATCAATCAACTCCTCCTCAATGCGGACAACATCATCCATCTTACCAGCATGAGCGAGGCGTCTGTAAAAGTCAATTCTTTCAGAGGGATGTTCGATATAGTCTTCGGGGATCCGGGCCTCCGTTTTCCATTCGACACGGGCCGGCTCTTCTCCCGGGGGTGGGGGAGTTTCCGAGGAAATGGCCGCCACGGCCTCCTCAACCATTTCAAGGTAGAGGTCGAGTCCTACCATGGCGACCTGCCCTGTCTGCTGGTGGCCCAAAAGGCTTCCGGCTCCCCGAATCTCAAGGTCCCGCATGGCGATCTGATAGCCCGCCCCCAGCTCCGAGTGGGCCGTCAGGGTATGGAGCCTCTTTTTGGCCACATCTCCCAGAGCCTCCTCGGCAGGGGTCATGAAGTAGGCGTAGGCCTGCTGGCCTCCGCGTCCCACCCGCCCCCGGAGCTGGTAGAGCTCGGCAATGCCGAACATGTCGGCACGGTTGATCACGATGGTGTTGGCATAGGGGATGTCGAGGCCCGATTCGACGATAGTGGTGGAGACCAGGATCCGGCTCTCACGGCGAAGGAATTTTCCCATGACCGCCTCGATCTCTTCCTCCCCCATCTGTCCGTGGGCGTAGGCGACCCCCGCCTCGGGAAAGAGTGTGGCGAGATAGCGGGCCCAGCGGGCAATGGAGGAGACCCTGTTGTGGATGAAAAAAACCTGTCCTTCCCGGGCCAGCTCCCGGTCGATGATCTCCCGGATGCGTTCCCGGTCGAAGCGGATGATGGCTGTTTTTATGGCCTTGCGTCCCTGGGGTGGGGTCATGATGAAGCTGATCCCTTTGAGTCCCGACATGGCCATCTGGAGAGTCCGGGGGATGGGGGTGGCCGAGAGGGTCAGTCGGTCGACATTCGGAAATCGGGCGGCGAGGTTTTCTTTCTGTCGGACCCCGAAGCGCTGCTCTTCGTCGATGACAAGCAGCCCCAGATCGCGAAACTCGACGGCCGAGGAGAGAAGGGCCGTTGTCCCGACCACGATGTCGGTTTCTCCTTTGCGGAGCCTTTCCCGGACAAGTTTCTGCTCCGAGGAGGAGACCATTCGGGAGAGGCTTTCAATCCTGACCGGAAATCCGGCAAAACGGTTCTTGAAGGTCTCGTGGTGCTGGAGAGCCAGAAGGGTTGTGGGAACGAGGACTGCCACCTGCTTTCCGTCGGCTACGGCCCGGATTGCCGCCCGCATGGCGACTTCGGTCTTTCCGAATCCCACATCTCCCAGAATGAGGCGGTCCATGGGCGTCGGATTTTCCATGTCGGAAAGAACTGACTGAATGGCCTCTTCCTGGTCGGGGGTGAGATCGTAGGGAAAGGACTGGTCGAATTCCCGGGTCAGGATTGATTCGGGGGAGAAGGCAAACCCTTCGGCCGTCTTTCGTTTGGCATAGAGCATGACCAGATCGGCCGAGATTTTCTCGACCTGCCTCCGAACTCGGGATTTCGTCTGGGCCCAGGACTTTCCTCCAAGACGATCGATCCGGGGAGTCGATCCTTCCGGGCCCTGGTAAGGAAGAAGCTGGTCCATCTGCTCCACCGAAAGATAGAAGCGGTCGCCTCCAAGATATTCGATGACGGCAAACTCTCCCCGGGTCGTCCCCACCGAGACCTCCTGGAGGCCGCGGTAGCGTCCGATTCCCTGGTGAAGATGGACGACATAATCTCCGTCGGTAAAGGTGGGCCGATCCCGTCGATAGACCTGGGTGCTGGTGGAGAAGGAGCGAAAAGGAGGGCGGGACACCGGCTTTTTGAAGAGCCAGGTGTCGGAAAGGATTAGAAGATTGTCGAGGGGAAGTTCAAAGGCCTCTTCCACGTCTCCCGGCAACAGGGTGACGGGCATCCGGCCCTCTCCCGCGGAGAGAGGATCGAAGGAGGTGATATAGGGGATCTCGGCCGCCTCAAGAATGTCGCCGATCCGGCTCAGCTGTCCGCGGGTGCGGCAAAAGATGACCGTTCGACATCCCGGCGGCTGACGTTCAATCTCGGAGATGAAGGAGACTTGGCGATCGATCCGGTCGGAGGGAACGGGCCCCAGTAATGGAGGAAGACCTTGCGGGGCCTTTTCCGTGACGGTAAGACAGGGAACAATCTCTTCCCATTCCTTCCGGGACCTTGGCAAAAAGAAGGCCTTGTCGGGGGAGGGAAGAAAGGCTTTTTCCTCCGGCGACAGTCCCTTCCATCCTTCTTCAATCCGGGTGATCCAGTCGGAACTTCTCGCCAGGACGGCGTCCCAGTCGTCCACCAAGATCATAATGTCCGGTCGGCTAAGCACGGGAGCTGCCGTCTCGGGAAAGAGCGACGGAAGAAACCGCTCGATGCCGGGAGGAAAAGGAAGGGAGAGGTGGCGGTCCAGCCACTCCCGGGCCGGGGCCTCGAGAGTCGAAGATGCCGGGGTGATCCATTCGTGGCTGGGAAGAAGGTCGACCGAGGCCACGGGCTCCACAGAGCGCTGGGTGTTGGGGTCGAAGGAGCGGATAGAGCGGATCTCCAGATCGTCCCATTCCAGACGCACCGGACGGCGGCGATCGGTGGAGTAGAGGTCGATCAGGGCCCCCCGCACCGAAAACTCTCCGGGCGCCGTCACCTGGGGAACACGGACATACCCCTGGGCCAGAAGGGTTTCAACGACTGATTGGGGATCTTCTTCCATGCCCGTCTGGAGGGTGCGGCGAACCGAGGTCAGAAGGGGAGGGGAGAGGGTTCTTCGGAGAACGGCGGCGACGGGAGAGACGACCACATCGGGTGGGGCCGAAGAGGCAAGGCGGTCGAGGGCATGGATCCGCTCTGCCCGGATAAAGTCGGCGGGGCTCTCCCGTTCGTAGGGAAGGACCTCCTCTTCGGGAAAGAGGAGCACATCGGGTTCCAGGTCCAGAAGGAGCGGGGCGGAACGGATTTCTTCCACGAGGCGGAGGGCCCGCTCGGGAGTGGAAGTCAGCACCCAGAAGATCTCCTTCCGCCCCGTCCGGCGAAGAAGTCCGGGAAGAAGGGCAAATCCTTCCCGGGCGATGCCGGGGATTTCCTGGGAGACGGCGCGCTCGTCTGGAGAGGAATGTGTTTTAAGAAAGGCCTCGAGAGTTCGCCAAACGGGAGAGGAATTCACAGAGGGGTCAGCCTTGGGGAGAGGTGTAACGGGAGAGAATTCGGTCGATGAGTCCGGTGGTGGAGGAGTCCGGCACCAGGGGAATGGAGCGGACGATGCCCTGCCTTGCCAGCACCAGGTCACTTCCCACAATCTTCTCCACTGGCCAGTCGCCTCCCTTGACAAGAACGTCGGGCAGGATCTGCTCGATCAGTGTCCGGGGGGTCTCTTCGTCGAAGAAGGTCACATAGGAAACACATTCGAGGCCTGCCATGACAATGGCCCGGTTGGCTTCGGGAACGATGGGGCGGTTGGGGCCCTTCAGGGTGGAGACGGATCTGTCGGTGTTGAGGGCGACGACAAGAATGTCTCCCAGGGCCCGGGCCTTCTCGAGAACCTCGATATGGCCGGCGTGGAGAAGGTCGAAGCAGCCGTTGGTGAAGACGACCCGCTCTCCCTTGGCCCGCCGGGGGGAAAGGGAGCGAAGAAGATCGTCCACCGGCAAGATCTTGGATCGGGTTCCGGCGAAGGGGAAAGATGACTCGCATGGCTGAGAGGAGGACCTCATGGTGAAAGGGCTCCCCCCTAGTTTCCGGAGGAGAAAAGAATCTCCTCCACCATCTCGCACAGGGCGTGTCCCAGGGTGATGTGGGTCTCCTGGATCCGCGGGGTCAACGGGGAGGGAACGATGAAGGGAATCTCAACGAGATTCTTCATCCGTCCGCCCGATCCGCCTCCGAAGCCGATGGTCCGGATTCCGATCTCCCGGGCCTTTTCCAGAGCCAGAAGAACATTTTTCGAGTTTCCGCTGGTACTCAGCCCGATGGCCAGATCCCCCGGACGCCCGTAGGCCTCCATTTCCCTGGCGAAGACGAATTCATATCCGTAGTCGTTTCCGATGCTGGTCAGTGTCGGCATTCCGGTTCCCAGGGCAATGGCGGGAAGGGCGGAGCGGTTTTTGTAGAAACGGCTGACAAGCTCCCCGGCAATGTGGGCGGCATCGGAAGAGGAGCCGCCGTTGCCGAAGATGAGGAGCTTCCCGCCTCGTTCAAAGGTTTCCACAATGAGCCGGGTGGCCTTCTCCATCAGGGGAAGGGAGGTGCGAAGGAATTCCTCCTTGGTCCGGATGCTGTCACGAAAGACCGCCTCGAGGCGGGAGGAGAGGGTTTTGGTGTCCATGGCGAAAAAGAACTCCTTGATAGGGGGAATCAGGCCTTTGCGCGCGTTTTCTCCAGGGCTCGGCGGAAACGTGCCGCAGCTTCGCCAACAACCCGGTCGTCGTGGCAGGTGGAGAGAAAGAGAGCTTCGAACTGGGAGGGGGGGAGAAGAAGTCCCTCGTTTCTGGCCTCCTGGTGGAAAATGGAGAAGAGCCGAACGTCGGAGTGCTCGGCTGAAGCAAGATCGGTAACTTTTTTGTCGGAGAAGAAGAGGGTCATCATCGAGCCCATCCGGTTGATCTGCAGGGGGAGTCCCACCTGCTGGGCAGACCGGGAAATCTCCTCCGCCAGGATGCGGGCCTTTTCTTCGAGGAGGGAGTAAAGGGCCGGAGTCCGGAGCCGGGTCAGTGTGGCGAGTCCTGCGGCCATGGCCACGGGGTTTCCCGAAAGGGTTCCGGCCTGATAAACCGGTCCCTCCGGGGCGATCATCTTCATGATGTCTTCCCGGCCTCCATAGGCCCCCACCGGCATCCCTCCTCCAATGATCTTGCCCAGAAGAGTGAGATCCGGTTCCATTCCGAAGAGGACCTGGGCCGCGCCGTAGGTGAGGCGGAAGCCGGTGATCACTTCGTCCGCAATGAGAAGGGCCCCATTTTCCTGGGTCACGTCCCGGGCAGCCATGAGGAATTCCTCGTCGGGAAGAACGACCCCCATGTTTCCGGCCACCGGCTCGAGAATGAGGGCGGCGATCGTCTTGCCTTCCCGACGGAAAAAGTCGCGGAGAGCCTCCGTGTCGTTGTAGGCAAGAACGATGGTGTCGTGGACCACGGCCTCGGGGACGCCGGCCGAGGTGGGGATCCCGAAGGTGGCTCCCCCGGACCCGGCCTTGACCAGAAGCGCATCGGAGTGGCCATGGTAGCCTCCGGCAAACTTGACGATACGCGTCCGTCCGGTAAAGGCACGGGCAAGGCGCAGGGCGCTCATGGCGGCCTCGGTTCCGGAATTCACGAATCGCACCCGATCGAGCCCGGGAATGGCACGGGTGACGGCTTCGCCCAGCAGAATCTCCGGCTCGGAAAGCGCTCCGAAGGAGAGCCCTCGCGAGGCGGTGTCCGTGATGGCAGCCAGCACATCGGGATCGGCGTGTCCAAGGATGAGGGGGCCAAAGGAGAGAACGAAGTCGATGTATTCCCGGCCGTCAAGATCGGTTACATAAGCTCCGGAACCCTTCCGGATGACTACAGGATGTCCGCCCACCGCCTTGTAGGCGCGAACGGGGCTGCTCACACCCCCGGGAAAAATGGCACACGCTTTTTTATAGCCTTCTTCAGAGTTCAAGAGATGCTCCTGTGTTTGTATCCCCGTTTTTGCCGAACCACCCAATGTCCCGTGCAATGTCCCAAAAGTTTCTTCGATCGGGAAGACTTTTTCCTGTTATTTTATCTGAATTTCTCATTATAGCAGATTTTTTGTCGATCGAAAAGGGCGTGTGGGGCTCGTTTATCGGTCAGGAACGTGTGCTCAGTACCCCGATCCGGTCCCTTGGGAGGATTGAAGGGTCTTGGCCACGGCGAGCCCCAAAAAGACCAGTGAGACCAAGCTCGGAACGAGGGCTCGGAGAGGGGCCGGCAACGCGGGACGAACGGTGAGGATCCGTTGGGTGAGGCTTCCAAAGAGGAGGGCGAGGTAGAGGGCTCCAATGACATAAAAGGAGATGTCCACATACTCCCGGCCGACCAGCAGGAGCCCCCCCAGGGCGATTCCTGGCTCAGCTCCCCGCAGGGGAATCCGCCCGGGGGGGGACAGAAGCATGGCGAGCCAGACGGCGGAGAGTCCTCCCGCGAGCTGTCCAAGAAGAAGGCTCCCGGAGAGGGGGGAGAGGGCGCCAAGGGTGGCCGTTGTCAAAAAAATGGGGGCGAGAGCGGGACGAGCCAGTCCCGAATTCGTGGAGCGAACGGGGAGGATCTGGGCCAGGAGCCAGAGTCCAATGATTTCGGCGAGGAGAAGACTTCCGGATGACGGATGGCGCCGAAGGAGGGGAAAGAGGAGGATCAGGGAGGAGATGACAAGGGTCAGGCTCTCCGGAATCCAGGGGGAGTGTCGTTTCAAAAGCCATCGAAAGGCGAATGAGAGGAGAGCCAGAGCCGGAATCCAGTCCATTGGACGAGAGGGGTTGGCCAGATGAAGGATCGAAGGTCTGTCAAAGAGAAAAAATGCCAGAAAGATTCCTGAAAGCACGATGAGGTCGCCGGTCAGTGGCCAGGAATTGGACCGAGAAAAGCGGGAGGAAAGCCAGAGCAGGAGGAGTGTTGAAAAAAAGGGAAAAAAGGCTGGTCGCATGAGGTCGACGGCGGGCCAAATTGATAGGGTGTCCATCAGGGGGTCCCCAGGAAAAGGAAGATCGGGATTTAATAAAAAAGGCAGGGACGGTCATCGCCCCTGCCGTAAAGAGCTCAGTTATTTGTTCGGATTCCTTCGACGCTGATATAGAGATGAATCGTGTCGCCGATCATGCCGGGATAGGTGGTGACTCCGAAGTCGCTGCGCTTGATGGTTCCCTCGGCATCATAGCCGGAGAGGTAGCCACCCCAAGGCTTGGGAAGGGCCGAGACCAGTCCCGCTCCCACCTCGTGGATTTTGAGGCGCACCGTCCGGGTCTTTCCATGAAGCGTCAGCTTGCCGGTCAGAATCCCCGTCTTTTTCCCGGTTTTTTTGTAGGAATGGGAGACAAAGCGGAGGGTGGGGAAGGTTTTGGCGTCGAGGAAGTCAGGCCCACGAAGGTCCTTGTCTCTCATGGCGTGGTTGGTGTCGATACTGTTCGCAGCAATCTTGATGTCCACATCGGTCTTGTCCTTCGACAGGAGGTAGTGCCCGGAGACCTTGTCGAATCGGCCGACAGCCGTTGCGACGCCGGCATGGCCAACAGTAAAGGTGACAGAGGTGTGGTCAGGGTCGATCCTGTAGAGGCCTGACGGGTCGCCAGTCGCGGTTTTGTAGGAGTCCGCATGGGAAAGAGTTGGGGCAAGAAAACCTGCAGAAAGGAGAACGAGTGAAAGGGCCGGGGCAAGAAGGCGCCGCCGGGTTTGGAAAAGAATTGTCCGAGACATGGATGCTCCTAGGGTGAGAGTGTTTGGAATTCGAAGGACGCGAGATCTTTTTTTAATTTCGTCCATTTTCATAAAGCTTAAAGTGATTCTACACCAGATATTGTTTTAATGCAAACATAATTTCTCCGTTGAAGAGGATTCTCGTTGAGGGATAAGATAGAAACATTCGGGTCAGGATTGTTTGGCGAAAATGGGAGGGGTCCAGCGTGCAACGGTCACCCGAGGAGATTCGGAAAGAGCTGTCGACGCATATTTCGCGAATGATCTGTCAGTGTCGGGAGTCTTCCTGGCTCTGCCTCGAGCGCTCTCTCGAGATGGATTGGGGGGGGGGAGGAGAGATGGAAGAGAAATTTTCAGATCTTGACCGGCTTTTTTCCGGCCTGCTTGACGATCTCTCCCGGGATGGCTCACGGCCCCAGCTGGCCCGGGTTGCCCGAAAGTCCGAATTTCTCGAAGACCGGTTTGAGGAGCTCGATAGTCTCTTGAGGAATCGACCGCGGAGAAAGCGGGCCGCCCTTCCTTGGGAAAAGTTTTTTCGAATGGGGGCCGGGGGCGGGGGGGAGAATCCCTCTTCGAGAAATGACCGGGACCTCCTCGGCAAGCATTGCCGGACAGTCGGCGTTCCAGAGACCGCCTCCATCGAGGAGATTCGCAGAAAGGTTCGCTCCCTGCTCAAGGAGAACCACCCGGACATGCGGGCGGGAGACCGGAGCGGAGAGGGGCGAATGCGCGACATTTTGGAGTCTTACAGCTTTCTTAAAAGATACTACGGGGTCATGCCCGAAACGCACAGCAGGGAGGATTGAACTGATGGAGCCGGTCGAGGTCAATGATCCGGAAAAAATTCAGGAAATTCTCAAGGGAATTGTCTTGACGGGGTCGGGATTTGTGACGACATGTCTGCTGGAGGATGTCTGGGATGCCGGTCTGACCTATCCCGACTACTTCAAGGCGGCAGGAGTCGACCCCACCGCCTCTCTCCATGGCCAGTCGCCTGCTTGGGAAACCTACCATCTTCGTCAGGGCAAAAAAGTGGTCAATGTTTATGGAATGGGCTCTCGGGGACGGCGGATTCATGTGACGGAGACTCCCTGATCCAGTGAGAATGCGAGGAGATAAGGTCGATGCTATTTGATGAAGACATTCTCGAACACGTGCGCTTGGTGGCGCGAGAAGGCGACCGCTCGGGAGAGGATCGCGATCTCGTCGAAATCCTTTCGATGCATCCTGAGTTCGATGCTCTTTGGAACGATCCGGCGGTTGATCCCTCTCGGCCAATGGATGTCGGAGAGGTAAAGGTGAATCCGCTGGTTCACATTGCCCTTCACCTTGTTGTGGCTCGGCAGATCCGTCAGGGTGTGCCTTCTCAGGCCAAAAAGGCTTACCTCCATTTGGTGGAGCGAGGAGAGGAGCCCCATGAGGCCCTTCACCTGATGATGGGGTGCTACGGGCAGCTTTATTTTGAGTCGGTCCGAAAAAGCGATGCCTTCGATGAGTCCCGTTATGTTCAGGGTCTGGCGAGGCTCTAGTCAGGGATTTTAGGAGAATTGGAGAGTTCTTTTTTGTTTTGGAAAGATCGGGCAACTCCGTCCTTGACTTGCACCATCAATGGAATCTAAAATTTACGGACCTCAACCTTTGGTCAAAATTTTACGGTGTGGCGCTTTCAAGGCCTTGCCGAAAAGATCGGGAGAGACTCCCTGCGTCTCTTCTGGGAATTTTTCAATCCAGAGGTGGTGGCATCGAGCCCCCGGGCTCCTATTGTGGAGAGGGCATGACTTGAGGTGTTTTCCTCATTGACGGGTAAGGGGTTAATCCCTTCCCTGTCGTTAACTCTTCACTGTCTCGCGGCATAAGTGTTGAGGGTTCCAGTGGGTCCCGTCCACTCCCGGTCCTGAACCGGAACCCGGCAAAGAGGATCAGAAAGAGGTATTTCGGTAAAGCTTTGACGTTGTCGACGATTTACCGACATATGGCCCGGAACTCCCGGCGAGAATCTTCGGGCCTTCACGGTATGACCGCAATTAATCGAGGAGTAGAGCCATGGCGACGCAGACAGATTCCCGGGTTCCCCAGATTGGTCAGCGCAACAAAAAAAACCAGCTGATCACGGATCCCAATGAACTTTTTTTCCTCTCCCCCCGTACCCCAAACTTTCTGACCGGATCCGAAGTCATTCGGGAGGCTGTCAGACGCTCCAGTGTGGACTTTTCCGTGGCCTATCCCATCACGCCCCAGTCGGAGGCCTCGTCCCTCGTCGGTGAACTCTATGCCGAGGGTTATGTGGGCGACTACATGCGCGGTGAATCTGAGTTTGCAGTGATGGGAGAGTGTGCGGGAGCCGCCTTTGCGGGAGCCCGTGTCTTCACCACAACGGCGGGACCCGGAACGTTGCGTGCCTTTGAAAACTTCCCCATGTGGGCCGGAAGCCGCCTTCCCATCCAGGTCGTCTTCACGGTGCGAGGAATCAACTCCCCCCTGACCATTCAGCCGGATACCCTGGAAATCGCCTTCATGCTGGAGACGGGAATGCTCCTGTGGCATGCGGAATCGGCCCAGGATCTCTTTGACTTCATGCTCAAAGGCTACTACGTCGCCGAACAGCCGGAAGTCCACCTTCCCATCGGGGTGATCTGTGACGGCTTCTTTGTGACCCATACGAAAGATATGGTCATGATGACTCCCGAGGACAGAACCCTTCCCCATTACGATCCCTATCGCAGTCCGGTCGTCTGCATGGACATGGAAGTTCCCCCTGTCCGGATGATGCGGGATCCCTTCGTGATGAAGTCAAATTACATCAGCTACATGACCCATGCCAGCTGGCAGCTTGAAATTCGGGCGGCCATTGAGCGCTCTCGGAAACACACCATTCCGCTTCTCGATGGTCTGATCGAGGTGGAAAACTCCGATGCGGAAATCATGCTGATTGCTTCGGGGACGGCAGTCTCCCAGGCCCGCGAGGCCATTCGCCTCTTCCGGGATAAAGGTGTCCGGGTGGGATTGGTCAAGATCAAAACCCTTCGCCCCTTCCCCACGGAAGAGATCCGCAAGGCGACAGAGCATGCGAAGCATATCTTTGTTCCCGAATTCAACGTGGCGGGATGGCTCGCCCGGGAAATCAAGTCCACGATCGACCGCAACCACCGTGTGGTGGCAGGTCCCCACGTGGCCGGGGGGATGACCATGCCTCCGGAAATTATCGTCGAGGAAATCGAAAAACATATGGCTCATCGCCGGAATAAGGAGCTCGTCCATGGCTAACCGCATTCAGATCAACAAAGAATTTGTCGACATCATGCCGCAAGACTATCTTGATCTTGTGGAGAGTGGAACCTTTGAAAGCCCCAATAGAGGCTGGAAGGACTTTGGAACGGCGACCGAACTGATTGCCGAGCATTCGCTTTGTGCCGGATGTCCCGAGTCGATTGCTTTCCGCCACATCATGGCCTCCATCCCGAACCCTGAAGATACGGTCATGGTAGGGTCGACGGGCTGTACAAGCTTGGTCTTTCCGATGATTGCCGTGCACAATATTCACTCCCTCTTCGGAAATCAGAATGCGATTGCCACCGGACTCAAGCGGGCCCTCGCCGTTCGTTTTCCTGACAGGATCAAGGATGTCATTGTCCTGGCCGGTGACGGAGCGACCGTCGATATCGGTCTCGATATGACCCTCCAGTCCTGGTTCCGGAAGGAACGCTTCACCACCATCTGTTTCGACAATGAACTCTATGCCAACACGGGGGGACAGGAATCCGGTCTGATGCAGAAGGGATTCCTTGCAAAGATGGCTCCCGTCGGAAAGCGCTTCGACAAGGTCCGTCTCCCGGAAATTGCTCGGGAGTCCGGGTGCGACTATGTGGCCATTATGACCGCCAGCAAGCCGAGCCTCGTGGAGAAGGTCATCAAGCAGGCCGTTCTCATTGCCCGGGAGGTCGGACCGACCTACATTCAGATCTATACCCCCTGCATCCTTGAAATCGGAAAGCAGAGCATGGAAGGTCTCCAGGAAATGAGAACCTCAGAGGCTCCGGGTGAACGGTTCAAGTTCCGGGAGTTCATTTCTCCGGAGGCCCAGTCCTTCCTCGATGGCCTGGCCGAGAAAAAGAAGGCCGAAAAGATCGCTGCCACAACCTAACCCCCGGGAGATCCAATGAAAAAGCGCATCAATATCCGCATGTCGGGCTTGGGTGGACAAGGGGTCGTGACCTCTGCCCATCTGATGGCGATGGCCGCGGCTCACGAAGGAAAGTTTGCCATTTCGAACCCCTTTTTCGGGGCAGAAAAGCGCATGGCTCCGGCCGAGTCCTATGTTCGAATCGGCGAGGAGAAAATTTTCGACCGTGGCGAGCTGGTCTTTCCCCATGTGGTGATGGTCTATCACCCACAGGTCATTACCATGGGTAAGAGCTACACGATGCCTTTCTATTCGGGAATCAAGGACGGTGGACTCATTATCATCAATGATGACATCGAGCTCCTCACCGATGAAGAGAAAAGTGACCTCGCCAAGAAAAAGATCACCGTCTATTACGTCCCGGCGACAAAGATTGCCTTGGAACTCGCTGGCACCGAGCTGGCCACCAATATGGGAATGTTGGGGGCTCTGGCTGGCCTCACCCATGCGGTGACAATGGATGGGCTTGATAAGGCGCTTCAGGATCGTTTTGGAAAGAAATACGTCGCATCGGGAGGAACGGCCACCCTCGACGAGGCGATCAAGAAGAAGTTTGCCAAAAAAGAAATGCTTCTCCAAAAGAACCTTGAGACCATCCGCAGGACGTTCGATGAGGCAGAAGCCTTTGCCAAAAAGAACCCCGCCTTTGCGGTCAACGTCAGCTAACCAGAAGAATCAGGAAGGGTATCGATGTATAATGTGGCAGAGGTAAATGCCGAAGCCTGCGTCGCTCAGAAGGGATGCCGGCTGTGTATTATGTATTGCCCCGAGGCCAACTGCATCCAGCTCGACTCCCAGAAGATGAAGGCAGTTATTGTGGAGTCCCGATGTAAAGGATGTGAACTCTGCGTGGTTGTGTGCGATGCGGCAAAGCACAACGCCATTAAGATGGTGGCCCGTTAGTCTCTGAAACTTGACAGACCTGTCGCTGACGGCTGTTGAAAAATAAAGAACGGGAGGATTTTGTCCTCCCGTTTTTTCCCTCCTCTCCCTCCTACACCAGAGACAAAGACATGACATTCGGCAGAGAATCTTCGGATGACTATTCCCCCTCGGATTTGGCCCTCTCGGAGTCATTTTTACGGGTGGAGGCTGCCATAAAAGAGTTTCATGCCCTTCTCGACGGTGCCAACAGTTTTGCCGGCTCCCCCCATCTCTCTGCTGAAGACAGAAAGAATCGTCTGGTGGCCTCTCAGGCGTTACGCGACAGTGCGACGATCTATCTGGACTGGGGGTGGCATTACCTCGGACGTCTCTACGACCTTCCCAACCCCCATGCTGCTGAGGATTTTGACGAGGAAGATCTCGTCTAGGATCTTCTCTGCCTTTGTGAGACAACCCCGCCCTGTTCTCTCCGGATAAGATCTTTTCTGTTCTTCTGCCAAAGTTCGAATATCAGAAAAAGCCTTTCAGTATCTCCACCATTGGATTGACGTCGGATTTTCCCTTCGATGAGAGAGGAAGAGTCACGAGATAGGTTTCCCGCGTCTTTTTGGGATCATCCTGTGTCACGGTGAGCTGAAGGGAGAGGGAGGCCCTGTCGACCAGGGCTTCGTTGAAAGGAATGTTGAAATACAGTAAGCCTCCGACCTTGCCGCCAGGGAGGATGGAGGCCTTGTCCGGAAAGGCCTTGTAGGCAAGGTCCCGGCCAAAGGGAGACGAGGCGGGGGAGGGTTGGGAAAAAGGGGTCGGCAGGACCCAGATCATTGACCCCAGACCCAGTGTCACGATGGTGAAGAGAATCAGTCCGGTGTAGTAAAGGGATTTCTTGATGTTCTGGTAAGGGACATTGGCCTGCCAGGCAATGTCAAAGGCTTCCGACGGTGAAATGTTTCGATAGGATTTGCCGACATAGTTGAGAAAAAGAGAGGTGGGCTCGACGTGAACGGATTGGCCCGGATGTGAGGAGGCGACCACAAGAAGGATCGGAAGAACATGTTCCCTCCAGAGACCATGGGATCCGAACAGATTATGGGTGTCCTGAGCCAGGTGGTAGGAGCGGATTCCTAAGGTAATTCCGGTATGGGGAAGGATCCGGACGACGGGCAGAGTCTGCGGGTCGGGGTGGGAGAGCGGGCGGAAGTGGTAGAACGAGGAGCAAGAGGCCACAAGGAAGGTGAGAAGGGTCAGGAGGGACATCCCCCTGAAAAGGCGGACCTGCCGCCGGAAATCAGTCATGCTGTCGATTCTCCGCTTCGTTGGCAAAGGATATCTTGACGAGAATGCTGTAGGCGTAGACCAAAAGTAGAACGATGACGACATAGAGAATAAGTTGAAGAGAGTGATAGGAGAACATCCCGAAGCGTTCGCTCTCCTTGTACGAGGACTGGGCTTCCACCAGAAGAATGCGGCGGATCGTGGAGATGATGCCGATCAGGATAAAGGAAGCGATAGGAAACCGCCGTCGACCCAAATAGCTCAGCATGATCCAGAGAAGCTCCAGGATGATCACCACAAAGAGCATGTCGTTGATGAGCTGCAGAACGGAATCAGTCGTCAGCGTGGTCAGGTTGAGGGCCGAGTGGACCAGGACGATAACGGCTCCGGACATGAGAAAGATGGCTACGATCAGATGGATGAAGTCGTCGATCCGGAGAAGAACCTTCCGAAGCTTTTGGACAAATTCCAGATGTATGTCCTGGCGAGAGGTTGGGGTGTGTGGCGGGGAAGAGGTCTTGGAGGACGGGGAGGGAAGATCGGTCATGGATGATCCTTTCTGGGGGAGGAGCTCTCCGGGGAGGGGGCCATGATGTTTTTTCGAAGCTCAGAGAGGGCCCCGGAAATGCGTGTGAGGGAGACCTCACGACCGAGAAGGATCAGAACGTCGAAAATCCCGGGGCTGACGGTCTTGCCGGTCAGCGCCACCCGAACGGGCTGGGCGAGATCGCCAAGCTTCCGGTTTTGGGCCTCTCCGATCTGAGTAAAGACGTTCTTCAATGTCTCGGCGTTCCATTCCTGAAGAGAGCCCAGGGCGGTCAAAAGAGAGTCGAGGATGGGAATGCTATCCGTCCTAAGTGCCTTCTCCCGGGCTGCCGGGTCAATGGTCAAGGCGCGGTCGAGAAATGGGTGGGAGCTTTCGGCAAGCTCTGCGAGGGTGCGTGCACGTCCTTTGAGAAGTCCCATGACATGGGCCCGATAGTCAGGATCCGAACTTCCGGGGAGGGGCTCCTCGATCGGGGCGAGAAGCTCTGTGGCCAGAGGGGCAAGGGCTGCGTCGGGAGAGTTCTTGATATAGTGGGCATTGAGCCAGAGAAGCTTTTCCGGGTTGAAGACACTGGGGGAGGAGCCCACATGGTCGAGATCAAAAAGGGCGATCAGCTCTTCCCGGGAAAAAATTTCCTGATCCTTGTGGGACCATCCGAGGCGAACAAGATAGTTGGCCAGGGCATGGGGGAGATACCCCATGTCGCGGTAGGCCATGACCGAGGTCGCCCCGTGGCGTTTTGAGAGCTTTGTCCGGTCGGAACCAAAGATCATGGGAAGATGGGCGAAGAGGGGAATCTCTGCTCCCAGAGCCCGAAAGATGGCAATCTGCCGAGGGGTATTGTTGATGTGGTCGTCGCCGCGAATCACATGGGTAATCTTCATATCCGCGTCATCCACCACGACAGCAAAGTTGTAGGTGGGCATCCCGTCGGTCCGAAGGATCACGAGGTCGTCGAGAAGATTGCCGTCGAAGGAAAGGGGGCCCCGGATCAGGTCGGAGAAGGCGAAAATCTGATCTGGAGTGTTCCGAAAGCGGATGACATGGGGAGTCTCGGGGGAGACATGCCGGTCGCGGCAGCGGCCATCGTAGCGGGGGGGAAGGCCTTTGGCCTGGGCCTCCTTGCGACGCTCCTCAAGTTCATCCGGAGTGCAGGAACAGCGATAGGCGTGGCCACGGGCCATAAGGTCGAGGGCAACATCACGGTAACGGTCCAGTCGGCTGGTCTGATAGATGGGACCCTCATCCCAGGTCAGGTCCAGCCAGCGCATTCCGTCGAGAATGGCGGCAATGGCCGAATCGGTGGAGCGTTCTCGGTCGGTATCCTCAATCCTTAAAAGAAAGACTCCCCGGTGGTGGCGTGCAAAAAGAAAATTGAAGAGGGCGGTCCGCGCCCCGCCCAGGTGGAGGTTCCCCGTAGGGCTCGGAGCAAAGCGGACACGTATGGGAGATGGTATGGTCTGAGAGGTCAACTGTCTGATCCAGAAATGGGGCCGAATCGTGGCCGGAATGGGGAGGATCTCGCCTCCGGACAAGCAAATATTGAGGGTGATTATATCAGGTCTTCCTCGAAACGTAAAGGCAAAAATGAATGCAGGACTTGGATTTTCCTGAATTGAAAGAGTCTTTGACCTCTCCTCCGGGACCGGTCTATAATTTCATCCGGACGCGAGACCGACCAGGCGCCTGAAGGGTGACCGGATCGCGGCAGAAACGGGGGGGGCATGACGCATTGTAAAAGCGAGAAGGATGTGGTGGCAGAATCGTCAAAAAAAAGATTCTCTCTCCGTTTTTTAGTTGGCATTCGACCATTCGTGGCAGTCGCTTGGCTGACGCTGGCGGGAGTGATGCTCGTCGTCCTGGGAGGTTGCGGGGAGGTCAAGCCCCTGACTCCCGAACAACAATCCTTCATGGCGGCATGGAGGATCGGAAAGGATCTGGGGAAGGCCTTTGCCAAGGGAAATCCCCAAGCGGTCGAGGGCCTTCTGGGACCTCCTTTATCGGTGGACCCCAAGACCCATACTGGCCTGTTGGGGATCTTTGCCGTGCTGGACAAGATTGATCTCAGAATTGTGATGGATTCGGGAACGGTCGATGAGACGAGCCATGTCATGAACTTTCAGGGCCACTGGACCATGTCGGCCATTTCCAAGGGGCCGCTCAAGGCGGGAACCCGGTATTTTCAGACAGGAGAGGCCCGATTTGTGGTCTCTTTGACAAAGCCTCCCGGAAAGCCAAGGCTCCTTTCTCTCTCCGGAGACACCTTCCTCCGGACCTCGATTGCGGCAAAGCCTCCGGGATGAGTCCGACGAGCGAACCACGCCGGATCGACACCGACTTCCTGATCATTGGCGGAGGAATTGCCGGATATCAGACCGCGATCAACCTCCTTCCTCTGGGGAGCGTGACGCTGGCCTCCCGTGGGTCGATTGCCTCGGGGAGCTCCTACTACGCCCAAGGGGGTCTGGCGTTGCCGTGGGGCTTCAACCATGAGGCGGTGGAGTCCCATGTCTCCGACACACTTCGCGCCGGTGCGGGATTCTGTGATGCCGCGAATGTGAAAGTTCTTGTCGAGGGGGCGGAAGAGGCCTTCGCCACGCTGGTCTCCCTTGGCGTCCCATTTGACAGGGACAGTGGGGGAGATCTCTTGCTGACCCGGGAAGCCGCCCACTCCCGTCCTAGGATTATCCACGCCGGGGGAGACAAGACGGGCTCCCTGATCGTCAAGACTCTGGCACAGAATGTCCATGGCCATGAGAGATTCTCCTTTCTGACCCCCTTCCGCCTGCATCGCCTCCTCAAGGATGAGGACTCTCGTGTCGTGGGTGGGCTTTTTATGGGTGAAGAAGGGGAGGACTGGATAAGTGTTCGGGCTGGAGCCACCATTCTTGCAACGGGGGGATTCAGTGCCCTCTTTGCCCGAACGACGAATCCTCCCTCACAGGTGGGCGACGCCACAGCCGTGGCTTCGCAAGCCGGGGCGCGCTTGGAACGGCTGGCTTTTACCCAGTTTCACCCGACCGTTCTCGATATTCCCGGGCAGACCCCCTTTCTCCTCACCGAGGCCTTAAGAGGGGAGGGAGGGCATATTGTCGACCAGACGGGGCGACGCATCCTCTACCGCTATCATCCCGACGGAGAGCTCGCTCCCCGGGACGTCGTCTCCCGCTCGCTCTGGCTTGAGACCCGTGAGCGTCCCGATGCGAAGATCTTTCTCAGCGTGGCGCACCTCTCGGGAGAGTATCTGCGGACACGCTTCCCGCAAGTCTACTATCACTGCCTTGATGCGGGGATCGATCTTGCGCGGGATCCTGCGCCGATCCGGCCGGCCGCTCACTTCCAGATGGGGGGGGTGCGGACCGATATGGATGGGCGAACAGACCTGCCGGGGCTTTATGCGGTGGGCGAGGTGGCCTCGACTCGCGTCCATGGAGCCAATCGCCTTGCCTCGAACTCCCTTCTCGAGGCCTTGGTGATGGGCCACCGGGTGGTCCGGGCCATTGCCGGGGAGAGGGAGGGATGGAGTCGAAAACCTCCGCTCCGGGGAGAAGAAGATCGTCCCGACAGGGGATGGACCTCCGAAGAAGAAGCGAGCGGCCACCTGACACTGGAGGATCTGAAGACACTCCTTTGGGAAAAGGCTGGAATTGTAAGAACATCCTCGCTTGTCGCCTCCGGAAAGGCCCAGGTTGCTGCGGCCTTGGAGGGAGGAAAAATGGGAAAAAGTCTCCCGAAGGAGGCCCTTCTCCACAACGCCCTGACCCTCGCCCGCCTTCTCTTTGAGGATCTCGAGACCGCCCCGCGGGTGGGGTCGAACTATTTTCTTGAGGATGGAACACCCGAACCCAAACCCATGAATTCAGCTCCAGGCTCGGGATCATAAGGAGAACAGAGACGGATGGCCAAGGATTTCTACGAAAAGCTTGGAGTGTCGAAAAAGGCCTCGGCGGACGAAATCAAGAAGTCCTACAGGAAGCTGGCGCGCCAGTACCATCCTGACGTCAATCCCGGAAATCGGGAGGCAGAGCAGAAGTTCAAGGAGATCAACGAGGCCTACGAAATCCTTTCCGATCCTGCCAAGCGGGAGGAGTATGATGCCCTCGGGGACCGCCCCCAGGGGGCGACCCGGCCTCCGGGAGGGAGTCGGGGGGGAGAGAGCCCCTTTGAAGAGGAGCGGTTCGGCGACTTTTGGGACCTTTTTGGGGGAATGGGCGGGGGGTCCCTGTCGGAGGTCCATCTGACCCTCTCCTTTCGGGAGGCTGCCCAGGGAACCTCCCGGAACGTTCTTCTTCCGGGGGGACAGGGAGCCTCGCCCGAGAAGGTCTCCGTTCAGATTCCCGCCGGAGTCGATGAAGGCATGACCTTCAATGTCTCCGTCGGCTCCAAGGGAAAATCCCGCATGGTTCGCGTGGTGATCGATGAGATCCAGCCCGATCCCCTCTTTCGACGTCAGGGAGTTGATCTTCTTCTGGATTGCCCTGTGAAGCTCTCCGAGCTCCTGTTTGGGGCCTCGGTGGATGTTCCGACCCTCGACGGAGTCTCCCGGCTGAAGATCCCTCCGGGAACGAAGGCGGGGCAGACCTTCAGACTCAAGGGAAAGGGACTTCGCTCCCCGATGTCCCACGAGACCGGCCATCTTTATGTCAAGATCCTTCCGGTCCTCCCCCCGGTGGTTCCTCCCTCTCTTGAACCCTGTATCCGTGAGATCGATGCCCATTATCCTCCCGATTTTCGCTGGAAAGGACATGCGTCATGATGTCTCGGGAGGCGAGTAAGCGGGAGGATCGAGGATGAAGCGGAAGGACGGAATGAACGGGAGAGGGGTCGATGAAGTGATTCCCCTCGATCGCGTCGTGGAAATCTATCGGATCCCCAAGCGGACGATCCGGGCCCTGGTTCGGGAAGGGCTCCTTGAACTCGAGGCCGCTCCGGCCCCATCGCTGCGGCCGGAGATGGTGGAGAGGGTGAGGTTGATCGTCTCCCTGCGGCGGGATCTGGGCGTGAATATGGCCGGGGTGGAGGTCATCCTTCGCCTGCGCCACCAGCTGATCTGGACGCGTGAGCGAACGCGGACGGCCTTCTGTGAACCATGGATTGATGTCTCCGAGTAGAGTCAGAAGTCGATCGATGAGCATGAGAAAGGGCAAATCATGGATGTGAACAAGCTGACCCAGAAATCCCAGGAAGCTCTCCAGCAGGCCGTGGATATGGCCCGGAGGGCAGGGAATACGGAAGTCGAACCTCTCCATCTCCTCCGGGCCCTCCTCTCCCAGGAGGGAGGCATCATTCCTCCCATCCTTCAGAAGATGGGAGTGGATCCGGCAGCTCTCCAGGCCAAGGTCGAAGAGCAGCTTAGCCTCCTTCCCCGCGTCGAGGGGGGATCCGGCGGTCCCTACCTGTCCCGGGCCACCTCTTCCCTCCTCGACAAGGCTTTGGAAGAGACCAAGCCCTTCAAGGATGACTTTGTCAGTACCGAACACCTCCTCCTGGCGATGGTCCAGGGTTCAGGGCCGGAGAGCAAGGTCTTCAAACCCTTCAAGATCAACAAGGAGAAGGTATTGGCGGCCCTGGCGGAAGTGCGGGGCAACCAGAGAGTCACCGACCAGAATCCGGAAGAGCGCTATCAGGCTCTGGAGAAGTTCGGAAAGGACATGACGGCTCTGGCCCGTCAGGGCAAGCTCGACCCGGTCATCGGCCGCGACGAGGAGATCCGTCGCGTCGTTCAGGTCCTTTCCCGGAGAACGAAAAACAATCCGGTGCTGATCGGGGATCCCGGCGTCGGGAAGACGGCCATTGTCGAAGGGTTGGCCCAACGCATCGTCGCGGGGGATGTCCCGGAAGGACTCAAGGACAAGACGATCTTTTCCCTCGATTTGGGGGCTCTTCTTGCCGGGGCCAAATACCGGGGAGACTTCGAGGAAAGGCTCAAGGCGGTGTTGAAGGAGATTACGGCCGCGGCCGGAACGATCATTCTCTTCATCGACGAGCTTCATACGATCGTTCGCGCCGGAGCCACCGAAGGGGCGATGGATGCCTCCAACCTTCTGAAGCCGGCCCTGGCCCGGGGAGAGCTTCGGGCCATCGGAGCCACGACCCTCGATGAATATCGCCAGTATATCGAAAAGGACGCGGCCCTCGAGCGGCGTTTTCAGCCGGTCTTTGTGGGAGAGCCCTCCGTCGAGGACACCATTGCGATCCTGCGCGGACTCAAGGACAAGTACGAGATTCACCATGGGGTCCGGATCAAGGACTCGGCGATCGTGGCCGCCGCCGTCCTTTCCCACCGATATATTTCGGGACGCTTTCTCCCGGACAAGGCCATCGACCTCATCGACGAGTCGGCAGCTCGCCTCCGCGTCGCCATCGACAGCATGCCTCAGGAGCTCGACGAGGTGGACCGCAGGATTCGCCAGCTTGAAATAGAAAAGATGGCCCTCTCCCGGGAGGAGGATAGCGAAAGCCGGGAAAAGAAGGCAGGCGTGGAAAACGAGCTCGAGAGCCTCAAAAGCCGCTTTTCGGCCCTGAAGTCCCAGTGGGATGAGGAGAAGGGACGCATTCAGGAGGTCCAGAGCCTCAAGGCCAAGATCGAAGAGGCCAAAAAGGAGGCCGAGACTGCCTTGCGTGACGGCCAGTATGAGAAGGCCTCGCAGATTACCTACGGCACCGTTCCGGGGCTTCAAAAATCGCTGGAGGCTGCCCAGGAAGCCATGGAGAAGGCGAGCGAGTCGGGAGTGCGCCTGCTCAAGGAAGAGGTCTCCGAAGAGGATGTCGCCCAGGTGGTCTCCCGATGGACGGGCATCCCGGTGAGCCGGATGATGGAGGGCGAGGTCCAGAAGCTCCTCAAGATGGAAGAGCGCCTCTCAAAGCGCGTGGTGGGGCAAAAGGAGGCGGTGGCCGCAGTCTCCAATGCGATCCGTCGGGCCCGGGCCGGGATCCAGGATCCCAACCGTCCCTTGGGCTCTTTCTTTTTCCTGGGCCCCACGGGCGTGGGCAAGACCGAGCTTGCCAAGAGTCTGGCCGAATTTCTCTTTGATGACGATCAGGCCATGATTCGCATCGACATGTCGGAGTATATGGAGAAGCACTCCGTGGCCCGACTGATCGGGGCCCCTCCGGGATATGTGGGGTACGAGGAGGGCGGTCAGCTCACCGAAGCCATCCGTCGCCGCCCCTATGCCGTCATTTTGCTCGACGAGATGGAGAAGGCCCACCCCGATGTCTTCAATGTTCTTCTCCAGGTGCTCGACGATGGACGCCTTACCGATGGGCAGGGGCGGATCGTCGACTTCAAGAACACGGTCATCATCATGACCTCCAATATTGCCTCCGACATCATCCGTGACTCCGGGGGGGCTCCGCAGTCCGAGGTGAGACAGCGGGTGATGGATCTTCTGGGTCGGACCCTGAGACCCGAGTTCCTTAACCGGATCGACGAGATCATCCTGTTCCATCCCCTGTCGATGGGCGAGATCCTTCAGATCGTGGAGATCCAGATGGAGTCGGTAAATCGTCGCCTCAAGGACCAGAATCTCTCTTTGGATCTCACCGACCGGGCCAAGGAGGAGCTGGCTCAGGTGGGCTTCGATCCGGTCTATGGAGCACGTCCCTTGAAGCGGGCAATCCAGCAGTCGATTCTGAACCCGCTGGCGCGACGGATCCTCGACAGGACGGTGGCCAAAGGAGAGAAAGTTCAGGTGGACTGGGACGGGCAGGCCTTTCTCTTTGACGGGGTCGCGGAAGACGCCGCATCATGAACGGGACAAGTCTGGAGGGTCGAGAGTCGGCCTGTATCAAGGAGGGGATCCTTTTTACCAAAGATGGAAATCTCGCCGACCGGATCCGTCGGGCTGTTCTCCACTGGCCGCTCGAGATAGAGGTGCGAGAGTGCTGGAGTGGGTGGGATGCACTTCCTCCCGGGGCACGCTTTATCCTTTTTGACAGAACATCGGTCGGTCCCGTCGATCTTCCGGACAGCTCTCTTCGTCTGATCCTTTCAGGGTCCGGCGACGAGCTTGTGGCGGCACTCGAGTCCTTTCTCTTTCTCCGTGAGCCCTTTTCCGTGGCCGTAGGTGTCGAGCACCTCCTCCATGCAAAGTGCCGACAATACCTTTCCGCCGTGAGCTCCCTTCGCGATACTGGTTCGGCCTATGCCTTTTTTGTTGGACTTCTCGACCGTCTTCTGCTTCCTGGCGCCCTTGAGGTGGCCCAGGGCAACCAGCATCGGGCCTCGAAGATCCTGGGCATCAGCCGGACGACCTTCCGGAACAAGATGAAGATGCTCGAGCAGGGGGAGACTCCTTCGGGAGAGTGATCGCTCATCTCATTGAAAAATAAAGGTTTTTTAGCGTCTTTCCTGTGAAGCTCCTTTTAGTGTTTGAAATTTTTTTTGAAAAAGTCTTGCAAGAATCTTGACAGAAGAGAATTTTCAGTGTAATTTCCCCGGTGGACGTAGTATTTTTCCTCATATCAACGCGAAAGGGGGGTAGCAGGCGATGAAAAAATCGGAACTCGTGGACAAGATCTCCCAGGCAGCCAAAATCAACAAGACCCAGGCGAACGATGCACTCAACGCCGCCGTCGAGGCCATCAAGAAGAGCCTCAAGAAGGATGGCGAGCGCGTGACTCTTCCTGGCTTTGGGACCTTCTCCACGGCGAAGAGGAAAGCTCGGACCGGTCGGAATCCCCGTACGGGCCAGGCGATCAAGATTCCCGCAATGCGCGTTCCCAAGTTTACTGCCGGAAAAGCCCTCAAGGCCGCCGTCAAGTAAGCTTCTTTCCGTTCTGTTGCGGAGTCTCTGATCCGGGCTCCGCAATCTCTTTTCCTTCAAATAGGCACGTAGCTCAGGGGTGGAGCGCTACCTTGACACGGTAGAGGTCGGCGGTTCGAAACCGCCCGTGCCTACCATTTCAAAAGACAATCCCTTAAAATATTTTTAGAATTCATTTCCAGGTTCTTTTCGTCATAAATAATCCCATGATTCCATCATAGCCCACGAAACACGCGAATGAACCCGTTCGCGGATTTTCGCCGGTGATCCGGTAGCCGAGATCGCGGAAGAAGGATTTCCGTTCGTCTGGTGGTTCCTTCGTGGAGTATGTTCATGCCCGAGAAAACCTTGTGAACGCGACCCTCAGACTGACGCCCCTGGGACATTTGAAGTTCGAGGAGGCGAGCGATGCGCCGCCGATTCCCGACCCTCTTGCATCGAGATTGTCCAAAGCCTTTTCCGGGGGGGAGGGACGTGGCCTTGTCGCCTTGGGCGCCGGGGAGGCGACCACGGCGCTTCCTCCCGTTCTGGCCTTTTGGCGCGACTTTGCCGGTCGCTACATTACGGCTCTGACGGCGATCCCCGAGGATGGGCCCATCGATGTTCCTCTCCCCGAGCGGGAGATCCTCGAGCGCCTCTGTGTCGACTGCCCTCCGATGACGGGGGGGGAATATCTGACCCCGGAGATCTTGGAGATGTACTGGGGGCAGATGGCGTCGGTCGTGAAGGACGACGTGGCCACATCCGGAAAAGGTCTTCAGGAGTATCTCAAGTCCATGCATCCGGGATGGAACCTCATCGGCCGGGTCCACTTCAATCTTGCCGAAAATCCCAAGGATCCCGAGGCGCCATTCGCCTTTCTCGCCACCTATACCTCCCGTCTCGCAGCCCACGGAACAGCCCATCACCTTCCCCTCTCCCGAGCCCTGACCGAGTATTCCGGAGGAAAGAAGAACGCCCAGCTCCTCTCGCTGCTTCTCCCGGTGCAAAGGGCCGCCGAGCGCTGCGAATGGCTGGCGGAGATGGTGGCGGAGGGAGAGATCTACCACCCACTCCGATGGCAGGCGGGCGAGGTGGTACGCTTCCTCAAGGATGTTCCGGTGCTGGAGTCTTCGGGGATCGTCGTCAGGATGCCAAAGAGCTGGACGACTGGCCGGCCCTCCCGACCCCGGGTCTCCGCATCGGTGGGCCAGAAGAACCCCTCGGTTCTCGGCATGGACTCTCTCCTGGACTTTTCCATGGCGGTCACCCTCGACGGAGAGCCGCTGACTCCCGAAGAGGTCCAGGCGCTCCTGGCCAGCGAAGAAGGCCTTCAGTGGATCCGGGGCCGGTGGGTCGAGGTGGATACCACCCGCCTGCAATCCCTCATCGACCGTTTCGAGGGGGTGGAGCGATCCTTCGACGGCGGGATTCCTTTTGCCCAGGCCTCTCGCCTCCTGGCGGGAGCCTCCTTGGATGATTCCGTTGCCTCAGATCCGGACTGGTCGGAGGTCGTGGCCGGAGACTGGCTGGCGACCTTCCTTGCCGAACTTCGAAGTCCCGAATCATTGTCCCGAGCTGATCCCGGATCGAGGCTTTCTGCCACCCTCCGCCCCTATCAGAAGGTCGGGGTGCGATGGCTCAATTTTCTAGTGCAGATGCGTCTGGGGGCCTGTCTGGCCGACGACATGGGTCTTGGCAAGACGATCCAGGTTCTGGCGCTGCTGTTGACCCTCGAGAGGTCGCGCCCGAGCCTTCTGGTGGCTCCCGCCTCCCTTTTGGCCAACTGGCAGCAGGAAGCCCGTCGCTTCGCTCCCTCGCTCAAGACCCTGGTCGCCCACCCCTCGGCCATGGATTCCGACGAACTCCGGACACTCGGAGAAGGACGACTTAAGGACGTGGATCTTGTCGTCACGAGCTACGGGACGCTCATGCGTCTCCCCGACCTTCAGGCGGTCTCCTGGCATCTCGTGGTGGCCGACGAGGCCCAGGCCCTCAAGAACCCCGACGCGAAGCAGACCAAGGCCGTCAAGTCTCTCAAGACCGAGGCCCGCATCGCCCTCACCGGAACACCCGTCGAAAATCGCCTTTCCGACCTCTGGTCGCTCTTCGACTTCACCCATCCGGGCCTTCTGGGGTCCCGGAAGGCCTTCACCGAAGCGACGAAAAAGATGACCCACTACGGTCCCCTTCGCACCCTCGTGGCCCCGTATATTCTCCGCCGGCTCAAGAGCGACCGCTCCATCATCTCGGATCTTCCGGACAAGACGGAGGTTCTGGCCTGGTGCGGTCTGACCCGGACCCAGGCGGTTCTCTACCAGAAGGCGGTGAAGGAGCTCGAGGAGACCCTTGCGGAGGCGGAAGGGATCGGGCGCAAGGGAAAGGTTCTGACCACCCTGATGCGCCTCAAGCAGATCTGCAACCACCCCTCCCAGTGGCGGGGCGACGGCTCCTGGGATCCGGAGGAGAGCGGAAAATTTCAAAGGCTCGGCGAGATCGCCGAGACGATCGCCGCCAAGCAGGAGAAGATGCTTGTCTTTACCCAGTTCCAGGAGACGACGGGACCCCTGGCGGCCTTTTTGGGGGGAGTCTTCGGCCGGGAGGGGCTCGTCTTGCACGGAGGAACCCCGGTGGCGAAGCGACGGGAACTGGTCCGGCGCTTCCAGGAGGGAGAGGAGGCCCCCTTTTTCGTCCTCTCCCTCAAGGCCGGTGGCACGGGTCTCAACCTCACTGCCGCCTCCCATGTGGTCCACTTCGACCGCTGGTGGAACCCGGCAGTGGAGAACCAGGCCACCGACCGGGCCTGGAGGATCGGCCAGCACCGCAATGTCCTGGTGCACAAGTTCATCTGCCGGGGAACGGTCGAGGAGAGGATCGACGAACTTATCCGATCTAAAGCAGAACTAGTTCGCGATCTCCTCGAGGGCGGGGGAGAGGTCAATCTGACCGAGCTTTCCGATGAGGAGCTCTTGGGCCTCGTGAAACTCGACATACATTCGATGGGAGAATAGAAGATGAGCTATTACGGCTTCAGACCCTATGTTCCGGTGGCCCAACGCCGAGAGAAGGCCCTCAAGGAGGCCCGGAAGGCCCAGAAGGCCGGCAAGACCCTGAGCCCTGTCCACGTGGAGGGACGAAAGATCGCCAAAACCGTCTGGGGCCAGGCATGGTGCGACAACCTGGAGTCCTACAGCGACTACGAAAATCGCCTCCCTCGGGGGAGAGCCTATGTCCGGAACGGGTCGGTCATCGATCTTGCCATCGAGCCGGGCAAGGTGCGGGCCCAGGTGATGGGTTCCTCCCTCTACCGGATCGAGATCACCGTGGCTCCGGCGGCGAAGGAGCGGTGGAGCCGGCTCGTCGCGGAGGTCACCGGCTCCATCGCCTCCCTCGTCGAGCTCCTGCAGGGGAAATTTTCGAAAGGGGTCATGGAGAAAATTTGCCATCCCGATTCGGGGCTCTTTCCCTCTCCCAAGGAGATCACGCTCTCCTGCTCCTGTCCCGACTGGGCCTCGATGTGCAAGCATGTGGCGGCAACCCTCTACGGTGTGGGTGCCCGTCTCGATGACTCCCCCGAGCTTCTCTTTACCCTCCGGAATGTGGCCGCCTCCGACCTGATTGCCGAAGCCGCCAAGGTCCCGTCCGAGTCGAAAAAGTCTCCGGCCAGGGGCAGGGCCCTGGAGACGGAAGGGCTCGACGAGCTCTTCGGGATCGAACTGGAAAAGAACGCGGAGGAGGAGCCGACACCTCCACGTCGAAGGCCCGGGAGACCCTCCCGGGAAGAGAGTGCGAAGACAGTCAAGACGACAGTGAAAAAGCCGGCTCCACCGAGAAAATCTGAAGAAGAACCCACCTTGTCCAGGAAGAGGGGCCCGACAACGAAAAAGACCGCCGTAAAGACGAAGGTGGCCACACGTCCCGGGAAGGCCGCCCTTGCTTCAAGTCGTGCTCCGGTAAAGGTGACGTCCCCAATCTCCCAGGGGGAAAAGGCCGGTGGGGCCGGCATGAGAAAAACAGCCGAGAAAAAGGGGGGGACGACGAGGAAAAAAGCCTCTTCCGTCTCAGCAAAGGTGCTGCCCGTTCAGGGGGAGAAGAAAAAACCTCAACGCGGGCGACCTCCAGGAAAGTCCCCTACGGCCCGAAAGTCCTCTGGTTCGAAGACACGAAAGGGACCCACTCAATAAATCCTGGATCATTGGGTCAACAAGAAATCCCCGCGGGGAGAAATAGGCAGTGGATTGTTTCCCGGATGAAGCATGAAACAGTCTCATTGGGAAAAGTGTTTCTCGAGTGAAACGATCCGCCTTCCCTCATGGATCTCAGCGAAAAGGGACCATTGTTTGAATGCGAACGGTTAATCTTTTTGTCACAATATCTTGAGATGGCTGAAATGTCATCGGAATGAGTCCTGAAAGATCTTGGCACGGGGAATGCATAGATGAGGAGTATCGCCGCCCGAAGGATCGGGTGGCACTGGGGGAGTCTCCTCCCGTGACTCAATATTTCAGGAGGTTCTGTTATGGCTAAAGAGGGAACTCTGTCGTTGTTCCAGGAATCGTCCCGTCGTTTCGTGAAAAGCTCCGTCCTCTCCGTGGCCCTTCTGTCGGCCGCCTTCGTTGCGGCGCCCGCCTTTGCCGGCGAAGCGCTGACGCCTCCCACGGCCTCCTCCACCGCAGGGCTTCCCACCTCCTCCAATCCCGCCACCTCCTCCACTGCCGGCCAGATGATGGCGATGCAGCAGGCGGTGATGGCAGGCGGTGCGAGCGGTAACTCCTCCTTCGACGGCAACGTGCCCAAGTCGACTTCGCTCTCGGCGAACTTTGGGTGGATGGATACCTTTGATAACAGCGTCTTCAACGGAGGCTACGG
Organism: Nitrospirota bacterium; assembly: GCA_021810805.1. Classification (GTDB taxonomy): domain Bacteria; phylum Nitrospirota; class Leptospirillia; order Leptospirillales; family Leptospirillaceae; genus UBA4572. The sequence goes on from JAJZHW010000004.1 coordinate 76,883, forward strand.
CGGGGGTGTCACGGCCACCCACTGGATCACCTCAAAATTTGCTCTCCAGGCCTCCATCGAGATCGAGTCGTTTGGGTTGTCTCAGCTCAATATGGCAGTTAGAAATGTTCTCCACGCCAATACGAGTCAAGCCGGAACTCCCGTGATCCCGATTACCTTGGGTGGACTCTACGACTTTACTGGCGGCAAAAGTTGGGTCAATCCCCAGATTTTTATCGATGGTGGTCCTGCCGTTTCTCTCGATGGGACGACGATGCCCCTTTATGCCGACATCGGAGCCGGGGTGACGACGCCTCTAGCCAAACTCTCCGACGCACTGGCTGGGATCGACCTCTTCGCCAATATCCGCATGGCCTACCTCTCCAATATGGGGGGACTGGCTGACTCGGCATCATATATCGCAGGGAGTGGGAGCTATGGCAATCTAGTTGGCGGCAACAACCAGGACATGTTCTACATGCCTATCGAGTTCGGCGCCACCTTCGTATTCTAGGTTTTTGTTCACTTGGGAGGGGCGGGATCCCGCCCCTCTCTCTTCGTTCTCTTGATCGGCCGTTTGTCCTCCTGGCTCCGTTTTTACTCGTCTTTTTATGTCTTCTCTTGCTTCTCCAATCCCTGCTGTTTTTTGTGTGCCATCGTCTTCCTTCGGGGCAGAGCGTGCGCATGATCTCCGTCATAACGTCCTTTGGGGAAAGCCTGCCAAAGTAATTCAATCCACGAAGGAGAGCGGGGCAATGGATCGGAGATCCGAAACAGGGAGGAATAAGATGATCGAGCGGAGGCAGAAGAACCGATGACGCGGGAGGAGTTTCTCGGGTGGCGGGTCCAGGGGCGTCGGGGGTGGGAAGGCGAGGATCTTTCCGGCCTTGACCTTTCGGGACTCGATCTGGCCGGGTGCAACCTGACGGGCGCCGATCTTTCGGGAACGATGCTCCGGGGGGCGCGCCTCATTCGGGCGGTTCTCTCCCGGGCCACCCTCACCAGGGCGGATCTCTCAGAGGCCGACCTTTCCTTTTCCCGGATCGTCGGGGCCGAGCTGTCCGGAAGTTTGTTCGAGGCGGCCTCTCTCTACGAGGCGATTCTCTCCCGAAGCCGGATCGTGGGCGCCAACCTCTCCTTTTCCAACCTGACCCGGGCCACTCTCCGCCGGACCGACCTCACCGAGAGCGATCTCACCGGGGCGGTCCTGATCGGAGGGGATCTGTCGGGGGCCACCCTGACCCGGGTTCGCCTTGCCGGGGCGATCCTTTCCCGGACCAACCTCGAGGGGACCCACCTCGATCCCAAGATCCTCAAAACCGCCCGAACGGGACGTCGCCCGGTCGGGGGCTCTCCCTCCCGGCTCTCCCGGGCCCTTCGAACCGCTCCCGCCTCCTTCACCGGATAGGGAGCGGCCCTCTTATCCTTTCCTGGACTCTTCCTCCCGTTTTCTCCGGAGTCGATCCCTTTCGAGGATGCCGTTCAGGGCATTGGCGAAGGCTTCGCGGTCGCGGGGACCGAAGGGGGGAGGACCGCCCGTCGCCAGCCCCCCCGAGCGCATCTCCGCCATGAAGTTCCTCACCGACAATCGCTCCCCCACCGTCTCCTCGTCCAGGATCTCGCCGTGAGGAGAGAGGGCCAGGGCCCCCTTCTCCACGACCTTCGCCGCCAGCGGGATATCCTCGGTAACGACGAGATCTCCCGGGGCGCAGATCTCGTAGATCGTCGCGTCGGCCACGTCCAGGCCCGCCCCTACCACGATGCGGGAAAAGAGGGGCCCGTCGGGAAGACGCAGGGGGCGATTGGCCACGAGGACGAGAGGAGTCTTCGTCCGCTCCGCCGCCCGGAAGAGGATTTCCTTGACCGCTCCGGGGGAGCCGTCGGCATCGAGCAGGATCTTCAGGGGAGTCTCCTGGAAAAGTGAGGGTGAGTATGAAGGGGGCGGTCGCCCGGAGAAGCCGGACGAAAGACGGGAGCCACTCCGCGGGTCTGTCTGTTCACCCTACACAAAGAGACCACCGGGGGCAAGGGGCGGAGGGTCCGTTCGGAAAGAGGAGCGGAAGATGGCCACCTCAGGAAAAAGGCGGGGCCGAAGAGAGGAATCCCCTTCGGCCGGAGGAGGTGGGAGGCTAGCGTGCGGCCCAGACCAGGTCGGGCTGGGAGCCGATGCGGGAGACAAGAAGGGAGAGGGCCCGCGGAAGGGGAATGTCCCGGGTCCGGTTCGTGGAGAAGCGCCGGATCCGGAGGACCATGGCGTGGGAGGAGGCAGAGGCTTTGAAGATGCCCAGAATCTGGATGCGCTCCTCCTTGTGGTAAAGGGCCCGGGAGAGAACCTCGTCGATCGGGCCCTGATCGAAGAGGCCATGGTGCAGGAGGCGGCCCTGGGCATCATAGCTTTTGACGATGACCCCCACGAAGAACTTGGGGGAGCCTAGGAAGCGGAAGACCATCCGGTGGCTGCCGGCGAAGGCCAGTGTTCTGGGCACAGAAATCCCGGTGCCGGGGTGGGTCGAGTCGATCTCGAGGGTCCGGAGATCGACGGGGCCCGACCCTTCCGCCCGGACGGGGGAGGGAAGGGCGAGGACAAGGGCGACGAGAAGGGCCGGAAAAAGACGGAGGGGGCATCGTGACACGGGAAGGCTCCTTGGTTTTGAGGGACGTCACATGAGGTTTGGGGCACCCGTCCCATTCAAAGCAATCCTTGTGCCAAAGAGTTTTTTGGGATTGAGGCGAACGGGGCGGTTCTTTTTGGGGAGGGTGGAGGGATCCTGAGTCGGGGGATATTTCAGGGAAGAAACATTTTTCGGGTATTTGGATTTTGTGATTGATTTTCGTTTTTAAAAATCACGCAGTCATGGAGTCATAATTTAAAATTTGTGATTGACATTTCGAAATCGGCTCTATTATCTTGATTTGGAATTTTTGATTGATTTCAATTTTCCTTCTTTCAACTTTTGAGGAGCCTATGTCCGGACTCTTTCCTTCCGTTCCTGTTGAATCCATTACCTCCCGGATCTTTCTCGTGCGCGGTCAGAAGATCATGCTCGATTCTGACCTAGCCGAACTGTACGGGGTTTCCACCAGTCGTTTGAATGAGCAGGTTCGCAGAAACATCGACCGTTTTCCGAACGATTTCATGTTTCAACTGACAGACTCGGAATTTTCGAACTTGAAATCGCAAATTGCGACATCAAGTTGGGGCGGTCGACGGAAACTCCCACTGGTATTCACGTAACAGGGAGTGTCAATGCTCTCCAGTGTGCTGCACAGCGAACGGGCCATCCGAGTCAATATTGCCATCATGCGGGCCTTTTCCAGCTTCGGGAGATGCTGTCCGCCCACAAGGAACTGGCCCACAAGCTTTCGGAACTGGAACGGAAGGTCGGGATTCATGATCAAACCATCGTCCAACTGATCGAGGCGATCCGCAATATTATGGAAACGCCTGTTCGAGAAACAAAACCGATCGGGTTCATCTCCGACAGCAAAGCATGAGGGGTTGGATTCGTCGCTTCCCTTCGACAGGAAATCGAATATGACAGATCATCACTATGTTTTTGACGGGACAAAAGAGCAGGCAGAACTGGATCGTCTGCGCCTCCTCGAATCGTCCTTCGATCCCAAAGCCCGACAACGTCTGGAGAATGTCGGGGTCAGCGATGGCTGGCACTGTCTGGAAGTTGGCGCGGGTGCCGGTTCGATCATGAACTGGATTTCGGAAAAGGTCGGGTCCACAGGAACAGTCGTCGCCGTCGATACCGATACCCGATTCCTTCTGTCGTCGGTTTCCTCCAATACCGTGATCGTGAAAGGAGATATCCGCACTGTGGACTTGGGCCGATCCCGCTTCGATCTGGTCCATGGACGGTATATCCTGCTCCATATCCCCGAATTCGCGTCCGTTCTGGAGAAAATGCTTCTTCTTTTTAAACCGGGGGGCTGGCTTGTCTTCGAAGAGCCGGATTTCTCTGCCGCACGGTGTCTGGTCGGTTCGGAAGACGCACTTCTGGCCTTCGACCGGGTGACGAGTGCGGTCGAAACCATTACAAAGCCATAGGCATCAACCACACGGCCGGCCTCAAGATCCCCAAGGCTCTGTCGGCATTAACCCGACTTTCGTAAAAAATCGACGAATTTCAGAAAAAACGGCAATTTTCCCCCTCGAAGTTGGCGCCAGTTCTGGAAGCTGATTGTGATTTCGCTAAAAAGCAACTGAATTTTTTAAGAATATCACTTGGCATCAGATTCTTCTCCTGCCATACTTCTTCCTTGGAATTTCTCCCTGCTGACAAAGTGTTAACCATCCTTTTCCGGAGCGTCCGTGTACATTCGCGAATCCCGGGTCACAAACAAAAAGACCGGCGCGGTTTATGTGTCCCATCAGCTCGTCGAGACCGTTCAGACCGACAAGGGCCCCCGCAATCGCGTCCTGTTCCATCTCGGACGCCTCTCTCTCGATCCTGCCCAAAGAAAGACTCTCGCCGATCTGTTAGCTGCCCGCCTTGAGGGGCAATCGTCTCTTCCGGGTCTCGACAATCCGGAGCTTGTGGCCATCGTCGATGCGGCCGTCCGGGACAACAAGATTCACCAGAAGAAGCGCGGACCCAAAAAGGACCCGGCGGCCTCCCGTCCTCGGGGAACGGCCGTTCTGTCCCCCGACAGCCTTGTTGTGTCGGACAGCCGCTCGGCCGGTCCCGAGATCGCCGCCTATACCGCCTGGGAGCAGCTGGGCATGGACGAGATCCTTCTGTCGGCCGGCTTCTCCCGCCGGGAACTCCGTCTGGCGTGTGCCGTCGTCATCGGACGCCTCGTGGCTCCTGGAAGCGATCTCTCGACCAACCGGTGGCTGACCTCCCGATCGAGCGTGCCGGAGATGATCGGAGGCGAACTCGAGACCGTCGGCAAGGATCCCCTTTATGCCATGACCGACCGTCTCTGGAGCGTGAAAGAGGTCGTCGAACGACAACTGGTCGAAAACAGCCAGGCGCTGGCGGGGTCCCCCGAGGCGGTGCTCCTCTACGACATGAGCAATACCTATTTCGAGGGCACCTGTCGGGGCAATGGCATGGCCCGGCGGGGGCACTCCAAGGAGAAGCGAAGCGATTGCCCTCTCGTCAGCTTCTCGCTGGTGCTGGACCGGTCCGGTCGTCCCGTCGCCAGCCGGATCGATCCCGGGAACCAGTCCGAACCCGAGACCCTCGTCTCGGTTCTCGACCGTCTCGACGCCCTTCTTCCCGCGACCCTTCACGGGATGACCTTCCCCAAACCCACCCTTGTCATGGACCGAGGGATCGCCACGCGTTCCAATATCCTTCTGATGAAGGCGCGCGGCTTCCCCTACTGCATCGTCGAACGCCGCCCCGTCGAAAAGGAGTACCGGAAGGAGTTCGAGACGGCCAGGGAGACGTTTGAATGGTTCCCTCCGGACCCGGAGTCTCCGGACGCCGGTGTCTGGCTCAAGAAGGTCTCTCTTGCCGAGGACCCCTCTGTCGTCCGGGCCCTGGTTCTCTCGGAAAGCCGGAAGCTCAAGGAGGAGGGCATGGACACGCTCAAGGAGACCCGCTATCTGGGGGCGCTGGAACGCCTTCGGGCCTCCCTCCGTAAGGGCACGATCTCGCAGGCGGAGACGCTCTTCAAGAGGCTCGGTCGGCTCGAGGCTTCCTACTCCTCCGTGGCCCGCCACTACACGGTCGCTCCGGTCTATGAAACGCCCGTTCCCTCTCCGATCTCCCGAGGGAAGAAAAAGGCCGGCCCGTCCCTTGCGTCTCCCCGGATCGTCGACCTTGTCTGGGAGAAGTCTCCTTGGCGTCAGCTCCGGACAACCCTCACCGGCGCCTATGTGATCGAAACGACCCACACGGAACTCTCCGCCTCCGGGATCTGGTCCCTCTATACCACCCTGACCCAGGTCGAGGGGGCCTTCCGTGCCCTCAAGAGCGATCTGGGAGTGCGGCCGGTCTTTCATCAGACCGCCGACCGAACGCGAGCGCATCTCTTTGTCTCTGTCTTGGCCTATTTTCTGCTCTCCCACATCGAGAGCCGCTTCCGGAAGGCCCGCGACACCCGCTCCTGGCGAACCCTCCGGGAGACTCTCGAGACCTATACCCGCGTGACGGTGAGCGGCTCCGATCCCCATACCGGATACCGCTACGAGATCCGGGACTTCGTCGAGCCGGAAGCCGCTCACAAGGAGATCTTCAGGATCCTGGAGTCCTCCTCCCCCTGCCGCCGCACCCAGCGTCGATTCAAGCCGGAGGCCGTCCAAATGTAGTACTAAATTTCACCAGGTCGACTTCGTAAGGCACCACTGCGTCTCAATATTTTTTGAGAATACGAAAGATGGGTTAAGTCCCCCTTTTGATTTCTTTGCCGAAGGGAAGAGGACCTTGAGGATCCGAAAGACGATGCGAAAAAGTCTCCCGGGATAAAAATGGAGAGGGAGAATGCCCTCCTCAGCCCCTCCGTTCAGGAAACCAGTGGCGATGTTCGGGAGCTGAGGGCGGAGGAGACGGATCTCCTCATTCCACTTGCAATCATCCATAGATCTGAGGATAATTGATAAAAATTTTTCCGATTTTATATTGCAATCAACAGATGAAAGATGATCGATGAATGACATCGCCCTGCATGACCGTTTTTTCAAGTCCACACTGGGGCGACCGGACCGAATGGGAAAGGTGCTCAAGGCCTTTCTTCCTCCGGGGATTTCCTCGTCTCTCGACCCTGGCTCTCTCGTTCCCCTGGCGACGGAATCCGTGGGAGAGGGCCTCGATGCCTCCCTCATGGACCTGGCTTTCTCGGCACGATTCGGCGACCAGGAGACCCGGATCCACCTGATCGTGGAGCACAAGAGCTCCCCGGACGACGGGGTTCACTTCCAGATTGCCCATTACCTCTGTGGTCTCTGGGCTCGGGAGAGAAAGGAGAGGCGACCGCTCCTTCCTCTCCTTCCCATCCTCTTCTACCACGGAGGGCGACCCTGGTCACTCCCCGGAAGGCTCTCCGACGTGCTGAAGCCTCCCCCGGAGCTTCTTGCGGTCACTCCCGACTTTCTCCTTCCCGTCATCGATCTTCACCGGATCGAGGATGAGGAGATCCGGAGCCGGTTCGACGATGTCGAGGCTGTGCTGGCGCTTCTTTCTCTCAAACATATCTTCGACGGCATCGAGACATGTGCACGACTTCTCCTTCGCGAGATCTGGGAGCGAAAAGCCCCCTATGGTATACTCAAACCGGAGATGGACTATATGGGCAGCATGCATGGGATCCGCAGTCCCCTGGAGATGAAACGGATTCTCGATCCCATCGCCAAGGAGGTAGGAATGGCTCAAAGCATCGTCGATACCTGGATGGAGGAATGGCTTCAGCAGGGAATAGAGCAGGGAATCCGGCAAGGGGTCCAGCAAGGAATCCAGCAGGGGGTCCAGCAAGGCGTTCGGCAGAATCAGGAACAGATGATTGACCGTCTACTGCAGCGGGGTGGGTTTTCTCACGAGGAGATTGCCTCGCTCGTCAATGTCGACATCGTCCGCGTTCGGGAGATTGCGGAGAGCTTAGGCAAAGGATCCTGAGATCTGACCGCTCCTCGGCAAAGTCGGAGGCTGGGAATGGCTCAAAGCATCGTCGATACCTGGATGGAGGAATGGCTTCAGCAGGGAATACAGCAGGGGATTCAGCAAGGGGTCCAGCAGGGAGTCCAGCAAGGCGTTCGGCAGAATCAGGAACAGATGATCGACCGTCTACTGCAGCGGGGAGGGTTTTCTCACGAGGAGATTGCCTCGCTCGTCAATGTCGACATCGTCCGCGTTCGGGAGATTGCGGGAGAGATTGACTAAGGGATCCAATGATCTTCCCGAAGAATAACCACGGACCTTGATCGACGGCTTTGCGCGATAAAGTCCGGGGGGCATCGACGGTTCTTTCTTTAGGGGCCCCTCCGAACCTTTCCGGTCCTTTTTTCCATGCGCTCCTCCCTCAGCCCCTTCCTGTCGTCTCTCCCACGTCGGGGAATCTTTCGGCCCCAACCAAGGCTCTCCCCCTTAGGTCTGGCTCTTGTGATCCCCCTACTCCCTCAATCTCCGGCGATGCGGAGCCCTTCCACGAGGAGGGAGGGGGAGTTGATCGACGATCGAATTTCAAGATCCGACCCCCGATCGACAATATTCTGGTAGACCTCGTCGAGGGTTCCCGCCAGGGTGATCTCCGAGACGGGATGGAGGATCGCCCCGTCCTCAAACCAGTAGCCGAAGGCCCCGCGGGAATAGTCTCCCGTCACGGTGCTCACCCCAAATCCGATCAGCTCCGTCACAAGAAGCCCTTTTCCGGCCTTTTTCATGAGATCTTCGAGGGAGGATGTTCCGGGAACAACGATCAGGTTCGAGATCCCCACCCCCGGCCCGTCTCCCAGGGAGCGCACCGCGTTGGCGGTGGACTGTCGCCCCAGCTTCCGGGCCGAATAGGTGTCGAAGAGGAAGGTCTGGAGAACGCCCTCGTCGACCAGGGTCTTCTTGCGGGTGGGGAGACCCTCTCCGTCGAAGGGACGGCTTCCTGGCGCTCCGGGGAGAAAGGGGTCCTCCCGGAGGGTCATGCAGGCGTTCATCACCGGAGTCCCCTCGCGTCCCTTGAGGTAGGTGGCGTTTCTGTAGAGGGCGGAGCCGGAGACGGCTCCGGCGAAGTGGCCGATCAGACTGCGGGCGGTCTCGGGGTCGAAGATGACCGGATAGCTCCCGGTCTTGATCCGACGGGCCCCCAGTCTCCTGACGGTGCGGGAGGCGGCCTTTTTTCCGATCCCCTCTGCGTCAGAGGTCTTCTCCCAGAGCGGCCCCGTCACGTACCAATAGTCCCGCTCCATCTGATCTCCCGAGGTGGCGATGACCGAGCAGGAAAGGGCATAGGAGCTCTTCCGGTATCCGTGAAGGAACCCCAGGCTGTTGCCGAAGACGATGTGGGAGTGGGAGCGGGAGCATTCAGCTCCTTCCGAGTTCGTGATCCGGGGATCATAGGAAAGGGCGGCCTTCTCGGTGGCCAGAGCCCGTTCCACCAGTTCGTCGCGGGAAGGGGAATGGCTCTCTTCGGGAAAGAGCTTTGCAGGGTCGATGGCCGGGGGAAGGATCCGGTCGGGAAGTCCCGCGTAGGGGTCTTCCGCGGTGTGCTGGGCCATGGCCACGGCTCGCGCCACGAGGGTCCTGAGATGGTCGGGGGAGAGATCCCGGGTGGCAACGCTGGACTGGCGGGTTCCGGCAAAGACCCGGATTCCGATGCCCCGGCTCTGGGCGGCCTGGACCTTCTCGATCTCACCCTTTCTCACTCCTACCGTCTCTTCGACTCCTGAGATGAAGAGGGCATCGGCAGAGGTGGCTCCGGCCGAGCGGGCGGCTTCGAGAATGAATCGGATAGCCTCTTCCCCATCTTCAAAGCTTTTTGAGGGGAGGTTTTGGGAGGGGACAACGTTCAAGGGGCGATCTCCTGTCTGTCTAATTTGTTCCACCGACGGTGAGGGCGTCGACACGGATTGTGGGAAGGCCAACCCCTACCGGGACCGACTGGCCGTCCTTGCCGCAGGTGCCGACGCCGGTGTCGAGGGACATGTCCGTTCCCACCATGCGGACCTTGGTGAGGACGTCGGGACCATTGCCGATCAGGGTGGCACCCTTGACGGGGTGAAGGATCTTCCCCTTCTCGACGTAGTAGGCCTCCGACATCGAGAAGACGAACTTGCCCGAGGTGATGTCCACCTGTCCGCCGCCGAAGTTGACGGCATAGATTCCCCGATCGAGGGAGGCCAGAACCTCGGCCGGGTCACTCTCCCCGGGGAGCATGACGGTGTTGGTCATCCGGGGCATGACAGGGTGGGCGTAGGACTCTCGGCGGCCGTTGCCGGTAGAGTGGGTGCCCATAAGCCGGGCATTCTGGCGGTCCTGAAGATAGCCCCGGAGGATCCCATTTTCGATGAGCACTGTCCGCTGAGTGGGTGTCCCTTCGTCATCGACGTTCAAGGATCCGCGGCGACCAGGAAGGGTGCCGTCGTCGATGATGGTGCACAGCGGGGAAGCGACCCGCTGGCCGATTCGCCCCGAGAAGGCCGAGGTGCCCTTGCGGTTGAAGTCCCCCTCGAGACCGTGGCCGATGGCTTCGTGCAGGAGAATGCCTGGCCAGCCGGGCCCCAGGACCACGTCCATCGTTCCCGACGGGCAGGGACGAGCCTCAAGGTTCACGAGGGCCTGCCTCACGGCCTCGCGGCAGGCCTGAGCCAAGCGCTCCGGCGAGACGATTCCGGAAAAGTCCGTGCGTCCTCCCCATCCGTAGGAGCCGGTCTGACGGTTGGATCCCTCCTGGGCGATGACAGAGACGTTGAGGCGCGTCAGGGGGATCCTGTCCACCACCACCTGACCATCGGAGCGGACAATCTGGACCGTCTTGTCCTCGAAGGCCAGGGAGGCCATTACCTGGACGACCTTAGAGCTCTCCTGCCGGCAGAGGCGATCGATGGTTTCAAGAATCCCGATCTTGTCGGGCACCGGGCGGTCGAAGGCCAGATCGGTCGTGGGATAGAGGTTGTGCTGGGGACGACCAGGGCGCGAGAGGGCCAGCGGGCGGCCGGAGCCGGGACCCTGTGCGATCCTCCGGGCCGACTCCAGAGCCTGGGCGATCTGCCTCGGGGAAAACTCTTCGGTAAAGGCAAAGCCCGTCCGCTCCCCGGAGACGATCCGGGCGCCCACTCCCTGGCTGACATCCTGGCCGGCCTTTTTGACCATCCCGTCCTCGACGCTGTAGTGCTCGCGGAGGGTGTGTTCGAAGTAGAGGTCGGCGTCGTCCACGGTGGATGGGAGGGCCACATGGGCGAGAGCCGACTGGAGACTCTCGGTAGTGCTTTCGACGCGGTCTTCAAAAAATCGGACAATATCCGGCACGATGCGTGTCCTCCTGGTTGTCTGGCCCGTTAAAATCACGGGGAAAGAATTTCCCGGGGACCGGGGGGGAACTCTCTTTGGGGAGATTGTATGATCTGAGATCCTCCGTTCATTATACAGGGGGGGAGAGCTGTGATCTATCGGATCTTCTGAAAGAAAATTCAGAGGGGGGACGCCAGAACCCCCCTTCAGACCCCCGAAAGACAAGGGAAAAATCGCGGAGACAGCCTGAAGGCTGAAGACCAGCAAGAGAGGAGAGGGATGGGGCGGGGAGCGCAAGGGGTCAGGGAGATGATGGAGGCCGGGTGCCGGGAGGGGATCTTTCCCGGCGGGGTCGTCCTTTGGGGGAACCGGCGGGAGATCCGGGGAGAGGTGGCCGTGGGCGTGGGGCGGGTGACTCCTCCGGAGCCCTTGCCTTTGGTGACCCCCGCCACCCTTTTCGATCTGGCCTCGCTCACCAAGCCCCTGGTCACCGGGGCCCTGGTGCTACTTGCCGTCGCCGAGGGAAGGACGACGCTGGACTCCCCCCTCTCCGACAGTCTCCCCGTGTCCCGAGGTTCCCGATGGGGAGAGGCCCCCCTGCGGGAGCTCCTTACTCATTCCTCCGGTCTTCCGGCCTGGGCTCCCCTCTACCAGAAAATCGATGAAACTCTCCCCGGAGAGGAGAGGAAGAGACGGCTTCTCCGGGAGATCCTCGCCCTTTCCCCGGCGGGGGAGAGGGGAAAGGCCTCCCTCTATAGCGACTTTGGCTTCATGCTCCTGGGGTGGGCGCTGGAGGAGATCTTCGGAGAGGGCCTCGATCGCCTCTACCGCAAACGTGTCGCCGCTCCCCTGGGACTTGATGGAGTGGACTTCCTCTCGGAGGGATCCTCCCTGCCCTGGCAGGAGCCCGACCGCGACCGCCACTTTGCCGCCACTGAGGTCGATTCGGAAAGCGGAGAACCATGGGTGGGGGTCGTTCACGACGAGCATGCCCGGATCCTGGGAGGGGTCTCCGGCCATGCCGGCCTCTTTGGAACGGCTCGGGGAGTTTGGTCGCTGGCCCGGCCCTGGATGGCACAGAAGGGAGAGGGGGGGATTTTCCCTGAGGAGCTTTTGCAGGAGTTCACCCGGAGGCAGGAGCCGCTGGAGTGGGCGCTGGGATTCGATACCCCGACCGCGGGATCCTCCAGCGGGACGAAGATGACTCCGGGGGCCTCCATCGGCCATCTGGGCTATGCCGGCACCTCCGTCTGGATGGATCGGGCCCGGGACAGGATCATCGTGCTTTTGACGAATCGGGTCCACCCCACCCGGACCAACAACCGGATCCGGGAGTTCCGTCCCCGGCTTCACGATCGGGTGGACGAGGCCTTTTAGGGGGAGAGGGGAGCGCGTCCCTCGGCTTGGGACTGGTAGACGGCCCGCCCCCGGCGATAAAGCTCCCGAGCCTCTTCGGGAGAGGAGAATCTCCCCAGGGGGGATTCAAGGCGGCCTAGGGTCACAGGGCGGAGCAGGGAGCCCATCCATGTCCCCCGGGTCAGCACCGGGCGAAGGGTCACCGGTCGTCCTGGCGCCTGGCCCTTTTCGAGGATGGTGACGCCGCCCCGCAGAACCAGGGCGAGCTCGATGCCGATCCGACCTCCCACCGCCCGGGGAAGGGGCACCCCCGTGGAGAAAAGACCGGCCGTGTAGGCGAAGAGTCGATCCTTGAGGCGCTGGTGGCGGCGGGCGGCCTCCGGGTTTTTGTCGCTGGCAAAGAGACTGGTTTCGTCGAGCCCCGAGGCCCGAAGTTCGGCAAGGGGAACATAGAGGCGACCCTTCTCCCGGTCCACGGAGATGTCCTGCCAGAAATTGGCGAGCTGAAGGGCGGTGCAGACCGCATCCGACATGGCGAAGAGCCTCTCGTCGCGGTATCCGTTGATCCACAGCAGAAGACGGCCCACTGGGTTGGCCGAGAGGGTGGAATAAAAGATGAGATCCTCGAAGCCTTCGTGGCGAACCACCGTCCGGTCCCGTTCGAAGGCCTGGATCAGGCGGTCGAGCCAGAGGACCGGAAGGTCGAATCGTTGAATCGTGTCGGCCAGGGCCCGGAAGACGGGATGGTCCACGGGGCCTTCTTCGGCCTTCAGAAGCAGCTCTCTCCACCCGGCAAGAAGAGAGAGGGAGGTCTCGGTGTCGGGGACTTCGTCGGACATGTCGTCGGCGGCCCGGGCGAAGGCGTAGAGTGCCGCAATGGCCGGGCGGGTTCGGGCCGGCATGAGCAGGGAGGCCACGGGGAAGTTTTCGTAGTGGCCGGCCACCACCTCCTGGCAGTGGCGATAGGAGTCCTCGAGGGAAATCATGCCGGGATCGCGTTCCCGGTTTCTCCCGGGAGAAGCGTCGCCCGGGAGGAGTGGCCCGCGGTGTCCGACAGGATCGCCTCGGCGGCGACCACTCCGGCCCGGACCGCGCTCTCCATGGTGGCAGGAAGTCCGGTATCGGCGGTGTCGCCTGCCATGAAGAGGTTGTCGAAGGAGGTGCGGGCCTCCGGACGAAGGGAGCTCTGCCCGGTGCCGAGAACGGGGGTGGCAAAGCGGTCTCGGACGGCCACGATGCCTTTGGGTGAGGCGGTATTTTTGGGGTCCAGAAGTCGCAGGTGATCTCCCACGAGGCGGGCCAGCTCCTCGTCAGGAGTCTCAAGGAGGGTCTCCGCTCCGGAAACGGTGGCACTGACCATGTGGGTGGGCAGGAGGTCGTCCTCTCTGTCTCCCGACCAGTCGAACCACGGCCGGGTCTCGGGGATGAGCCGCTGCTCCATGGCGTCCTTGTTGAAGACCCAATGGATGGGGGACTGGTGGAATCCCGCGATCAGGGGGATTCGGACAGGACTGTCGTAGTGGAGGTGGATCGAGAGAATGGGGGAGGCATAGGAGAGACGGTTGATCCTGTCCACCAGCGGGGTCTCCTGCCAGTCGAGAGGAACGATCTTCTCGAAGGACCAGGGGGGAAGGGCGACGATGACCCGGTCCTCCGAAGAGAGCGGGATCTCGCCTCGGGAGGTGGAGAGGGAGACGATGCGGCCCTGAGTTTCGGCGATCGACGTGATTCGGGTCTTGGTGCGTACCGAGACGCCTCGTGCCCGAAAGAGCCGCATGGCCGGAAGGACAAAGAGCTCGGTCAGGGGGACGGCATTATAGCCCGGGCGGGCGGCATGGCCTCCGGACAGGAGAGACTCCTTCAGGATCCGCACGAGAAGGGCCGCGCTCACCGACCGGGAAGGAAGGTTGGTCGCCGAGAGGATGACAAGCTCCCAGAATCGGTCGATCACTCCTTCGGGTTGCCCGGCCCTTTTCAGAAATTCATGGGCACTGAGGTGGTCCACATCGGAGTCGACCTTGGGCATCGCCCGCGCCACCGAGAGGAAGGCAAGTCTTTGGGAGAAGGGAAGGCCTTCATACTGGAGGAGGCCCCCGGCGGCCGAGAGCTGGCTTTTGTTTCCCGGGACGTCAAGGGGGTGGAGCCCCCGTTCCGGGTCCCAGAGAGGGATGTAGAGGCGGTCGAAGAAGACGACCCCCGATCTTGTCCCGAGCCGGTCGAGAAGGGAGAGGGTCCCGGTATAGCAGGAAAGAAAGAGATGCTGCCCGGTGTCGATCTCCCGACGGGCCCGGGTATCGAAATACGATCCGGTTCGTCCTCCCAGATGGGGACGGGCCTCGAGGAGAACCACCTCGAACGGGGACTCGGGATCCCGGGAGAGGCGCTCGGCGGCGGCGATTCCCGAAAGTCCTCCCCCCAGGATATAAACGTGGGGACGCCCGCTCATAGCCCTGCCGCCTTCCGTTCCCGCCAGAGCCGCAGGAGAACGCCGGCCTTTTCCAGCGGGCCGAGACCCACCCGTTGACGGTAGACGTCAAAGCCTGTCTTGCGGATCTTTTTGTGAATGGCATGGTAGACCGTCTCCATGGCCCGGGCGGCGATCATGGTCCTTTGGTCGGCGGGGTCGGAGAGAAGTTGCCGGGCCTTGTCATAGTCCTCCTCGGAGCGGATCCAGATCTCGGTCAGGAGAGCGCGCATCCGGTCGTGGAGGCGTCCCGTCAGGACATCCTCGTCGGTCACGCCATAGTGGCTCATGCGATCGGCCGGGAGATAGATCCGGTCACGGGCGGCATCCTGGGCGAGGTCCCGAAGGATGTTGGTGAGCTGGAAGGCCTCTCCCAGAAGGTCGGCATAGGGGCCGAGCCGGTCGAGGTCTCCGCCGAAGATGGGGATGCAGATGCGTCCCACGGCTCCGGCGGCACGGTAGCAATAGCGAAGGAGGGCGGGTGTGTCGGGGATCCTCACCCGGGTGAGGTCATCCTGCATTCCCCGGACGATGTCCGCATAAAGGGAGGCGGGGATCCTGCGTTTTTTTGCGATCTCGACGGTCCGAAGAAAGAAGGGAGCCTCCTCCCAGCCGGAAGGAGCAGAAAAGTCATGGGCAAAGCTCCAGGCCCAGGCGTCCAGATGGGCTCGGACGTCGATATCGGTGCGGGGCTCGTCGGCCAGATCGTCCACCACCCGGCAAAAGACGTAGAAATCATAGAGATCGGCTCGGTTATCGGGGGCAAGAAGAGAGAAGGAACGATAGAAGGAGCTGCCGCGGACTCCGGCCCGGGCTCGCTCGAGGCCTTCGGTGTCAAAGGAGAGAGGCGAGGCAGGGGAGAAGGGGGAATCCGTCAAGAAAAAGCTCCCGTGGGGAGGTTTGTCGTCCTGGCCGAAGAGGAGATCATCATGGACAAATGATACCCTGTCGGACAGAAGAGGGCAAACGATTCCCCGGGGGTAACGCTCAGGACTTCTTTCGCGGATCGGCCGGGCGGGGCTGAGAGTCGACATAGGCAGCCACATCCCAGGCGTCCCGGTCGCTCAGGGAATCGCCCTTGGAGAGCGGCATGTTCATCTTGATGAATCCGGCGAGCTTTCCGACCTTGGCCAGTCCGGCCCCTTTGTTGTAGGAGCGGGGTCCCCAGACGGGAGGAAAGCCGATCTCTCCCCCGGAGACGGTTCCCAGACCGTCGGCGCCATGGCACAGCGCACATCGGGCTTCGTATACCTTTTTCCCATGGAAGGGATCGGGTTTGTGCGGGGAGGGAGGCAGGTGGTACATGCCAGTGCCAACAAGCGGGGTTCCCACGGGGGCCCCCTTGGCCATCCAGAAGCTGTAGGCCACGATGGAGCGAATGGTGTCCCCTTCGAGGGGAGGGGCGACCCCGTTCATGGAGAATCGGAAACACCCCTGGATTCGCTCTCCCAGCCGGCTGACCTTCATGTTTTTGCTCCGGAAGCGCGGGTAGCTGACATAGGCTCCCCACAGGGGGGCGGCATATGGTTTGCGGCCGCGGTCAAGGTGGCAGGACTCGCAGGTCAGGTCATTTCCCACATATTTTCCGGCGTATTTGCCCGTCTGGGTGAAGATTCGCTCCCCTTTCCGGACAAGATCTCCGAAGGGGCCTGAAGGGATTTTCCGATCAGGCGGAGGACTAAATGAGACGGGAGGGGCAGGGATCTCCTGCCCCGTGGCGACCAGCGGGCCCAGGGGAAGTAGCGCGCCCAGGAGAGACGCAAGTGCAAGAGAGAGCGGATGTCTCATGGAGAGGCCTTTCGCGAGGAAGGAGGGTCGGGTTGTCCGTCGGCCGGCGGGGGGGGAAGGCTCGCGAAGTATTCGGCGACGGCTTGGCGCTCCTTCTGCGAGAGCCTTCGGGCGATGCCCCGCATCAGCCCCTGGGGGTCGTCGGCCCGTTTCAGGAAGGCAAAAGAGATGAGCTGGCGAAGAATATATCCCTTATTCTGCCCTTTGATATAGGGAAAATGAGGGGGGATTCCCCGTCCTTCGGGGCCGTGACAGAGGACGCAGGCGGGGACGTTCTTCTTCCACCGACCCTTGAGGGCAATGCGTTTTCCCAAGGCCACCAGGGAGGGGTCGTAGGGAGAGACGTCCGGAAGCTTGGGGGTGCGGACGGAGGCGTACCAGGCTGCCACCGCCCGAATGTCCTTTTGACTCAGATTGTTGACAACCCCTGCCATGATCGGGGCATAGCGCGTTCCCGCCTTGACTCCCAGAATCTCGTGTTCGATGTAGGTCTTGGTTTGTCCCGCGATGCGAGGGGATCCGATGAGAGGCATCCCCCCTCCATGGAGGCGATGGCATTCCATGCAGGCGGTGCTCCCCGGAAGCCCGTTTCCTTCCTGGGCAATCTTTTTTCCTCTCTCGATCAGATTCCCCGCATGGGCAGGGGAGAAAATCCCTAAGGAGAGAAGGAGGAAAATCGGGAGGACGAGAGGGCGCATGGCGGAACGTGATCGGTCCATGGAGAGGCTCCTTCCAGAGTGGTTGAGACTATCTTAGCGGAAAAACGACCGATCTCTCCAATGAGGAAAACTTTTCTTCGGGATAAGAGGAGGTGGGGAGAAAGGGATCAGAAAAAAAAGGAGGTGACGGGAGGTGTCTTTTACCCGATGATCGTGATATGGCAAATATGGCCCAAGAGGGCACTATAAGAAAGTTTCCGTTAGAGGGTACACTCTTTACGAGGACTGAGAACGCATCTGAGAAAGGATTTCCCCATGGTGGATATTCGCAAGGGTGGGGATCGTGGCCATGCCAACCATGGATGGCTCGACACCTACCATACATTTTCCTTTGCCGACTACTATGATCCGAACCAAACCCAGTTCGGAAGCCTGCGGGTGATCAACGAGGATCGGGTTCAGCCGGGACAAGGGTTCGGAACCCATGGCCATCGGGACATGGAAATCATCAGCTATGTTCTCGCAGGGGCCTTGAGCCATCGGGACAGTATGGGAAAGGAGTCCGTTATCCGCCCCGGGGATGTGCAGAAGATGAGCGCTGGGACGGGGGTGACCCATAGCGAATCCAATGGCTCTAAAACGGAGGGGGTGCATTTTCTGCAAATATGGATCCTGCCCAGGGTCAAGGGGCTCTCTCCGGGATACGAACAAAAGCATTTTTCCCTGAATGACAAACGCAACCGTCTCTGTCTCGTGGCCTCCCCAGACGGCCGCGAAGGCTCAGTCTCGGTTTGTCAGGATGTCTTTCTTTATGCGAGCGTTCTGGAAGACGGGTCGACTCTCTCCCATCCTCTGTCGGGGCGGAGAGGATACGTCCATGTGGCATCGGGGAGCATTGACCTCAACGGGCAAACTCTCACGGGAGGGGACGGGGCCCGTGTCACGGAGGAGCCAATGATTGTCGTGACGGGGAAACCAGGTGCAGAGGTGCTTCTCTTCGACATGGCCTGAAGAATAAGGAAAAAACAAATGGTGAATATCGTGGGCATTTCGGGAAGTCTGAGGAGCGGATCATTGAACACGGCCCTGCTCAAGGCCTCCTCCGCCCTCGTTCCTTCAGGGGTAAGACTCGATCTTGCCTCGATCAAGAACATCCCTCTTTATGATGGGGACATTGAAGAGCGCGAGGGACTTCCTTCGGCGGTCAAGTCCCTGAAGAGTCAGATTGTGCATGGGCAGGGGCTCCTGCTGGTCACTCCCGAATACAACAACTCCATTCCCGGGGTCCTCAAAAATGCCATCGATTGGCTCTCTCGCCCTCCTGACGATGTGGCCCGGCTCTTCGGAGGAAGGCCCGTGGCGATCATGGGGGCCTCTACCGGGGGATTCGGCACTCTCTCGGCGCAGAACGCCTGGTTGCCTGTCCTGAAGTCGCTGGGGATGATACCCTGGTTTGGAAAGGCTCTCCATGTGTCCCGGGCCGGAAAGGTGTTCAATGAAAAGGGGGAAATCGTGGATGAAAAAGTGAGGGAGCAATTGCGACGCTTCCTTCACGGTTTTGCAGACTTCGTCCAATCGCAACGATTCTCGGATTCCGCTGCGGGGGGAACAGGTCCTTGACGGAGGTGCCTTTTCGATGAAGACAAATCGACTGGAGGCTTTCAGCGATGGGGTGATTGCCATCATTATCACCATCATGGTCCTGGAGCTCAAGATTCCCATAGGAGAGGGCTTCCTTGCCCTTAAGCCCCTCATTCCGGTCTTCCTGAGCTACGTCCTCAGCTTTGTCTACATTGGAATATATTGGAACAACCACCACCATATGCTCCATGCGACGCAGAAGGTGACCGGGCCTATATTGTGGGCGAACATGCACTTGCTCTTTTGGCTTTCGTTGATCCCCTTTGCCACCGGATGGATGGGGGAAAATCATTTTTCTGCGCCACCCTCGGCCCTCTATGGGGTCGTCCTTCTCATGGCATCAATTGCCTACTGGATATTGCAGCAACGTATCATTGCCTCGCAAGGCGCGGACTCCCTCCTGAGGAGGGCGGTGGGGAGGGACTGGAAAGGGAAACTCTCTCCCATCCTCTATCTCCTCGCAATATTTGCAGCATTTTTATCCCAGTGGATCTCTCAGTGTCTTTATGTTCTGGTGGCCCTTTTGTGGCTTGTTCCGGATAGGCGCATCGAAAGGACCCTCCAGGATTAAAAGGGCCGGGAGTCGTAGGGTCTGAGAACACGGAGAGAGCGACCGCAACTTCCCGCGATCTGGATCTATAAAAAAAGATTCAGCGACCTTGCGAAGCTTCGAGACGGATAATTTCAAGATGGTTGCTTTCTCCGGGAGTCTTGGGCCCGGGTCCCCGCGTCAAAACAATCACGCCCCTTTCGATCCCGGAGTCCTTGAGGATCTTTCGAGCTGTCTCTTCCCAGGACATTCCCTCGACCTTGACCGGCCAGACTCCCCGCGTGAGGCACAACTTCTGGCAGACATCCTCCTGCGGACAGAGGGCGAGGATCCAAGGAGAGAGACGAAAGCGAGCGATTCGGGAGGCTGTTCTTCCCGTTTCGGTCGGTGTCACAACAAGGAGGGGCGACAGAGTCCTGACCGCTGTGCGGACTCCATAAGCGACCACCTCCTCCACCGGGATGGGGGTGCGAGGAATCTCCTCTTGGTGCATATGGCGAATTGCGGGAGAGGTTTCGGTGACACTGGCAATCCGGGAGAGCATGGCAACGGCCGCCACCGGGTGGTCCCCCATGGCGGATTCTTCCGAGAGCATGATGGCGTCGGTCCCGTCGATGATGGCGTTGGAGACATCAGTCACTTCGGCGCGCGTGGGCTTGGCATTGTGCACCATGGACTCCAGCATCTGGGTGGCTGTGATGACCGGTTTTCCTGCGGCGACTGCTTTGTGGATGAGCTCTTTCTGATAGAGAGCGATACGTTCTAGGGGAACCTCCACCCCAAGATCTCCCCGGGCCACCATGATGCCATCAGCACTCTCAAGAATGGCGTCGATGTTTTTGAGCGCCTGTCGCCGCTCGATCTTGGCCACAAGGAAAGGGTCGTATCCCAAACGTCGGGACTCTCGACGAACGGCCTCGACATCGTCTGCGGAGTTGACAAAAGAGACGCTCACTGCCTCCACGCCGGCACCCAGGGCAAACTCCAGTAGGTTTCTATCCAGGGAGGTAAAGGCGCCCTCCAAGGTCATGAGTCCGGGAAGGTTGACCCCCTTCCGGGAGGTCAGAACTCCCCCCGCGATGACCCGGCAAAGAAGCGTGTTCCCTCGTGGCTCCACGACTTTCAAGGAGACAGAACCATCACTTAAGGTCATCCGGTCTCCGGGGCGAAGGGGGCGGAGAAGAGGGGGGAGATCCAGAGGGACAACCGCAGGATGGCCTTCAACTTCCGAGGGGCCGTCGGGGGAGAGAATGAGACGCCCTCCCCGACGGAGGGTCAAGGGGGCTGAGAGATTTCCCAGCCGAATCTTGGGCCCGGGAAGGTCGGCGAGAATGAGAACTCGATGCCCAGTGTTCCGGGAGGCCTCCCGGATCCGTTCGATTCGAGCCCGATGTTCGTCGGGGCTTCCATGGGCCAGGTTCAGACGGGCCACACTCATTCCTTTCCGGATCATCTCCCTCAGGACCAGAGGGGAATCGGAGGCAGGTCCGATGGTGCAGACAATCTTGGTATGGTGGGTGGGAAGATGTTTCATCGAGATCTCCAGTGAGCACAGTGATGGATGGGTTGGTGAATTATGGAAGAGAGAAGATTTGTTTTGAAAAAATTTTCAGGTGGTCAGGACGATGGCGGCAGAGTCTCCCCATCCTGGCCGACGGTATGACAGGCGCTCCTCCCTGTCCCATCATAGCCCGAAAAGAAGGATCGACCAATCGGTCGCCGGGAGAACGAAAGAGAGTCAATGACAGGTGCGTGGGCATTGCAGAGTCGGTTTTTTCCCGGGTTGCGCTTGACCTCGGAAGGCCGCCTCTTTAGAATGAAAAAACTTGGTGAAACTTTGAAGTCCCTCTGAAGGACAAATAGTGTCGCACCCTAAAAATCCGCTCGCCTGTGACTTTTTAGGGGGCATCCCCCCCTAGGGCCATGGTGGGATGAGGAACGCAGGTGTTGTGCGCCCAGAAACATAAGGAAGTTCTGACCTGAATCAGGAGGGGCATCGACCTCCCCCGGCCCAGTCGCCGGAAACGAAGGGATTGCTCGTGTCAAACTATCGCGTCAAGCCAGGCCCAGAAGCGTTTCTTCCTCCCGCAGCTGCCATGATGGGGATCTCCCTTCCCGACCCGGGACAGGGACATATTGAAGGGGCCCTCGTTCCCCAGGATCAGGCGATCGAAGAGAGCGCCCGGATCCTCTCTCGGGCCAAGGTCCCGACCTTCTTCCCCGGTCCGCTTGTTCTTTGGAAGTGGAACGAAAAGTCAGCAAAAATGGCAGCAGCCATCAAGAACGCTGCCGTGGAAGGTGGGATCAAGATCATCCCCATGTCTGACTACCGTCCGAAGTATCCGAAGATCGATCCCGAGACGGAGATCAATCCAAACCATCCGAACCTGACCATCTGGCACAACAAGATTGACGCCTGTCTTTTTGTCGGTGTCCATTGCCATCAGGCCAATCTCGCACTGAAGATTATCCGCGGTGGTACCGACTGCTATACGATGGCCTTCTGTTCGATGTCCGGACATGAAGATGCGAATCTCTCCGTGAGGGATACGTCCCCGGAAACCTTCGTCAAGCTCACAGAGGCTCTCAAGAAGATGAAGACGAACTCCCGCGGATTCTAGCGGGAGCTTTTCGTTGACCCGGATCGGGTGAGCCGGAGACTTCTTATCCCAGGATTTTTAAGCGTTGAGCCAAGGGGTATTCGGTCTCACCTCTTCCCACCCACCGGACCGGGGAGCTCCCGTGTCCCCGTCATGGCTCCGGTCTTCCAACGACAACAATCGACCTTTTTTCCGCTCCATTCTCGGAGGTTCCTGTTCGTGCCCCGACCTGAGGGTCGGATTCCCGAGATATATGTTGGAACGGAATGTTCCCTTTCTCGATCCGAAGGCACCCCGAGGAAGAAGGGTCGACCCGGGGGGATGGCATGCAGAATGAAGCGGCGGTTATTCTGCCGGCACTTCCCCTTTTTGGGGGGATCGCTCTCTTTCTCATCGACGCAGTCTGGTCCGTGGGGGGGCGCTCTCCTCGCTATGCCCTCCTTTCCGTTGTGCCCACAGCCCTTTCCTTCCTGGCGGGGCTCCTCATTCTCTGGGAGGTGGTGGAAAGAGGGCCCATGACCCTCTCCCTTCCCTTTTCCCTTCCTGGCATCGCCGAGCCCACCCTATGGGGAGTCGATCGCCTTTCCGCCATCATGGTCCTCCTCATTACCGGGGTCAGCACCGTCGTCCAGGGGTATTCCCTCCGCTATCTTCTGGGAGAGGCCGATTACGCCCGCTTCTTCTCCCTGGTCGCCATCGAAACCTCGATTCTCGTCATGCTGGTCACCAGCCGCAATCTCCTCCTGATATTCCTCTTCTGGCAGCTCATGAGCCTTGGCCTCTACCTCCTCATGGCCCACAACCGGAAAAGACGCTCCTCCGTCGACGCCGCCGCCAAGACCTTTCTGGTTCACCGCCTGGGAGACATGTTCTTCCTGGGAGGTCTCCTCATCGCTTGGCAAAGTTTCCACACCCTTGACCTTGACCGGATGGCCGAGATCCTTCGGAATGCCCCCACCCTTGTCTCCCAAGGGACCCTGTCGGCCCTTGTGCTTTGCCTCTTTGCGGGATGCATGGCCAAATCGGCCCAGTTTCCCTTCCACTTCTGGCTCCCCGATACGATGGAGACACCCACCCCCGTCTCGGCCCTCATGCATGCGGGGATCGTCAATGCCGGGGGCTATCTCATGAACCGGACCTCGATCCTCTTTGCCCACTCCCCGCTGACAATGCACATCGTCTTCATTGTGGGCTTCGTGACGGCGCTTTTTGGCTCTTCAACGATGCTGACCCAAAGTGATGTCAAGAGGAAGCTCGGGTTCTCCACCATGGGCCAGATGGGATACATGACGATGGAATGCGGTCTGGGAGCCTTCTCCCTGGCGGTGTTTCACCTGATTGCCCATGGGATATTCAAGGCCACCCTCTTTCTTGAGTCGGGAACGGCGATCGGGATTGCGAGGTCGGAGCCGACCCTTCCTCGGCAATCGGCGGAAGAGTCGAGGGTCCCAGAAGGATTTCATCTTTCCCGAGTTCTTCCGGTGGCACTTGTGACCCTGGTGCTCCCCCTGGTGATTGTCCTTGGGGCCCACCAGCTGGCCAACATACACCTCTCAAAGGAGGAAGGCACCGTTGTCTTTCTCTTTTTCAGCTGGGTGACCGTTTCCCAGGTGACCATCAGTCTCACCCGGGCGCGACTCTTCGACTCCTTTACGGCCGCCATCCCCTGGACGGCCGTTCTCGTTCTCTTCGTCTACGGCTATATCGGAGCGGCCCACAAGTTCAATCTCTTTCTCTATCCGGATTCCTCCGACCGCGCCCTGTTCTTTTCCTCCGGCGGGGTGGGCTGGAGCATGTTCACTCCCATCGTTCTTCTCCTGACCGCCATCATCGTAGGGGGCTGGGTTGTCGCCTTTTTTCGGGGGATCCGGGGCCGCCAGATCCTTCCCGCCTGGATCCTGTCGCGGCAGGAATCCCTTTATCTTTTCTTTCTGAACCGGGGTTCGGTGGAACACATTCTTCTCCACCGCCTTGTGGAACCCATCGACCGTCTCCTTTGGCGCCTCCGGGAGATCTTTGATGGAAAGGAGCGGACGTGATTTTGTCGCTCTCCCCGGAAGTTATTGCTATTCTTGCTCTTCCCCTCATCTCCCCCCTCCTGCGTCCGCTCTTTCCATCCGGACGAAAAAAAAGTATGGCAACGATCCTTCCGGTGGTTCTCTTTCTCCTTCTCTTGCTCCTGCGTCTTCTGGGGGAGGCAGGGGAGACCTCTGGCTCGCGGCTCCCGGTGGAGGGACTTCTCCTGACACTCTGTCTGGGCGCTCTTCTTTTGCCGATTCTGCTCATTCTTCCGGAGCGACCGGCTGCCCCTCATGCCGGCCGGCTTCCCGCCGTCTGGCTTCCCTGCCTCATGGTGTCTGGGGGAGGGGTCGCCTTTTTGGGGCAGGGACCAGGGAGGAATCTGGGAGGAGGAGCCGGTCTGATATTTTTGCTTTTGCTGGGAGCGTTGGTTCTTGACGGGGCCTTCCCCGGCGCCTACCGGAGACTCTTCCTCCTGCGGCTTCTCTTTTCCGGGGTCGTTTCCTTAGGCTTCGCCCTTTGGCCCCACCTTCTTGGACTGCCTGCCGGAGAGGCCATTTTTCTTGGGGCCTTACTTCTCCTCTTCCCCGCTCCCCTCTCCCGACGAACCGAGCGGGTCGTCTCTCCGGAATTTTTGAAGATGGACCTGCTGTTCTTTCAGTGCGTTCCTCCTCTCCTGATCTTTCAGCTTTTGAGGAGCGCCCCCTCGCTCTTCTCCGGATCCTTTCTCCTCTTTGGAGGGGCAAGCCTTGTCTGGGGGCTCTTGGGGCTTTTCAGGGCAAAGACGGCCCACTATGTTCAGGAGTCGGCCGATGGTCTGGTGGCGGCCGGAATGGCGGCCATGGTGGGCGGTCTGATGAGCGGAACCCCCCACGGGCGGGCAGGGGGTTTTTTCATGGCGATGCTTCTCCCTCAGGCCGCCCTTCTGGGGGGTCTGGTCCTTACGTCGCTGGTGCTTCGATATCGAGTCCGGACGGTGGCCGGGCTTTCGGGGGCGGGGACCATGATTGCCCCCTTGAGATTGGCCTTCCTTCTGGCGAGCTTTCAGGGGATGAGCCTTCCGCTCGTGGGGGGCTTCTTGGGGGAGTGGCGCCTCCTCCTTGGAATCTGGTCTCTTTCTCCCCTTTTGGGAGTGGGCGTCGTGGCAGGGCTCTTCTTTTCCTTTTCCCTCGTTCTGGCCTTCCTCCGGAGCCTCTTCTCCGGTGACGGGCCAGCCCTCTCCAGAGGGGACGGGGAGATTGTGAGAACCCTCTGGCCGGGAGAGTTGTTGGCCTTTGGAACCGCCTCCTTTTTTCTCTTGCTGACCGATCTGGCCGCCACGACCGGGAGTCTTTTCGAGGGGGCTCCATGAAAACGATTTTCTCCTCGGTGGCTCGGGAAGGAAAATGGGACCTCTCTGCCATTTCCGACGGGCAGAGGATTGGTCTGCGCTCCCACGTGGAGCTCGCCTCCGAATCACTTTCCTTCGTCTACCGGATGACCACATTCATCCACCATAACCCGCTTCACGAACTAGAAGAACTTCCATTTTTTGAAGCCATTCGCAAGGCGGGGGCCCTATTCGGGGGGCGAACCTCCATCGATCCTGACAGCTGGCGGGATCTTTACCGGCGAGGGAGAATCGAACGGGGGCATTTGCTCTCGATTCTCCAGGGGGAGGCGATGACGTTGGGGCTCTGCCTCGGGGGAGAGGGGATCTCCCACGAGACGGTGCGATTTCTGGGACGCCCCCTGGTGGAGCTTCTGGAAGGGCATCTGCTGCACGAGTGGGACCGGCCGTTGCCCTCGGACCCCATCATGACCGAGGGGCGTCCTGCCTTCTTCCGTCTCCGTCGAGACCTCGCCTCTTCGGTGCGCGCCCGCCATGAAAGCCATTTTGAACGGGAGGGCGAGGAGGGATACTGCGCTCGCCTCTGGGATGCTTGCCGGCAGTTTGCCTCCGACCGTCTCCCCGGAGCCGCGTGGTCGGACCCATCCGCCTCCTTTCTTCCCCGGCCGGGTCCCTCGCTGACCCTCCTCGAGTGGGTCGACATCTTTTGCGGGGGGATTTGGAAAAAACGGGTCGACCGCCTGATGGTCAAATGGCTCTCAGCCTTCCTCGATGAAGGGATTTCGACGTGGAACCTCCCCCATCGGGAGAGGGGGTTCTATCGGGTGTGGCGCAGCATGGCCGAAAAGGATCGGGAGATTCTCTTCTGGGGGCTGGAGGCGGCCCATCGGGAGATCCCTGAACTTCCGGACAATCCCGAAGACACCCTGATGGGGTCGCTTGTCGCAATGGAGATCCCACGGGCGGGGCTGACCGACTATCTCGAACGCCATGCCACGGCTCTTCCGGGGTGGACGGGGTATGTGAAGTGGAGAAACTCGAAGAGCGACGATGTCTGGTCGAGAACCTACCCCATCGACCTTGTCATGGTATTGGCGGTGCGTCTTTTTTACGAGCAGGCGGTGGTCGCCCATGTCTGTGAGACGATGCTGGGAATTCCCGGGACGGTCCCGGCGATCGGGGAATGGATCGAGGCGCACCGCCCGGAGATGCTCGCCCGAAGTTATGCGGCGCGATATGGGACCCCGATGGTCTGGGGGGCCCGCCTGGGCGCTCTGGCCGACCGCTTCCCCGACCCCGGAGATCCACGATGGCAGAAAATCTCCCGGGTCCACGAGGAGTGGCTCGAATCCCTGCGGGCGGAAGGGGGAAGCCGAAGCCGGGCCGGACGCCTTTACCACATGGCCCAGACACTGGGGTGGTCCCCCTCGGAGATCTCGGAGCTCGATCCTCGGGATTGGGAACGCCTCGAGGCCGCCCTCGACACCCTCGACTCTCCCAAACGCCATGAAATCTGGCAGCGGGCTCTTGAAGATGGCTCCGATCAGGAAGCACTCTCCCTGTTTGCTCCCTGGACCGAGAGGCATGAAGAGCCAGGAGGCCTCCCCGTCGAGGCAAGACCCGCCGCCCAGATGTTCTTTTGTATCGATGTCCGCTCCGAACTTCTCCGGCGCCACATTGAATCTCTGGGAGGGTATGCCACCTACGGAATTGCCGGCTTCTTCGGGGTTCCCTTCCGATTTCAGCCCTACCAGAAGGAGGGAACCCAGGTTCAGGCACCGGTGCTCCTCTCGCCCCGCCACCGGGTTCGGGAGATCCCGCGCGCCTATGAGATCGAGCGCGCCGATCGCCATTTCCGCCGCCACCAGAAGACCCGCTCCCTCGTCCACCTCTTCCATGAGCTCAAGGATCATGTGATCACCCCCTACGTTCTGGTCGAGGCGTTGGGGTGGTTCTATCTCCTTCCCTTCCTCGGCCGGACCTTTCTTCCTGCAACCTTCGAAAGGGTCCGGGATTTTTTTCGGGGGCTCATCCTTCCCGAGATCGCCACCGCCCTGACGGTCGCCCGGGTGGGAGAGGCGGAAGCTCAGGCCATGATCGAGGCGGAGCAGCACGTCAAGATTCGCAAGGCTCTTCTCGATGTGGTGGGATCTCATACGCGACAGGTCAGCCCCTCAACCGTCGAGGAGGTGCGGCAAGCCGCCCTCTCCGATTCCCGATTCTCCCAGGGTTTTTCTCTCAGGGCCCGGGAGGAACTTCTTCTGACCGCCCCGGGGGAGGCCGATCTCATCAAAAAGCTTCGAACGCTCTATACCATCAACATGCGACGCACCCGTGTCCTTCTTGAGACCATCATGACGGTGGGGTTCGGAACGGAAGAGCAGGCCTATTACGTGGAGAACAGCCTCAGGACGATCGGGCTCACCCGGAATTTCGCCCGTCTTGTCCTGGTTTGCGGCCACGGGTCGGAGTCCTTCAACAACCCCTTCGAGTCGGCTCTCGATTGTGGGGCCTGCGGCGGGAATCGGGGAATCTCCAATGCCAGGGTCTTTGTGGAGATGGCCAACAATCCTGCCGTTCGTGATCTTTTGAAAAAACGGGGGATCGAGATTCCCTACGATACGCATTTTCTTTCGGGGGAACACAATACCACCACAGACAGGATCGTCTTCTACGATCTCGAATCCGTTCCCCTGACCCACAGGAGAGATCTCAAGCGGCTGTGGCGAGACCTCGAGGAGGCGGGTCTGAGATCGGCCGAAGAACGTCAGGCCCGACTCCCCTCCTTCGAAACACCCTCAGGCCCCCGGGAATCCTCCCGGGCCGTCTTCCGGCGCTCCTGCGATGCGGCCGAAGTCCGCCCCGAATGGGGCCTCTCCCGGAACTCCTGGTTTATTGTCGGCAACAAGGAGCTCCTGGGGACGGCGGATCTTGCGGGCCGGGCCTTCCTCCATTCCTATGATCCCGTTCGCGACCCCGACGGCCGGCTCCTTGAGGCCATCTTGACCGGCCCACTTGTGGTTGGGCAGTGGATCAATGCCGAGCACTACTTCTCCCTTCTCGATCCCGAGCGTTATGGAGGGGGCAACAAGATCTATCACAATGTGGCGGGGGCGGTGGGCATCATGTGGGGCAACGAGAGCGATCTTCTTCCAGGTCTGCCCGCCCAGACTCTGATGGATGGGGATCGACTTTACCACGAACCGTTGCGTCTTCTTGTCGTTGTGCAGGCAGGGAGGGAGCGGATCGATCGGGTCGTCTCCAACAATCCTCCTCTTCGCCGTCTCCTCGTCAACGGATGGGTCCGTCTTGTGGCGGCGGATCCCGGAGAGCGGGCCTTTTTCCGCATGAAGGCTCCTGGGGATTGGTCTCCTGTCAATGCGACAACTCTCTCCCAATACGAAAGGACACTCTGATGGAGAAAGCCCGTCTCACCCCCATGAAAAAGGTGGACATCATCGTGAGCGGAGAACGGATTCCCTTTGTGCGGGATCTTCTCGCTCGGGTGCGCGTCACGGGGTACACGATCATTCCCAATGTCTCCGGTATGGGACACAGCGGCTTTTACGAAGGGAACCTGATCTACAACGAGACCTCGACACTCGTTCTCCTCATGACCGTTGTGAATGAGGAAAAGGTGGAGCTCATTCTGGAGGGCCTCACGCCCCTCTTCGAGCGTTACTCGGGCATCATGTATGTCTCTGATGTGGGGGTAAGCCGCCAGGATCACTTTGTCCATAGCCCCGGAGAGAATGAGCCCCCTGTCTGAAGGGACCAGTATTTCCCGGGCGTAAGGAACATGGCCTCTCTGACACCTTGACGTCTCCACTGGCGATTGGGCGCTTCTGTGGTAGCCTTAACCGGAGGATATCTCCTGTGGAGAGGACAAAGGAGAAGGACTGATGGAGCGAACCCGAAATCCTGCGGTGGCTGGCCTCTTCTATCCGAAAGACAAGGAGTCTCTCGGAACATTGGTCGACACTCTCCTCTCTCGGGCCCGGACGGAAGGAGCTCCGGGTGGCAAGAGACTCCCGAAGGCCCTGATCGTTCCCCATGCGGGCTATGTCTACTCGGGGCCGGTGGCGGCCCGGGGCTATTCCCTGCTTCTCCCCGGCCGCGACCGGATAACCCGCGTCGTTCTTTTGGGACCCTCCCACCGGGTCTTTTTGCAGGGGCTCGCCCTCCCCGGAGCGGATTTTTTCCGGACCCCCCTTGGAACTGTTCCTGTGGATCCGGATCTCGTCCGTCGCGTGGTATCCCTTCCTCAAGTCTGCGAGCGTCCCGAGGCCCATCGCGACGAGCACTCGCTCGAGGTACAGCTTCCCTTCCTGCAGAGAGTCCTTGGCTCCTTTACCCTGCTCCCCCTTGTTGTGGGAGAAGCCTCACCCTGGGAGGTTTGCGAGGTTCTCGAGGCGGTCCGTGGAGGACCCGAGACTCTCGTGCTTGTCAGCTCCGACCTCTCCCATTACCTCTCGTCCGGGGAGGCTCAGCGTGCCGACCGGGCCACCGCCGACCAGGTCCTCTCTCTCGATCCCTCTGTCCTGCCGGAGTTTGCCTGCGGGGCCTTTCCCATCAACGGACTTCTTCTGGCTGCCCAAAGGTGGCCGCTTTCCCCCACTCTGGTGGCGATGAAGAATTCCGGCGAGACCGCTGGGCCCTCAGACCGGGTGGTGGGATACGGCGCCTTCGCCTTCTATGAAGGGGAATCACCCGAGGCCTCCCTTGAGAAAATGGCCGAGGAAAGCCCAGATGGAGAGCTTCTGTTGGTTCTGGCCCGGGAAGAGGTAGAGAAGACGTTGGGGGTCGTGACATCGTCACGACCCCGCGGATTCCCCCCTTGGCTTCTCGCTCCGGGCGCCACCTTTGTGACCCTCAAAGAACGAGGGCAGTTGCGGGGATGCATCGGAAGTCTGGAGGCCCGCCGCCCCCTTCTTGAGGATCTTCGTGCCAACGCCCGGGCTGCGGCCTTCGAGGATCCCCGCTTTCCCCCGGTCACTGTCGATGAGCTCCGGGAGCTGAGATTTGAAATCTCGCTCCTGTCGCCTTCCGAGCCGCTCCCCGTAACGTCGGAAGAGGATCTTCTGGCGATTCTTCGGCCGGGGACAGATGGGGTGGTGCTTGCCCGGGGGAGCCATCGGGGGACCTTTCTTCCCCAGGTTTGGGAGGATCTGCCGGACCCCCGGGACTTCGTCCGCCACCTCAAAGTCAAGGCGGGGCTCCCCGCTGTCGGATGGCCGGATGGCATGGCTGTCTCGCGCTATACCGTCAAAAAGTGGTCGGAGCCATGACGGGCCCGGGGGAGGCCAGGTGGTGGCATGCTGAAGACGATGGACGAATCGTCTGCGACCTCTGTCCTCGAGACTGTCGCCTCCTTCCCGACCAGCGGGGTCTCTGCTTCGTCCGCCGCCGGGAGGGGAACCGGATGGTCCTCGATGCCTGGGGCCGCTCCAGCGGCTTCTGCCTTGACCCCATCGAAAAGAAACCGCTTTTCCATTTTTATCCCGGATCTTCGGTTCTCTCCTTTGGAACGGCCGGGTGCAACCTCTCCTGCCAGTTCTGTCAGAACTGGGACATCTCCCGGGCCCGGGAGACTCACCGCCTCACCGATCGGGCCCTTCCGGAGGAAATCGCCGAGGCCGCCGCATCACGAGGGGCGATGAGTGTCGCCTTCACCTACAATGATCCTGTGGTCTTTGCCGAGTATGCCATCGACGTGGCCCTGGCCTGTCGCGAAAAGGGGATACGGACGGTAGCGGTGACTGCGGGCTATATCCGCGAGACACCTCGGCGGGAACTCTTTGCCGTGATGGATGCGGCCAATGTCGACCTCAAATCCTTTTCTGAAGACTTTTACTTTCGTCTCACCGGGGGGCATCTGGCTCCCGTCCTGGAGACCCTCTCTTTTCTTCGGCACGAAACATCCGTCTGGTTCGAAATCACCACCCTCCTGATTCCGGGGCACAACGACGAAGAGTCCGAAATTGAGGCGATGTGCGAGTGGATTCTCCAGGAGCTCGGTCCCGATGTCCCCCTCCACTTCACGGCCTTTCATCCCGACTATCGGATGTCGGAGTTGAGTCCGACCCCTCCCCAAACCCTCTTGATGGCCCGGAGAAGGGCCCTTCAGATGGGGCTTCGATATGTCTATACGGGAAACATCCGGGACCCCGAGGGCTCCCGGACCCTTTGCCCCGGATGCCGGACCCCTTTGATCGAAAGGGACGGGTACCGCATCGATCGCATGGGAGTGGGCCCCTCCGGTCTCTGTCCTGCGTGTGGTCAAAGAGTCCCTGGCAGATTTCAGGAGACGACATCCCTTCCTTCTTTCGGAAACCGACGGATCCCGGTCCATCTCCGTCCAGGCGTGTGAGAGGAGCGTCAGGGGGGGGATTTCGGCCGTTATGCCTTCCTCCTTCAACTCGGTCGGGCCGCTTGTTGGGCCTATAGTTGGGATTGACCTGTAAAGCGAGGACATGGTAGGATTTCACATCGCATTTGCGTGAAGGTTCCCCACGCTGACGAATCACCGGCCCGTCTCGTTCGGGAAGGGTGCGTTCCGGAGCGGCTTGTCCCAGAGAGGCTTATTCCAGAGAGGAGTTTTTGTGACGACCTATAAAGTTCTTCCCGGACCTGAAGGTATTCTTCCCCCGGCCGCCATCTCCATGGGAGTGGCTCCCCCCGAACCGGGATTTTCCCTGATCGAGGGTGTGCCTGCCTCGGAAGAGGAGGCCATTGAAACGGCGGCCCGGAAGCTTGCCACGGCGAAGGTTCCCACCTTCTTTCCTGGACCCATGGTTCTCTGGGAGTGGTCGGCCAAGACCCGCAAGGTGGCTGATGCTGTTCTTCGGTGCGCCGAGTCGAACAACATCCGGATCATCCCCATGGCGGACTACCGCCCCAAATACCCGAAGATTGAGCCCGAGCTCGAGATCAATCCAAACCACCCGAACCTGACGATCTGGCACAACAAGATCGATGCCTGTCTCTTCGTGGGGGTCCACTGCCACTATGCCAATCTTTCCCTGAAGATCATCCGGGGAGGAACGAGCTGCTATACCATGGCCTTTTGTTCCTATGCGGGACATGAAGACGCCAATCTGACCATCCGCGACAACAGCGCGGAAAAATTCGACCTCCTGTCGGCCGCCATCAAGAAGATGAAGACCAACAGCCGCCGCTAGAACGATCTTTATATTTCCATGCGAAACAAGGCCGATTCATGGACGCGGCCGCATGAAAACAAGAGAATGAAATGACCATAAAGAGGCAGGGGAAACCCTGCCTCTTTTGTTTTTGATGGACTGCAGGCGGAGTTGTCCTGTGGTCAGGAGGTCTCTGTGGTAAAAAAAGTGATCGTCGCCGCTTTCTCCCTTCTTTCTCTTGCCCTTGCCGCCGGTCTCCCCGGAGCCGTCTTCTCTGCCGATTTCGACAATTCCTGGAGCGTTCCGGTAGCTCCGGGAGGTCCGTTTTCCCGAGTCACTCTCCCCCAGAATGCCCCGATCGGCCTCGACAAGACCTTCGGCGCCACCCGGTGGCTTCAGATGAACAGGAATGGGCGCCACAATGCGGCCGTAGAGATTCCTTCGGGGGGACCTGCATGGTTCCGGGAGGGGGTCTTCTGGCGGTATGCCGAGGCCCGGGCCTGGCCGCTGGAGAGGCGCCATCCCTTTGGAACCCGAACCGACGGAGAGACGGAGGCGGGGGCCGTGCAGACACAGTTCTACGGGAACGCCCTTGGGGTCACGGTGGTGGACGGGGTGGTCTATGCCGAAAGCGACGACATGTTTGCCTATGCCCTGAACGCCCGGACGGGTCAGCTGATCTGGCGAACGAGCCCCGTGGGGAACAATCTCATGGGAAACCCCCTTGTCACTCGCCACACGGTCTATCTGGCGGCCGGAGGGGTGGGGTTCAACTTTGCAAATGTGGTGGCGTATGCCAAAAAGGGGAGAGCTATCCGGGGAATGGATGTCAGCTACAACGGGATCTATGCCCTGGATCGGGAGACAGGTCGTCTTCTCTGGCACGCCGGATCGGTGGGGGAGGCCATGCCCACGCCTGCGATACACGGCAACATTCTGTATTTCGCTACCGGCTCCGGTGCGGTCCACGCCCTCGATCGCCGAACGGGGAAGGCCGTGTGGACGGTGAGGCTGGGGGGCAACGACAACATGTCGAGCCTGGCCTATTCCCGGGGGCGACTCTACCTGGCCATGGCCTCTCCGCCGCGCCTTTTCTGCCTTGATGCGGCGACAGGCCGCACCCTCTGGCAGGGGAGCATCCCTGGAGCGGCCAATACCGGCATGGGGGACGTCAGTCCGGCGGTGGGCTCCGGGGTGGTGGTCATGGATACGGTGACCCGTCCCAAAAGGATAAACGGGCAGCCCACCCTTGAGGCGGTGGTTCGGGCCTTCGACGCTCGAACGGGACGGGTCCTCTGGACGGTCTCCACCGGCCGCGGCCCCAAGCCCCCCGCCTTCAAGGGAGGGGTCCCCCTTATTCACGGGAAGACCGTCTATGTCGGATCGCCCGTGACCGGTCGCTATGTGGCCCTCGATCTTCGCACGGGGCGCCAGATCTGGTCTTGGAAAAAGGTGGTGGCCGCCCGAAGCGCTCCCACCTATGCCGGAGGGAGCCTGTTTGTTGCCGGGGGGGACAGCCTCTACCGCCTCGATCCGACCACGGGGAAGGAGATGGGGTCGGTTCGCATTGGAGGCCGCATGGGGATCATCTCTCCCACCATCGTCGGAGGAACGGCCTATCTGGCAAACTCCTACGACTGGATTGTGGCCGTCCCGCTTTCGACGTTGACCTCGCGCAAAGAAAGAAATGCGCACTAATCGGGAGTTATGAATTGTCGAGACGCCTTTTACACCATGAATAGGGCGGCGCGACAACGATAATACGTCGGGGCTTTCGGGGATCTAGAGGAGGGGAATCTCGGGAAGGGGGCGTCCGATGCCGTACCCCTGGGCCAGGGTCAGCCCATAACGACGAACCTCTTCGAGGATCTCGGGCGACTCCACCGATTCGGCGACGGTCTGGATGCCGATCTCGCGGGTGAGCGTGGCGATGGAGGCGACGATGGCCCGGTCGATGGAGCCCGTCTGCGGAAGGTTGCGGATGAAGTCTCCCTCCACCTTGAGAAAATCCACGGAAAATCGCTTGAGATAGGTCATGGAGGAGAAGCCCGATCCGAAATCGTCGATGGCGAACCGGGAGCCGTCGGACTTGAGCTCGGAGATGAAGATCTCGAGAAGGGTCGCGTTTCTCACCGTCTCCCGCTCGGTGATCTCGAAGACGATCTGCCTCGGATCGATCCCCGTGTTCCGGATGGTTTTCCGGATGGTGGGGATGAAGTCGGCGGTGACGATGGCCTTGGGGGAGAGGTTGATGAAGAGAAGGCCCTTGAAGTTTCTTTCCGCGGCATGGAGAAAGGCCTTTTCCATGACGATGAAGTCGAGGGCGGAGATGAGACCGCTCTCTTCGGCAATTTCGATAAACTCTCCGGCCGGAAGGATCTTGTCCCGGTACATGATGCGCATCAGGACCTCGTAGGCCTCCACGGTGCCTTGTGTGGCGGAGACGATGGGCTGGAAGTAGGGAAGAATGGAGCGATCCTCGATGGCCTTCTGAAGGAGGACGTACTTCTCGCTGACGCTTCGCAGAACCTCCACCACGTCGGCGTCGGTGGGCAGGCAGTGGCTGTTCTTTCCCTGGGCCTTGGCCCGGTACATCATGTTGTCGGCCACCAAAAAGAGGTCTTTGGGCTCCCGGGCATGCTCCGGCCAGGAGGCGATTCCGATGGAGACCGAGCTTTTGGCCCGGACCCCCTCGGGGCTTTCGAGGAAAAAGCCCTGAAATCCGTCCTTGATCCGTTTGGCCATGGCAGCGGCATGCTCCGAGGCAGCCTCGGGGAGGATCACCGCGAACTCGTCACCCCCGTAGCGGGCCACGATATCCTCCTTGCGGGCCGCAGCCCGGATCAGCTCGGCGATCTTCTGGAGGAACTCGTCTCCGAAGGTGTGGCCAAAGGTGTCGTTGATCTTCTTGAAGTCGTCCACGTCGATGATCATGATCGAGAAGGGCTGATTGCCGTGGCGCTGGCTCCGGCCGATCTCGTAAGTGAGGAGCTCCCAGAAGACCCTCTGGTTGAACAGTCCGGTGAGGGGGTCGCGAACCGCGTAGTACTCGAGGTCTTTGGTATAGCGGTAAATGGCCTTGACCGATCCCACGACGTTCAGGATGCTGGTGATGATGCTTTCGATCACCAGCACCTTGATCGGATGCTCCGCGGTGGCATAGTTGATGCCCACCCCCACGACACCTCCCACCTGCGGACGGTCGAGATAGAGGCTCTTGGTGGAAAGGGAGAGAGACTCCTGGGAGAGGGGGGGAAGATTTTTTCCGTGGTCGGAGATGTTGTGGACGATGCGGGGGTCGACGGTGGCATCGTAGCCCTCAATCGTTTGGAGCCTTTCCGTGACGAGGGTCTCCAAAAGGTGTCGGGAGTCGGGATGGGGGACTCCGGTCCAGAAGACCTCGATCTCGTAGCCGTTGTCTCCGACGTGAAAGAGGGAAAAGAGGAAATAGACCTCGACGACGGAGTTGATGTCGTCGAGCATCGTGCGGATGTGCTCCTTCCAGTCGTGGATCACGTCGGAGGTGATGATGAAGCGTTCGAGGAGGCGGATCTCGAAGGAGAGAACCGAGATGTCGGCGGTGGTGCGTTCTAATGTCCGGAGGGTTTCGAGGGAGTCGGCGAGGCTCTCTTTCAGCAGCTCGAGATGAACGCGCTTCTGTTCGGCCTGCCGGGCGAGGAGGGCGTCCATCATGGCGAGGGTCGCGGTAAGGCGGGATACCAGAGAGCCAGTCTCCTGGACCGGTGAGTCCGGGAGAAGGGCTGATTGAATGGCCTGCCGGGCTCCGGCCAGAAGAGAGGACTCTTCGAGACTCTGTTCGAGGACCGTTCCGATGCGGGTGGCGATCTTCTTCCGAGCCTCCTCGAAGGAGGGGGTCGTCTCAGTCATAAAGATCCATGCCGCACTGAAGGTCGAAAAGCCATCGGAGAAGGTCCTCCCGGGCCTTTCCGCGATAGAGGGGGCCATGCTGGGGGGCGATGACCTCTACATCGTGCTTCTCGACCTCCCGAACCCACTGGCGAAGGGCTCTGTTGCCCGCCATATATCGTCGATGGAAGGGTTCGATGTGCGGGCGGTGTTCCGCAAAGTCGTCGATGTAGATCTTGCCGTTGGAACGTTCGGCCGCTCCGATGTCTCCGGTAAAGAGAATCCTCGAGATGGGGTCGTAGACATTGATCTGTCCGGGGGAGTGAAGAAAGTGCGCGGGGACGGTGACAAGGGAAAATCCCGGAGCGACCTCGACGGTGGACCCAGGGTCGGAAACGGCGAGAAGCCGGTCGGGGTGGACAAGGTCCATGTGGGGCATGAACCGGGTCCAGAGTCGGGAGAGATGGACCCGGGCACCCGTGACCTCCATCCAGACGTTGAGGCCGGCACTGACGTCGGGATCCTGATGGGAGAGGAATATCCCCCGGATCCGGGTCAGGTCGATAAAGTTGGCGATGCGGGCAGAGAGCACAGGAAAAAGCCCCGAGCCTCCCGGATCGAAGATCGCTCCGTCGCTGCCGTGAACGACGAGATATTGGTTGGAGGGAATCCCCTCCTCCCGGGTGGACTCGCCGAACCCCAGCAGAATGAACTTGTGGGGTCCATCGTCATAGAGAACTTCCGTCACAGAGGATCCTTTCCGGGGGCAAACCTTTGTCCACATAAATTTTTAAGGAAAAAAAATCTCTTTTTGGCCTTTTTCGGAATGATATGCTTTTAGATGAATCATTTCAAGACGAAGGCGGGAGAATTTCTTTCCTGATTTTCTTGGAGAATTTTACGGGCGGCTGCCCCTGTCAAATTCGGTCAGATTGGCTTAATATTGTTCTTGTAGAGTGAGAATTTTTAGAGTGATCAGGAAGTTTGACGGGAGACGGGGATAAAAGATGCAAATTGCGCAGACAAATTGGCCGGAGGTTGAAAAGAGGATTCGCGCTTCCTCTCTTCTGATTCTTCCCGTGGGGTCGGTGGAGCAGCACGGACCCAACGGGCTCATTGGAACCGACCACCTGGTCGCCGAGGCCCTGGCACGGTCTGTGGGAGAGGATCTGGGGGAGCTGGTGGCGCCCACCCTGGCCTACGGAATGTCCCACCACCACCTGGGATTTCCCGGGACCGCATCCCTCTCTCCCCGGACACTGATCCTTTTGGTGTGCGACATCCTTGCCAGCTTCTACCGAAATGGTTTCCGGAGGTTCTACTTCGTCAATGGCCATGGGGGCAATGACTCCTCCCTCAAGGCCGCCTTTTCCGAATTTCTTCTGGGCCATCCCGAGGCGCGCACCGCCCTGTCCAACTGGTGGCTCCTTCCCGAGGTGACCGAACAGGAGAAGCTCTTCTTCGGGGACTCCAACGGGTATCATGCCACCTGCGGTGAGGTGGCGGTAACATGGCATCTTTTTCCGCATCTGGAGCGTCCGATCGCTCCGGGACGAGCCCCCGATCCCCATCATGAATGGCCTTTGGGACCCGAGCGGTTCCGGTCCCTCTATCCCGACGGTCGCATGGGCTCCGACCCCTCTCTCTCGACCGCCGAAAAGGGCAAGATTCTTTATGAAATTGCCCGCCGGACGATCGGGGACAAGGTGCGGGAGTTCGCCTCGGCCCCCTGATCCGGCCAAGAACGGGAGGGTGGATGCGTCGAAGGAATCGGCAAGTGCAGGAGAGGAGCGAAAGGTGATCATCGTGGTGGCCAACCAGAAGGGGGGATGTGGAAAGACCACCACCTCCATGAATCTGGCGGGAGTCTTTGCCCGTCGGGGGATGGAGGTCCTCCTGGTCGACTCCGATCCTCAGGGCTCGGCCATGAAATGGCGCGGCCTTTCCCAGGGGGCCTTTCCTGTGGGGGTGATCGCCCTTCCCATGCCGGTTCTGGATCAGGAGCTTCCCCGCCTCGCCAAGAAGTATGATTTGGTGATCGTCGATTCCCCCCCCGGGATGGAGACCATCACCCGATCGGCCCTGGTGGTGGCCGATCTTGCCATTGTTCCCCTTCAGCCCAGCCCTCTCGACCTCTGGTCGGGAACGGAGATTGTCTCGCTGATTCGTCGGGCCGAACAGATCAACCGGGGGTTGGTGACCCGGCTCCTTCTGAACCGAAAGATCCAGGGAACCCGACTCTCCCGGGAGTCGGTCGAGGCCCTCCGGGAGTTTCCCTACCCGCTCTTCGAGACGGCAATCTACCAAAGAATTGCCCTGGCTGAGGCGGTGACGGCGGGGCAGACGATCATCGACTTTTTTCCAGATGGTCCCTCGTCGGGGGAATATATGGCCCTGGCGGAAGAGATTCTCTCCATTGACCTCGGGAGCTCCCCATGAAAGCCCCTCGCCCCACGCTGCGGGAGATTGTTCGGCCTCCCGCCGTTTCCGACTTCATCGACCGGGGGGTGGTCCCCGAGTCCACGGCCGAGGCCCCACCACCGGAAGATGGCCGTCTTCTCCTTGGGATTCCCGAGGAGCTTTCGGAGGCCCTTCGTCTGAAAATGGAGGAGCGGGGACTCGACCTCGACAACGCCGTCCGGGAGATGGTTCTGGACTTTCTCATGAAGGACGGGTAGCCGTCCTTGCCGCTCCTTCGTCGACCGACCCGCCCCCTCCACCGGGGTGATCGCATTCTCCTCCCCCGACCCTCCCTGGGGAGTTCCTTTCCTGAATGGGAGACTGTCCGTCGTCGTCTCGAAGGGGTGGGCCTTCTCCCCGAACTTTTTGGGGAGGAAGTCTCTGGGTCTTCCCCGTACATCGCGGGGGACCGGGAGAGGGCCCGCGACTTCGCTCGCGCCCTTTCCTCCGGAGCTGCCGGAGTCCTGGCCTATCGGGCGGGATCGGGGGCGATCCGTCTCCTGGGAGAATGGGTATCTCCCTCCTTTTCCCCCTCTGAGTGTCTTCCTCTCTTTTGTGGATTTTCCGATGCGACCTATCTCCATGCGGCGCTCTGGCGACAGTGCGGCCTTGCGACCTTCTGGGGGCCCACGGCCCGCGAGCTGGTCTCAGAGGAGAGCTTCTCCCTCTGGTGGTCAATGGTCTCAGGGGATTGGAGAGAGGGAGGATCTCTCCCCCTGGGCGAGAGCAGAACGGTCCGTCCGGGAAGGGCTGTGGGAAGGCTTTTGGGAGGAAATCTCGAGTCCTTGGCCCATCTTTCAGGAACGCCCTTTATGCCGGATCTGGCCGGGGCTCTCCTCCTCCTTGAGGATGTGGACGAGCCGCTTTATGCGGTGGACCGGGCTCTTCGGACGCTGGCGCTTTCGGGGGCGTTGACGGATCTTGCGGGGGTGGTGGTAGGGCCGTTCCTGAGGTCGTCTCCCCGGGAGGATGATCCGGCAGTCTCGGCGGAGGAGCTCATTCTTTCCGTCGTGGGAGAGGTTCCCATCCTCTTTTCCCCACTTCCGGGACATGGACGACCAATGGCCACTTGGCCGATGGGACTCTCCCTCGAAATGGACTGTCCTCCCCCCCACTCCGGAATGCTTCCCACCCTTCGCCTTCTCGAGTCCCCCTTCGAATCGGTCTGACTCTTGAGCCTGAATTAGCCGGCTCTTCCCTCTCCCCGGAGATTGGGACTTTGCCGTCCTCAGTCCGTCAATTGGCCTCGTCGGAGGGCTTTTCTGAGGAGCCGAACCCGTTCCCCATCAGGGAGAGGATGGTTCCGGGGGGGAGCAGGAGCGAGGAGTGGACATCGTTGGGGAAGGCCCGACGGTTCCGGAAGGTGAGGTTGAGGAGGTCGACCGAGCCCAGAAGGTCTCCGATGGCCAGAAGTCCGTTGCGGTAGGAGAGCTGCACCGGCTCGATTCCGGTATCCCCTGCCGGAGTGGGTGTGGTGGCGGTATGGGGGCGCCGCCGGGAGTTCCCGGCGATGGAGACGATCTCTCCGGGGGCCACCGTAAGCTTTCGGTAGGCGCCGTGTCTCATGAGAGGAAGGTCGAGAGGCCTGTCGGAGACGTTGACGGCCAGAACCCTTCCGGCCTGATGGGTTTCCTCGATATCTCCGATATAGAGAAATCCTCGGGGATCATAGGTCAGGGAGTGGGGGCGGATCATGGCTCCCAGGGCGGGCAGAGGGGTAAAGCCGACGAAATGGGTTCCGCCTCCGGCGATTCGAAGGACCATCCCCGGCTCGAGAGTCCGGGGAGAGGATTCTCCGGGAGCCCCCGGAAGGGTCACCGGGTGGGTGGTCAGGTTGATCATATCGATGTTGCCATCCTGGTCGGCGGTGAAGATCTGCCCCCCAGAAGCAATAATCGTGGTGGGGTTCATGGCGGAGGAGAGGGCCGGGATGGGGTCCGGTCCCGGTCGAAGGTCGTGGACTTCTCCCCGGCTCGCCACCAGAAAGATCTCTCCTGGCCGCACGGTGACGATTCGTGTGGAGAGCCCCTCCCGAACGGGAATGTCATGGGGAGATCCTGTATTGTTGATGTAAAGAATGTGTCCCGTCTCACCCACCATGTAGATTCCCTCAGAGTCGACCGAGACACCGATGGGGCTGATTCGTGCTCGCAGTGCATCGAGGGGAGTCTTGTCGGGAGGGGTCGCTCCTCCTCCCGCCACCACGGAGATCTTTCCCGGGTCGAGGGGGAGAGTCGTGGCCATCCCCAAAAGCTTGCCCATGGTTGGGGAGTGCTTGAGGAGCTTTGAGATGTGGGCCCCCGCATTCAGACGGATCTTCGAGTCGGGGATGACGATGATGTCGTGCGTCTGGGATTCGAGGTTGAGGGCGTCGATGCGGCCGCTGGCGTCGGCAATGTAGAGGATCCCGTTCGCCTCCGAGATGGAGAGGGGATCGATGCCGACGGAGAGGGC
The DNA here is from genome assembly GCA_021810805.1 of Nitrospirota bacterium. Lineage (GTDB taxonomy): Bacteria > Nitrospirota > Leptospirillia > Leptospirillales > Leptospirillaceae > UBA4572. The sequence continues at coordinate 118,084 of JAJZHW010000004.1, forward strand.
CGGCACGGGAATCTCCGCAGGAATCGGGGCGGTGTGGGTATTCCCCGCCACGACCGTCGCCTGCCCGGAAGATAATCCGACAGAGGTGGAGGTGCCCTCGATTTGGGGAACTGTTTCCGGGAGACCGCTGACATTGACAAAGACGATCGTGTGGCGGGTGTCGGAGACGAGGATGTTGTTGTTCCGGAAGAGGAGGGAGACCGTCTCTATTTCGAGCTGGGAGGCATATTGGGGACTTGTGGACGGGTAGTAGCGATGGCTTCTCGACCCTCCGAATCCCGCACCCGGGCTGAGGAGGACGAAAAGGAGTGCCATGGCGCCGGCAACTCTCTTAAAAGAATAAGATGGCATGGTCAGCAACGCTCCTCTGTATGAATAAGGAATTTTTTCCTCCGGCCTTTTTTCGATGATACAATATTGTGTCGGGAATGTCCCAGCCCGGTGGTGCCTCCACAGAGGCGACGGGACAAATGTCTGCGAAAATCGGGAGGATTCATGGGAAGACGGTGGGTGTCGATCATCTTGGGGGGAGCTCTTCTTGTGGCCCTTGTGTTCACGATGGTCAGGATCTCGGGGCCGTCTCCGGGCTCCACCGGTCTTTCTGGACAGAGACATCGGGAGGCGGAGCTCGCCCTCGACGCCGGCCGGATTGTCACCGCCCTTGGTTCGAGTCTTCCCCCGGGGAAGGGGTTGGTTCTCGAGGGGGAGTCGCTGCGTTTCGGCGGCCAGGTGCTGCGGGTGACGGTCGGTCCGGGATGGCAAGCGCTCTCCCCGGAAGATCGGGGCCGGCTTCTGGATTCCCTTTTTGCGAACTATACCCGGTCCTGGCAGAGGATTATGAAGAGCCACGGCGTTCCGGCGGTGAGCCTCAGGGATGGAACCCATCGGGTGGGGCTTTATACCTCCATGGACCGATGGGTGCGCCCAACAGAGGAAGCGCTTGCTCCCGGATCGTCAAAATAGGTAGGATAGTCCCGGTGTCAGGTTGCCGGGAAAATCAGGAAGGGGGCCCCTTTGGGGTGGATCCAGTCAAGCGGTGACCGGTTACGGGCCACCCTCAAGACCCAGTTCATCACCGGGCTCGTCATCGTTTTGCCCGTGGCCCTGTCCAGTTATATCTTCTATCGTATTTTTCTCTTTCTCGACTCCCTTCTCGACCCTGTGGTCACCCTTGTGGTGGGCCGTCCCATCCCCGGTTTGGGGGTCGCCGTCCTCCTCGCCATCATCTTTCTGACCGGTATTATTGCCACCAATGTCATCGGTCGGAAGATCCTGCTTCTTTTCGAGGGGCTGCTCAACCATATCCCGATTTTCAAAAAGCTCTATACGGCGGTCAAGACGATTCTGGACGCCTTCTCTCCCTCCGGAGGAAAAGGCTTCCGGAAGGTTGTTCTGGCGGAGTATCCGAAGGCAGGGGCCTACACGATGGGCTTTCTGACCCAATGGGTGATCCTTGACGGAGATCCGGTGCGCTACGCCTCGATCTTCTTCCCCAGCAACAACCTCTATATCGGCGTGCAGGCCTTTGTTCCGGAGCCCCTGGTCCTTGAGACGGGGATTCCCGTGGAGGAGGGGATCCGGATGATTCTGTCGGGAGGTCTCGGCATGCCGGAGAACCTTCCGGTAATGAGGGGGGCGGACGAGGTCTATCATGATCATTGACGGGGTGCTCCTTGCCGCCGGCTCCGGCACCCGAATGCGCTCGCCTGTGCCCAAGGTCCTCTCTCCGATTCTGGGGACCCCCCTCCTCTCCTACCCTTACCGGGCCCTGGCAGGGCTTGGTTCTCTCCTCTCAAGCATCCATGTCATCGTCCCCCCGGGAGGCCTTCCCGTGGAGAGTGTGCATGCGGGGAGGGAGGCGCCCCCCCTGCAACCGGTCATTCAGGAGTCTCCCGACGGAACATGGGGCGCCTGTGAGGCCCTCTTCTCCTCCCGGATCTTTCTCGAGGGGCCGGCGACACACTTTCTGGTGTTAAACGGCGATGGCCCTCTGGTAGAGACGGCGTTGCTCGAGGCACTGGTGGCTCTGGGACGAGAGGATCCGGAGGCCCTGATCCTTACGACTTCCCTCCTTGATAACCCTTTTGGATATGGGCGGATCCTTCGGAATTCTGCGGGACGTGTGACCGGAATCCGGGAGGAAAAAAACACCTCGACCGAAGAGAGGGCGATCCGCGAGGTGAATGCCGGACTCTACCTGATTCCCCGGGGCATTCTTCATGAGGCCCGAGGGAAGATTACCGCCGACCCCCGCAAGGGGGAACGGTACCTGACCGACCTGGTCGCCCGGGTCGTAGCGCAGGGGGGGAGTGTGCGGACCCATGAGGCCCATCCTGATTCAATGCGAGGGGTCAACACACAGGAGGAGCTCTCCCGGGTGACGGCACTCCTGCGGGAAAGGATCAATCGGGGCCATATGGAGCGGGGGGTGACCTTTCAGGATCCCACCCGGACCGATGTGGGGCCCGATGTGGAGATCGGGGCGGGAACGATTCTTCTTCCTCAAAGCTTCCTCGAGGGGCGGACTCGGGTGGGATCCGGCTGCCGCATCGGGATGGGGGTCCACCTCCTCGACACCGGCGTAGGGGATGGCGTGACCGTTCGCGACTATGTGGTGGCGACGGAGGCCGTGATAGGCCCGGGAGCGGTGGTCGGCCCCTTTGCCCATCTTCGTCCCGGGACGATTGTGGGCCGGGAGGCCCATCTGGGGAATTTCGTCGAGACAAAAAAGGCGGTGCTGGGAGAGCGGGCCAAGGCCAACCATCTCTCCTATCTTGGGGATGTCACGGTGGGAGACCGCACCAATATCGGGGCGGGGACCATCACCTGCAACTACGACGGCTATGAGAAATTCAACACCGCCATTGGCTCCGATGTCTTTGTGGGAAGCGATACCCAGCTCGTTGCCCCGGTGTCGGTGGGAGACGGGGCGGTCATCGCCGCCGGATCGACGGTGGTGAAGGATGTTCCCCCCGGAGCCCTCTACCTTTCCCGACCCGTTCCCGAGAGCCGTCCGGAGGGGGGGAGCCGGTACCACAGCCGACGGGAGCAAAAGAAAAACTCAAGGAAAAAGGAATCGATCTGATGTGCGGAATCATCGGCTATATCGGTCCAGAGGAACCTGTCTCCCTTGTTCTCGAGGCGCTGTCTCGCCTGGAGTACCGGGGATATGACTCGGCGGGGGTGGCCTACTTCGACAGGGAGGCCAAGGTCGATGTGGTCCGGGCCTCCGGAAAGCTCTCCAACCTCGCGGCTCTTTGCCAGGGGCGAGCGGGGCTTCCCGGACCGGCCATCGGACATATTCGGTGGGCCACCCATGGGGCGCCCACCGAGGAGAATGCCCATCCCCATCGCTCCGGTCCGATCGTTGTCGTCCACAACGGCATTATCGAAAACGATCGGGAACTCAGAAAAAGCCTCTCTTCCGAAGGCTTTTCATTTTCCTCCGAAACGGATACCGAGGTGGTGGCCCATCTGGTCCACCGACATTATCGGACGACGGGTTCCCTTCCTGAGGCGGTGCGCCTGGCGCTTCGGGAGATTGCAGGAAGCTATGCCTTGGCCGTCCTTTGCGAAGAGCGGCCCGGAGAGCTTGTGGGGGTGAGACGGGGGGCGCCCCTGCTGTTGGGGGAGGGGGAAAACGCCTATTTTCTGGCCTCCGATGTTCCCGCCTTTCTGAAGTGGACCCGGAAGATGATGCCCCTTCCCCCCGACGTCATCGCCGCCATCGGTCCGGATGGCCTGGCGCTTCTCCCCGTGGACGGCTCCCCCCCGCTCGTTCCCCTCTTTGAGGAGGTTCCCTGGGACCCTGTGGCCGCCGAAAAGGGACACTATCGGCATTTCATGGAAAAGGAGATCTTTGAAGGGCCCCGGGCCATCATGGATACCCTGGAAGGGCGCATCGCGCCGGGACACGGACGGGTCATGCTCTCCGAGCTCGCCCGACTGGGGCCCTCCCCTCCCGAACTCGTCTTTGTGGCCTGCGGAACCTCCTACCATGCCGCCCTTCTTGGCCGTCAGTTCATCGAATCCCTCTCCGACATCCCGGTGCGGGTGGAGATCGCCTCGGAGTTCCGCTATCGCCCCCTCCGGATCCGGAAGGGAGCCTGGGTCGTGGGGATCACCCAGTCGGGGGAGACGGCCGACACTCTGGGGGCTCTGGACCATGCCCGACGGGAGGGCTATCTGACCTTGGCGGTGACCAATGTCCCCGGCTCCTCGATCACCCGGGAGGCCAGTGCGACCCTTCTCACCCGGGCGGGACCCGAGATCGGGGTCGCCTCCACCAAGGCCTTTGTCGCCCAGATAACGGCCGTATGGCTCCTGGCCCTTCATCTGGCCCGTCGCACGGCGCTCAGGGAGGAGGAAGGGTCAAAAAAGGCCCTTGAGATCCTTCTCAAGTCTCCGGCCCGTCTTGAGGGCTTTCTGGGGGCGCTGGATCTTGGAACCATCGACGGGCTGGCGGAGAAGGTGGCGGCCTCCCGGTTTGTCATCTTTATCGGCCGGGGGCTCGACTATCCCCTGGCCATCGAGGGAGCCCTCAAACTCAAGGAGATCACCTATCGGCCGGCCGATGGCTATCCCGGAGGGGAGCTCAAGCATGGTCCGATCGCCCTCATCGAGCCCGGGGTCCTGGTGGTGGCCCCCCTTGTGGATCCCGACCTTTCTGCCAAGGAGTGGTCCAATATCCGGGAGGTGGAGGCCCGGGGGGGAACAGTTTTGACCATTGCCTCCCCGGAAACGGCCCCCGTTCTTCCGGCCTATCCCCTCCCGGCAACCGAGGGGTGGGAGGGTGTGTTTTTTGCCACCGCCATTCTCCAGCTCCTGAGCTATCGCACCGCCGTCCTGATGGGAAACGATGTCGACCAGCCGAGAAATCTTGCCAAGTCTGTCACCGTCGAATAGAGACCGTTCTTCGAGGAGTTTTTTGCCATGACGAGAAAGTGGAGCATCGAAACAGAGGAAATCCTGCCAGGAAAGGTTGAGGCGGTCGTTCCCACCTATTCTCCCGATGGGACAAAGATTGCCTGTGTCCGACTCACCGATCCCGATACCATTCATGAGACGCGGGATCTCGGGTGTCTCACCGTCATTGACGCCTCAACCCGGGAGATCCTCCACGACGTGGGGAACAACCTTGTGGCCGTCAACTATCGGGAGCGGGGGCGGGGAGCGAACGAGCTTCTTCCCGTCTGGAGCCCGGACGGACGCTACGTGACCTTTCACATGGACCGCAAGAAATGGGAGCATTTCGGCTCTCAATGGATGCTGACCCGCCTCGATACCGAGACCGGAGAGATTGTCTCCTTTCCCTTCGACGCCGATGCGATCCGCCCCCAGTCCTTTTTGATCTCCCCTTCGGGGCGCCATCTGGCCATCCATACCCGCCAGCGCTGGAAACCATACACCCGCAAGGTTCTCTGGAAGACGACCCGCCACATCGTCATGGGCGATCAGCTCACCGTTTGCGGTCCTCTGGGGGAGAACAGAATCGATGTCATCGACTGGCCCGCCTCCCGCCACAAGCACGAGGAGAGTCTGGGGGATTTCCATTGGCTTCCCGACGGCGAGCGTCTGGCCTATATCGTCCGATTCAAGGAGGGACGATTCCGGGAGGAGTCCCTGCTCTATCTGTGGTCCCGGAGCGAGGGGTCCCGGGAGCTCTTCCGCACCTCCGAACACCTCGATCACTTTTCGGTCTCCCCCGATGGGGAGTCGATCTGGTTTCATACGAGGGATCGCCGCATCGAGAATCCCGCTCGCCGCAACACCCTCGTCCGGATCGATCTGCGGACGGGAGAGGCCACCCCGCTGCTCCTCCATCGGGAGTTCTTCTATCCGCTGGTCTCTCCTTCCGGGGGCAACATCCTGATGGAGATGCAGGCAGAGGCGGGGGGCCGAGGTCTTGCCCTGCTTCGGGAGGGAGCGGAGGATCCGACCCCGGTGGTCAAGACCGGCTACAGTCTCTATCCCCTCTGGAGCCCTCGGGGAGACTCCTTCCTGTACCTCCGGACCCGTCCCGACTCCAAGCCCTTCTGGACATGGCCGACCGAACCCCTCCTGCAGAACGTCGAGGGGGGGAGCCCCAACAAGATCCTTCCCGTGGATGCGACGGCCCGGCTCGTGAACTGCCGTCCCTCCTTTTCCCCCTCGGGTCGGGAGGTCGTCTTCGTGGCCAGAGACGAGGCGGAGGAGGCTAATGCAAGATTTGCCGGGATCTGGCGCTCCCGAATCCTTGAAGGGGAAGGATCGGACGAGGGGTGAGCGTCATCGAATCAGGCAACACCCGTCCGGTCCCGGAGCCCAAGGTGGACCCGGGTCTCAACCCTGAACAGAAAATGGCGGTGATCCACGAAGGGGGGCCCCTCCTCGTTCTGGCCCCGGCGGGCTCGGGGAAGACCCGGGTCGTCATCGAACGCCTTCTCTTCCTGATCGGGCGGAGCGGTCGGGGGGGGGAGAGCTTTTTCGTGGCGACATTCACGCGCAAGGCTGCCCGGGAGCTTGTGGAGCGCATCTCTCACCGACTCCCCGAGGCCCGGCTCCCCTACGTGGGGACCTTTCACTCCCTCTCGGCCCGCCTTCTCCGGAGGCTGGCGATCCGGGCCGATCTTCCTCCGGACTTTACCGTCTCAGATAGCGGAGACCAGAGGGCGCTGGTAAGGGAGATCATGCGCCGCCACAAGGTCTCCGAGGAGGATGTTCCTCCCCAGGAGATCCTTAGGCAGATCAGCCGTTGGAAGAATGCCCGGCAACCCCCTGGCACCCAGCTCGCCCAGAGGCTCTTCGGCTCGTGGCGTTTCATGGCGACTTGCTATGCCGAGTACGAGGAGGGCCTCAAAAAAAATCGCTCTCTCGATTATGACGACCTGCTCTGTCGCCTGGTGGCCCTTCTTTCCTCCCAGCCCGATGTCGCCGACTCCCTTCGCCAGGAGTTTCACCATATCCTGGTCGACGAATACCAGGATACGAATCCGCTTCAGGAGGAGCTCATCCGCCTTCTCTCCCGGGACCGGAGAAACGTGACGGTGGTGGGTGACGACGATCAGAGCATCTACCGGTTCCGCGGGGCGGAGGTCGCCCACATCCAGCGATTCTCCGATCATTATCCCGGAGCCGGTCGGGTCCTTCTGTCCCGAAACTATCGATCGACTTCCGCCATTGTAGACTCGGCGACCTCCGTAATCCGTCAAAACGATGGCCGCTACATGAAAAGCGTGACGGCGGTGCGGGGTGGGGGAAGTCCGGTCATCCTGTCCGAGTTCCCGGATGAAGAGTCCGAAGCCCGGGGTATCGCCGGGATCCTCCGGGAGTGGATCGCCGGAGGGGGACGGCCCTCCCGTGCAGCGGTGCTCTTCCGGACCAATGCCCAGTCCCTGCCCCTGGAGAGGGCCATGGCCTCCGCCGGGGTACCCTTCTTCAAGCCGGGAGGGGGAGGGCTCCTGGAGAGCCGGGAGGTCCGGGATCTCGTTGCCTATCTGAGGCTCCTGGTCAACCCCTTTGATCGACTGAGCCTGTCGCGGATCCTGAATGTTCCCCCTCGAGGACAGGGAGAGGAGGCGGTGGAGGAGCTGTCGACTCTCGCCGAGTCCAGTCCGGACCTTCCTGTGGTGGAGCTTCTCCAGCGCCTGGCAGAGCGGGGGGGGCGAAGGGAACCTCTCGCCAAGCTGGCCGCCCTCCTACTCGAAGGAGGGGAGGCGGCCACCCGGGGGGAGCACCCGCTCAGTCTTCTTGATCGGGTCGTGGCCTCCACCGGCTATCGGGAGTGGGTGGCCCGGGAAAAGGATGAGGAGATCCGTCGGCGAAGGATGGAGACCGTCGACGAGTTCCGGAGCCTGGCCGGGGAGTTCGGCCCCGGGCGCGATGGGGAGGGAGCGGTCCCACTCTCGGCCTTTCTCGAGGATCTGACCCTCTCTCGGGAGGGCTCCGACGAGGAGGGGCGCGAGCGGGTGGGGCTCATGACGATCCACCAGTCCAAGGGGCTCGAGTTTGACTGCGTGGTGGTGGCGGGTCTTGAAGACCAGCTCCTCCCCTTCCGCTCCTTTGCGGGAGGGCGCTCTTCGACCGATGTGGAAGAGGAGCGGCGACTGTTCTATGTCGCCATGACCCGGGCGAGGGAGCGGCTGCACATCACCTGGGCCCGGACCCGGAGAATTTACGGCAAGACACAATCCTTCGGCCCCTCGCCCTTTCTTCGGGACATCCCCGGAGAGCTCTCGGCGGGAGACCGTCCGGAATTCACTCGACCCTCCTCTCCCTCGGCGAGGCCCTCGAGAGATTCGAATCCCTTCGGCGAGAGGGACGGCCGTCCGGTCTTTTCCGGGGGATCGGCCCGAAGGGAGCGCCCCGCCTCTCCTGCAGTAGAACGCCCTGTCTTTCGGGCAACGGTCGCAGCAAAGGCCAATCGCCCGGAGCCGGAAGAGCCTGTGGCGGGAGGAATGTCCGGGGTCATCCGAAGGGAGTGGATCGGACGAAAGGTACGTCATCCCCGATTTGGGGAGGGGGTGGTCCTTGATGCCCGTCGCCCCGATCCCGATCTGGAGGTGGTGGTGCGCTTCTCTGACGGACGTTCCCGAACCCTTTTGGCACGTCTGGCCAACCTGACTCCTGCCGGGGAGGGGGAGGGATCTCCCCAGGGAGCGCCCTGACTGAAGGTTTTGACGCCAGGAAGAGTTTTGGAAGAGTGGATGGTTGGGATATAATCGACAGGATCCCGTTATGGCTGGCCGCGTTGCGGAAGGGATGCTGTTGAGAGATCAACGATTTTCCGGGAAGGACTGTCAGAGTGAATCTTGAAAAGAAGGATGTTCTCAATGTCGCACGCCTGGCGGGACTCGCCTTGACGGAGGCGGAGGCGGAACGGATGACGGGGGAGATTTCCTCCATACTCGACTATGTGGAGGCTCTGGGGAAGGTCTCCGTGCCCACGGAGGTCGCCAACTCGGACAAGGGCGAGGGAACCTTACCTGCCCGGGATATCCCGGCTCCCTTTTCTCGAGCGGGAGAGGCGCTCTCTCTGGCCCCCGATGCCGGGGGGGGATTCTTTCGGGTTCCCCGCATTCTTGAGGAGGGTCGGTAGGCCATGCTGAGATCATTCCTGCGATCCAAGATTCATCGTGCGACGGTGACCCAGTCGGAGCTGGACTACGAGGGAAGTCTGACCCTCGACATCGATCTGATGGCGGCCGCCGGCATCCTTCCCTATGAAGAGGTGGTGATCAGCAACCTCAACAACGGGGAGCGATTCTCCACCTATGTCATTGAAGGCAAGAAGGGCTCGGGGACGGTCTGCCTCAATGGACCCACGGCCCGGAAGGGGGCGGTGGGAGACCGGATCATCATCTTCTCCTATGGCCTTCTTACCCCTGAAGAGGTGCCGGACCACTGTCCGGTCATTGTCATGGTCGATCCGAAAAATGCCGTTCGGGAAAGAAAGACGGCCGAGACGGGGGGGCTCAAAAAAGAGGCGCCCGCCCAATCGCCATCTCCCGCGAGAAAGTCTGCAGGGACGAAGGCGGCCTCCTCCCCGGCCAGAAAAAAGCCCCTCGCTCCGGGTCGGAAGGGGGGGCGGTGAAGAATCCCTATTTCGGATCTCTTGCCGACTTCGCCCGGGGGCGCGATGAAGGCCGGTTCACCCTCGAAGAGGTGACAAGGTATTTTCTCGACAGGACCCGGGCCCTTTCCGGGGAGATCCATGCCTGTCTGAGCGTCAATGACAATGCGGTCAACCGCGCCCGACAGCTCGATAACCGCCTTCGCCGGGAGAAGGCTCCCTCGGCGCTGACCGGATATCCCCTCATGGTCAAGGACAACATGGAAGTGCGGGAGATGACCACGACCTGCGCCTCCCGGATTCTCGAGGGGTACCGGTCGCTCAGGACGGCGACGGCCGTCTCCCGGCTGCTCTCTCTGGGGGCGATCATTCTCGCCAAGACCAATCTTGACGAATTTGCCATGGGTTCCTCCACGGAAAATTCGGCCTTCGGACCCACCCGCAATCCCTGGGATCCCTCCCGGGTTCCCGGTGGCTCTTCCGGAGGATCTGCGGCGGCGGTGGCCGCGGGAATCACCCCATTGTCCCTGGGATCCGACACCGGGGGGTCGATCCGCCAACCGGCGGCCTTCTGCGGGGTCATCGGGGTGAAGCCGACCTACGGCCGGATCTCCCGTTCGGGGCTGGTGGCCTTTGCCTCCTCCCTCGACCAGATCGGTCCCTTCGCGGTGGAGGCCGAGGATGCCCTGGAGGCCATCGTGGCGATGGCGGGGGCCGATCCCCTCGACATGACCACCGCCCCCCGCGACCCCGAAGAGATGCGCCATGACTTTCAGCGAACCTCCCTCCCCGAACTTCGTCTGGGGATCCCCGCCGCTCTCTTTGGAGAGGGTCTCGACGGCTCGATCCGAGAGAGGCTGGCCGAGGTTCGGAGAGGGCTTGCCTCCCAGGGGGTCCGGGAAGAAGAGGTGGTGCTCCCCCATGCCGCCATGGGGATCAATGTCTATTATGTCCTGGCCACATCGGAGGCGGCCTCGAATCTGTGCCGCTTCGACGGAGTTCGCTATGGGTTCCGGAGCGCCGGATCGGAGAGCCTCCGGGAGATGTACGAGGAGACCCGGGACAAGGGCTTCGGTCTGGAGGTCAAGCGCCGGATTTTGCTCGGGACCTTTGCCCTCTCGGCGGGCTATCAGGAGGCCTTCTACCGTCAGGCCCGCAAGGTGCAGGCCCTGATCCGTCAGGAGTTTCTTGAGGCCTTCTCCCGGTGTGATGTCATCATGACCCCCACCTCTCCCACCCCTCCCTTTGCCTTTGCTGAAAAGACCGGAGATCCCTTGTCGATGTACCTTTCTGACATCTATACCATCACGGCCAACCTGGCCGGTCTTCCGGCTCTGTCGGTGCCGGCAGGGGTGGATGAAAAGGGCCTTCCCGTCGGGGTTCACCTCATCGGTCCCCCGTGGTCGGAGGGGCGTCTTTTGGCGGTGGCCCGGGAAATTGCCCGGCAATGGCCGGCGTCCATGCCCCGGGTCCATGCGATGAACGGGAGGGATCCCATTGGGGTCGGGGGAGGCCGAAAATGAGCGAAGGAATGCCTCTCTTTCGAGGGTATGAAGTGGTGGTGGGCCTTGAGGTCCATACGCAGCTTCTGACCAAGACAAAGATGTTCTGCCGCTGCGACAACCGTTTCGGGGCTCCCCCGAATACCCTCGTCTGTCCGGTCTGTCTGGCCCACCCGGGCTCCCTTCCGGTTCTCAACGGGCAGGCCGTCCGCCTGGGAATCCGGGCGGGGTTGGCCGCAGGGTGCACCGTCAACCCCGTAAGTGTCTTCGAGAGAAAACACTACTTTTATCCGGACCTTCCCAAGGGCTATCAGATCTCCCAATATGCCCATCCGCTGCTTTCCGGGGGCTCCCTTCGGGTGAGAACCTCTGCCGGGGATCGGTCCATCAGAATCCATCGGATGCACCTCGAGGAGGATGCGGGAAAGAATCTCCATGCCGGCATTCCCGACAAGAGCCATGTGGACCTGAACCGGGCGGGAGTTCCCCTTCTCGAGATCGTTTCGGAGCCGGACATTCGAAGTCCCGACGAGGCGGTGGACTATCTCAAGAGGCTGCGCCAGCTTCTGAGAGCCACCCGAGTTTCCGACGGGAACATGGAGGAAGGGTCCTTCCGCTGTGACATCAACCTCTCTGTCCGACGTCCGGGGGCACCCTTTGGTACCCGGGTCGAGATCAAGAACGTGAACTCCTTCCGCTTCGTTCACAAGGCGATGCTCCATGAAATCGACCGGCAGATCGATGCCATCGAGGCCGGGGAGACCATCCGTCAGGAAACCCGGCTCTTCGATCCCTCCTCGGGCACCACAAAGCCCATGAGAAGCAAGGAAGAGGCGCTCGATTATCGCTACTTCCCCGACCCGGACCTGCCGCCGCTGGTGGCGGACAACGTGATGGTGGAAGAGGAGCGCCAGGCCATGCCGGAGCTTCCCGAGCGCCGGGTCTTGCGCCTGGTGGAGACGCTCGGGCTCTCCGTGGCCGATGCCGAAACAATCGTGGGAGAGGAGGCGCTGGCGGCCTACTTCGAAGAGGGGGTCGCCCTTCTCGAGACGATCCCCGCGACCCGGGGGGGCAAGGGTCGAGATCGCTGGGTCTCCTTTGTTCTCTCGGAGGTCCTTCGGGAGCTCAACCGTCGGGGAGAGGGTGTCCTGACAGGCCCCACCGCGACGGCAACCACCATTCCCCTCATCGGGAAGGTCGTGAGCGGGGATCTTTCATTCTCCCAGGCCAAGGAGGTCTACCAGAAGGCGGTGGAGGAGGGGCTCGATCCCCTGGAAATCGTCTCCCGTTCAAATCTCGCCCAGATTTCTGGAGAAGGGGAGCTTCTGGCTCTCGTCGAAGCCGTTCTGGCAGAAAACCCCGCCGAGGTGGAGGCCTACCGCAAGGGCAAGGACCGCCTCTTCGCCTTCTTCGTGGGGGGGGTGATGAAGAAGTCCCGGGGAAAGGCAAACCCCGAAAAGGTGGGCGAAATTCTCCGTGAAAAGCTTGGGAGTCCTGCATCATGAATGACCGCAATAGCCTTCGCCTCTCTCTCCTGCTGGGGGGCCTTCTCTCGTGGGCTGTCCTGGGGGGAGTCGCCCTTTCTCCGGCTTTGGCTGAAGAAGCCTCCGGACCCTTGGAATATCTCCCGTTGGTCCCCATGGAGAAGACCTTCGACGGGTTGGGGGGGCGTATTCATGTCGATGAGATCACCCGACCGGTGCAGGGGGCGGGACCGGTCCGGAAGGTGGAGGTCACCCGGAAGATCGCCTATCTGAACTTCCCGACCCGGAAAATTGTCTCGATCTACGAATATGATCCGAATACGGGAGCCTATACGAAAAATAGCAGTACCTCGGCCTTTTCTCAGACGGTCTTTGCCTACCACCCTCCGCTGGTTCGTGTTCGCCTTCCATTCCGGAAGGGTGACACCTGGGCGGGGGAAGACGGGGAGAACCGGATCCACGATCGGGTATGGGGGAAGGTTCGCGTGTCCCTGCCGGCGGGGACCTTTGTCTGCTGGGTTGTGCGTCGGCGACTTTCCTATAATCTGATCAGCCGCCGCTCCACCCAGATCCTCTACGAGTACTATGCCCAGGGTGTAGGCTTCGTGGGGGAGGGTGGCTGGTCGGCAACGGGCCAATGGCACTGGTCAAGACGGCTCCTTTCCGTCAAAATGGAGGGAGCCGGGGGCGGATCGGCTCCCCGGTAGCGCCTTCTCCGGGGTCTCCCGAATGAACGGCGTCAGGGGCGTCCCGGCGCGGATCGGGGAGGTGCGATGAGTGCTCCGGGAAAACGGGGAGGGCTGGCAGGGGGGTTTCTCCTGTTGATCCTTGCGGCCGTGGGATTGTCTGCAGGCGGAAGAGTGCTTGAGGAACGTCCCGGTTTTTGCCTTTCCTGTCACGAAATGGAGATTTTCGGAAAGACTTGGCAGTCCTCGGGAGCCGCCCTCCATCACGGTCGGTGCATCGATTGCCATTCCGGACCGGGGGTTCTCGGGGCAATCGGCGCCCAGTTGACGGGGCTAGAGGAGCTCGGACGACATTTCTTTGGCCATCCCTCCCCGGGACAGCGGTACCTTCCCGGAGGGGTTCCCAACGCCAACTGTATCAAGTGCCATGTGCGGGGATTTGCGCGAAAGGCCCATCTTGCCGTCCCTGTGGCCGGCCGGGAATGTGCCGTGTGCCACAATCATTTTGTCGATCGGGATTTTTCCGGAGAGGTGCCATTGTCCATGCGGCACTATCAAAGATATGTCCTTACAAGGAGGCTCAATTGAGTGAGATCGACCGCGTTCACGGCCGGGAAGTGCTGGATTCCCGGGGAAATCCCACGATCGAAGTCGAGGTTGTTCTCTCCTCAGGCGCCACAGGACAGGCGATCGTTCCCTCCGGTGCCTCCACCGGCTCCCGGGAGGCTCTCGAGCTGAGGGACCATGATGCCGGCCGGTTCGGGGGAAAAGGGGTACGAAAGGCGATCGAGAATGTGGAAGGGCCCATTCGGGATGCTGTTGAAGGGCTTCCGGCCGAAGATCAGGCCCTGATCGACGAGACACTGATCTCCCTTGACGGCAGCCTCAACAAATCGGTCCTGGGTGCGAACGCCATGCTGGGAGTGTCGATGGCCACCGCCCGGGCCGCGGCGGAAGAGCGGGGTCTCGACCTCTATCGCTGGCTGGGGGGGGCATTGGCCCGGACTCTCCCCACTCCCTTCATGAATGTGATCAACGGGGGAGCCCATGCCGACAACAACCTCGATTTCCAGGAGTTCATGATCGTTCCCCATGGTGCGGAGAGCTTCTCTGAGGCGCTTCGCATGGGGGCAGAGGTCTTTGCCGCCTTGAAAGGGGTTCTGAAGGGAAAGGGGCTGACGACCCTTGTGGGCGATGAAGGGGGCTTTGCCCCCTCCTTGGCCTCCCACGACGAGGCCTTCGACCTTCTCCTGATGGCGATCGAAAAGGCAGGATATCGCCCCGGTGAGCAGATTTCCCTGGCCCTCGACGCCGCCTCCTCAGAGTTCTACAAGGACGGAGCCTATCATCTTGAGGGGGGGAAGCGTCGCCTTACAGGGGAAAAGCTTGTGGACTACTATGCCGAACTCATCTCGCGCTATCCTGTCGTCTCCATTGAGGACGGGCTCGCCGAGGACGACTGGGAGGGCTGGATTGCCATGACCGCCCGTATTGGAAGCCGCGTCCAGCTGGTGGGCGATGATCTCTTTGTGACGAATCCCTCGATCCTTGCCGAGGGAATCCGAAGCCATGCCGCCAACGCCATTCTTGTGAAGCTCAATCAGATCGGAACCGTCACCGAGACCGTCGAGGCAACCAGGTTGGCCCTCATGAATCGGATGGGGGCCATGATCTCTCACCGCTCGGGAGAGAGTGAGGATACCTTTATTGCCGACCTGGCGGTGGCCACGGGAGCCGGACAGATCAAGACGGGATCCTTGGCCCGAGGTGAGCGGACGGCCAAGTATAACCGGTTGTTGCGGATAGAAGAGGCTCTGGGGGATACCGGGCGCTATGCCGGCCTTGATCTTGTGAGACGCGGGTAAATAGGGATGGCCCATTCCCAGGGGAAGCACTCCTCCCACAAAAAGAAGGACCATGCGGAGGGGACGGGACAGCTTGTCTTCTATTGGGTGGCCGGAACCGGTCTCTGGCTCTGGGCTCTCTTTGCTATCGTCTCTTCCTCAACCGGACTGGGAGCGTTGCTCTCCTCGGTGATGGCGGAGAAAGAGGCAAAGAAGACTCTTGTCCGCATAGACCAGCGCGTTTCTGACCTCGACCGCCGTGTGTCGGCTCTTCGCACGGATCCCTTTGAACTCGAAAGACAGGCACGAGAGAGGGAGCATCGGCTCCGTCCCGGGGAGATCCTGGTCCTTCCCCGGTCGGACGAATCGCAAAATCATTGATTTTCTCTTCACCGTTGCGATAATATCTATCTTTGTTCCGAAAAGAGTCCCCCCGAAAAAGGCTGATTTTCTGGCCTGCAATCAAACATTTGAGGGCAATCACCGGATGGCCTCCTGAAAGAGACTCCGGAGAGGCCCTGTGGAGAGACAGAGCGTATGTCGAGTGTCGTCAAAAAACGCCGCAAGAAGATCCGAAAACACAAGTACAAAAAGCTTCGCCGCCAGTCTCGCCACAAGAAGAAGTAGGCCGGCTGATCGGGGTCGGGAGCTCTTCCCCCGCTGGGGAGGAAAATCCCAGACCCCGGGCAACGGCGCAGGGAATGGGTCGTGGCCGGGTCATTCCCGGTCGCGGTTTTAATTGTGTGGATCCTCAAGGTTGAAGTCGGCAGCCATTCGTCCTGATGCCTTCGGCGCAGGGCGGAAGTCGGCCAATGGATGACAGGAGAAATAATCCGTGCACGAGAGAACCATCGTTATCGGCGGAACATTCTTTCTCTTCCTTGTCTCCACAGCAATCGTCACCTATGAGCAGATCCAGATCGGGAATCTCAAAGGCGAGCTTCGCCATACCCGCATGCTTCTCAAGGCGGGTGTTCACCCCTCCCCCTCCAGTCAGTCCTCCTCTCCCGAAAAACCTCCCATCAGCTTTGATGCCGATACCGTGACCTCAGCGCTGGCGGTGCAGGATTTTTCCACCCTCCTTCCTCCCATGATCTCCCAGGGCCACCGGTTGCACCTTCCAGACCGCTCCCGTGTGCGCTTTTTGGGATACCACCTTGTCGTTTTCGAGCTGGAAGACAAGAAAGGTCAGACCGTCCCCGTTCTCTTTAATATAGAAGATCCCCAAACGCCAGCCACCTGGCAATATCTCTACGCCTTCGTCTCACGTTAGCCCTCCCTCATCATCACATTTCGAGCCCCATCGTTCCCTCCCACTTTCTGACTCCATCGGCGTCGATCTCCCATGAGGGACGTCTCGTCTCACGAGTCCTTGCCCCAAGAGTGTTTTTGTTGTGAGTGAAGAAACTCATGGGTGACGAACAGGAGGGGGTTCTGGTGGGGGAGAGGAGAAAAGGCTCCCTTCAGGTGAAGGGAGCCCGGTGATGTCAGGATGCGGGCGGGGGAGGGGAGCCTGAGACTCCGGCTTTTTTCAAAGCCTTGGCTGGGCCGACGACGATCGTGACGAAGGAGTGATTTAGGAGCAGGTGCTGGCCGGCGGCGAGAACCGAAGCGGGGGTCACCTGGGACACGTGTTCCGGATAATCGGTGAAGTAGGTGTAGTCGAGGCCGTCAGACCAGATGACAAGAAGAAGCTGGGCAAGCTTGGGGGTCGTGTTCATCAGAAAGGGAAATCCCCCGATAAGCTGTCGCTTGATGGCCAGGACCGCCTGGGGGTCAGGGGGAGTCTTGGTGGAATTCTCAAGAATCTGGTTCATGGTGGACATGACCTTCCCGGTATTCTTGGCATAGGTCTGGAAATAGACCATAAAGGGGCCCCGATGGCGGGAGGCGTTGACGGCAGAGCGAATATAGTAGACAAGCCCCATCTTTTGTCGCACGACCCGGTTCAGGGTCGATGTCTGGGAGGCGCCCAAGAGCATGTTGAAAACGAGGGTGTCGTAAAAGGAGGGATCCTTCCGGGCAATTCCTTGGGTGGCGTAGAAGACGGTGGACTGGCGAAGCTCCGGCTTGTCGACTAGAAAGGTTCCGGAGGCGGGAGGGGCCTGAAAGGATTGCCGCGCTGGAAGGGGTGAGGAGGAGCGATTCCAGGTCAAAAAGTATTTTTTGGCCAGGGCGAGACCTGATTCGGGGGTGACGTCTCCGGCGATGATCAGGACAGATCGGTCGGGGGAGTAGTAGCGGGACACGAAGTCTTTCAGGTCCTGACGGGAAATCGCCTTCACCGATTCGGGGGTTCCCCCGGGCGGGGTGGCATAGGGGGTGTTCTTCTCCACGAGACGGTAGAGAAGATTGGAGGCGATCGGACTGGGGTGGTTGTCCTCCTCAGCGAGCGAGGCAAGGACGGCGGCCTTTTTCTTGGAGAATTCGGCCGGTGGAAAGGTGGGGGATGTGACCATTTCGGAGGCGAGCTCAAGGAGAGTGGGGGCCTCTTCGCTGAGGCTGTCGCCCGCCAGAACGGTCATATCCCGGCTTGCGGAGGCAGAAAGGCTTCCCCCGGTAGAGTCAAGGGTATGAAAGAGGGAAAGGGTGTCGTGGCCCGCTGTCCCGCGCGTGAGAAGATCGGCCACAAGCTCCGCCGTTCCCGCCCGTCCGGCAGGATCGAAGGAGGAGCCGGCCCGGATTCCAAGGCGAAAGGAAATGAGGGGAAGGTCCGGACGAGGAAGGACGAGAACCTCGAGTCCATTGGGGAGAAATGATCGGGTCAGTGTCGCCTTCATGGCAGGAACGGGATAGGTGGTGGAGGCGGGGAGCATTCCTCCCGTGCCGGGAATGGAGCCACTCCCGGAGGAGGCTGCGGGGGAGTGGGCACAGGAGGAGAGGAGGACCAGGGCCGAAAGAAGAGCGGGCCGGACCAGCAAAGAG
The DNA here is from genome assembly GCA_021810805.1 of Nitrospirota bacterium. Lineage (GTDB taxonomy): Bacteria > Nitrospirota > Leptospirillia > Leptospirillales > Leptospirillaceae > UBA4572. The sequence continues at coordinate 136,075 of JAJZHW010000004.1, forward strand.
AGAGCTCGAAGGGAGGTCATCGTGAATCTCCTGAAAAAAATAACTCCATGGTCGTTATCGGCAAGGGTGTCTTGCCGGAGATCTATCGGACAATCCGTCCCGGTCGGGCAAAGCTTGGTGGAACACGACCTCCGGTGGGGAAGAGATAGCCGACGGTTTCATTGTCGGACACGAGATACTTCCGGGCCACCCGCCGAAGATCGGCGGCTGTCACGGCGTTGATGTTCTTCACATAATCGGTGAGAAAGGATTGGGGAATACGGTCGGCACTCATCATGCCAAACATCATTCCCATCCCGAAGGCGGACTCCTGATTCATCACAAATTGCGTGAGAATCTGCTTCTTGGCAAGAGCCAGGAGGGAGGGGGCAACGGGTGTCGTTTTGATCGTCTTGATCACGGAATCAAGGTGAGATCTGAGTGTCTTGGGAGTGGTTGTCGGAAGTCCCTGGGCATAAAAGTAGAACAGTCCAGGATCGTGGGTCATGGGGTCGTAATCGCCCTCCGCATCGACGGCCACGGGGTTTTTATAGATCATGTTCTGGTAGAGGAGAGAGCTCCGGCTTCCAGAGAGAACCTGGGCCAAGACGACGAGGGGGATGGCATCGCGGCTTTTGAAGTTGGGGGCATGAAAGGCCATCATGGTGATCGGAAGCATGGCCGGTTTTTTGACAACGGTCATTCGCAGATGATGCTGTGGTGGCTCCACCGGAATCCGGGGATGAATGAGATGGCCTCGGGGAATCGACCCAAAGGCTTTTTTGACATCGCGAAGGACGGTTGCATCATCGAGGGGGCCAACGACAACCACGGTGGCGTTGTTTGGCATGTAGTGGGCCCGGTAATAGCGCCAGATATCATTTCGGGAGGTGTGTTGGATATCTTTTTCCCAACCGATGACCGGGTTGTGGTAGGGGTGAACGGCGAAGGCGGTGGCATAGACCTGCTCCACAAGCTTTTGGGTCGGGTCATCGTAGTCGTTTCGCCTCTCCTCGAGGACGATCCGCCGTTCCCGTTCCACCTGGTCGGGTTTTAATAAAAGGTGTGTCATGCGATCGGCTTCGATGGAAATGGGCAGAGAAATCTTGTCGGGTGCGACATTCTCAAAGTAGGCGGTAAAGTCATAGTCCGTAAAGGCGTTGTTTTGGCCCCCCACCTCGCTGATGAGACGGTCGAGAGCCCCATGGGGAAATTTTTTTGTTCCGGTGAACATCATGTGTTCGTTAAAGTGGGAGATCCCGGTCCGCCCCTTGGCTTCGTTTCTCGAACCCACCCGGTACCACACCTGAAAGGTGAGGGTGGGGCTGTAGGGGTCATTCACCGTCAGGAGTGTCAGACCGTTTTTGAGATGATGAATTTGAGGAACGAAGCGGAAAGAGGGAGCGGCAGAGTGGGAGGGGGAAGGGGATGATGGGCCCCCCTCTGCCATCACCAGTGCCGGATTCGGAAGAAGGGCCAGAAGTAAAAATGACAGAAGAGAGAAGAGTGTTGATCGTATCCGGATCATTGTGGACATGAAGGCGCTCCCTTGTGGGTGGATGGGGCATGTCTTTGACGCCGGGCACTGAAGGCCCGGCGGTCGGTCTTTTCTAGAGGACGGGGACGTGGCGTTTTTCTTCCAGATCGAGAAGCCGTGCCCAAGTCTTGATGTCGGTGCGGGAAGGGTCGAGGGCATTGCGGACAGAGTCAAACCACGCCTGCTTTTCTGGGGTATCGGGTGCGGCAGATTCATAGCGGGCATTGAAGGCCGCTACGGCCTCGGGGGAGAGCTGTTTGGGGAAGCGTTTCCAGAGCTCGGCATAGATGGTCTCATCGGTGGTGTGGGTGGCGACAATGCGGGCAAAATCTTCTGCGGAAATTCCGAGGTGCCCGAGAAGAAGCTGATCCATCGGACAATTGTAATTGTATTCCCCAAGGGTTCTTGCGTTGAATGCCCGGGCCTTGTCGATGAGGCGCCGAAGGTGATCGATTCCGTGAAGGCGGTCGATGGGGCTTCTTGGAAACTGTTTACTCAAATCCATGAATCGCTCCTTTCAACGAGTGGGAGGGAGGAAGCACGCTTTCCTTCTGGAGAAAAGCCAGCCACTTAATGGGGATAAAGTTCTCACCCTTTAAAGAGAAGGGAATCTTTGTCCAAGCAGGCAGGAATGGCTCAGAAGGAATCATATGATTGAGAGTAGCACACCTGCAAAGGGATCTTAAAGATTAGAGAGGCCATGAGGCGAAGGAGGTCTGGAGGAACAATGAAATCTTGAGGGGTTGGGCGAAAATTCCCCAAGGGCTCCGGTAAGGAGAGTCGGGTTTTAGGAATGCCCCCCGTCGCATGAAAAATACCGTTGCCCTTTCGGGAAATTCGGACTATTCTAAAAGAAGATCGGAGCAAAAATGACCGATCCGGTTCTGGGTTGCCCTGCGAGGGGTTCCCAGTGCACCCCGCTCCGCGCCCCCCGCAGGCTCCGGAGAGCCAACGAGAAGGAGGATGTCCTTGGCCCTGTTGATACTTGTTCTGCTTTCGACGATTGTGATCGCCTTGGGTGGTGTCTCTATTTCCCTGGGGCTTGGAATCCGCCATCCCGTTCGTGGAGCTGTCGCACTCACGATCGGAGGTCTGGTCGTTCTTGCTGGCATGACCCTTCTCTATAAGTCACTCCAGCATCGGAAGCTCGCCTCGCGCGCCGACAACGTGATCGTAAACGCAGAACACTTCCTGCGTTATCGGAACACTCACTTAGTCGGTCACCCCTCCCCCAATATTCGGGTAAAGAGTGCCGGGCGGCCAGTTGAGCCAAGCAAGAATCCTCCCGTCGGGACTCATTAACGGAGAGTTCTTCTGCTTTTTCGCCAAGGCCACCATGGTTTCAAATTCCCTGTGTGCCATGACTCTGTAGTGGTGAGACCAGCTTTCCACCCGCAGAACATAGCGTTCCACATTGTGTGAGCCCCGACTGTTGACGTATCCTCCATGTCTCCAGCGGGGCTTTCCTGCATTGTAAGCCGCAATCGCGTCCGCTCCGTAAGGATGCTTTCGGAGCAGCAGGGCAAGGTAACGGGTTCCGTAGGTGATATTCACCCAAGGGTTGTAGAGTCTCCTGACAGGACCGCGGAACCCAACCCAACGGGCCGTTCGGGTCGTGATCTGCATGAGGCCAATTGACGTGTCGTGAATCCCCGGTTCATAGCGACGTTTGCGGGAATTGAATCGGGATTCTTGCGCGATGATACCCGCGACAAGGACGGGGTTAATGTGGTTCTGGCAGGAAATTCTTGTGATGGTATGGGCGTAGGGAACCGTTGGGGAGAGTAGGTGAGCGCCCAGACACCAAGCAACGGAGTGGTGAATCATCCAGTTCAATGCACAACCTCCTGAAGGGGTTGCTGTTCCGCTCCCAGTTGTTCTTCCCAGACAGACACAATGAACGTCCCGGAAATTCTTTCAGTCGGAATGGACCTGAATCATTCTCCGCATCCTCGAAGAGGATGAAAGAAGTCAGAGGACGTATTGATTGTCTGTGGGAAGAACTCTCCATCGCGCCGCGACCCGACACGGATCCGGCAACTTCAACGGGGTGCATGGTCCCGATGAAGCAGGTGAAAAAGAAACGGTAACAAGAAGCAATCGATGGGGAGAGCGACCAACATGTGGAATTATACCTTCAGGGGGAAGGTGAGGTCAATAAAATTGTTTATTGCCGCTAATATGTTGATATAAAAAGAGATTATCCCCGTTGTTTTGTGACGGGGATCACATTTTTGATTATTTTTATTGAAAAGTTATTCGTGGAGGACACTTGATATCGCACACGCCTGAGAGATGGCTGTCGAAGGCCGGGCTCGCCTCCCGCCGCGAGGTCCTGGAGTGGATCGACCAGGGGAGATTAACCCTTGGCGCCAATCCCGTCCGAGCCGATCGGCCAGTGGCAGCCCCTTCCTCTCCCTCCGACTCGGGACAGATTCGCCTTATTCCTCCCTTCCGTCTCGATGGTGTTCCGCTGGTGCCCCCTCCGCCCCTTCTTCTGAAGTTCAACAAGCCTCGAGGGGTCGTGGTGACGCTTTCGGATCCGGAGGGGCGTCCCTTGGCCCATGATTTTCTCCGGGATACTCCCTGGAGCGAACCTTCCTGGGGCCGAATACGCCCCTTGGGTCGGCTTGACGCTGCCTCCGCCGGACTCCTTCTCCTGACGAACTATCCCGAGCCCTGGAACGGATTCCTCGCCCCTGAAGGGGAAGTTCGCCGTCAGTACCGGGTCAAGGTTCGTCCGGCGCTCCGAGCTCGGGACCGGGAAGCCTTCCTATCGGGAAATGCCGGAAAGGGCGCGGGCTACGAAAATGTAAAGGTGGAAATAGAGCGGGAGTCTCCCAAGTCGACCTGGCTCCTGTTCACTCTTGTGGAAGGGAAAAATAGGGAGATCCGGAATGTTCTTTCCTATCATGGCTATGAAGTTCTCCACTTGATTCGCCTGGCATTCGGCCCTTTTCATCTGGGGGAGATGAAGCCGGGAGAAATCGTCTGTGCAACATCAGAGGCGGAAAAAGCTGGCATTGTCTGGGAGAAATGGGAGAGCCTCGTCCACCCTTGACAGGAAGAAAATCGGGGATATATTTTGATTGAAAGGAAACACCCAATGATGAAACATCCCAGGCAATCACATTCGCCGGGTTTTCGCCCGGCCTCAGAAAAGGAGAAAAAAATGGCCAGCTTACTTCGTTGGGACCCCGTCAAGGAATTTGATGACCTTGCCCGCCGTTTCACCCCTTTTATCCTTCGGCCAGTCGATGGACGAACCGAGGAGAGGCAGGCGAAAAGGGCGGTGGAGTGGTCGCCTGACGTGGATATCTCCGAGGAGGAAGGCGCCTATATCATCAAGGCGGAGCTTCCGGAGATCAAAAAGGAAGATGTAAAGCTCGTTGTCGAGAACAATGTTCTGAGCCTCTCGGGCGAGCGGGTTCGCAGCACGGAAAAGACAGGGGTTCGATACCATCGGGTTGAGCGGGAGTATGGAACGTTCCTTCGCTCCTTTACCCTTCCCGAGGATGCGGATTCCAAGAAGATCTCCGCCACAATGAAAGACGGTGTCCTGACGGTCCGGATCGAAAAAAGGGCGGAGGCCAAACCCCTTGCCGTCGAAATAAGCGTCGACTGAAGGCAAGGACAAAAGAATGATCCGGTGACCGACCCGTACCACGAGCCCCTTTTTTAAGGGGCCAGACAGCGCGTCGCGATAAGGGGGGCCTTGAGCCCCCCTTTTTTTTGCAAAAACTTCAGTTTGTTGAGATAATTTTTCTGTTTGCCCATAGAATGTGTCGCCGGATGGTTCAGGAAAATGCAGGGGAGAGATCAGGGACGTGGCAGGAGAGAGAGACTTTTGTTTTAAGGAGGGGGGGCCGGCCTTTGCCCTGTTTGACTCAGGCATGGGGGGGCTCTCGGTTCTGAGGCATTTTCTCGACCTTTTTCCGGAAGAGCATTTCCTCTATCTTGGCGATATGGCCCGCTTTCCCTATGGATCAAAATCCCGCGACACAATCTGCCGATTCGCTCTTGAGGATGCGGCTCTTCTCCTTCGCTATTCCCCTCGCACCCTCGTCGCCGCATGTTTCACCGTCTCGAGTCAGGCGATTGATACACTGATGGCCAAATTCCCCGAGGTTAGAGTTGTGGGGATGGTCGAGGCCGGGGCTCGTGCGGCACTTGCGGCAACACGCTCGGGACACGTGGGGGTCTTGGGAACGGAAGGAACGATTCGGAGTGGGGCCTATCCGGCCATCCTTCAGCAACTGGGAGGACGAGAAACTCAGGTCTCCGGGATCGCCTGCCCTCTTTTCGCCCCGATGGTGGAAGAAGGGTGGATTGATGGCGAGATTCCCGAGAGGGTGGCCCGGGAGTATCTCTCCCCCTTTATTGAGGGCCGGGCTCCCGAGGTCGACACGATCATTCTCGGCTGCACCCATTATCCCCCGCTTCTTCCGATGCTGCGCCGCATTCTTCCCGAGATGGCATTCATCGACCCCGGCTTCGAACTGGCCCATGCCGAACTTTTGCGGACCGGTCCCGCCCCGAGGAAGGGAGCGGGTCAGGTATCCTTTCTCGTGACCGATGGACGGGAGCGGTTTATGCGCGTAGGGCAGCATCTTCTTGGCCGCCCGGTGGAAGATGTGCGGGAGACCTCGGTTCCGTCGATTGATTTCTCATTGGTTTAACTCAGGGAGGATTTTGTGAGATCAGATGGTCGTGCTTCGGATCAGCTTCGTACCCTTTCAATCGAGCCGTCCCCCAATCGGTATGCCGAGGGGTCTGCCCTGATTCGCATGGGGTTTACTCATGTTCTGGCCACGGTCAGCCTCGAGGAAAAGGTTCCCCCTTTTCTCAAGGATCAGGGGCGGGGGTGGGTCACCGCCGAATATGGAATGCTTCCCCGATCGACCCATGAGCGTTCTCCGCGCGAGGCCGCCAAGGGAAAACAGAGCGGAAGGACTCAGGAAATTCAGCGTCTGATCGGTAGAAGCCTTCGTAGCGTCGTCAACTTCGAGAAGATGGGTGTGAGGACGGCGACTGTGGACTGCGATGTGATTCAGGCAGACGGCGGAACCCGGTGCGCATCGATTGGGGGAGCCTTTGTCGCCTTGGCTCTTGCCTTCTCCAATCTCCGGAAGGTGGGTGTGATTGCGGAAAGTCCCTTCGAGGATTATCTGGCCGCCGTCTCCGTGGGAATTGTAGAAGGGGAACCCTGTCTCGACCTCTGCTACACGGAAGACTCAACGGCCGATGTAGACATGAATGTCGTGATGACAGGAAAGGGCGAGCTCGTGGAAGTGCAGGGAACGGCCGAGCATCGCTCATTTTCACGCAAGGAGATGGATCGGCTTCTCGACCTTGCATGGAAAGGAATCTCCGAGATTGTCGACCTCCAGAAACGGCTTGTTCAGATCTGATCCTACCCCCGAAGAGCGCGCCCGTGAATTCGGACGCCTTCTGGGGGACAAGGGGCAAAGATTATCCTGTTCGGCCATGAAGGAGATCCTCTCCTCCCCGAGGAGTGGACGGGACAGTCGGTCCCCCCTGCTCCTTGATGTTCGGGAAGGATGGGAGCACCGGTACGTGCGATTCCCGGGATCCCTCCACATTCCTCTCTCCCGTCTCCCGGAAAATCTCGAGGCCATTCCCCGCGATCGCCCCGTCATTGTTTACTGCCACACCGGGATCCGCTCTCTTCTGGCCTGTTATCTTCTCCTGGAAAATGGGTACGGGTCGGTCTCCAACCTAGAAGGTGGAATCGATCGTTGGGCACTTGAGGTTGATCCGAGGATTCCCCGATACAGCCTCGAGCCCGGAAGGCGTCCTCCCGCGTCAGTTTTGGATGAAAACCGAAAGGGGGATCTTCGGGCGGACCACAACCCTTGGGGAGAGGGTGTCGAGGCGAAGATCGATGAGTGTTCCCCCGCCTCCGAAGGTTCTCATCGTCATTCCCCTCCCGGAAACGTCGTTTGAAGGGAGAAATCGGCGAGAACTTGTCCCCACAGTTGAAGTCCGCTATCATGAATTGAGAGCCAAAACACCTTGAATGGTCCGCGGATATTCCGCTGGCGAGATTGCCACAGATAGGATGGTTGCTGATCCGGCTGATCGGTGACTCGGTCGATACAATCTCCCAAGCGCGGGCAAACGAACGGAAAACATGAGCCAGTCGATGTTGTTTCACCAGAGAGATTCCTTACAGATCTTCCTCACAGTTCCCCATTGCTCCCCCAGCCTGAGGGGTGATGCCCGAGCACAGATCTTCGTTCATTTCCCTTCTCCTCATCCCTTCGCCCCATGATCACACTTTCCGGACTCTCCAAGCATTATCCGACAAAGACTCTTTTTTCCGACCTCTCGCTTCGGATCTCCCTTCGGGAGAGGATGGCGCTGGTCGGACCTAACGGAGCCGGGAAGTCGACCCTCATGAAGATCCTGGCGGGTGTCAGCGAACCGGACGATGGAACGGTGAGCATGCCGGTGGGGTATCGGGTGGGGTACCTCCCGCAGGAGGTGACCATCGAGGGAGAGATGACCTCGGTCGGCTGTGTGATGAGCGGGGATGAGGAGCTCATGCGCCTCGAGGAGGAGATGAGAAGCCTTGAAAAGCGTCTGGCAGCAGGAGAGACAAAGGTTCTCGACCGCTATGGAGAGGTTCAGAGCCGGTTCGGCCTGCTGGGAGGATTCGAGCAGGAGACGACCGCACGCAAGGTCCTTGCCGGTCTGGGGTTTGACCAGGCTCGCATGGATGCGAAGGTGTCGGATCTTTCGGGGGGATGGCGCATGCGGGTGGCCTTGGCGCGCACCCTTGTCACGAACCCGGATCTGCTTCTCCTCGACGAACCGACAAACCATCTGGACATACCCTCCATCGAATGGCTGGAATCCTTTCTGCAGGACTTTCCCGGGGCCGTTCTCCTTATCTCCCACGACAGGAGCTTCATGAACGGGGTCGTGGGAGGAGTGATCGAGCTTTCGGGAGGGAAGGCGATTGTCTTCACCGGAAACTACGATGCCTACCTGGCTGAAAAGGAGCGCCGCGCCTTGGCGCTTGAGTCTGCCATTGCCCGCCAGGAAGAGGAGATTGCCAAGACCCAGGACTTTATCGACCGCTTTCGGTCGAAGGCCTCCAAGGCCACCCAGGTTCAGAGCCGGATCAAGGCCTTGGAAAAGATTGAGCGTCTGGAGAAGGAGACCGCCCAGAAGACCGTTCGCTTCACCTTTCCCGCTCCTGTTCGTTCGGGTGATGTTGTGGCCAGCTTTAGCGGGATCGAGAAGTCCTATGATGGGCGCATGATCGTCCACCCCTTCGACTGGACGCTGCGCCGAGGTATGAAGGTGGCCCTAGTCGGACCGAACGGGGCGGGGAAGTCGACATTGCTCAAAGTCATGGCGGGGGCGGTGGAGCCCGATTCCGGGACGTATCAGACCGGGACCAACGTCACCACAGCCTATTATTCCCAGCACCAGCTCGAGATCCTCGATCCCCACCACACGGTTCTCCAGTCGATGGAGTCGGTCGCCCCGGACTCAGAGACCCAGACCCGTATTCGTGGGCTTCTGGGAGCCTTTCTCTTCAAGAATGACGAGGTCTTCAAGAAGGTTTCGGTTCTTTCCGGAGGGGAGAAGAGCCGACTGGCCCTGGCCAGGATGCTCCTCTCGCCGGCCAACCTTCTCCTCCTCGACGAGCCGACCAACCATCTCGATCTTCCTTCGCGGGAGGCATTGGTCGAGGCCCTTGATGCCTATCGGGGGACACTAGTCTTTATCACCCATGATCGATATGTGATCGAACGGATTGCCAGCGATATCATCGAGGTTGTTCCAGGGGCAATTCGCCTTTTCATGAACCACCGCTTCGAGACCTACCGGGCCAAACGCGATGCCATTTTAAAGGCTCCTCCCTTGGCACAGCCCGCCGCCCCCTCCACTCCGTCTCCGGGGGAGAGTTCTCAAAAAGAGGGAGGAGAGCCGGAGCTCGAAGGGGTCGAACGCCGTATCGCCTGGGTCGAGAAGGAGGTTCTTGAGCTCGAATCTCAGGTGGCCCAGCTCGAGGAGGCCTCCCGAAAGGATGGAGCCGAAGGAAAGCGCGCGGCATCAAAGCTGGCCGTGGCCCGCAAAAAACTGACGGATAAGACCGCGGAGTGGGAGCGTCTCGGGAGCCTTCTCGAACGCTCAGGACAACGCCAGTCCTAGGAGTTCCCGAGTGTCTCCGGGCGAGTTCCGGGGAGGGATGGGAGCACCTTCGGATGCGGTCAGGAGGAATGTGATGGGATCGTCAAAGGTGTCTGCTACGCAACCGCCGGTTCAGGAGGGTTCGCGTCCGATAACAGTCTATTACCACAGGAACTGCTCGGACGGCTTCGGGGCCGCCTGGGCCGCTTGGAAAAAGTTCGGGGGAAAGGTCCCCCTTTCCTTTATTGCCTATAACTATGGGGACACCCTCCCGGAGATGCCCACGGGCCAGGATATTTATATCCTCGATCTCTCCTTTGATCCGGACTACTTTGCTCGTCTCAGGGAAAAAAACCCCCATGTGATCCTTCTGGATCACCACAAGAGTGCCATGGAGAAGATTCTTCCCCTCTATCCCTCCGATCCGGAAGTGGTCTTCGACATGAACCGTTCGGGAGCCATGATTGCCTGGCAGACCTTTTTCCCCGGAGAGCCCGTGCCAAACCTGATCCGCTATGTGGAGGACAGGGATCTGTGGCGATGGGCCCTGCCCCTCTCCCTGGACATCACAACGGCGATGGCCTCCTATCCCTTTGACTTCGAGGTTTGGGAGGGGATGTACCAGACTCTGGGATATGGACGGGTTGCCGAAGATAACCCTCTGGCCATGGAAGGCCACTCAATCCTCCGCTACCAGGCCCAGCTGATTTCCACGGCCATTCGCGAAACAGGGGTTTGGGGACGCTTCAGAACCGGGGAACGGGCCTTTTTTGTCAATTCACCGCTTCTGACAAGTGAAATCGGCGGGGCCTTGAAGGTCGATGCGCCCTTCGTGGCCATCTGGTCTGTCCGGAAGGACGGAAAGGTCTCCTATAGTCTCCGTGCCTCTGAAGGGGGGCCCGATCTCTCGAAGGTGGCCACCCACTATGGAGGGGGAGGCCATGCCAAGGCCGCAGGATTCCTGGCGGATGCCCCCGTTCACGAAGTCGAATTGCCGGACGGAAGATGGCGTCCCGCAATCGCTCCCCCCGCGCCGACATCCACGGGCCCCGAGGGGACAGGTGTCTGATACGCTCTCGAAGGTTCTCTACCTGGGAACGGGCAACCTCCATAAGGTCTCCGAGTTTGCGCGCCTGTCCCCTTCCTCTCTCAGCATTCTTCCTTCTCCCTCCCCTCCCGTGGAGGAATCAGGGAACACTTTTTTTGCCAATGCGTTCCTGAAGGCCAAAAACGCGGCGCTCGCCTTCTCCGGTCCGAAGGGAGAATGGATCTTTGCCGACGACTCGGGGCTGGTCGTTCCGGCTTTGGGGGGGGAGCCAGGCATTTATTCGGCGCGGTATGCGGGTGAAGGTGCCAGTGATGTTGAGAATCGCGAGGCTCTTCAACGGAAGATGAAAGGGATTCCTCCTGAGGAGAGGGGAGCCTTCTTCGTCTGCGTTCTCGTGGCTGTCCTGAGTGGAAGCGGGAAGCTGGTCGCGGCGACGGCAGGCTACGTCCATGGAAGGATCGCCCGGGGGCCCATGGGAGAAGGGGGCTTTGGGTATGATCCCCTGTTCGTTCCCGACGGCTATCATGCGAGCTTTGGTGTCATGGCTCCCGATGAAAAAGATCGGTTGTCCCATCGGGCCCGGGCCTTCCGGCGACTTCTTTCTCTTCTTGATCTTCAGGGTAAAGGGGGGAAAACGTGACGCACTCCGTGGGACGCCTTCTTTGGGTGAGCCTCCCGGGACCAGAGCTGACAAACGAGGACCGGACCTTCATTGAACGGGTGGATCCCTTTGGGGTCGTCATTTTTCGGGAAAATGTCCGCGATGCCGCCCAGGTGAAGTCGCTGACCGAGTCGATCCGGGCCATTCCCGGCTCTCCCCGTCTTCTTGCCGTCGATCAGGAGGGGGGACGGGTCGCCCGCCTCTCCGATGGCGTTCCGTCCCTCCCCTCAATGAGAATTCTGGGGGAAAAGGGAGAAAGGGAGATTGAGGAGGCTGGACATTCCTTGGGGCTTGCCCTGCGATACCTGGGCTTTGACGTCGACTTTGCTCCTGTGCTTGATGTGGATTCAAATCCCCATAATCCAATTATCGGCGATCGTGCCTTTTCCACCGATCCCCAAGAGGCGGGGAGAAAGGCCCTGGCATTCGCCAGGGGACTTCTGAGGGGCGGCGTTTTGCCCTGCGGAAAGCACTTTCCCGGCCATGGAGACACCAGCCTCGATTCTCATGTGGCCCTTCCGGTTGTCGATGTTCCGGCCTCCCGCCTCGAATCCCGTGAGCTTGTTCCGTTCAAGATGGCCGTGGAGAGCCATCTCCCCCTCATGATGACCGCCCATGTAGTCTATCCGGCGTGGGATGCCTCTGTTCCTGCAACGCTCTCCCGGACGATCGTCACGGGGATCCTTCGGGAAAGGATGGGGTATCCGGGATTGATTCTCTCGGACGATCTCCTCATGGCGGCGGTGGCGAAAGGCGGAGTGGTCGAGGCGGCCCTCGCCGCCATCGATGCCGGCTGCGATGGGCTTCTTGTTCTCAAAAGCCAGCGCCAGGCCTTGTCGGTCATGGAAACTTTGGAGCAGGTTTTTCATAAGGAGCCAGCCCGTCTCCTTCCTGCACTGGAGAGGGTGGCCCGGTGGTCGCGCGAACAAAGGGGAAATCAATGATTGCTGAAAACTCCAAGGGTTCCCTCTCCTCGGAGGAGCGGATTGAAGCGCTCTTTGAGGAACGGGGCCTCCCTTCGCCTGATCTCCACGAAATCGGGGAATGGCGAGACGAGGCTCCATCCGAGGAGATCTTCTTTGAAAGGGTCTATCGGGAGCTGAAAGAGGCGGTCTGTCTCAGAGCGCTGGCGACCTTTGGGATTGAGGATGACGACCTAGATCCGGAGATGCGGGGCGATTTGTTCTCGGGGTTTGGGGGGGAGGTCTTCGATCAGGAACTGGACCAGGTGCGCGAGAGGATTTTGGTCGCCATGGCGAGGATTTTGGTGTCCCTGATCGAAGAAGAGGCTTCCCCGATGCTGAGGTTTACGCGTCTTTTGACCTCACCCGTCATGAACTTTGGAATGGCATGGTCAGACCTTCGTCTTCCGCCCGTCCCCTGGAAAGAGGGGGGAGTCCCCATGGAAAGACAGCTCCTTCGGGGGGCCGAACGGGCCTTTGCCCATTTGGGAAGGCCCTTCTCTCGCCAGGAGCTGGCGGCCGAAATCCAGGAGGGACGTCGCCAGTTCCGGGAAGAAATGCGCCGGGTGCGTTCCCAGGAGGCCATGGAAAAAAGGCGGGAGCGAAGCTTTCGCCTGTGGGTGAGGTCTCTCTGGAGCGAGCGCCGCGTTCGACAGGAATTGGGGATCAAGCCTTCGGAGTTTTCCGTGTGGGTCGAGGAGGGACACATTCCCGTTCTCCTCAGGATTGAAACCCTTCGGGAAGGTGTTGTGCGGGAGCAAAAGCTCTTTGATCCGGAGACGATCCGACGAATTTCTCCTGCGATGATTGCCCGGTGGCGGAGGCTTCAAGGGAAAACTCCCGTTCGGTCAACAAGAAAAAAAGGAAAGAAATCTCCAGGTTAACTCTTCTTTTTCTCCTCGCGGTATCGGCGGCAGGCCGCGAAAAACTCTTCCCTGAGGATTCGGCTCACCCCCTCGTGTGGTGGCATCCTTTCCGGATGCCACTGAACGCCAAGAAAAAATGGATGATCGGCATCCCGAATGGCCTCCACCAGTCCATCCTCCGGGCTGGTGCCAATCACTTCCAATCCCCGACCTATGCGTTTGATCCCCTGATGATGAAAGCTGTTCACCAGGGCCTCGTCAGTCTTGGCAAGATCTCTGAGATACCCTGAGAAAACGGCACGATGTGAAGATTTCTGATGGGTGACAGGCCCGGGTCTTTCTGTGGGGATGTCCTGGATGAGAGTCCCCCCGCGGAAGACATTCATGGACTGGAAGCCTCCGCAAATTCCGAAGAGGGGCATATCCCATGTCTCAGCGTGCGACAGAAGGGAGAGTTCGAGGTTGACCCGACGGCCATCCATCCACTCCCCGGGAAAAAACGTCTGCTCTTCCCCGTAGTAGGCGGGGGGAATGTCGGGTCCCGATCCGGAAAGGACAAATCCATCGAGGAAGTTCAATTCGTCTGGGTCAAGAATTCCTGAAAAGGGAAGAAGAAGGACCCGGGATTCCGGGGTCGAAAAATAGGTGACGTAGGATTCTTTCAAGAAAAAACGCGCCTCCCGATTGGGTTCGGAAGGCGCGTAGTCTGTTGTGATCCCAATGAGAAGAGGTTGTCCCAAGGGAAAGGCTCCTAGGCTTCGCTCGGAACCGGGCTCGTCCGTGATGGGCGATCCGAATGCATTGGCCGGTGAGTTGAGGAGGTAGGGCGAGATCCCCCACCAGCTGGCTTATCCCGGCGCCATTCGCTACGACCTGATCCACCGGTGGGGCGATCGGTGCGTCCCCCCTGGCGAAAGCTCGAACGACCCTCACCGGGGGCATCGGAGCGGAAGGTCCGCTCGCCCCGGAATCCCCCGGGACGTGGTCCGCCGCTGGAGCGGGGGCCGGAAGACCGGAAAGGACGATCGCTTCTCGGCTGAGGAGGAGGCGAAAGGGGAGAGACAGGAACCGCGGATCCCAGCAGGCGTTCGATATCCCGGAGAAGGTTCCGGTCGGCCGGGTGGCAGAAGGAGATGGCGCGTCCCGAACGTCCCGCCCGACCCGTTCGTCCGATACGGTGAACGTAGTCCTCGGGGGACTGGGGCAGATCGTAGTTGACGACGCAGGTCACGGTGTCGATGTCGAGACCTCGGGCCGCCACATCGGTGGCCACGAGAATGCGGGTCTGGCCGGCACGGAACTTGGAGAGGACCCGGTTCCGCTGGGACTGGCTCTTGTCGCCGTGGAGAGAGTCGCTGGGGAAACCTTCGTCAAGAAGTTGGTTGGCCAGATCTTCGGCTCCGCGTTTTGTGCGGGTAAAGATGAGGGTCTGTCCTTCGGTCGTCTGGGGCTCGGTGAGGATCGTCTTGAGAAGACCCCACTTCTGGGCTCCATGGCTGATCGTCACGACCTCCTGGTCGATGGAGACTGGGGGGGCGCTGGCTGTTTCCAGGCGGATCAGGACGGGGTCTTTCTGGTAGGTCTTGGTCAGCATCTGGATCCGGGACGGAAGGGTTGCCGTAAAGAGAAGCGTCTGGCGCTCCGGGTGAAGAGCCTTCAGGATCGTTTCGACGTCGGGAAGGAATCCCATGTCGAGCATCCGGTCCGCTTCGTCGAGAACGACGGTATGGACATGGGAGAGGTTGATGGTCCCACGCTGCATGTGGTCGATCAGGCGACCGGGGGTCGCGATGACCAGATCCCAGGGTCTGCGAAGGAAATCAATCTGACGACGCATGTCGGTGCCACCGACGAGAAGGACGGTCCGGCTCCGAAGGTATTTGCCGTATTCCCGGGCGGAGCGTTCAATCTGTCCCGCCAGCTCCCGGGTGGGGGAGAGGACGAGGATCTGATGGCGGGTTCGGTTTCCCTGGGCTCGCTTGTTCCTGTGAAGGGAGGGAAGAAGAAAGCCTCCGGTCTTTCCGGATCCCGTCTGAGCCACACCGAGGACATCCCGGCCTTCAATGATCGGGGGGATGGTCTGTCTCTGAATGGGGGTGGGGGATTCGTGTTTGAGGTCGGAAAGAGCGCGCAGAAGATCCGGATTGAGGCCAAGGGTCTCAAATGACATTGTTGCTCCTAGCTAGATGGACGTTCATGAGTGTGACGGCGGGGATCCCGGGGAGGAATTCATGCTCCATGGTGGAGCGTTCCCGGCACCGCGGCGCCTCCGCCCAAATCATTAGCATTTGGGGGGGTAGGACGCCGAAGGAACTGTTTTCTCCAACAGAGTGCCGGGAATGATCAGCGGGGGTTGAACAAGCGGTCGGACACGAGTCCATCTGGCAGGGTCAAAACCTTGAATCCGGCGAATTCGGCGCATTCTTGCGCAGCGATACACAATCCACGATGCCCGACGTATATCAAAGGTGATTATCCTTTGTAGCGGGGCGGAAGTCAAGAAGATTTTGCAAAGAGAAGAGTTCTGATGGCGATCAGCGTGAAATTCCTTGGAGTTGGATCTCGTTCTGGAGTGGCTTCCCAGGATGGGTGATCATTGTTGGAATGTCAGCGAAAGGGGCGAGAGGGAGAGTTGGGGGAGGGATGAAGAAGGCAGAACGGGTGAAAGAGGCATTGCGGACCATTGATGAGACGAGAGGCAGGACGGGAAGTCTCCCCGCCCTGCCAGGATGAGGCTACTTGATCGAGGCCAGCTTCTTGAGTTGTGCCGGTGTCAGAACCTTGGCGGCATTGAGATGGCCGGTGAGGTGGTCAGCCGTGGCCTGGGCCATGAGCCAGGCAATGTCATGGAGGTTCTTGTGAAGCTTCTTGGAATCGACCCTGGGCTTCTCCGCCATGGCGAGGTAGGCCTTGCGCTGGGCATTGATCTTTTTAAACTGGGCGAGGGAGCGGGCAAGCATAGTCCGACGAATGACCTTCAGCCGCTTGATCTGTCTGTCTGTAAGTCCGAGATCCTTGGCGTGAGAAAGGATGAAAGTCACCCCCGGATGATTTTTGAAGACCTGAGGCAGCAGGAAGTTTTTCCCGGCCTGAGATCTGAAGTCATTGAACATCTTGGCCGTCTTTGCCCCCGTGAGCGGAGGAAGATTGTCGGCCTGAGCAAGGAGAGGCGCAGAGGCAATGAAAAGAGCCGAAAGAAGGGGAAGTATAAGAGCCTTTTTTGTCATGGAACGCTCCTTTAAAGAGGAATATGACGTACGTGATGAGAGAGAAGAATGACGAAGGTGATCGATCTGATTCTAGTGAAGGGAAGGAGGGAAGACAAGAGAAGCAGGAGCGACCTTCGGGAAGGTCATGTCCTGCCTCCTGTCTGGGAAGGGTCTAGGCGATGCTATTTGGTGGCGAGAACCCACTTTGCGACCGATTCGGCCTGGTCCATGGACATCCCGGGATGGGGGGGCATCATCACGCCTCCGGTGACATCGTTCCAGTGGCCATTCCCGCCGGCAATGATCTTTTTTGCCAGCATCACATCCGCGTCCTTCTGTCCCCGATACTTGTCGGCGACCATCTTGAAGGAGGGGCCAACCATCTGCGTGTCAACGGAGTGGCAGGCAAAGCAGCCATTGGCATTGATCAGATCCTTGACGCTGGCGGCGTAGGAGGCGGAAGAAAGAACGAGGATGGAAAGAATTCCAAGGGAAACGGTGATTTTCTTCATGGGCGTCGCGCAACAACCTTGCCACGTTTGGAAGGGATGCGCTCTCCTTTCTTGAATGGGTCTCGGGCTTTTCACCCTTCGGGCCGAATATCGCCGGCTCTGTCTCTCGCTTGCCCAAGGTGCGGGGAGGTATGATCCCCTTTCTCGGGAAGAAGAAGCGGCGTCACAATTTCATTATAGCCCGGCATCACAGAATGGCAATATTCCAACAATTGTTTTTTTGTTAATAACAATGACGTCTTGCATGGATAACTTTTTGTGATTTAATGGGGCGCTTCCGATTTTTATCCGGAAAACGCCGTAAGACCCCGGACTTCAGGCCGGGGATATAAGGCGTGCCGTTGCAGTTTTTTGTTTTAAGCATATAATGGCTATATGCTTAAAACATTCAAGTATCGGATCTATCCGACACACAACCAGGAACGGATCCTGAACCGGCAATTGGAGAACTGCCGGATTCTCTACCCCACATTCCCCAGTTCTCAAAGCTGTTCCAAGGGAATTTTATCCCCTTGAGGAATATTACGAATTTTTTAACGACTATGCGGCCGCCGGAGCGTCGTAGTACCGTCTGACCTCCGGAGGGAAGTAG